>NZ_CVTD020000017.1 GCF_002904165.1 Herbinix hemicellulosilytica | reverse complement strand
TTATTATTATTTAGTAGATATTTATAAATTATATGTTGACATATGATGTATACATATGTATATTAATAAATAATAACGCATAAATATACAATAAGGGGATTTAGAATATGAACGCAAAAAAGAAAATTTTTGTGGACGGCATGAGCGGTACAACCGGTTTGGAGATTCATGAACGGCTTAGTAAATATACAAACATTGAACTTATAAAAATTGATTATGATAAACGCCGGGATTTGGATGAAAGAAAAAGATGCATAAATGAAGCAGATATTGTGTTTTTATGCCTGCCGGATGATGCGGCAAAAGAAGTGGTATCCCTGGTAGAAAACCCGAATACAAAAATAATCGATACCAGTACGGCCCATAGGACGGCGCAGGGTTGGACATATGGACTTCCTGAGCTTTCTTACGCCCATAAAGAGGCCATAAAGGGAAGCAAAAGGGTAAGTAATCCCGGCTGCCATGCCACAGCATTTATACTCTCCGTATATCCTTTAGTTCAACATAATATAATGTCACCGGACTACCCTGTTACATGCCACAGCATAACAGGATACAGCGGAGGCGGTAAAAGTCTTATTGAAAAATACGAAGATAACAACAAAGACAATCCTTATACTAAAGCTCCAAGACCTTACAGCCTGGGTTTAAATCATAAGCATTTAAAAGAGATGATGATGCATACGGGTCTTACCCAAAGCCCGGTTTTTCTTCCCATTGTAGCAGGCTACTATAAAGGGCTTGCCACAACTATACCTGTTCATACAAGACTCCTTAATAAAAAACTAAACGGAAAAGAACTTCACGGCGTTTATAAAGAGCATTATAAGGGTCAAAAATTCATAAAAGTAATGCCTTATATAGATGAGGAAAGCCTCAAGAGTGATGAAATAAATAAAATAATTTTTGACGGAGGGCTTGATATAACAGCTTGCAATAATACCAACAGGGCGGAAATTTTCGTTCTTGGCAATGACGAAAGAGGAATAGCGATGATAATAACCAGAATCGATAACCTGGGAAAGGGTGCATCGGGGGCTGCCATCCAAAATATGAACCTGATGCTGGGATTTGAGGAAGACTTTAATTTATAGAAATAATTCTATGATAAGCAAAATTACAGCTTATGTGGAACATTTATTCATCCATGTAAGCTGCTTTTTTATTAAATTTAAATGACAGCAGTTCAATACTTTAGCAGTTGGTGAAACGGCTTTAAAAAGGGGCATATTATTTTCCTTGCCTATAGTTTTTATATTTTTTTAATGTTTTAAAGCCCTATATTTTCGACAATTGATTAATCAGGAACTTTGAAGTATGATAATTATATGCGATTATTATAAATGTAAACGTTATATTATGGGGGGTACAGGATGAATAAAAAACTGGATTTTAACAGCAGGGTAAAAGATATTTACGCTAATCCAATCGGACGTGACATAATCAATAAGCTTCTTCTTCAGCTTAATAAAAGCAGGAAACTTGCTACAAATCCTCTTATAGGAAATCTTCGCATAAAGACACTGGTATCCTTGACTAAGGGAAAAATAGACAAAGATTTTTTTGCTACAATTTTAGATTTATTAAACAGTGAACGGGATGTACCTCAAAATTTAAAGGGGGATTTTGAGAGAAAATGGTGGAAAGAGGCTGTAATATACCAGATATACCCCAGAAGTTTTCAGGATTCAGACGGGGACGGCATAGGCGATTTGAAAGGAATATGCTCAAGGCTTGATTATTTAAAAGATCTTGGCATTGATGCCATTTGGCTGTCTCCCGTATATGATTCACCCAATGACGACAACGGATACGATATCAGGGATTATTATGCCATAATGAAAGAATTCGGCACCATGGAGGACTTTGATAATTTGCTTGAGGAAGTCCATAAAAGAGGTATGAAACTTATTATGGATCTGGTTATAAACCATACATCCGATGAACATGAGTGGTTTAAAAAAGCCCTGGAAGGGTCCGAAAAGTATAAAGATTATTATCATTTTGCAGACAATAAAGACGGGAACCCGCCCAATAACTGGACTTCATTTTTCAGCGGTCCGGCATGGAACTATTATGACAAACTGGATGCCTGGGCACTTCATCTGTTTTCCAAAAAGCAAATGGATTTAAACTGGGAAAACCCCGATCTAAGACGGGATGTCATAGCTATGATTAAGTGGTGGCTTGACAAAGGAGTTGACGGTTTCAGGCTGGATGTTATCAATTATATTTCAAAGAAAGAGGGTTTGCCTGACGGGAATGAATTAATAGGGCAACTGATGGGTTATTACGGAGTTGAGCATTATTTTTACGGCCCTAAACTTCACGATTATTTGAAAGAGATTAAAAAAGAAGCCTTTGAACCGTATAATGCGTTTACCGTCGGGGAAACACCGGGCATAGGAATGGAAATGAGTAAGCTTCTTACGGCTGCTTACAGAAAAGAACTTGATATGATCTTTTCATTTGACCATTTGGAAACACCGGGACATTCCAAGTTTGATGATTATCTTTATGATTTAAACTATTATAAAGAATATATGATCGACTGGATGGAAAATTACTATAAGGATAATTGCTGGATGTCCTTATTCTTTGAAAACCACGACAATCCCAGGATGATATCAAAGGTAAATCCCGATCCTGCTTACCGCAAAGCCCTCGGGAAGCTCCTTGCCATGATGCAGCTCACCCTAAAAGGGACCCCTTTCATTTATCAGGGGCAGGAGATCGGAGCTGTAAACAGGGATTTTAAATCCATTGACGACTTGAGAGACGTGGAAAGTATCAATTTATACAATGAACTGAAAGTTTCCGTAGGAGAAGAGGCGGCGTTTAAAAAGGTACTTTGCGGCAGCAGAGACCATTCCAGAACTCCGATGCAATGGGATGCAAGCGAGAATGCGGGATTTACCACGGGGACGCCCTGGATAGGGATTTGCGGCGATTATAAAAATATCAATGTGGAAGCAGAACTTAAAGACGAAGATTCCATCCTTAATTTTTACAGGAAACTTATTAGGCTCAGAAAGGAAAACGAAGCTTTTGTTTACGGAGATATTAAGATTTTGGATAAGAAGAAGAAAAATGTATTTACATATATCAGAAGCAGCAAAGACAGTACATTCCTTATTGAGTGCAATCTTTGCCAATATCCCGTAAAAAGAAGTACAAACAAATATAAAAGCAAACAGCTTATTCTGTCCAATTACAATGATATATCAGATATATTAAGGCCTTATGAGGCAAATCTCTACAGGATTGTGTAAAAAGAGTTTCGTTTAAGAAACTCTTTTAATATTTTGAAGATAATTCATCCGAAATTTTTGTATAAATTTTTACAATACTTTGGTTTGCCTACTTATCACGTCAAAGCGTACTCAATTCAATAAATTTTACGGACAAATATTTCATATGTATTTATGTATAATGTGGATATTGATTGTTTGAAAAAATTAGAATACTATAGATATAAATGGGCAAGAGACCTTACAATAAAAGGAGTAGGGCATTTATGAGTATAGAATTTGCAAATTCACCACAGTTACAAAAGTTTAAACTGTTATTAGTAGAAGACGATAAGGCTATAGTTGAGGGCTTGGAATATTATCTTACCCAGGAAGGCTTTGAGGTAAGTTGTTGCTACAACGTAAAATCGGCTATTGATTTAGTAGGAAAGACCAGCTTTGACCTGGCTATACTTGATATAGCTTTACCTGATGGCAACGGTTATGATTTATGCAAACGAATAAAAAAAATGGGGGATATCCCTGTAATATTTCTGACAGCCAGGGACGATGAAGGCAGCATTGTGATGGGGCTTGATATCGGTGCCGATGATTATATAACTAAACCTTTCCGTGTCAGAGAACTCCATTCAAGAATAAAAAGCGTTTTAAGAAGAACTGGCAAAGCAAATAAAAATATTAATGAAGATATTATAACCATCGATAATATTACAGTAAATCTTAAAGAAGGCAAGGTAATAAAGAACGGAAACATTATATTTTTGACTGCTTTAGAGTATCGGCTGTTTCTTACATTGTTGCAGAATTCAGGCAGGATATTGTCCAGAAACCAGCTGCTTGAGTATATATGGGATGTATCGGGCGATTTTGTTAATGATAATACCCTGACGGTATATATTAAAAGGCTGCGGGAAAAGATTGAAGATGACCCGCAAAATCCAAACATTATCAAGACTGTCAGAGGTTTGGGCTATCAGATAGAAAGCAGGAGTATCAATTGAAAGGCTAGGTCGGTATGATTGCTTTAAGGAATAAAGAATTCAGAACAGTACTTATATTTACTTTAATTACCATTTCTATATTTTCCCTTATTGGATTTCGGACGAATAAAATATTCGGAATCCTGCTGTTAGCCCAGGGCGTATTATTGAGTGTGTATTTCATATCCCTTACCCTATACCGGTATAACCAGATTAAAAAATTGTCAGCATATTTAAAAAAAATACAGCAGGGGGAATATTCATTAGACATAAGAGATAACAAAGAAGGTGAGCTAAGTATATTAAAAAGCGAAATTTATAAAGTTACCAATATGTTATCGGAGTATAATGAAAAATTAAAAAATGACAAAATTCTTCTGTCAGAGCATATGGCTGATATATCACATCAGCTGAAAACCCCGCTGACATCCATGATGGTTATGGTGGATTTATTGAAGGATGAAAATTTGCCGGCTGACAAAAGAAAGCAATTCACATCCCAAATATATGCTCAATTAGAGCGGATTGAATGGTTGGTAACATCCCTATTAACAATCTCAAAATTGGATGCCGATGTTATCGAAATGAAACAGGTAAGGATCAAAGCAGGAGATTTGATACAATCTGCTGTTGAACCGGTGTTAATACCGATGGAGCTTAAAGAAATAGACTTAAGTGTTTCAGGGGAAGATAATATAATTACCTGTGATCCCCATTGGATGAGGGAGGCACTGCTTAATATTTTAAAAAATTGTATAGAACATACCATGCCGGGGGGAAAACTTAAAATAAGCGTAAATGACAACCCCCTTTACAGTGAAATTGTAATAGAAGATACAGGTGTCGGAATTTCCAAGGAAGATCTGCCATATATCTTTACCAGGTTTTACAGGGGAAAGAACTCATCATCGGACAGTGTAGGTATAGGATTAGCTATGTCCAGAAGTATTATCCTTAGACAAGGCGGGGATATATCGGTAAAAAGCGTGGAAGGACAAGGAAGTACATTTACCGTTAAATTATATAAATCTGTAATCTAATAAAGTGGAAAATCAGAAAGCCCACATATCAGTAAAAGTTGGTAGTGGGTTTTTTGCGTTTAATTTGCTTAACTTATGAAAAATGACAATTTTGTAATAATTACAGTCACCTGAAAGTCATCTGAAGACTTTAGAATAACATTAAACATAAATGTTTAAAGAAATTTTAGATAGTGAAAGGAAGTTAACCTATGGAAATACTTAGGGTAGAAAATCTGACTAAAATATACGGGAAGGGAGAGACAGCAGTAACCGCCCTTGATAATGTATCCTTTTCGGTAAAAAAAGGGGAGTTTGTGGCTGTTATCGGGCCGTCAGGATCGGGTAAATCTACACTGCTTCATATAATAGGAGGTGTGGATACACCTACTTCAGGGAAAGTTTATATAGACGGAACCGATATCTATAAATTAAATGAGTCACAATTGGCTATATTCAGGCGGAGGCAAATAGGTTTAATCTATCAGTTTTACAATCTTATTCCTATACTGAATGTAGAGGAGAATATGACCTTGCCTATTTTATTGGACGGAAGGACCGTTGATAAGAAACATTTGAATGAGTTGATAGAGACCTTGGGTTTGAAAGGCAGGCAAAAACATTTGCCTAATCAGTTATCCGGCGGCCAGCAACAGAGGGTGTCTATAGGAAGGGCTTTAATCTATAACCCGGCTATTGTGCTGGCGGATGAACCGACCGGTAATCTTGACAGTAAGAATAGCGAGGAAATTGTAAACTTATTAAAATTATATAACCAGATATATAATCAGACTTTAATACTGATCACCCATGACGAAAGGATAGCCCTGCAGGCTGACAGAATTATAAGTATAGAAGACGGCAAAATAGCTAAAGATGAGGTGATCAGACAATGAATATAATGAATAAAATCACCTTAAAAAGTTTAATAAAGAATAAAACCAGGACTATAGTAACCATAATCGGAGTTATTTTATCGGCGGCTATGATTACAGCAGTTACCGCCTTTACATCAAGCATACAGCAATATATAGTAAACTATTCAATTGCCAAAATCGGTGACTGGCATATAATGTTTGGTTTAAATAATTCAGAAGCTTACAATGAGATAATAAAGGATAGAAGAGTGGCCGAAATATCCCTTGTTAAGGAAGGATATTATGCCTATTTAACTGGAGGAATAAATCAATATAAACCATATCTTTATCTTATGGAATTGGACAAAAAAGCACTGGATACCTTGCCGTTGTACTTAATTGAGGGGAGACTGCCTGAAAATGGTGATGAAGTTTTAATTTCCGAGCATGTCTTATCCAACGGCGGGGTGGAATATAAGATCGGTGATCAAATTGAACTAAAGCTGGGGCTGCGCTATTTGGACGGGTATGTGTTAAATCAGTATAATCCTATTACTTTCGAAGATGAAGGGGAAAAAGAAGAGTTAAAAATTACGGGAACAAGAAAATTTACCGTAGTCGGTATCTGCAAACGGCTTCCTTATGAATTAGAAGGTTATTCGGCTCCGGGTTACAGTATAATTACCAGATTGGACGAAACAAACATAACTTTTGAAGAAAATGAACGGATATCCGTCTATTTAAAACTTAAAAACCCAAGGAAAGTTTATGATTTCGAAAATGACATTTCTAAAAAATATAATATTGAAAGCGTCATATATAATGATGATGTTTTAAGATATATGGGAATAAGCAATATAGACAGATTTAACAAGGTATTATACGGACTTGCAAGTATCGTTATGGTATTAATAATGGTAGGCTCCGTATCACTGATATATAACTCTTTTTCCATCTCTGTAAGTGAAAGAAGGAAACATTTTGGGCTGCTTTCAAGTGTAGGTGCCACAAGAAAGCAACTGATAAATTCTGTTTTGTATGAAGCCTTAGTTATAGGCTCAATAGGCATACCTTTAGGGATAGGCTCAGGTATCCTTGGAATAGGGGTAACTTTATATTTGCTTAGGGATAATTTTATCAGAATGTTCGGTGAACGTTATCCGGTAGAACTGTCTTTATCGGTTTCGGTAGCCTCTGTTATAGTTGCGGCACTTGTAAGTATAATTACCATATTAATATCTGCTTATATTCCTGCCAGAAGAGCTAAGAAGATATCACCTATGGATGCGGTTAGGCAGACCATGGATATTAAATTAACCGCCAAGAAAGTTAAGACTTCTGCTCTGACAAGAAAAATATTCGGAATTGAAGGAGATATTGCTTTAAAGAACTTAAAACGCAATAGAAAGCGTTATCGCAGTACGGTATTTTCCCTTTTTATCAGCGTATTGCTATTTATAAGTACATCAGCATTTTCCATGTATCTGACAAAGGGTGTGGAGAATGTATATGAAGATTATAACTATGATATATCTTATACTATATATAAAAATGATGTTTTAAGCCAAAATCATTTACTGGCATTTGAAAATATCTGCAACTTAGACGGTATAGAAGACGGATCAATTATAAGAAACAGCTTTTGGAATGCTGCACTATCTAAAGACCAGGTTGAACCGTCCTTTTATTCCAGAATGCTTGAATATGGCTATAACGACGGAGACGATGTAGAGATTAATATCATTGTATATAGCGTTGACCATAATACATTTGTAGACTATATAAGCGTGTTGGGCCTTAATAAGGAAAAGTTTTTAAATTCGGATGAGATTACTGCAGTAGCAGTCGATAAACAGCATTATTTTAGTAAAGATGAGGGAAGATATATTAATTCAAATATATTTAAAAAGCATGATGAAACAACTATTACTGTATATGATTATTCTAAAATTGATTACAATGAGTCAGATACTTCCCAAGTTGATAATTTAAACGGCGCAACCATTGTGATAGGAGCTTTTGCCGATACGGTGCCTATTGGGGTTTCGGAATATAGCCCTGTAAACAGTATTTTATTGATTGTTGACGATGAGGTAATAAAAAATACCGAAAGCAGTGTCAAAAATTTACCTTGGTATAATGTATTTTATATGTACTTTAAAGCGGATAAACCTGCCGAAGTGATTGAGGACATAAAAAAAATCCTGACCGATGCTGGCCTTGATACAACAGATATATTTAATATAGCAGAACAGGTGGAGGATAACAGAAATATCATTACTATATTAAATGTTTTTGCCTATGGGTTTATTGTTCTTATGTCATTAATTACAATAGCAAATGTATTTAACACCATAAGTACAAATATAAATTTGCGAAGACGGGAATTTGCCATGATAAAGTCAGTAGGTATAACAAACAGTGGGTTTAACAAAATGTTAAATTATGAATGTATATTCTATGGATTAAAAGCCCTTTTATATGGTATACCGGCGTCAATTTGTGTTACTTATCTTATTTATTTAAGTATGACGGAAGGAGTGGATATAAGATTTTTTATTCCTGTAAAAAGCATATTCATAAGCATATTTAGTGTATTTTTAGTGGTATTTGTATCTATGATGTATTCCATGAGAAAAATTCGCCGCGAAAATATTCTGGATACATTAAAAAATGAAAATATATAATAATAGAAAAATAGGTCATATCGCTATATATGCGATAATCCTGTTAGCTCTTCTTACAATTTAATAAAGAGTTGTTAAAAAAGAGCCTTATAAAGAGTTTTAGTATTCTTTATAAAAGGCTCTTTTTTTATTTTATAAAGCTATTCACATTTATTTTTGGTCAACAGTGTTTTCGTTATCGGCTTCGGATAATATCCGGATTATTTTTTTTAGTTCTTCTATAAGCTGCATCCCTTTTTTCGGGTCAAGTTTCAAAAGGCATATCATTTGCTCCGGTATGCACAGGGCTTTTTCTTTCATCTTCTTTCCCTTTTCTGTGAGGCTTATATATACATTCCGCTCGTCATCCTTGCTGCGGTTACGGTTTATATACCCTTGTGCTTCCATTTTCTTTAAAAGAGGAGTGAGGGTACCGGAATCCAGGTATAATTTTTTTCCCAGGGCTTTTATGGTGATATTGTCTTCTTCCCACAAAGCCATCATAATAATATATCCCGTATAAGTTAAATCGTATGGGTCTAAAAGCGGTTTGTATCTTCGAATTATTTCCTTTGAACAAACATAAAGGGAAAAACAGAGCTGATTATCCAGTTTGAGTATGTCATATTTATTGGATTCTTCCATATTTGACTGAGTACTCATAATTTTAACCTTCCTATCTTTATATTTAAAATACGTCGCCATCATATAGTGTAAACGCGCAATTAAATTTTATACAATTATTTAAAAAATGTCAATAAAAGATATTGACAAAAAGAAAATAAAGTGTAAAATATAATTGTAAACAATTCAATTTGATATTATTAAACACAGGATATATATGAATGTATAAAAAGTAGGTTTATGAATATATAATCTGCATTAAAACCAATAATAAAACCGATATTTGATTATAGAAAGGAAGTATGAACGATGAAAGATATGAATTTGTTTCAACTGATGGAAAAACGCCGCTCCTATTACGGAATAGAAAAGAAATCTCCGGTTTCGGATCAGGAGATAAGAGAAATTATTGAGCATGCCGTAAAATATGTACCCTCTGCCTTTAATTCCCAAAGTGCCAGGGTAGTCCTCCTTTTAGGAGAAAACCATGATGCGCTGTGGGAGATTACAAGAGAAACTTTAAGAAAGATTGTACCGGCCGATTCCTTTGCTTCTACCGATGCAAAGATTGACGGTTTTAAAGGCGGATACGGAACCGTTCTCTTCTTCGAAGATGAAGAGGTTATTGAAAACCTTCAGAATCAGTATTCACTATATAAGGATAATTTCCCTGTCTGGTCTTTGCAGTCTTCTGGTATGCTGCAGTATACTATTTGGTTGGCCCTTGAGGGTGCAGGTTTCGGAGCATCCCTTCAGCATTATAATCCTTTGATTGACGATGAGGTAAAGGCTAAGTGGAACTTGCCAAAGAAATGGAAACTTATTGCCCAGATGCCTTTTGGAGCTCCCACAAGCGAACCCGGTGAGAAAGACTTTGCACCTTTGGAATCAAGAGTTAAAGTATTTTCATAAGTATGATTGCTAATATATTGAGCTGATGTAATGATAAAATAAACTGCATTATTGATAGCCAAAATTAATACGTATTAATGAAATCGGGATATACAGATATAACATTATTTTTTCACATAACAGACTAAAGTATGTTATGCGGGTTATATCAGTATATCCTTCAATATTATGACATAAATGATGATTTTATAGTTAACTTAAATATATTTTAAGGCAGGGCATTTTTCATAATTCAAATTTTTATTTTAGCGGTTTTTTAATCTGAATAGATTATTTGAAAATAATATGGTAAAATTTATTACTGAAATCAGCAGGTTAATTACTCGCGTGTACATATTAATTAAAAATTAAGAGGCTTAAAATGACATAACGGGCAAAAGTAAGATATGTACTTAACGGATGATTTGGGTTTAATCGGATTATAATAAATGTGAGGTGCGCTTATGGCAGTTGGTTATTTTTATGATATGCCCATAGGAAGAATGTTTATTTGCGAAGACGGGACGGGAATAAATGAAGTTACACTGATTAAAAATGAAAATGAAGATTATTATACGAAAAATTATGTTATTCAAGAAACAGAACTTTTAAAAAAAGCCGCCACTCAGCTAAGAGAATATTTTGAGGGAAAACGAAAAGAATTTAACATCTGCCTTAATCCAAAAGGAACGCCCTTTCAAAAGAAGGTTTGGGATGCCCTGCTAAAGATACCTTATGGTGAAACCAGAAGCTATAAAGATATTGCAATTGCCGTAGGAAACCCAAATGCTTGCAGGGCTGTAGGTATGGCAAACCATAAAAACCCTATAATGTGTATCATACCTTGCCACAGAGTTATAGGTTCCGACGGAAGCCTGACCGGTTATGGCGGTGGTATTGAAATAAAGGAAAAATTGCTTACTCTAGAAAAAATACATTACGGAAAGGAAGAAAATCTATGAATTATGAATGGTCGTTGGATGTGCTTTATAAAGGACTGGATGATGAAAAGTATAAAAATGATTTAAATAAGCTAAAGCAACTGATAAACGATATAAAAGTTTTCAGCGGAAAATTAGAAGACGGTGAGGATGAAGAAAAGAGGCTATTAACTGCATTTGATTATTTGGAACAGTTGCAGGTCTTAAGCAGATCATTAGGCTCTTATTTGCAGCTTAGACAAGCGGTAAATACTACTGACAGCACTATAGTAAGTGAACTGGGTAATCTGGATAAAATCCTGAGTGAAACATCAAAGCCTGTTTCTGCAATAAAGAAATGGATTGCAGGAATTAAATCCATAGAAGAATATAAAGAAAAGCACGAAAAGATTAAATCATATTCATTCTATATAGATGAAATTAAAAAAGAAGCAAAACATCTGTTAAGCGATGATGTTGAAGATGTAATAGCAAAACTGAATATATCCGCCGGTGCTGCCTGGAGCAGTATGCAGGGACATCTTACGTCAATCCTTGAAGCGGACTACAGGGGTGAAAAGTTAACCCTCTCACAGATAAGGAATCTTGCTTACAGTGAAGATCCTTCAGTCAGGAAGGATGCTTATGAGGCAGAACTTAAAGCATATGAAAAAATCAAAGATGCCATAAGTTATTCTTTGAACAATATAAAAACTCAGGTTAATACCATATGTGAATTAAGAGGATATGAATCACCCCTTGCCCTTACGTTGGAACAGTCCGTAATGAAAAAAGAAACCCTGGATGCTATGCTTGAAGCCATAAGGGAGTATCTGCCGGTATTCCATAAATATCTAAGACATAAGGCAAAACTTCTGGGGCATACTAACGGCCTGCCCTGGTATGATTTGTTTGCTCCTATGGGTGAAAGCGAAGCAAAGTTTACAGTAGAAGAGGCAAGAAAGTTTTTAACAGAGAACTTCAAAGAATTTTCGGATGATTTAGTTGATTTGATTAATCAGGCTTTCGAAGAAAGATGGATAGATTTCCTTCCCAGGAAAGGTAAAGTGGGCGGTGCATTCTGTGATAATTTGCCTTTTATAAAACAAAGCAGAATACTTGCAAACTTCAGCGGAAACTTAAATGATGTGTGCACCCTGGCTCATGAACTCGGCCATGCTTACCACGGTCTTCATATTCAGGACCACCTGCCTCTTAATACTGATTACAGTATGCCGGTGGCAGAAACAGCATCTACCTTTAATGAACTGTTAATCATGGAAGCTGCCATAAAGCAGGCATCCGGAAAAGAAAAGATGGCCCTTATCGAAAGCCAGCTTCAGGATATTACCCAGATAATATGTGATATATATTCCAGATATTTATTTGAGTCCGAGGTCTTTGAAAAATGTAAAACCGGCTTCCTTTTTGCCGACGATTTGAATGAAATTATGCTCAATGCCCAAAAGACGGCTTACGGAGACGGCCTTGACCACAACTGTCTTCATCCATACATGTGGGTGGTAAAGAGCCATTATTATTCTGAACAACTGAGCTTCTATAACTTCCCTTATGCATTCGGAGGCTTGCTTGCCAGAGGCCTGTTTGAAAAATATAAGAGTGAAGGAAAAGACTTTGTGCCTAAATACCAGGCTATGTTAAGAGCAACAACCGTAAGTACGGTTGAAGGGGCTGCAAGGGAAGCAGGAATTGACCTTGAAAAACCCGAATTCTGGAGAGAAAGCTTAAAGTCGGTAGAAAAGCTGATAGAGGAGTTTATAAGAATACAGTAGATTAACCAATTATTAATTTTTGAACTCTATTAAAAAGTATTTAATAATGATAGCAATCAATATGTTTTAATTTTTATAGGCCTGAATCCAATATTTATTGGATTCAGGTTATTTTTATAATGGAAAAAGTGACTTCATAATAAAAATTTACGAAAAATAAATGTAATTTAATAAATTAAATGAAAAATGGTACAGTTTTTATAACATAATAAAGTTATTTGTTTAAAATAATAAAAATAAATCCGGAATCTTATTTTTAAATTTATTCCGTATTTTTATGAAAGGAGAGAATTATGACTTTAATAGACGGCAGGACCCAGCTTCCGGTAGGTCTTGGTATGAAGCTGGCGCTGGATGTAAAAGCTATGACTAATTTTGCGAATTTACCTGACGAAAAAAAGAGGGAACTTATAAACTATATTGAAAGCTCCACAACGGGAGAAGAAGCTAAAAACAGGGTATCTGAGGTTGTAAGCAATCTTCACAAGGGGGCTTTCAGTTAAAGAAAGATATCCTAACATTTCGGATAAAAAAATAAGGACAGTTTCTCATTAAATTGGGAAGCTGTCCTTTTTTACTTGATAAATTATTTGTAATTATTAGAATGAGCATTATTTTTAATTTTTTCATTAAATTTTACTAGGATAATTATTTATCATGAAATTATATATATAAAAACCGAATATAAAAATGTTATACGCTTGAAATCAGCCTCAGTAATAGTTAATTTCTGATGTAATCTTAATATTTTTATCGTTCATTTCCCATGAAGAATAAAGCAACTGTGCCGGGCCCTGAATGGGAACCAATTGTCGGGCAAACATAATTTATCAGGAAATTTTCTATACCGAACCGTTCTCTTATAAGGGAAGCTACATATTCGGCATCTTCAAGGCAATCCCCGTGACTTATAAACACAATATCATTTTTATCTTCGTATCCGGGAAGCCTTTTTTCCATCTGTTCAACCAAAGAAATCAGGGCTTTCTTCCTACCCCTGACATTATTTAAGGGAACAAGCCTTCCTTCGTTGTTTACATGAAGTACCGGTTTTACGTGGATTAATGTACCTACTATAGCCGATGTCCTGGATAACCTGCCCCCTCTGCGCAGATGGTGAAGATCGTCAACGGTGAAAATATGGCACAGGTTTAATTTGTTATCCTCAAGCCACTTGGCTATTTCATCCAATGATTTGCCTTCTTCTTTCATTTTAACGGCCTTGTAGACTAAAAGGCCTTCGCCCATGGAAGCACAAAGAGAATCTATTACGGTAATTTTTGCGTCGGGTATTTCTTCACAAATATCCCTGGCAACGGTTTCGGCCACAGAGCAACTGCCGCTTAAGGCCGAAGAGAATGCGATATGTAGTATATCGTATCCTTCATTTACCAGGCCCGAAAAAATTTTTCTTACAGCTTCAGGATTTGCTGCCATTGTGGTGGGCATTTTACCGGCCCGCATTATATCATAAAATTCTTTAGGATCCAAATCGTCTTCTTCTCCGTAGATTTTACCGTCAAAACTATAGTATAAAGGGATTATTTTCAAATTATGTTTTTTAATAAAATTGTCCGGTAAATCACAGGTCCTGTCGGTTGTTATTACAAAATCTCTCATTAGGTTACCTCCGTATTATATATGTTTTCTGACAGCATTTGATAATCCGATCAGGATATCGTTATGTTGTTAAGTAGTTTTTATTACGATATGATATATTATAACATACCATTAAATATACATACAATATTCTTGCCAAAAAATCTTAATTTATGAATAAATCCGCTTAACTTGACAATTTTTTGATATTTTGATATTATATATCAAACTTAGTATGGTTGCTTTCTTTAGGTATTATATTCTCAGAATATAGTACTTTTTATTATGAATTGACTTGAAACGTAGGCCTGTGTTGTGCCGGGCCTATTTTTTATTCAGTTTGGTGGTATTATTCGTGATTTCTTATTGAATAAAATTGATATACAAGAATATAAACATTGCTTTTTTTAAAAAATTGATTTAAATTCAAGATATAATTTAATACGGTTAGGATGATGAGGATGCTAAAGAATTTATTATGTTTTGGTGATTCCAATACTTTCGGATTTGTTGCGGGAAGCGGAGAAAGGTATGAAAGGAATAAAAGATGGACCGGATTGCTTCAAAAGTATTTGGGCAGCGATTATTATGTAATTGAAGAAGGGCTTTGCGGGAGAACGACTGTTTATGATGATCCTGACAATAAATTTACCAACGGAAGCCAATACCTTGAATTTTTAATTGCCACCCACAGGCCACTGGACCTGGTTATAATTATGCTTGGTACCAATGATACCAAAGAGAAATTTTCTGCTACAGTAATGGACATAGCAAAAGGATTGGAACAGTTAATTAAAATTCTTAGAAATCCCAGTATTTATAACAAAGACATCCTGATTATATCTCCGATTCATATAAGCGATAAGATAGTGGATTCAATGTATTTTGAGGCTTTCGGCTTGAAAGGTGCGGAAAAATCAAGGCTTTTGGCACCGGAGTTTAAGAAAGTGGCTGATCAATATGGGTGTTATTTTATGGATGCTGCAGATTTTGCAAAAGCCGACGATAGGGATGCAATCCATATAGATGAAAAAGGTCATGAAGAATTAGCTAAAGCCGTATATCTTAAGATTAAGGAGATAGAAAAAGGGTTATAGGAGGACATTTTGGAAAATTGGTTTATTAAGAACAAAAAAGCAGATTTTGAATATATAATGAAAGAGTGCGGTATTAGTGAGGTACTGGCCAGGTGCCTGGTAAACAGGGGCCTGGAAGATCCGGATAAAATCAAAGTTTTCTTAAATCCCAGTCTTGAAGATTTGTATAACCCTTTTTTGCTAAAAGACATGGAAAAAACCTGCGATATTTTACAGGAAAAGATTTTAAACGGAAAAAACATCCGTATTGTCGGGGATTATGACGTTGACGGTGTGGTAGCTACCTACATCCTGTATCGGACTTTAAAAATGTTAGGGGCTAATGTGGACTATGAAATTCCGGACCGAATTAATGACGGTTACGGAATAAATATGAGAATAGTAGAAGAAGCAAAAGCCCAAAATATAGATACTTTGCTTACCTGCGACAACGGCATAGTTGCCATGGAGCAGGTTTTGAAAGCTAAAGAGTACGGTATGACAGTAATTGTAACCGACCACCACAACCTACTTGAAACGGAAGATAAGAAAGTTGTTATTCCACAGGCCGATGCCGTAATCAATCCCAAGCGGCCTGATTGTCCGTATCCTTTTAAAGGCTTATGCGGAGCAGCGGTTGCGTATAAGCTGGCGGTAGCCCTACTTGAAAGATACGACATACCTGAAAAAGATGAGTACGAGAAAGAACTGATATCCTATACCGCTATAGCTACCGTTTGTGACGTAATGGAATTGGTAGATGAAAACAGAATTATTGTAAAACACGGGCTTGACCTGCTAAAAAATACACCGAATATCGGCCTTTTGACCCTTATGGAAATATGCCAGATAAATAACAAGGATCTTTCAGCTTTTCATCTTGGATTTATCATCGGTCCCTGCCTGAACGCATCAGGAAGGCTTGATACAGCCAAAAAGGGACTTAGTTTGCTTTTAGCTCCAAATAAGAGTGAAGCTTTGGTCCTTGCTACAGAACTAAAAAGTCTTAACGAATCCCGCAAAAGTATGACTGAAAAATATCTGGAGAAGGCTATAAAATTGATTGAGGATGAGCATATGTTAGATGACAAGGTGCTTGTAGTATATCTTCCGGATTGTCATGAAAGTGTTGCTGGAATTATTGCGGGACGACTTCGCGAAAGATACCACAGGCCTGCCATAGTTCTTACGGATTCGGCCGAGCATGTCAAAGGTTCAGGAAGATCCATAAATGAATACAATATGATTGAAGAATTGTCAAAACACAGAGATCTTTTTATAAAAGTAGGCGGTCATCCATTGGCGGCCGGGATGTCAATCCTGCCTGAAAATATAGAAGTTTTGAGAAAAGTTTTAAATGAAAATTCAACACTGACCGAAGAAATGTTAAAACCTAAGGTTACTATAGATATCCTGCTTCCGCTGGGGTATTTGTCGGAAGGACTGGTAAAAGAACTTAGGCTACTTGAACCTTTCGGTAACGGAAACAGCAAACCCTTATTTGCGGAAAAAGATTTGACTGTAAAGTCTCTTATGATTGTCGGAAGCAACGCAAGCGGTATAAAAATGCGCGTAAGAAACCAATACGGAAGAGAGATGGATGCCCTGTATTTTGGAGATGTGGATCGGTTTTTTAAATACATCGGCGATACTTACGGACAGGACGAAGTCTGGCGATTAAAGACAGGAAGGGGTTCAAATATAAAACTTACTGTTACATATTATCCGAATATTAATGAATATAACGGATATAAAAGCATACAACTAATGATACAAAACTACCGATAATAAAATTTCTTATATTTTTATGCCTAAAAATGAATTAGATTTGCGAAGTAATGTCGGAAGTGATATAATATTCATCTATAATAGGATCAAAAATTAAAATTGATCCAAAGAAAGGTTTGGGTGAAAATGAAAGATTTAAAAGATTATGTAAGAAGTATACCTGATTTTCCGGAGCCCGGAATAATATTCAGGGATATTACAAGCATACTCCAAAGCAAAGAAGGATTAAAGCTTGCTATTGACAAAATGCAGGAGCTTTTAAAGGATGTAGATTTTGATCTTATAGTAGGTCCTGAGTCCAGAGGATTTATCTTTGGCGTTCCTATTGCGTATAATATGAATAAAGCATTTATTCCTGTAAGAAAAAAAGGGAAATTGCCTTGTGAAACCGTTTCAATCGATTATGAACTGGAATACGGCAAAGCATCTATTGAGGTCCATAAAGATGCAATCAAGCCAGGACAGAAAGTTGTTATTATAGATGACCTGATTGCAACCGGAGGAACCATTGAGGCCATAACCAAGCTGGTTGAAATGTTAGGCGGCGAAGTCGTAAAAATTATATTCTTAATAGAGCTTAAAGGCCTTAAAGGTCGTGAAAGATTGGCCGGATTTGATGTTGATGCAGTTATTCAATATGATTAATTATAATAGAAAGAAGTAGTATATGGTGAAATTGCAAAGAGTTTTGGTGTATGACATAAAAGAGGCGGTGATATTATGGATAATATAAACGATTATACAAATCAGGGCTTAATAAGCGAGCCGGCATCCATAGCGGTGCCAGCTTCTGTTGCTACGCCCGAAGAGTTGTATAAGCAGTTGACAGACAAAGTTATCAAGTATCATCCGTCTGCAGACATTACCTTACTGGATAAAGCCTACAAACTGGCTATGGAAGCCCATAAGGACCAGTACAGAAAATCCGGTGAACCTTATATCATACATCCACTCTCTGTTGCAAATATTTTGGCCGATCTTGAACTGGATAAAGAGAGTATAGTAGCGGGTCTTCTTCATGATGTGGTAGAGGATACCGAAATTACTCTCGAACAGATATCTGAAATGTTTTCTGACGAAATCGCTTTACTTGTGGATGGTGTAACAAAACTGACCCAGCTTAATTATTCCAAGGATAAGGTTGAAATCCAGGCAGAAAATTTAAGAAAAATGTTTTTGGCCATGGCAAAGGATATCCGAGTAATATTAATTAAGCTGGCAGACAGGCTTCACAATATGCGGACCTTAAAATATATGTCTCCGGAAAAGCAAAAAGAAATAGCCAGAGAAACCATGGACATTTATGCTCCCATTGCCCACAGGCTTGGTATATCCAAAATTAAGGTGGAGCTTGACGATTTGTCTTTAAAATATCTGGAGCCGGAAGTTTATAAGGAATTGGCGGAAAAAGTGGCATATAAAAAGAGTGAGCGCCAGGCTTATATCGACAGTATAGTTGAGGACGTCAAAAAACATATCAGTGAAGCCGGCATACAGGCAAAGATAGACGGCAGAATAAAACACTTCTTTAGTATTTATAAGAAGATGGTAAATCAAAATAAAACCTTTGACCAAATATATGATTTATTTGCCGTCCGTATTATTGTCAATACCTTAAAAGACTGCTATGCGGCTTTGGGTGTCATCCATGAAATGTATAAGCCGATACCCGGCAGATTTAAAGATTATATAGCCATGCCTAAGCCTAATATGTACCAGTCCCTTCATACTACATTAATAGGTCCCATGGGACAGCCTTTTGAGATTCAAATCCGTACTTTTGAAATGCACAGAACGGCAGAATACGGTATTGCAGCCCACTGGAAATATAAGGAGGGCATAGACGGAAAAGGTGTTACGACAAAGGCAGAAGAAGAAAAGCTGGCCTGGCTTAGGCAGGTATTGGAATGGCAAAGGGATTTGTCGGACAATAAAGAGTTTTTAAGCCTACTTAAAAACGACTTTGATTTATTCTCCGACAGTGTTTATGCTTTCACACCTACCGGTGATGTAAAAACCCTTCCGAGGGGTTCAAATACCATAGATTTTGCCTACAGCATTCACAGTGCCGTAGGAAATAAGATGGTCGGTGCCAGGGTCAACGGCAAGCTGGTTCCGATTGATTATGTTATTCAAAACGGAGACAGGGTAGAAATAATAACATCCCAAAATTCCAAGGGACCCAGCCGGGACTGGCTGTCTATTGTAAAAAGTACCCAGGCGAAGAATAAGATAAATCAATGGTTTAAATCAGTATTAAAAGAGGATAATATAAATAAAGGTAAGGAATTAATTGCCAACTACTGCAAGCAGAAAAATATTGTTTTAAGCGATCTGATGAAGCCGGAATATACGGCTGCCGTCCTTAGAAAATATGGCTTTAAAGACTGGGATTCTCTGCTTGCTGCCGTAGGACACGGCGGATTAAAAGAAAGCCAAGTTATAAACCGCCTTGTGGAAGAACACCGCAAGAAAAATATAGCGGAAATTACCGATGAAAGTGTTCTTTCAGGGATAGTCGGAAACAAGGACATTAAAATACCCACAGCAAAATCAAAAAGCGGCATAGTGGTAAAAGGTCTGCACGACTTGGCGGTAAGATTTTCAAAATGCTGCAGCCCGGTGCCCGGTGACGAAATAATAGGATTTGTAACCAGAGGCAGGGGTGTTTCCATTCACAGAACAGATTGTATAAATGTGATTAATCTTCCTGAAGAAGACAGGGCAAGGCTTATTGAAGCAGAATGGGATGAAAATGTTAAAGATGTCGGCGAATATCCTGCCGAAATTAAGATATACGCCAACAACAGGATCGGTGTTCTGGTTGACATATCCAGAGTTCTGACTGAAAACAAGATTGATGTAACTTCGATGAATGTAAGAACCAGCAAGCAGGGTACGGCATCCATCAGTATCGGATTTAAGATAAATGGCGTTGAGCAGCTGAATGAGATTATCGCAAAAATCCGTAATGTGGAAAGCGTACTTGATATAGAAAGGACAGCCGGATAACATTAAATACTAACAATAAATATTTTTAAGAATAATACTTTAAGTTTTGCACTATGAAAGCAGGTAAGGTGTTATGAAAAATATTAAGATAAAAACAATGGTGCTGGGCATGGTGCAGACCAACTGCTATATAGTAAGAGCCCGGGATTCAAAGGAAGCCGTCGTTATAGATCCTGCCGACAGGGCGGAAAAAATATATAGTTATTTAAATGAAAATGACCTGGTGTGTAAGCGTATACTTTTAACCCACGGTCATTTTGACCATATAATGGCTGCCGAAAAACTTAAAGCTCTGACCGGAGCCGGTATATACGCCGGTGAAAACGAAGAAACTCTTTTAAATGATTCCAATTTGAACGCGTCAATTAATTTTGGAAGAGAAGTAAGTTTAAAACCCGACTATTTCCTTAAAGACAAGGAAGAGTTCGAGGCAGCAGGTCTAATCTGGCAGGTTATATATACACCCGGCCATACGGAAGGCGGGGCTTGCTATTATTTGAAAGATGAGTCCACATTATTCAGCGGAGATACTCTTTTTTATGAAAGCATAGGAAGAACGGATCTTCCGACAGGAAATCATCAAAGACTAATAGAATCAATAAAAAGCAGGCTTTTTATATTGCCGGATGAAACGGAAGTTTACCCCGGTCACGGAAGGCCTACAACCATAGGGCATGAAAAACAATATAATCCTTTTTTATAGATTTGTTAAAATATTACACAATGGGAGCAAGAATGATAAAAGTTATCCTTTCCGACAGGACGTATGAAAATGATATCCATCCGCTGGTAAAAGCATTTTATCCGCGAAAAGAAGTGGTAATAACAGATAAAGATATACCGAAAGAAAGCGATATATCGGATTTCATACGGATGGATTTTGATAAAAATAAAATCAGTATATTTGCAGATATAGAAGGCAAACAGTATCAGGCGGCAACTGATGGGCCGGACCCGGTTACAGAAAAAGCCGCTTATAAAAATGCCTTAAAAAGGCTTTTATATAAGACCCTTTCGAAGCTGAGCAAAAAAGAACTTCCCTGGGGTACACTAACCGGTATCAGGCCAACAAAATTGGTATATGAAATGCTTGATAAGGGTATGGATGAAGAAACCATATATGCTATTATGGAAAAGGAATACCTTTGCTCCAGGGAAAAAACAGATTTAAGCATAGACATAGCTGACAGGGAGCGAAGACTTCTTCATAAAATGGATTATAAAAACGGATACAGCCTGTATATAGGCATACCCTTTTGCCCAAGCACCTGTCTGTACTGCTCTTTTCCCTCATTTTCTGCAGAAAGATTTGCCGGTCGTATAGAAGCCTATCTTGACGCCCTGGAAAAAGAAATTAGATACGGGGCCACTTGCTTTCCCGATAAAAAGCTTGTTTGCGTCTATCTGGGAGGGGGCACCCCTACTTCTCTTTCAGCCGGCCAGCTTGACCGTTTGCTTGGTTTAGTAAAAAAGCAATTTGATTTTACCCATGTGATGGAATTTTGTGTGGAGGCAGGGCGACCGGACAGTATAAATAAAGAAAAACTCGAAGTGTTGAAAAAGTGGGGCGTAAACAGGATTTCCATAAACCCTCAGTCTATGCAGCAAAAAACACTTGATCTTATAGGCAGAAGACATACGGTAGAACAGGTTGAAGAAGCTTTTGCCATGGCAAGGAAAATTGGCTTTGATAATATCAATATGGATATTATAATAGGACTTCCCGGCGAAACCCCTGAGGACGTGGAAGATACCTTAAAAAAGATAGGTAAGCTAAATCCGGACAGCCTGACAGTCCATACTCTGGCTATAAAGAGGGCTGCAAGGCTAAATGCCGAAAAAGAAAGTTTTTATAACCTGCAGCCGGTGGATGTACCTATAATGCTTGAGCTATCTATGGAATTTGCAAGAAAGAACGATTATCATCCTTATTATTTATACAGACAGAAGAATATGGCGGATAATCTTGAGAATATAGGCTATGCAAGAGACGGCAAGGAAGGTTTATATAATATTTTAATAATGGAAGAAAAGCAAACCATCCTGGCGTTGGGTGCCGGAGCTTTGTCAAAATTTGTGTTTTATGATGAAAACAGAATAGAACGGGTAGATAACGTAAAAAACCTGAATGATTATATTGAACGGATTGATGAAATGATTGCAAGAAAGCAGGAATTTCTTGCAAATAACCCGCAGTTGCTGAAAAGTAAATAGATAAATAGATTTTAAGTTATTTTAAATTTTATATTGCCTGGTTATATAAATTGAGTTAAAAAATTTATGAGTATTTATAAATGATATATATTCATTCTTTAAAATGACAAATAAATTAAATGGGTAAATTCCTCTATATACTTATGATAATAACAATACGAATTAATCAGCCATATATAATAAATTCCACATAATTAAAGGTCATAGGATTTAGGAAATTAAATTTAGGTTTTTAGGAGGATTATGATGATTACACAAAGACCGAAGGGAACACAGGATTGGTACGGTTCCAACATGTATAAGAGAACCATAATCGAGGAAACGGCCCGTAAGTTATGCCGGTCATATAATATTAAAGAAATAATAACTCCGGTTTTCGAGCATACGGTCCTTTTTCAGAGAGGTGTAGGGGAAACAACGGACGTAGTGCAAAAAGAAATGTATACTTTTGAGGATAAGGGAGGAAGAAGCATAACCTTAAAACCTGAAGGGACGGCAGGAACTGTCCGGGCTTATCTTGAAAACAGCTTATATGCAGAAAGCCAGCCTACAAAGTTGTTTTATGTTACCCAGGCTTTCCGCTATGAGAATCCCCAAAGCGGAAGATTAAGACAGCACCACCAATTCGGTGTCGAGTTCTTCGGTTCGGCAAGCCCCTTGGCTGAAGTGGAGATTATTTCCCTCCTTATGGAATTTTTGGAGAAGCTTGGCCTTAAGGGGATAAAACTGCATATCAACAGTATCGGATGCAAGAATTGCAGAAAAGATTACAATGAGGCATTGCTGGCCTTTTTAAATAAAAATGCGGACAAACTCTGTCCTACCTGTAAAGAAAGAATGACAAAAAATCCGCTAAGGGTATTGGACTGTAAAGTGGACAGCTGCAAGGAAATCGTAAAAGACGCTCCCAGAACCGTTGATTATCTGGATGAGGACTGTAGGAATCATTTTAATGAACTGCAGAATCTTCTTAATGACCTTGGTATTCCTTTCGAAGTTGATACGGGTATAGTAAGAGGCCTTGATTATTATACGAAGACGGTTTTCGAATTTATAAACAGCGAAGGATTTACCTTATGCGGCGGCGGCAGATATGATAATTTGGTTCATGAAATTGACGAAAAGCAGGATATTCCTGCGGTTGGTTTTGGTATCGGCATAGAAAGGATTATAAACGAACTGGAAGCACAAAAAGTTGAGTTACCAAAAGAACCCAATGTGGACCTGTATGTCGGTATTTTGGGTAAAGAAGCAAAGGCTGCGGCTTATAAGATAGTAAGGGATTTAAGAAAACAAGGCCTGATTGTGGAAACCGATTATATGGAGCGCAGCGTAAAGGCACAGATGAAATACGCCAACAAAATCGGTGCAATACACTCGGTAATAATCGGAGCTGATGAGCTTGCCACAGGCAAAGCAAATATAAAGAATATGGAAACCGGAGAACAGACCGAAATAAGCCTTAATGAAATAACTGTATTTATTAATAATTTTAAAAGCGGTAAATAAGATACTTGTGTAAATAGTGTTTCTAAACAATAAAACCTGCTGTAATTATACCAGTTTGGGACTGCATGACATTCCAAACAATATTTACAGCAGGTTTTTAAAATTTCATCAGTTTAGCGGCACAGGGTAGGACCAGGTACCGTATCCTATAAGCTTTTTAAGAAGTGATATATATTCCAGAGCGACTCTGGACAGATAGCGGTTTTTGCGGTAGACAATACATATATTACGGGTTGCTTTCGGGTGGTTAAGCTTATAATATATAGGATGTTTTTCATAATTACCGAATCTGATTAGGAAGTCGGGGACAAAAGTACACCCTATGCCGGCTAAAGCCCAGGAAAATGCGGTTTCCAGCCGCTCACTGCATAATATAACGTAAGGATTAAAGCCTGCCGACAGGCAAAACTCTGAAGCTATGTCATATAATTTTTGATTTTGCTTTACAAATATAAAAGGAGCCGACCTGAATACGGAAAGATCTACAGGGGGAGTTTTATGATACTTAACAGAGGCCATCTTTATGTCATAATTCGATATATGGTATGATTCCAGCCCTTTATTAATAGGATTGTCCGGAGGAACGGCAAGAAAGAGCTGTTCTACGGCAAGTTCTTCAACATGAAAAATATTTTCATCAAACGGGCCTGTGCTTAAAAAAAGATCAATACTGCCGTCCATGGCGGCTTCTTCCAGCTTGACGGTAACCTCTTCAAGGATATGTATGCTTATCCCGGGATATAACTCATGAAATTTAGCTATGCTTTTTGGCAACAAGCAGGAGGCACGAAAGGGACTGGTACCTATTCTTAACTCGCCAGTTTTTAAATTTGTAAGATCGGCTAACTTTATATGCAACTCCTCTTCAATTGCTTTAATTTTACGGGCAGCATTAACAAAAGCTTCTCCCGCAGGAGTAAGGCGTATGGGATTGGTGCTTCTGTCAAAAAGCTGAACACGAAGTTCATTTTCCAGATTTTTAATGAATTGGCTAAGGGAAGGCTGGGTTACATATAGTTTTTGTGCGGCTTTTGAAAAACTTTTTTCTTCCGCAAGAGTTAGAACATACTCAATCTGTTGGGTAGTCATATAAGCCTCCTTTTATCATAGGCAAATTATGGTATAAGTATAAGCTTATGAGAATAATAAGTCAATAACAATTAGCTTATAATAAAACGATTTGATACAATAAATATTAATAGAAAACAGTTAGTTGAGTTAACCATCCGTGGTACTGGCATTTTGATACTGTTAATTTTGAAAGGAGACTTACGATAAAATGACAAATAAAATTTGGCTTTCACCTTTACTAAGTGACGGAATGGTACTTCAAAGAGATTCCAGAGTGAAGATATGGGGAAAAGGGGTCCCGGGTAAAGAGCTAAAGCTAACATTTATGAATAATGAATATAAGACAGTAGTAAATGATGACGGCTGCTGGATGGTTGTCTTATATGATCTAAAGGCGGGCGGACCTTATGAAATAGTTATAAACCATGAGGATGAGGAAAAAGTAATTAAGGATGTCCTTGTGGGCGACGTATGGGTACTTGGCGGACAATCCAATATGCAAATTCCGGTAAGCCGTACCCTTGATTTATTCGAAGATGAGGTAAAAGGGGCAAATTATCCAGAAATAAGACAATTTACGGTGCCTATGGTCTATAATTTTAACGGGCCGGTAGACGAAGTTGCCGAAGGGATGTGGGTTCCTGTAAATCCCGAAACGGTATACAGTTTCAGTGCCATAGGCTATTTCTTCTCAAGGAAAATATATGACAAATATAAAATACCGATCGGACTGCTCTTTACCGCAATCGGCGGAACACCGGCAGAAGCCTGGATGAGTGAAAAAACACTTATGAGATTTGACAGATATACGGATATTTTGGAACAATGCAAAGACGAATCTTATGTAAAGGATACCATAGCAAGTGATGCCGAAAGAATTCAGAACTGGTATGACGAACTTTTCAAAAAAGACGAAGGCCTGCATGAAATACCTGAACCCTGGTACAGTGAAAAATATAACGACAGCGATTGGAGAGATATTGATTTACCGGCAAGCTTCCGAGGGACGGAACTGGAACCTATAAGAGGGTCTGTATGGTTAAGAAAAGAATTCTGGCTTCCCGAAAGGCTGGCAGGTAAAGAAGGAAAACTGATACTTGGCACACTCATTGATGGCGATGATACTTATATAAACGGTGTCCAGGTCGGAAATACAGGATATCTTTATCCTCCAAGAAGATATAAAATTCCGGAAGGATTATTAAAAACCGGAAGAAACGTAATCGCAGTACGTCTTATTATTACTTCCAATATCGGCGGATTTGTAACTGATATGCCCTATTATATTAAGATTGAAGACGAGCAAATACCTATATCAGGAACATGGAGATATAAGATAGGGGCTATATCAAAAGCACAGGATCCTATTACTTTTTTCCAATATAAACCTACCGGCCTTTATAACGGTATGATTTATCCTTTGAGAAACTACAGTATCAGGGGTGTTCTTTGGTACCAGGGCGAATCAAATACCGGATACCCTTACGATTACAAAGAACTGTTTGAGGCCGTTATAAACGACTGGAGAAAGCTTTGGGACTTAGGAAATATACCTTTCTATTATGTGCAGCTTGCCAACTATTGCCCGTGGAGGATGGAACCGGAAGTCAGCGGTTGGGCTGAACTAAGGGAGGCACAAAGGCGGGTACTGGAATTACCCAATACCGGCATGGCAGTAACAATTGATGTGGGTATGTATAATGATCTTCATCCTTGGGATAAAAAGAGTGTCGGTGAGAGACTGGCTCTTTGGGCGTTAAATCATGTGTTTGGTGAGGACATCGTTTGCAGTGGGCCTATATATGACAGGATGATAGTGGAAGAAAACAAAATCAGGCTATATTTCAAATATACCGGCAGCGGTTTGACAGTAAAGGGAAATAAGCTTGAAACTTTCGAAATATGCGGAAAAGACGGTGTCTTTTATCCTGCCGAAGCCGAAATAGATAATGACAGTGTTGTAGTATACAGCAAAAAAGTACCGCAACCTTCAAGGGTCCGTTATGCCTGGGCGGATAATCCCGAAAAGGCAAATTTATATAATAAAGAAGGACTTCCCGCATCTCCATTTATAACACAATAGTCTGCATAAATCATATCTATTAAGAAGGCTGTTTCATAAAGGTTTGAGAATTTTTAATCCTAAAACCTGGCCGATTTGAAGCGGCCTTCTTTTGTTTGCTTTTAAATACGATCAGAAAGGATTGATATAATACATAATACCGTTTTAAATTTCTGATACGAATTTTTTGACACATATGTTATAATTATCTGAGTCAATTAGAATACTGAAATATATTTTTGGATTTTAAAATGAAAATACAGAGCGGCAAGGGGGATAATATATGATAAGGCATATAGTGGCATGGAATTTCAGAGAAGAATTCTCAGAAGAAGAAAACAAAAAATACGCTGAAGAAATTAAAAGAGAATTGGAAAACTTAAAAAACCTGATTGACGGGATTGTATCATTAGAGGTGCTTATAAAGCCCATGTTTTCTTCTGATGCGGATATTCTTCTTGATTCGGTCTTTGTAAGTGAGGAAGCCTATAAGGCATATCAGACACATCCTGAACATGTAAGAGTGGGGACTGATATAGTAAGGCCGAGGACCTGCAACAGAAGATGCCTGGACTTTTACGTCAACGAATAAATGAAGTAAAATAATCAGTAGACAGTTTTAAATAAATTAATTAAAATATATGGCATACTTATAGAAAAAGGAGATTGTGAAAATATGGCTGAATCAATGAAAGGTTTACGCAGAAGCCATCGTTGTACAGAAGTATCAAGAAATAATGTCGGTGAAACAGTAACGGTAATGGGATGGGTACAAAAAAGCAGGAATAAGGGCGGTATAATATTTGTAGACTTGAGAGACCGTTCCGGAATTCTGCAGATTATATTTGAAGAAAGCGATATCGGCAGCGAAGGCTTTGCCAAAGCGGCACGTTTAAAGAGTGAATATGTAATTGCCGTTACCGGAAGAGTAGAATACAGATCCGGTGCGGTAAATGAAAACCTGGTAACAGGAGATATAGAAATAAGAGCTCATGATTTAAGAATTCTTTCAGAAGCGGAAACCCCTCCTTTCCCTATTGAGGAGGACAGCAAAACCAAGGAAGACTTAAGACTTAAGTACAGGTATTTGGATCTTAGAAGGCCGGATTTACAAAGAAACCTGATGCTAAGAAGCAAAGCAACGACTGTGGTTCGCAAATTCCTGACGGAAGAAGGTTTCCTTGAAATAGAAACGCCCATGCTGACAAAAAGCACACCGGAAGGAGCAAGGGATTATCTGGTTCCTAGCCGTATATATCCCGGCAATTTCTATGCCCTTCCTCAATCACCCCAGCTATTTAAGCAGCTTTTGATGGTCGCCGGATACGACAGGTACTTCCAGATAGTAAAATGTTTCCGTGACGAGGACTTAAGAGCTGACCGTCAGCCGGAATTTACCCAGATAGATATGGAATTGTCCTTTGTTGATGTTGACGACGTTATCGATGTAAACGAACGGTTGCTTAAGACCCTGTTTAAAGAATGCATCGGTATAGATGTTGAACTTCCGATACCGAGAATGACCTATGCGGAAGCTATGGAAAGATTCGGCTCCGATAAGCCTGATATCCGTTTCGGCATGGAGCTTAAGAACGTATCGGAGATAGTTAAAAACTGTGGTTTCGGTGTATTTACATCAGCCATAGAAAACGGCGGTTCTGTCCGCGGCATCAATGCCCAGGGACAGGCAAATATGCCAAGAAAACAGATAGATTCTTTGGTTGACTTCGTAAAAGATTTCGGAGCCAAAGGTTTGGCCTACCTTGCAATAAATGAGGACGGATCTTACAAGTCATCCTTTGCAAAATTCATGACCGAGCAGGAACTGGCAGATTTGGTTAATGCTATGGAAGGAAAGCCGGGAGATTTATTGCTCTTTGCCGCCGATAAGGATGATATCGTATTTGCCGCCCTCGGAAATTTACGGGTAGAGTTGGCAAAAAGGCTGGATCTTTTGAATAAAGACGAGTATAAATTCCTTTGGGTTACGGAATTTCCTCTGCTTGAATATTCCGAAGAAGAGGGCAGATACGTGGCCAAGCATCATCCTTTTACCATGCCTATGGATGAAGACCTTCACTTGCTTGATACGGACCCCGGCAAGGTCAGGGCAAAGGCTTATGATATTGTATTAAACGGCACCGAGATTGGAGGCGGTTCCGTAAGAATATATCAAAGCGAAGTTCAGGAGAAAATGTTTGAAGTTTTAGGCTTTACCAAGGAAGACGCTTACAACCGTTTCGGCTTCCTTCTTAATGCATTCAAGTACGGTGTACCTCCTCATGCAGGTTTGGCATACGGTCTTGACCGTCTTATCATGCTTATGGCAAAAGAAGACAGTATCAGGGATGTAATAGCTTTCCCCAAGGTTAAAGACGCTTCATGCCCGATGACTGAAGCACCAAGTACTGTTGATGATAAACAGCTAGCAGAGCTTGGAATTGCCGTTGTGGCAAATAAAGAAGAATAAAATTTTAGAAAAATTTTTATAAAACTGCACCCAAAATGTTAGTAAAACAGCATTTTGAGGTGCAGTTTTATTATGTTTGAAATTTATTTAATTTTAACTGTTGATGATAGCGGTTTCCCCCATCTTCCATTTAAGAATTGAACGGATTTCTTATATTGGGGATGGTTTTTATTATAAAACAGATATAGTAAGAGAAAACAGATGTCTGCTTGGGGGATTTAATTCTGGCTCAATAGGATACCTTATTTGATTGTGTAAATTATACAAAATTTTACTGCAGCGACCTAAAAATATTGTCAAAGTATTGACAGAAAAATTAATAAGTGCTACCATTACTTTACGACATAGACGCTTTAAAGCGTTAAACGAATAAAGAATACATAAAAAGGAAGGTATAAAAAGTGGTAATAAAGTTATTATTTTTGGTTTCTTTCTTTGCAATTATGATTGCAGTCGGAATCTTTGCCAGAAAGTATGCCACTAATGTCGGGGATTTTGTATTGGGAGGAAGAACTGTAGGACCGTGGCTTACGGCCTTCGCTTATGGGACCTCTTATTTTTCTGCGGTGGTTTTTGTCGGATATGCCGGTCAGTTCGGATGGAGATTCGGTTTATCCGCCACCTGGATCGGAATAGGCAATGCCATAATCGGAAGTTTGCTGGCATGGGTAATACTCGGACGCAGAACCCGTATTATGACCAATCATCTTAAATCTTCCACCATGCCTGACTTTTTTGGCAGCAGATATGACAGTAAAGCCTTAAAAGTTGCCGCATCACTTATAGCTTTTATTTTTTTGGTTCCTTATACCTCATCGGTTTACAACGGTTTATCAAGATTGTTCGGCATGGCCTTTGATATTCCTTATTGGGTGTGTGTTCTTACTATGGCGGTACTTACCGGTATATACGTTATAGCCGGAGGTTATATGGCAACAGCCATAAACGATTTTATTCAGGGAATAGTTATGATAATCGGGATAATTGCTGTGATTGCGGCTGTTCTTGGAAGACAGGGAGGCCTGTTATTAGCTGTCGAAAAGCTTGCTGAGCTTGAGAGCGATTTTCCCGCAACTATAGGACAAGATGGAATGTTTACTTCCATATTCGGTCCCGATCCCTTCAATTTAATCGGAGTAGTAATTTTAACATCCCTGGGAACCTGGGGCCTTCCTCAAATGATACATAAGTTTTATGCCATAAAGAATGAAAAATCCATCAAGACTGGAACGGTGATTTCTACTGTATTTGCTATTGTTATAGCCGGGGGTTGCTATTTTCTTGGAGGATTCGGAAGACTGTTTGACAGTCCAGCTATTTATAACGACCAGGGCAGGGTTATGTATGATGCTATTATACCAAGCATGCTTTCATCTTTGTCGGATGCAATGATTGGGATGGTTGTCGTTTTGGTGCTGTCAGCTTCTATGTCGACTTTATCGGCTCTTGTACTGACATCCAGTTCTACAATTACGTTAGATCTGATTAAGGGGGCACTCTATAAGGACTTAAGTGAGAAGAAGCAGATCAGGATAATGAGAATATTGATTCTGTTATTTATAATGCTTTCGGTAATTCTTGCCCTTAATCCGCCTGTCTTTATAGCACAGCTTATGGGAATTTCATGGGGAGCTTTGGCGGGAGCATTTTTGGCGCCGTTTTTATACGGAATATACTGGAAAGGGGTTACAAAAACTGCGGTTTGGACAAGTTTTGCAACCGGTGTGGGAATTACAACAACCAATATGATCTTCGGATATATCAGTTCTCCTATTAATGCCGGGGCTTTGGCTATGGTTGCAGGACTTATAGTCGTGCCTGTAGTCAGTATCCTTACCCCTAAAATGAAGAAGGAAAAAGTAGAGGAAATTTTTGAGTGCTACCAAAAGACAGAAAGCAAAGGAAGCTACATACCGGTACAGGAGTAGTTTAATCGCTTATAAAGTAAAGGTTAAATGTAAAATGCAGATGCTAACTGTAGGCAAATTAACAACATATCAAGAAGTAATCAATATTTATAAAATATAGTAAGGGGATATTAAAATGATATGGGCGAAAGAGGAAACGCTACCAAGACAGGAAATAGAAAATATTCAGTTTACAAGGCTTAAGGAAACTTTAAAACGGGTTTATGAAAAGGTGCCTGCTTATCGTAAGAAAATGGAACAGGCAGGAATAAGCTGTGAAGACATCAAGGATCTTAAAGACCTTAAAAAACTTCCGTTTACTACAAAACAGGACTTAAGGGATAATTATCCTTTCGGTTTGTTTACGGTACCGAAAAAAGACCTGGTGCGCATACATGCTTCTTCAGGTACCACAGGAAAGCCTACCGTAGTAGGCTATACAAGAAAAGACCTGCAAATCTGGACAGAATGCGTATCCCGTATTGCCTGTATGGGAGGTGCCACTTCGGAAGATATAGCCCAGATTTGCTTCGGATACGGAATGTTTACAGGAGCTTTGGGTCTTCACTATGGTCTGGAAAATATAGGAGCTGTTGTATGCCCTGCTTCTGCAGGTAATACTAAGAAGCAGATTATGTATATGCAGGATTTTGGGACAACCCTGCTTGTGGCAACGCCGTCATATGCTTTGCATATTGCCGAAGTTGCCAGGGAGATGGGGCTAGACCCGGAAAAAGATTTAAATGTAAGAATCGGTCTTTTTGGCGGTGAGGGTATGTCCGAAGCCATGCGCAGTGAAATGCACAGGCTTTGGGGAAGCAAAATGACGGTCACTCAAAATTACGGCATGAGTGAACTTATGGGACCGGGGGTATCCGGCGAATGTCTTGAATTATGCGGTATGCATATTAATGAGGATCATTTTATTCCGGAAATTATCGATCCGGATACGGGCGAAGTCTTGCCGCCGGGAGCAAAGGGAGAACTGGTTATTACCTGTATAACAAAAGAGGCTCTTCCTTTAATACGCTACCGGACAAGAGATATAACAAGACTTTTCTATGAACCCTGCAAGTGCGGCAGAACTACGGTCAGGATGGAAAGTTTGTCCGGCAGATCCGATGATATGCTTATTATCAGGGGTGTTAACGTATTTCCAAGCCAGATTGAGGAAGTGCTGTTTAAAGTGCCTGAAATCGGGGCTCACTATGAAATTGTTGTGGACAGAAAAGATTATTTGGATTTTATGGAAATTAAGGTTGAACTGGCAGACGAATCTCTGCTTGATTCTTATGCCAAACTTGGCGAACTGGAAAAGAGGATAAAATCAAATCTTAGGACTGTGCTTGGCCTGGATGCAGCCGTAAAACTGGTTGCGCCAAGAAGCCTTAAGCGATTCGAAGGTAAAGCAAAGCGTGTTACGGACCTGCGTAAAATGTAAGATTATTAAGATTAATATAGTATGTATGTGTAAATAAACATAGCAACGAAATCAATCAAGGCAATAGATATGTTTTATTTAAAAGATATAAAATATGTCCTGACGTAAATGCAAAAAAAGTAAATAGCCAGATGAAAAAAGGTGTAATTTAACATTTTTATGTATTATAATATAAGCAAAACGTATGACGTTAAATCGGTACATAAGAAAGGAGAAGACAAGTGTCTGATAAAGTATTGATGCTGGGCAACGAGGCTTTTGCCCGGGGAGCTTATGAGGCAGGGTGTAAAGTGTCTGCCGCATATCCCGGTACGCCCAGTACGGAAATCAGTGAAGCTATAGTCAAGTATGATGGGATATATTCGGAATGGTCACCCAATGAAAAGGTAGCCCTGGAGGTAGCCATAGGAGCATCCATAAGCGGAGTCAGGGCTTTGGCATCAATGAAGCATGTAGGATTAAACGTTGCCGCTGACCCTTTGTTTACCGCTTCATACACCGGTGTTAACGGAGGCCTGGTAGTAATAGTAGCAGACGATCCGGGCCTTTACAGTTCGCAAAATGAACAGGATACAAGAGCAATTGCAAGGGCGGCAAAAATTCCGGTACTGGAACCTGCAGACAGCCAAGAAGCGAAAGAGTTTGTTAAATTCGCATTTGAATTAAGTGAAAAGTATGATACGCCTGTTATTGTAAGAAGCACAACCAGATTATCCCATTCCCAGGGACTGGTGGAATTAAATGAAAGGCTTGATATAGAGGATAAACCATATGTCAGGGATATAGCTAAATATGTTATGATGCCCGGAAATGCAAAACAGCGTCATCTGGTTGTAGAAAGCAGAGAGCTTGCGCTTATAAAAGACAGCTGCGATTTTCCGATTAACAAGGTTGAATACAAAGACTCAAAAATCGGCGTTATCACTTCGGGTATCCCTTATCAATACGTGAAAGAAGCTCTTCCGGAAGCTTCGGTGTTAAAACTGGGAATAGTAAATCCTCTGCCGAGAAAACTGATTGAGGAGTTTGCATCCAGGGTAGAGACCCTTTATATAATAGAAGAACTGGACCCGGTAATTGAAGAACAGGTAAAATCCTGGGGGATTAATGCCATAGGAAAAGATATTCTTACGGTACAGGGAGAGTATTCCGCCAATATGTTAAGACGGGCCATAAAAGGTGAAAATATATCTTTGCTTCCGGCAGCGGAATTGCCTAACAGGCCTCCTATATTGTGCCCGGGCTGTCCTCACAGGAGTGTTTATTCCGTATTAAAGAAACTAAAAATTCACGGAGCCGGGGATATTGGCTGTTATACTCTGGGAGCTGTTGCTCCGTTAGGAGTAGTGGATACAACAATCTGCATGGGCGCCAGTATTTCGTCCCTGCACGGAATGGAAAAGGCCAAAGGCAAGGAATATATCAAAAACTGGGTGGCTGTAATAGGAGATTCAACATTTTTACATACAGGCATAAATTCACTTATAAATATGGTATACAATAAAAGCACCGGGACGGTTTTAATTCTTGACAATTCCACTACAGGAATGACCGGGCACCAGGACCATGCCGCTACAGGAAAGACCCTTAAAGGAGAGGATACATATGCGGTTGATTTGGAAGCACTGTGCAAAGCAGTAGGTGTACCTAACGTTTACGTAGTGGATGCTTTTGATATAAATTTGCTGGAAAAGACTGTCAAGGAAGCGGTTGCCTCGGACGAACTTGCGGTCATAATAGCAAAGGCTCCTTGTGCCTTGCTTGATAAATCACCGGTAACAAAGCAGTATACCGTAAACCAGGAAAACTGCAAGAAATGCGGGCAATGTATGAAACCCGGATGTCCTGCCATTACAAAGACGGAAAACAGCGAGATCGTTATAAACGATACCATGTGTAACGGCTGCGGCCTGTGCGAATCTTTGTGTAAATTCAATGCTATATGCAGTATCAAGGTAAGATAGGAGGACAACCATGGAAACAAAGAATATTATGATTGTAGGTGTAGGCGGACAAGGGACATTGCTTACCAGCAGAATCCTTGGCGGTCTTACTATCCAGGCAGGATATGACGTAAAGCTTTCCGAGGTTCACGGGATGGCACAGCGGGGCGGCAGTGTTGTTACTTTCGTAAGATACGGAAAAAAAGTATACGAGCCCATTGTCGAGGAAGGACAGGCGGACATCCTGATAGCTTTTGAAAAATTGGAAGCCTTAAGATATGCACATTTTCTTAAAAAAGACGGTGTAATAATTTTAAATGACCAAAGAATTGATCCTATGCCGGTTGTCATAGGGGCAGCAAAATATCCTTCTGATATTATTGAAAACCTTTCTTCCAATCACAGAATATATAGGATAAATGCCATAGATGAAGCAAAAAAGCTGGGAAACAGTAAAGTATTCAATATGATTGTACTCGGCATGGCTGCTAAGCATATGAACTTTTCTAAGGAAGAATGGCTGAATGTAATTGAAAAGACCGTGCCGCCAAAGACAATAGATATAAACAAAAGGGCATTTGAGATCGGATATGGTTTGGGCGAGTAAATACTGTGAAATTCATAATTACTTCATTTTACTGATTTACTATGTGAAGGTTGCTGATATTGATTTAATTACTTATCGATTTAAAGGAATCGTATAGATTATATAGAGGGAGGGGGTATAGCTGTGATCCGGCAATTGTCCGTTTTTATTCAAAATGAAATCGGCAGTGTTGCGCAAGTAACCGCCATATTAAAAGAACATAGTATAAACTTGAGGGCCATAGCTTCATTTGACACACCGGAATTTGCCATATTACGAATAGTAGTAGACCGACCGGACGAGGCAAAAAAATATTTAATTGAGAAAGGGTATGCGGTTACCGTTTCGGATGCTATTGCCGTAGAGCTTGAAGACAAACCAGGGGTTTTGAATGATATGTTGCAGTTAATAGCCAATGAGGGACTTGGGATAAACTATATCTATTCAGTCGTATTTCGCAGAAATAAAGCTCCTTTAATAATCTTAAATACAAGCGACCTGGAAAAGACCAAGTTATTACTAACAGATAAGGGGTATTCTGTTGCCGAACAGGAGGATATATTATGATATGGAATGAAACCAAAGAATGTATGAGCAGGGATGAACTTATAAACCTGCAAAGTGCCAGGCTGAAAAAGACAGTAAGCCATGTTTATCATAATGTGGAATTCTATCGAAAAAAAATGCAGCAGCTTGGTTTGGAACCTGGTGATATCAAAGGGATAGAAGACCTGCATAAGCTTCCCTTTACTACAAAGGATGATCTTAGAGAAAATTATCCTTTCGGACTGTTTGCCGTACCCCAATCCCAGATTGTCAGGGTACATGCTTCGTCCGGTACAACCGGCAAGGCTACCGTAGTCGGATACACCAGAAGGGATATTGAGATATGGCAGGAGTGCGTAACCAGGGTACTTGCCATGGCAGGCATAGGAATAAACGACAAAATACAGGTGGCTTACGGATACGGACTTTTTACCGGTGGTCTGGGACTTCATTATGGAGCTGAAAATTTAGGAGCAACAGTTATACCCATGTCTACCGGCAACACCAAAAGACTGATAACAATGATGGAAGATTTTGAAGTAACTGCAATTGCATGTACACCCTCATATTTGCTTCATATAGCCGAGTGCCTTGAAGAGGAAGGCAAGCTTGATAAGATAAAACTGAAAGCTGCAATCTGCGGTGCCGAACCATGGACGGAAAATATGCGTAAGGAAATTGAAAACAAACTTAACCTTAAGGCATACGATATTTATGGCCTTAGTGAAATACTTGGTCCCGGTGTGGCTGCAGACTGTGAGTATCATAAGGGACTGCATATTTACGAAGATCATTTCCTGCCGGAAATAATCAACCCCCAAACCCTTGAGCCCTGCAAGGAAGGAGAGATCGGAGAACTGGTTATTACCACCCTGACGAAGGAAGCCCTGCCTTTACTCAGGTACAGGACAAAAGATCTGACAAATATTACATATAAGCCTTGTGAATGTGGAAGAACCATAGCCAGAATCGGAAGATTTAAAGGACGTTCAGATGATATGCTGATTATCCGGGGCGTAAACGTATTTCCGTCTCAGGTTGAAGCTGCTTTGCTGGAACTGGGTGAAACCAGCCCTCATTATTTACTTATTGTTGACAGGGTAAATAATCTGGATGTTTTGGAAATCCAGGTTGAAGTCGAAGAACATTTCTTCTCTGACGAGATTAAGGAACTGGAAAACCTGACAAAGAAAATTGCAGGCGTACTACAGTCGGCTCTCGGATTATCTGTAAAGGTTACTTTGGTTGAGCCTAAGACTATTGCCAGAAGCGAAGGAAAGGCCAAGAGAGTTATCGACAAGAGAAAATTGTATGAGTAGGACCGTATTGTTAAACAGTTGATTGAAAAAGGAGGGGTACCATGCTAATTAAGCAGCTTTCTGTATTTATAGAAAACAAGGTGGGAAGACTGGAAGACGTCACAAAGGTATTAAAGGATCATAATATAAACATAGCATCCTTTAGTCTGGCAGATACGGCGGAATACGGTATGTTAAGAATGATTGTCTCAGACCCGGAAGAAGGAAGGCGGGTTTTGAGAGAGGAAGGATTTTCCGCCAGTCTGGCTGATGTTATAGCCGTAAAGATAGCCCAAAAACCCGGAACCTTGCATGAAGTTTTAAAAATACTTTTTGATGCGGGATTAAGTGTAGAATATATGTATACACTTTCAACCACCGGAAAAGATACTTCAATAATTATGAAAGCATCCGATTTAAATCTTGCCCTGGAAGTATTAAGAGCCAACGGGTATGAGGTATGCAGTGACAAAGAAGCTTATGAAATAAATAATATTAACAATAAATAATGTTTGACACGGCTGTAAAAGAATGATATGATTGGTTTATTGCTGAAACAGTTCGGCAATTAAATATTTATTTTTTGGAGGATTTTTTTCATGAACAAAGGTACAGTTAAGTGGTTTAACAACCAAAAGGGCTTTGGTTTCATCTGTGATGAACAAGGCAACGACATTTTCGTACACTATACAGGTCTTAATATGGAAGGCTTCAAGTCTCTTGAAGAAGGCCAGGAAGTAGAGTTCGAAATCGTACAAGGAGCTAAGGGGCCTCAAGCAACTAATGTAACCAGATTATAATCAATGTTGGGTTTACAATGTACCTTTTTCAAACTTTATATATAAGATATAAGTTTTAAAATAGGCTATATTGTTATAACGGAATTGATTATAAAAAATCCTTAAGGGTTTTCCTTAAGGATTTTTTTATGCTTTTTTATAGGGGAAATTGGTTATCAGGTGTCAAAAGGCAATAAAGTAACTTACATGGAGTATTATGCAGACGGATTAAGAGCAGGAAAATATACAAATACAAGCTCTGATCTGTATGTCTATGATTTGTCCGGACGAGTCGTTGCTGAGGCCCATAATTCGTATAATATAACTGCAAACTATGTATGGGGACCTGACAGAGTACTGGTTAAAAAGGATACCGGTGGAGGGGAATATTATTCTCTTTATAATGGCCACGGAGATGTAGTCCAGATTGTTGACAGAAACGGAAAAATTGTAAATAATTATAAGTATGATGAATGGGGTAATATCCTGGAAAGCAATGAAAACATAAGTAATCCGTTTAAATATGCAGGAGAAATATTTGATGAAGAGACTGGATTATATTATCTTAGAGCAAGATACTATGATCCGGCGTTGGGTAGGTTTATTAATGAGGATACTTATGAGGGACAAGTTACAAATCCGCTTAGTTTGAATTTATATTCCTATTGTTATAATAATCCGTTAATTTATAAAGATTCTAGTGGTAATAAACCATTTTCACTATATAATGAAATATCAAAATTTCTTATTAATATAAGACAATCTATATCACCTAAAAAGTGGGATAAGTTTAAATACGAGTTTGAACGTCTGGAAAAACTTCTAAGCTGCTATTATGATGATTAATAAGGAGGAAGTAAAAATGGGCTTTTGGGGTTCAGGTCTGTATGCCAATGATACTACTTGTGATGTGCGTGACAGTTATATCAAACTGCTGCAGGATGGATATAGCAACGAGGACGCTTATAAAGCAATTATGGAAGATTATGAGGAGCTAATAGGAGACATTGACGAACCTCTTTTTTGGTTTGCTTTAGCTGAAACCCAGTGGAGGTTGGGACGCCTTCTTCCTGAAGTAAAGGAAAAAGCTCTTGAATGGATAGAAAAAGGTGGCGGTTTGGAGTATTGGGATGATAGCAAAAGCGGTGGAGCCGGTTGGAAAAAGACTTTAGGGAAATTAAGAGAAAAATTGGATTCGCCTATGCCCAAAGAGAAAAAGGTACGAAAACCACGTGTAGTTGATATGAATTTGTGGAACATCAATGATGTTTATGCATATCAGTTTCATGAAGGTAGCATATATGGACACGATTTTGATGGGAAATATGTATTAATTCAAAAAATTGGGGAGAGTATTGATAAGTTTTCAGGAAAACCCAGCATGAGAATTCATATAATAGACAAAATCTTTGATTATCTACCTGATTTATCTGATATGAAAGATAAGCGAATATTACCATTAGATTTTCCTTTAAGGACCAAGTTGAGTGATGGGTTTATTAGGATGAGTGCATTGATACTTATGACCAAAAAAACGGAGTATCCTGAGAAATATCTAACTTATATAGGAAATATACAAGGACCTGCTAATCATAATGACATTGAATGTTATTTAGAATGGCATAATATTGAAAGATGGTTACCTGATTTTTATAAAAAATGGAAAGAGCTTAAATATGAGACAGTAGAAGAAGGGGTATACAAGTATAATCAACCGTAAACTTGGTTTTTGAGCCAATCACTATGTAATAAAAACTTATAAAGCCCGGCAAGCCAAATAGGTAAGCCGGGTTTTCTTTTGGATATAGCAAAAACCTTGTCAAAAAAATAGAAAACCCCCGTTGTTTATACATCAAACTTTGATGATGATCTTTTTATTTTCGGAATATACCAAAAAGGTAAGCGTATTACTTTTGGAAACATGGGAAGCGGTTTGGATTTCTAAATATTAATAAAAGTAAAAATAAAAGACGGCATAGAAAAATCTATAGCCGTCTTTTGATATTTAACTGTGTATTATATTTAAAATATCATTACTTACCGAATTCTTTCCTGTTAATCCAATCAAGCAGATTATACAATGGCTTAAACAATACCAGGGTTATTATATAATTAGCGATGCAGTGGGTTACATCGAAGGGTATACCGTTTATGAAACCGGCCAATGCCATGGGTAAACCGCCGATAAAAATATACGGTATAGAGCAAAGGGCGCCAAAGCCAAGCCCGAAAGCTCCGGCTACAAGAGCCCAGAAAAAAGATGATCTGTTCTTTCTGAAAATCATTGTTATCAGCATCAGCACAGTCCATACATACAAATAGCATATCCACCAGGAACCAAACCCGAAGATTAACCCTTCCGCAAAGACAAAGATATATATTATGGATAAGGTTTTCCACCCGAAAACTATGGTACTGATAATAATCAGCAAAGATACCAGTTCAATGTTGGGCAAAAATGATAATGCAACCTGAACGGTTAAAAGCAAGGCCGACATAATGCCGACTATTACAATATCTTTAGTTTTTGATGATATTTTCATAGCTTTAATAACCTTCCATCAGGGTAAGCTCGTATTTATCTTTATCCTGAATGTTTATCAGGTCTATTCCGGTAAATATTTCTTCCCCGTCCTTTGTAATGCACCACCATTCCTGCTTTGATTCGTCGGCTTTGCGGCCGTTAACTTCGGTAATATAAAAACCGTAAGTACTTGTCTGGCCTTTAATCATATCTTTTTCTTCCAATGCCTGACGGAGTGTATATGCCTCAGTTGTTATGACAAACTCCTGGACATCTTCGCCCGGAACAATAACCTGTACGGTTATCTCCTTAACACCTGGAGATGAGGGGTTCCTTTTGTTCAAAAACAGGTAAAGCAAAAGAACTGTGAGAGCAAAAAGACCCAGTGTTGCTAAAAATACTTTTAACCAATATTTTGCTTCTTTCATATGTATCTCCTTTCTTTTTGGCGGCTTTCTCTGCCAAAAAGGCAATAAAAAAGCCTTTCGCATGAATAGGAAAGGACAATAAAGAAAGGATCTTTATTGTACCTTTGTCCATGACTCGTGGAAACCTAGGTACGGGTTTTAAGCAGGTCTTCTGACTTGTGGATCATTGCCTTTGGCTCCGGCCTTCCCAGATATAAATATCCAGTGGCTTATCAAATTGATGGAGCAGGCTCCCCACTTACAGCGGCGAGACCGTACAGGATTTGCACCTGTTTCCCTATTATGCCCGAAAACCATAGTATTTATCAAAAATTCCTATCGGTATCCGGGACACTTAAAACCCATAGTTTTCTATATATAGCTGTTTTTGGTACCAAACAGCCAATATATTGTATGTAAAGTATATATCAACTGGGTATACTTGTCAATATAAAATTAAATCTGTTTATAAAATAAGATGTAAAAGGTATATTGGATAAATTAATCATGTATGGTATAATGTTCATTATAGTTAATATTTGTATTTATATAACGGATATTAATAATAAAAAAGGAGTAAGGGCAGAGTATGAAAATAACACAAAAACCATTCGGAAAAACAAAAAACGGGGAAGAAGCCACATTATATACTATAACTAACAGTAACGGCATGAAGGTATCATTTACCGACTATGGGGCAAATATAGTAAGCATAATAGTACCTGACAGGAACGGAAAATTAGATGATGTGGCTTTAGGTTTTGAAAATATAGAAGGTTATGAGGATAATAAGCCCGGTTTTGGTTCTTTTATCGGAAGATCTGCGAATCGTATCGGAGGAGCAAAGTTTGAGCTTAACGGAAAAGTTTATGAATTAGAAAAAAATGACGGAGCAAACAATCTCCACGGCGGAAGTCCGGGATACAACAAGGTTATGTATGATACGGAAATTTTTGAAGACGGGGATATGATAAGCATTGAGTTTTCCAGATTAAGTCCCGATGGTGAACAGGGTTTCCCCGGCAATTTAGATATTACGGTAACTTACAGCCTTACGGATAACAATGAACTGGTTATCGAATATCATGCGGTTTCTGATAAGGATACGGTTGTAAATCTGACCAATCATTCATATTTTAACTTATCAGGTCATAACAGCGGGGATATCCTTAATCATAAGGTTTGGATAAATGCAGACAAGTTTACTCCTACGACCGATGATTTAATTCCAACGGGAGAACTGCGGGATGTATCAGGAACTCCGATGGATTTCAGAACATTAAAGCGCATCGGAGATGATATAGACAGTGATTACGAACCTCTTCGTCAGGCGGGAGGATATGATCACAATTACGTGCTTAATAATGAGTCAGGTGAAGTAGAAAAAGTTGCAGAGCTTGTGGATGAATCAACAGGCCGGGTAATGGAAGTGTTTACAAATAAGCCGGGAATGCAGTTTTATACAAGCAATATGCTGACTCCCGTAGAGAACGGAAAAGACGAGGCAACTTACGGAAAGCGGGCAGGAGTATGTTTTGAAACCCAGTATTTCCCCAATGCCTGCAATATTAAGTCTTTCCCGAGCAGTATATTAAAGGCCGGCCAGGAATATGATTTCGTAACCATTTACAAATTTTCTTGCAGATAATATACAATTTTTACCGCACGGTAATAAATATATAAGTGTTAATTTCTTAAGTATAAGGCAAATTTAAAATATCTGTATTTTATATGTTAAATGAATACTAAAAAAGCGCAAAATAAAGCGGCCCTATTTTAATAGGACCGTTTTTATATATATAAAAAAGAGGAGAGCCCGGTAGAGGGGGGAGGGTAGCTGCCGGGCATGTTTTATGAAAAAAATTATCTTATAGGCAAGCAGCAATTACATATATTAAATATTACTTAATAACTTATCTTTAGTTTAAATTAATTATAGTTACTAATTGTAATGTTAATATGGATAGATTGTAAACAATTTGTTAATATTTTATTAGTTTATTGGGACATTTTTTAGCATATCGCTATCGTTGTTATTTTCCATTTCAATTGTAATGCAATAATATGTAAGTATTAAAATAGTTCAATGTAACTAAATATATAATTCATTTGAAATAAAAGCAGGAAAATTGATATAGGAAAAAATAATAGTACTCAGCTTTTTATATGTTAAAATAAATTGTAAAGGTATATTTTTTAAGATAATAGAAGGAGTAAAGAAATGCGCGTATTTATTACGGTAATGAGCATACTTATTCCTGTGACTATGATTATACTGGGACATTATTTTCGAATAAGGATGCCAAAAAAGATTAATTTTTATTTTGGCTACCGTACAAATATGTCAACTTATGTGCAATGCGGCTATTTGATATTAACTTTAATACCAAAGGAAATTGCCTTAAGAAAAACCTTTGATAAAAACGGGAACAGAAAAAAGTAGGAGGTCGGCTTATGATAGGCAAAATTGTGGAAGAACAGAGAAAGTTTTATCTGACAGGAAAAACCTTGGATTATAAATTTCGGATGAAAGCATTAAGCAGGTTAAGGAACGCCATTATCCACTATGAAGAAGACATATATGATGCTTTGGCTAAGGACTTGAATAAATCTAAAACAGAAACCTATCTTTGCGAAATAGGAATAGTTCTAGATGAAATTCGTTATCACCAGAGAAATCTCCACAGGTGGATGAAAAAACGGGTAATTATGCCGTCCATAGGGCAGCTTCCGGGAAGATGCTATAGTTTACCTGAACCTTATGGGGTAACACTGATTATGGCACCATGGAATTATCCTATAAATCTTTGCTTTGCTCCGTTAATCGGAGCGATCTCTGCAGGAAATACCGCCGTACTTAAGCCCTCGGCTTATGCACCGGAAACAAGCAAGGTTATAGAAAAAATAATTTCAGAAGCGTTTCCGCCGTACTATATAACCGTCGTTTCCGGAGGACGAAAGGAAAATGCTTTACTGCTGGGGCAAAAATTTGACTATATATTTTTTACCGGTAGCCCGACTGTCGGAAGGGTTGTTATGGAGGCGGCAGCCAAAAATCTAACGCCCGTTACATTGGAACTGGGTGGAAAAAGTCCGGTTATAGTTGATGAAACAGCCAATATACGGCTGGCAGCAAAAAGAATTGCATTTGGAAAAGTGACAAATGCCGGTCAAACCTGTGTGGCCCCGGATTATCTTTTGATTCACAGTAAAGTGAAGGATAAGTTTATAATTGAATATAAGAGGGCATTGCAAAAATTTTTCCCCGATAATGATATGTCACGAATGGTAACTATAATATCAGAAAAACATTATGAACGGTTGAAAAATCTGCTGACTGACGGCCGTATTATATTGGGCGGGCAATTTGATGACGAAAGGTTGTTTATAGAACCAACCCTTATAGATGGTGTCGGTTTATCTGCTCCTATAATGAAGGAAGAGATATTCGGACCGATTCTTCCTATAATTACTTATGATAACCTGGATGAATGTATTGAAGTAATACGGTCTCTTCCCAAACCTTTGGCATTATATATTTTTTCAGAGAACAGAAAGAATATCAGAAAAGTACTTAATACCTGCTCCTTCGGTGGAGGCTGCATTAACGATACCATTTTGCACTTGGCGAACCCCAGGCTACCTTTTGGCGGAGTGGGTGAATCGGGTATGGGCAGCTACCACGGCAAAAAAAGTTTTGAAACATTTACCCACTACAGGAGTGTATTTAAGCAAAGCTCCAAAATTGATATTCCTATAAGATATATGCCGTATACGGAAAAGAAATTACGCCTGCTAAAAAATATACTTAGATAAGTATATATAATTTGACAAAGCCGGATTTATAAGGCCTGTTATTATACAGGCTTTATTTTTATTGAAAATGTTTTATTAAAAGAGAGTTCCTTAAAAAAATTTCCTTAATACTATAATATTAATCAAAAAAATTTGCATATGCATGATAATGCATTATCTTGCTACGGGAAAATTTAGTGATTTTAAGTTATTCTTACGGCAGTCAGATAAATTTATTTGAAATTTTTGGATTATTATAAATTTATAAGAAATTTTGACGAAAATCATATATATGTATGTAGCTTATAAAGGTGTGGCTTTTTCTAAAATTTTGTCATATAATATTATGAAAAATATTGTAGGAAATTGTTGTCGAATTGAATTATAAGGAAACGGTTACATCAATTGCAGAGTTTTAATTTATGTCCTCTGTGAATAATATTAACAAACATACATTTATGATAAATCAATTTTTGGCTTTAATAGTTTAGGGAGCAGGTGGTCTTATGGCAAATGTTTTTCGCAAGTTAATAAGAAAGGAATTGGGTGAAGTTAATTATCACCGTTATTCATCTTTTATAAAAAAGAATATAGATAAACGTAATATAAATGAACGGTTAAACGACAGCCAGATCATATTCAATGATATGTATGAAAAATTAAAGTCCAGAGATATAAATTCCATATCAATGATGCATAAAAGATTAAATGACACTATGCTTCTTGCATTTCGCATAAGCAAAAACTTTGGTTTTGCTTTTTTAGTGTACCTTATGGCTACTATATATCTGCTGTTAAGAGATATGAACCCGCAGCTTACTACTATATCAGTAGTACTTGTTAATATAAGCTTTTTATATAAGGTTTATGAATTTATATCCAATAAATTCTGCTATGTAGATGCCCAGCTTATACTGGTTTACAAAGCAGTCCTTGACAGGCTTATATTAAACAATAAAAATAATATAAAAGATGAATGATATTAATAATTTTTACCTGTTGGGGACAGAAATATTTATATATCGGAAACTAATAGAGCAATTTTACATTTATTAAATACGGCTGCATAAAGGGGCGCTTAATTAATGTAAGATTGCTTTTATTTTACAGAATTTTGATATAAAAAAACATTAAAATTTTCATTGCACCCATATTTAAAATATTTTATAATGTTATGAGAACATTGAACAAGGCGTACTTGTTCAAAAAAATTTAATAAGGAGAATTACAGATGAAAAATATTTTTGTTTTTGATCATCCGTTAATCCAGCATAAAATTTCTTATCTTAGAGATAAGAATACGGGGACTAAAGAGTTTCGTGAGCTTATGAGTGAAATATCAATGCTCATGGCATATGAAGTAACCAGGGATTTGCCATTAACGGAAATACAGGTTGAAACACCTATCGGGGTTGCAAAAACAAAGATAATTTCCGGCAAGAAACTGTGTATAGTTCCCGTACTTAGAGCAGGTCTGGGTATGGTTGAAGGTATACAGAATTTAATTCCTTCCGTAAAGATAGGACATATCGGACTTTATCGTGATCATGATACATTACAGCCTGTAGAGTATTACAGTAAATTCCCTGAGGATATCAGCGAAAGAGAAGTTATCATATTGGAACCTATGATAGCATCAGGCGGTTCATTATCTGCAGCAGTAAGAATAATTAAGAACAAAGGCGTAAAAAATATTAAAATCATGAGCATTTTGGCAGCCAGAAGCGGTATAGAAAAACTGGCCACCGAGCATCCCGATGTAAATATCTACTGTGCTGCAATCGACGAAAAAGTTAATCAAAACTGTTATATAGATCCTGGTCTTGGAGATGCAGGCGACAGATTATTTGGCACAAAATAATATTTTGGTTAGAATATAATCCCACATATATCTTTAAAGGTATATGTGGGTTTTTTGTGTGCTGGTATGGGAATGAGCGCAATATAAGGGTGAATAAATATTATTTATACATAGTGACTTACATTTATTGACAAATAGCAAATATTGGATATATTATAGTTATAAAATAATAATGGGGGTGTAAGTTAGATGAAAAAAAGAAAAAGTATTTTCCTGTTATTCATAATGTTACTTCTTATAATAAATACACTTTTATTATCAGGAGCAGATTATGGTAAAGGTGGATACGTGCTTTCAGCACCTGTACAACCTACAACAGGACTTAAATTCTATGTGGACTATTCAGCGATATCTAAATATGGTTCAAGTCCGTTTATTAATGCAGCTTTTAATTGGAACGGGGACTATAAAGCGTATGTATCACAAGTTGTTGTATATCCTGCATCTAGGCCTGCAGAACATTTTGTGATAGAGGCAGGGCCAATGACATATAACCATCCTGGTGAAACATATTTTTATACAATAAATGGAGATTTAATAGACAGTAATACTGCTATGGATTCAAACTTAATTTATAGATGTTCGATAAGGATAAATTCTAATTCGAGTGTTTTTGATAATCCTAATGTATCCAATCAAACCTACTTAATAAAAACAATAAGACATGAAATTGGTCATGTCTTTCTTCTCAAACATCCAACTTTGCCATATCGTTCTATTATGCATTCGGGAGCACCGACTTCCAGTGGAAGTGTCTCGGATGAAGTGACTACAATGGATAGGCAAAATTTGATAAGTAAATGGGGTCAATAATATTAAAAAGGAGTGCTGGTAAATGAAAAAGATAGGTTTATGTATTATGTGTATGATATTAATGCTCGTATTGGTTTCTTGTAAAACCAAAAAAGATTCCGATATGCCTTCCGATATTGAGGTTGTACGTCTTCAGTCAGAAAGAACATACTATGAAAACCTTGAGCAAATAGAGGATCAGGCCACTATAATTGTAAAGGCTGTTGTAAGCGAAAACCTCGGTCAGGAAGTTGACACTATATATGATTATGCTTTGCAAAAAGAATTGCCGACATACGGGTATACAAAATGGGAAGTTGAAGTAACTAAAGTATATAAGGGAGACGTAAAAGTCGGAGATAAACTGGTATTGTTGCAGGAGTATTACATATGGACGAAATCTGACGGTAAAAAACAACTGGTGACATCATCCTCGGTTAAACCGTTAAATCAAGGTGAAGAATACCTTATGATACTTAGATATGAAGAAATGCTGGGAGGATATTCGACAGTTGGCGATTATCAGGGCATATTTGCCATACCGACAGATGAAGTTATGGCAATGATTGAGGACGGGAAAGCAGAGAAATCAGATTTTGATATCTACTATGATGACGAACCACTGAATTATCTGTTTCCGCTATACAATGAAGTAATTGAGAAATATTTCAAATAAGGATAAAATGTAGATTTATATTTGAGTATAAGCAACCATAGCTTGGCGCATCTGTTTTTTGCTATATTTTTATTCATATATGTGAAAATTATACACCTATATAAGCTTGCCATTATCGCATATTTGCCCCAAAACACCAATATATTATAGTGATATAACATAATTATTGGTGAAGCTATGGTTAATCAAAACACAAATAATATTAAGGACAATCAAAATACTAATAACGATGAGAAAAAAATCATCTCAGATATTACTTTGTTTGTAAAATTAGGTATTATTGTATTAACGGTTCTGGCTATTGTCGGGCTGGGAATAAAATTTTTACCGGATGCAATCACAGTGTCTAATATCGGTAAAAAAAGAGACCTTCCTATCTATAGTGTTGAAACGGATGAAAATAAGGTGGCTTTAAGTTTTGACGCTGCTTGGGGTAACGATGACACACAGAGAATTTTGGACATTCTAGAAAAACACAATGTAAAGGTTACATTTTTTATGACCGGTGAATGGGTAAGAAAATATCCGGAAGATGTTAAAAAAATAGCTGCGGCAGGCCATGATCTGGGAAATCACAGTGAAAATCATAAACAGATGACAAAACTGACAAAAGAACAGTGCAAGGAAGAAATAATGAAAGCCCATAACAGGGTAAAAGAATTGACCGGAATTGAGATGGAACTTTTCCGCCCGCCATACGGAGATTACAATAACATGGTTGTAGGAGTAGCCAGAGAATGCGGATATTACACTATTCAGTGGGATGTGGATACACTGGACGTAAAAAGAAAGTCTAAATATAATACTCAATTTCAATACTTTTATCTTTATGAAATGTAATACTTTTAACTAATACTCTACACATATTCTTTACCTTGTTGAAATCGCCTGAATTTAGGGTTTCTTCCAATGAAGATATTTGATCAATAATTTCCTCCAATCCATCTATGTTATTTCTTGAGCTGCGCTCTTCGAGTTCTAATTCGTTAAGTTCTGAGAGTAATTGTGATTTATGAACATCTAAAGTTTCTATTTTTTTATTTATGTATTTGTTAACAGTAGTATTGCCTTCGGCTATTGAATTAAGGAGATTATCTATTTCTGCATCTATACGGGTTATTTCCATCTCAATAGCATTCTTTTTTGCTAAATAACTTGGACTGGCCTTATACTCCTGCTTAGCAGATATAATCTTTTGTTTTACCTCATCGGAAGAATAATGTTGGGCAATATCAGAAAAAATAATTGGATCTGCATACCGTTGTGAAATCACTGGAAGAGAACACAAGTCCTTAGCACGATTCTTCTTTGTGCTACATATATATCCTCTGTAGTTTTTTCCGTCACATACTGTAGAAACAGAGTATCCGCATTCACCACATTTCATAAGTCCTGTAAAAACGGATGTTGTGCCGGTTCCTTTCCTTGCTGGCTGACGCTTTTTTTCATTTTTCTTTGCTTGGACTAATAACCATGTATTACTATCTACAATAGGTTTGTGGGGACTTACTATAAAATATTGCTTATCTATACTCCGGCAGCGTTTGTGTTTTCCGGCATTTTTTTCTGTTTTACCATATAAATTTACTGATTTTAAGCCATCGAATTCTGTGATGTTATTAATAATATTAGCATTTAAATTTTTAAAATAATTATAGATTTTTATATCATTAGGTGCATAAAGCGGTCTCCATAGTATTTCAGATACAACCCTACTGGTCCATACAGCTGCACCAGCACTACCTCCCCTGGAAGGGATTTGGAGTTCATTAAGTTTATTTACGATTTTGCCAACAGAACCATCTGGTTCAAGATACCAATTATATATATTACGAACTATTTCTGCCTCATACTCATCTGGTTCTAAAATTGTAAATCTCTTTCCGTCAGGTCCTGATACTTTTTTGAGTTTATACCCATAAGGAGCAGGTCCACCTCCCCAGCGACCTAATTTTGTACGGGAATAATAATTGTCAGTTATACGGTCGGCTATTGTCTCTCTTTCAAGTTGTGCAAAGGTCATTATTATATTTACCATAGCCCTGCCAAGCGGTGTCGATGTATCAAAATTTTCCGTAACAGAAACAAATTTAACGTTATAGTTTTCAAATTCAACAATTAAATTACTAAAATCAGCAATAGAACGACTAATTCTATCAAGTCGGTAACATATTACCATGTCACCATTTCCAGCTTTTATTTCTTCCATCATTTCCATAAAACCTGGGCGATTTAAATCTTTACCTGAATATCCTGCATCTTTAAAAATTTTATAATCCCATCCGTTATAATTACAAAACGTTATACATTTCTCGATTTGACTTTCAATTGATATACTGTCCTTTTTTTCTACAGATTGCCTTGCATAAATAAGCTTCATTTAAAAACCCCCATATTAAAGAAATGGTAACTCTTCGTCTATAGCATCAGGTATACCTAATAATGCTAGACCGTCATGTTCATCTTTTTCTTCTTTCCAATCTTTTAAAAGACCATCATTATAAAACGTAGTTCTGGATCCACATTTTGGACAGAATCTTGCATTTGTAGGAACTTCAGATCCACATGGTGTATAATCAGTAGGAAGAGAATTTTTAAACTCTCTATCATCGCAATAATTAACAAGTAAAGTTCCGCATATTTGGCAATAAAGTCCTTCAATATTGGTTTCTTCATTATTGCATTTAGGACAAATTTTAAGCTTTCTGTTTTGATAAGTTTCCATTGATTTATATTTCATATCATTGCCTCTTTTGTTTATTGTTTTACTACTGCCACAAACAGGGCAGAATTTTGCATTAGGTATAATAAAATAATGACCGCAGATCTTACAAACTCTTTTATAATAGTATCTATTGTATACATTCAAGGCTTTAGCTTCTATTCCGCATATATGTATTGATTTTAAATCATCATATAATAGATCAATTCTTGTTTCAGCTGCTTTTTTAGTTATGCCAAATAATAATGATATTTTTTGCGGCATTATATTGTGCATATCTTTTACTATTACTGCTGGGGTAAGTACATTTCGCGCAAACGCATTACTTTCGTTTTCTAATACTTTATATTCTTCTTTGGTCAAAGAACCCCTATATAATTTTGTTGCCTCAAAATCTATTAGATGATTAAGATATATATGGCCTATTTCATGAAGTAATGTAAATATAATTCTTTTTTTAGGCTTTCTCATATCATTATATGCAATAGTATAGTTGTAACCATCATATATAGTATAACCATCTTCACTTCCAAGGCATTTAATAACATCCTTAATAGAACAGTTGAATTCATCAGCTAGCTCTGAATATTTTAATAGACCCCATTTCATTTTAGTAATTATTTCATACACATTGACTGGATAATCAGAAATTGAAAAGTCATTTAAAAAAGTATAAGCAATCTGAACGCAATAATCATACCTTGCATACTTTGGTATCTTCATTTTTCTTTTGCCTCTTTACCTTTTTGGGACATGTATTTAATCATATCTATTGCTAATTTTCTGTTTTCTTCTGGTAACTCTAATAAATTTCTAGCTGCAGCCATTATGTTTTCAGGTATGTCATTATTTACTGCTTTTGTTCCTAATAAATAATCTGTTGAAACATTAAAATAGTCTGCAATTTTTACAATTGTAGGAAGAGATGGGCTTTTTTTGCCCTGTTCGTACAATGATATCATAACATCTGAAACGCCGATAGCTTGGGCGAGTTCCTTTTGCGAAACATTTTTTCCTTCTCTTAATACTTTGATTTTATCACCCAACATAATGTCAATTCTCCTTTTTTAAAATAATTAACTAAGGGTATTGACATTAACCATTGGTTAGAGTATAATTTAATCAACGGTTAAGACATTACCCGCTGGGTAAGTTATTTATTAACAACCACTAGCAAGGTTAATTATAACATAACCAGCGGTTAATGTCAACTGAGTATTTGTAATTTTTTGTATAAGCGAGGTGAATTTATGGATTGGCACGAGGCTGGGAAGAAAATTTATAATGCACGGATTAAAATGGGCCTTACTCAGGAAGAGCTCGCAGTAATAGTAGGTGTTACACCAGCATCTATAAGTTATTATGAGAGCGGGAAAAAGCGTCCAACATTTGAAAAAATCAAAAAGATATGCCTTGCTCTAAATATAGACATATCAGAATTATAATTTTTTTTACCCTGCATCTAACCATAGGTTAGATACTACATAATCAAAGGTTTAGTAAAGTTGAACAAGCAGTACCGCATATCCATTTATATGGAGGTGGTTGAATGGAGCAATACAAAAATGTAACTGTCCGAATTATAAACGGGTGTAAAGTTACCTCTAAAACCATATTGTTATCCGAAGAAGAAGAAAATAAAAAATTGACAGAAATAAAACAAATGTTTCTAGAACTAGCAAAAAAAGCAAAGGATAAAACCGCGTAAGCGGTAAACGGTGGACAAGCTTGAAAGGAGGGACAAGCTATCAATAAACAATTTCTGAAAGAACTTGCAGCCTTTTCTGCTTTTTTGATCAGCTTGTTTTGGATCTTGGGCACAGCCGGTGCATCCGATCTGGGCAAGATCAGCCTGGGACAGTGCATATGGCGGCTCGGGATAGGAGTAGCTGGTTTGTACATATCAGCCAGAATAATTAATTCATTTTCAAGAAAGGAGGGAAGTGATGGGGAAAAAGATTGAGATCAACCTGGTGGAACATCTTGATGTTAAAGATGTAATGGAACAAATAACATACGAATTGCAAATGGCAAAAAACACTGGCAAATGTACTTATCAAGAATTAGAAAATGCACTGATACATTTGGAACGAGCCAGAGGAGCTTTTACAGCCTTGTTTTTATTAGACCTTTTGCCGGAAGAATTTGAGAGGGCTACTGTTGAGGATTTAAATCGAATCACGGACAAGCTTACAGATATCCGGAGGAAAAAAGAACAGGAAGCTGTTGCTCGACGAATGCAAAGAATGAGCCCTTAAGGAGCGGCAACTCCAATCGGGCCCAGAAGAAAGTATCCTAAGTAAATTTTAGCATGAAATTATAAGGAGGTCAATCAGTAATGAAGAATACAGGTATTGTAAGAAGATTAGACGATTTAGGAAGGGTAGTAATTCCAATGGAAATAAGAAAGACCAGAGATATAAAAGAAGGTGACCCTATAGAGATATATGTCGAAGGAGACATGATTTGTTTAAGAAAGATGCCGGAAAAATCATGTGGAATATGCGGTGGCACGGATAACCTGGTTGAAGTGGATGGAACTTATATATGTCTGGAGCATGCATATAAGCTACTGAAGAGAGTAGAAGAAGTCAAGAGGTGCTGACTATGGCATATTACTGGACTTGTCCTTTTTGCGGTGCGAATTTGGACCCTGGTGAACAGTGTGATTGTAAAAAACGTAAGCCTAAAACACATTGTTTCACTTGTGGTATGCCATTATTCCCTGAAAATGCATTGTACGATCAGGATCCGGCCTATGAGATAGACGGACATATACTCTGTGAAGATTGTGTAGATAAATATGTAAGGCGTAACTGCTTTAAGGTATTAAGGGGGTGAGAGGGTGGAAGAAGTCAAATTTGAAATTGTAGACCACATTTTCAGCTTACCTAGTTCCAGTACCTTCCATAAGGAACTGAACAAAATCAGCTGGAATAACCGTGATCCGGTATATGACTTAAGGGGCTGGAATGAAGACCGTACCAAAATGACTAAAGGCATTACTTTATCAGAAAAAGAACTTGAAGCATTCATATCAAAGATTAAGGAGGTATTTTAAGTGAGTATTACAGTAGAATTCAAAGATTTTGCAGAGATGATAGCTTTTGCAAAGCAGCTGCTGGGAACACCAGCATCAAAGCAAGAACCAAAGAAGAAAGAGGCTGCTCTTCCAAGCGAAACCGAAGCTAACATGATGAATTCACCGGAGAGCATTGATGAAGCGCCTTTTGAAGGTGGTACAGTCATGACTTACACCTTAGAAGAGGTAAGAGCAAAGCTCGCTGAACTTACCAGGTCAGGAAAAGCAAAGGAAGTAAAAGAACTGCTTAATTCATTTGGTGCTAAAAACTTAACTAGCCTGGATCCAAAACATTATGCTGCCGTGATGGAGAAAGCAGGTGCTCTGTAATGCCGGGTAAACATGCAATGTTGTCAGCCAGTGGTGCTCACCGTTGGATGACATGTACACCATCAGCAGTCTTGGAAGCACAATTTCCTGAAAACACATCAGAATATGCAGAAGAAGGTACATTTGCTCACGCACTTGCTGACTTAATTATCAACTATAATTTGCACAATCTCAAAAAGGCCGAGTTCTACGAGAAATTTGAAAAAATGAAGGAAAACCGGTATTTCTCCCAAGAACTTCTGGAATATGTTGAAAGCTTTGCTAATCAAATATTTGAATACACCAATGAAGCAAAGCTCCTTTGTAATGATGTGATAGTCCTGACTGAGCAACGACTAGATTTTTCTGCATATGTGCCTGAAGGGTTTGGTACTGGTGATGTGGTAATTATAGCAGACAAGGAGCTACATATTATAGACCTCAAATATGGCAAGGGGGTTGGTGTTGTAGCTGAAGGCAATCCCCAGATTCGGCTGTATGCTCTAGGAGCTCTGAATGAATATGGGATGCTATATAACATTGAACAAGTCCGGATGACAATCTGCCAACCAAGACTTGATATGGTAACATCAGAAACTTTGACAGTTGAGGAACTCTTAGAATGGGCTGAAACAGAGGTTAAACCAAAAGCTAAAATGGCTATGGCGGGTGAAGGCGAATTTGTTGTCGGTGATCACTGTAGATTTTGCCGAGCAAAAGCGACCTGCAGGGCTCGTGCAGAATATAATCTGGAACTTGCTAAATTTGAGTTTAAGAATCCTGAGCTTCTGGATGATGATGAAATCGGAGAAGTACTCGCAAAGGCCGAGCGGCTTTCTGACTGGGTTAAGGACATCACAGAATATGCTCTCCAGGAAGCGCTGAAAGGCAAGAAGTTTGACGGTTGGAAGTTGGTTGAGGGCCGAAGCAATAGAACATATGTGGATGAAATCAAAGTTGCTGAGACCCTCAAGGCAGCCGGTTATGATGAAGCAGTCATCTATGAGAAGAAGCTGTACGGTATCACAGCTATGGAGAAGATACTTGGAAAAAAGACTTTCGCAGAATTGCTTAAGGATTTAGTTATCAAACCACCGGGCAAACCTGTACTAGTGCCTGAAAGCGATAAACGGCCAGAGATTGGTACAGTTGATAGTGCAGTTAAAGATTTTGGGTAAACAACTTTGATGGTGGTTTATATCAATATTTAGAGTAAAGTGAGGCTGAATACAATGCCTAAAACAATAAGAATCAAACGCATACTTAGCCATGAAGAAGCACAGAAAGAAGCAAAAGAAACGTGTCCACATGGAATGTCATATTTTTTATTATCATGCCATCAATGTGACAAATATGATTATTGCAATTTACTTTGGGAATTTAAAGAAAGCGAGGTCAAACACGATGGGATTACAACCACATTGCATAGCAAAAAAAATGAGGTGATTAAAAACCACTACGAAAGTGAAATACCCAAGATTTTCAATAAATTTTAAAGGGAGGAATTAAGTATGAGTAATTCAACAAAGGTTATCACAGGTAAGGTAAGATTCAGTTATGTGAACATTTTCAATGCAAGAGCTTTTCAGCAGGGGCAGGATGCTAAGTATAGCATCTGTCTGTTGATTGACAAGAAGGACAAGACAACCTTAAGCAAGATTAAGGCTGCAATAGAAGCAGCTATTCAGGACGGTATTTCGTCAAAATGGGGAGGTAAGCGTCCTGCTAATCTTAAACTCCCCCTTCGTGATGGCGACGCTGAAAGAGCAGAGGAAGCACCAGAGTATGCAGGCTGCTATTTCTTAAACGCTAACAGCGTTCAAAAGCCAGGTGTTGTTGATAAGGACCTGAATGAAATCCTTGACGCAACAGAGGTATATTCTGGCTGTTATGGCAGGGCTAGCATTACTTTCTATCCGTTTAATAGCAACGGAAACAAAGGTGTTGCTGTTGGACTAAACAACGTGCAGAAACTTGAGGATGGAGAACCGCTTGGAGCGGCCAGAGCATCTGCAGAGGAGGATTTCGCAGACAGCCGTCCTGACCTTAACAACAGTGATAATGATATTGACTTTTTGGGTTGATGCTTATGAAAACGCTGGCGATAGACATTGAAACCTATAGCAGCGTGGATTTGACAGAAGCAGGGGTATACGCTTATTGCGATACCCCTGACTTTGAAATCCTGCTTATAGGCTACAAATTTGATGATGATACGGATGTAACAGTAATTGATACAGTAGGCATGGACCTGGATGACATTGAATTATTATATCCGGAATTTGTTAAAGCTTTATTAAGCCCAGATGTTATAAAAACTGCTTTTAATGCCAACTTTGAAAGAACCTGTCTTGGTAAGTATTTTGGCTATATGCCACCAGAACAATGGAGATGCACAGCTGTACACGCTGCTATGCTGGGACTGCCTAGGTCATTGGAAGACGTAGGCAACGCCTTAGGCCTACCGGAAGATAAGCAGAAAAATAAGATTGGCAAATCATTGATTGATTACTTTTGTAAGCCCTGTAAGCCCACTAAATCCAATGGTGGCAGGACTCGGAACTTGCCGCAGCACGACAGGGAAAAGTGGGACTTGTTTAAGGAATACAATAAGCAGGATGTTATTGCAGAACAAGCAATTCTGGACAAGTTAAAAATTTATCCTGTACCGGACTGGGAATGGGCTTTATGGTGCTTTGACCAGAGAATGAACGACAGAGGAATCTGTTTAGATATGGATTTTGTACAAGGAATCATCAAGCATGATGATAAAGTCCAAGCTGAACTTGCAGAGGAAGCCAAGGAGCTTACAGGTCTTAGTAATCCTAACAGTCCGGTGCAGCTAAAGGAATGGCTGACAAATAAACTTGGGCATAACGTTGATAGCCTGACGAAAGACAGCGTCAAAAAGCTCATAGATGATATCACAGATGAAACAGTAAAAAGAGTATTAGAAATTCGACAGGCCATGTCAAAGACTTCAACAGCTAAATACAAGGCCATGGAAAAAGCAGTTTGTAGTGATGGTCGACTAAGAGGAATCCTACAATTCTATGGTGCTAATCGAACAGGCAGATGGGCGGGAAGAATTGTCCAGGTCCATAACCTTCCACAAAATAAAATTCCGGATATAGAACTTGCACGACAACTTGTTGCAGACAAGGATTTTGAAACCGTAGAAATATTATTTGGAGAAACCCCATTTGTATTTTCCCAGCTTGTCAGGACAGCCTTTATTCCCTCTCCTGGATGTCGATTTGTAGTAAGTGACTTTTCCGCTATCGAAGCCAGAGTTATATCCTGGTTAGCAGACGAGGAATGGCGGCTTGAAGTATTTCGTACACATGGAAAGATATACGAAGCATCAGCCAGCCAAATGTTTAACGTACCAATTGATCGGATTACAAAAGGCAGTCCATTAAGGCAAAAGGGTAAGGTTGCAGAGCTCGCATTAGGATATCAGGGATCTGTAGGTGCATTGATAGCAATGGGTGCCCTGGATATGGGGATACCACAGGATGAACTACCAATGCTGGTTAATCAGTGGCGTGATGCCAATAAAAAGATTGTGAAGCTATGGTACACAGTAGAAGCAGCTGCTAAGACTGCTATACAGGAACACAGAACAGTGAAAATACAACATGGTTTGGAGTTTTCCTACATAAATAAAATCCTCTTTATAAAGCTGCCAAGCGGACGGAAACTTGCCTATTATTCCGCCAGAATAGAGCCCAACAGTAAAGGCATGGATCAGATTACATATGCTGGGATAGAACAAGACAGCAAGCGCTGGGGACGGCTTGAGACCTATGGCGGTAAACTTGTGGAAAACATAGTCCAGGCTATTGCAAGAGACTGTCTGGCAGAGGCCTTGTTACGGATAGAAAGAGCCGGTTACAACGTAGTTATGCATGTACATGATGAAATTATCTGTGATGTGCCTATAGAAGATAAAGAAGCTCCTGAAAAGATTAATGCAATAATGAGCCAGGAAATTGGCTGGGCTCCAGGGTTGCCACTTAAGGGAGATACTTTTGAGAGCCCATTCTACAGGAAAGATTAAGGAGGGGTAACAGTATGAAATATATCAAAATTCAGACTGAAGTAATGGAAGCTTTAGAGAAAAACAAACCGGTGTATCTGGCAACCTTAAAAGATGACAGTATTGCGTTAACACTTGATAATTACGTGATGTATAGAATACCGCAATGCAGATTTTATTTAAATCTTAATAAATCCAATACAAAAATAATTGATGCAGATAAATTATTTGGTTTTGAAATGGAGACTGCGTGGCAAACAGGCGAGCTTAAACGTATAGATGATAAAATAATTATAAAAATCGCTAATCAAAACGGCCATGCCTGGGTAAATGAAAAACTCCTTAAATATTTTGATAAAGATTGCAAATTTGAAATTGCACTTAATAAACCTGAACTAAGCCCAGTAAAAGTCATTGAAAATGGTGCATGTGCAGGAATTGTAATGCCTTATATACATAAAAACTAGGAGGCTTGCCATGAATAAAGTGGCTAATCTTGAAGAATACAAATTAAAACTGAAATATGATGGTCAGGTCTCAATAGCAGTTGGAAAAAACCGCTATGAGACCAACTGGAAAAATAAAAAAATCCTATGGTCCAGCCTTGTTGCTAAGCTTAAAAACCCGGTAATTACTCCTGAAACATACGCTGAGTACATGAAACTAGGTAAGGCTGAACAGGATAGGATTAAGGATGTCGGCGGCTTTGTTGGTGGAACTTTAACCAATGGTAAACGTAAAGCAGACAGTGTTGCCACCAGGCAGATATTGACACTGGATGCCGACTATGCGCCGGTGGACTTTTTTGACACGCTTGAGCTACTGGCTGATTATGCCTGCTGTGTATATAGTACTCACAAGCACAGCCCAGAAAATCCAAGGTACCGGCTGCTTATTCCTTTGGACCGGGAAGTCACTCCAGACGAGTATGAAGCCATTGCGAGAAAAGTAGCTGAGGAAATCGGCATTGACTACTTTGACGATACCACATATCAAGCTTCCAGGCTGATGTACTGGCCAAGTGTAAGTTCTGACGGCAATTATTATTACAACTATCTGGATAATCCATTTCTGTGTGCTGATAAGGTACTCGCAAGATATCCGGATTGGACAGATACAAGCTACTGGCCAGAGAGCTCAAGAGCTACAGGTATACGTAAAAAGCAGGCTGAAAAACAGGGAGACCCTTGCTTAAAGCCAGGACTTATAGGAGCTTTCTGCAGAACTTATACAGTACCTGAGGCAATAGAAAAGTTTATACCTGATGTATATATCAGATGTGCTAATCCTAACCGGTATACCTATGCCAAAGGTTCCACGGCTGCAGGCCTTGTTATCTATGATGATGAGAAATTTGCTTACAGTAATCATGCAACAGACCCGGCATCAGGTAAACTGTGTAATGCTTTTGACCTTGTCCGTATCCATAAGTTCGGAGAACTGGACGAAGATGCCGGACAGGAAACAGACACCGCTAAGCTGCCAAGCTACAAGGCCATGATGGAATTTATTCAGAATGACCCTGAAACAAAGCTGCAGCTTGGCCGAGAAAAGCTGGAGAGTGCTGCTGAAGAATTCGCGCAGGAACCGGCTAAGGACGACAGTTGGCTTGCGCAGCTGGAAGTTGATAAAAAAGGTAACATCATAAATTCCCTTAATAATCTCATTCTTATTCTTCGTAATGACCCAAACCTTAAAGGCATAGTTTTCAATCAGTTTTCCGACAGCTTAGAGATTAAAGGAGAAGTCCCCTGGAAGCATCCTAGCCGGTTCTGGCGTGACGCTGACGATGCACAGCTGGTATCCTATATTGATTTGACTTATGGCACTTTCTCTGCCCGGAATTATGAAATAGCAGTCACTAAGGTGGCAGATGACCGGTCTTATCATCCTGTCCGGGAATTCCTTCAAAATCTCCCGGAATGGGACGGTATTCCCAGGGTAGACACGTTGCTGATTGACTACCTGGGAGCTGAGGATAATGAATATGTCAGAGCCGTGACCAGGAAAACACTTGTGGCCGCAATAAGCCGGGTGATGCATCCTGGATGCAAATTTGACAATATGCTGGTACTCAATGGACCCCAGGGAATAGGAAAGAGTACCTTAATTGCAAAGCTTGGCCGGGAGTGGTTTTCAGACAGCTTGAACTTGTCTGACACCAAGGATAAGACTGCAGCTGAAAAACTCCAGGGGTACTGGATAATTGAAATTGGCGAGCTGGCAGGAATGAGAAAGACTGAGGTTGAAACCTTAAAAGGCTTTCTGAGTAAACAGAATGATATATATCGGGCAAGCTTCGGTCGGCGAGCTACACCGCATCTTAGGCAATGTATATTTGTCGGAACAACTAACGCAGAGGACGGATATTTGAGGGATACAACTGGTAACAGAAGATTTTGGCCTGTTAAAGTGACAGGCAACGGAATCCTGAGAGTATGGGATATGACGGAAGAAGAGATCCTGCAGATATGGGCCGAAGCACTGCATTATTATAAAGCCGGGGAATCCCTATACCTGGATGCAAAATTAACAGAGATGGCTGAAAAAGAACAAAAGTCAGCAATGGAAACGGACGAACGAGAAGGCATGATACGAGAATACCTGGATACACCGTTGCCTGAAAACTGGGAAGATATGAACCTGTATGAGCGTCGGAATTATCTGCATGGTGACGAGTTTGAACGGACAAAATACACCGGAACAGTTCAGCGGCAACGGGTATGTATAGCTGAAATCTGGTGTGAGTGTTTCAAAAAGGAAAGAGGGGACCTTAAACGTCAAGACTCTTACGAAATAGCTGCCATCATGGCACGAATTGAGGGATGGAAGAAGTCAGATAAAGCTATCAGATTTAAAATATACGGCGTGGCAAAAGGTTACGAAAGAGTGTAACCAGAAGTGTAACCAAAAATTATGTTGGTTACAAAATCAATGTTGGTTACAAAAAGTTAGCCGATCAAATGTAACCTGTAACCAAAATGTAACCATCTTGGTTACACTTGAAAGCCTTGAAAACACTGATAAAACTAAGATTTGTAACTATGTAACCAATTAATCTATATAAATTGAATTTATATAAAAATAAGTAACTAATTACACGCATACACACATACGCGCGCGTATAGGGGTTTTTAGGTAACTTAGTTACACGGGGAGGTCATACAAAAAATGCCAAAAAAGCACTTTGAGCCTGAAAATAAAATCGAAAAATGGCTTAATGAACAGGTTAGGAAACTTGGTGGTAAATCATATAAGTTCATAAGCCCCGGCAATCCAGGTGTGCCAGACCGGATATATCTTTTTCCTGGTGGCAAGGTGTATTTCGTGGAACTTAAGAGGATAATCGGCAAGCTATCCAATGTGCAGGTGTGGCAAAGAGAACAGTTTAGGCAAATGGGTGTGGACGTCAAAGTAATCTATGGCATGGACCAGGCAAAAGAATTTGTAAAGGAGCTTAAGCATGAAGTTTGTACCACACAATTACCAAGTATATGCAATCAATAAAATATTAGAGTTGCCTAAAGTCGGACTGATGATGGAAATGGGTTTAGGCAAAACGGTATGTGCACTGACAGCAATAGATCAGTTGATGTTTGATTTCTTTGAAATATCAAAGGTCCTGGTTATAGCCCCTAAGCGAGTGGCTGAGGACACCTGGAGCAGGGAAACTGAAAAATGGGATCATCTGAGACATTTGAAAATATCTAAAGTCTTGGGAAGTCAAAAGCAAAGGCTGGATGCCCTGAAAGAGAAGGCAGACATATACATCATTAACAGAGAGAATGTGAAGTGGCTTGTTGATTTATATGGACCTAAATGGCCGTTTGACATGGTGGTGATAGATGAGTTAAGCAGTTTTAAGTCAAACAAGTCTCAGAGGTTTAAGGCATTGAAGAAAGTAACGCCTTTAATGCAACGGGTAATAGGACTGACTGGAACTCCTACACCTAACGGATACTTGGATCTATGGCCGCAGATTTATCTGTTAGATAGAGGGGAGCGATTAGGTAAGACCTTTACAGGGTACCGGGAAAGGTATTTTACACCTGGACGTAGAAATGCATACACAGTCTTTACCTGGGACCTTAAGCCCGGAGCCGACAAGGTGATACAGCAAAAAATATCAGATATCTGTATCAGTATGAGGACGGAAGATTATCTGCAGCTACCTGAGAGGATCAATAACAATATCTACATCCGGATGGATGATAAGGCAAAATTACTGTACGAACAGCTGGAAAAGGAGCTAATCCTGCAAGTGGAAGATGAGCAGATAACAGCACTTACAGCTGCTGCTTTAACACAGAAATTATTACAGCTAGCAAATGGGGCTGTATACAACACAGACGGAAATGTAACGCATATTCATGACGGTAAGCTTGAAGCCCTGGAAGAAATCCTGGAGTTTAATCAGGAACCGGTATTAGTTTTCTATAATTTCAAACATGATTATCAGCGATTGGTGGACAGGTTTAAGGATTTAAAGCCCAGGACGCTGGAGACATCAAAGGATATAGCAGACTGGAATGACGGGAAAATCAGATTGTTGTTGGCACATCCGGCAAGTGCAGGGCATGGACTTAATATCCAGGCTGGCGGTCATATCATAGTTTGGTTTGGGCTTACCTGGAGTTTGGAGTTGTATCAGCAAGCAAATGCAAGGTTATATCGGCAAGGACAAACAAAGAATGTCATAATTCATCATTTAATAACTGAGGGGACAGTAGATGAGGATGTACTTAAAGCCTTGGAACGTAAAGATTTAGGACAAGAGGAACTAATGAATGCTATTAAAGCAAGGATAAGGAGGTATAAAAATGATGGGATTAATTGATAAAGCAATAAACAGGGCGAATGAATTAAAAGATACGGCTGATACAATTAGCAGACTTAATGAAATTATTACAAAGTCTGAAAATGGAGAAGTCGTAGTTTATAAAAGTGGATCGGGTATTATTCATCTTAATGAACTTAGCAAAGAGAGTAAACAGAAATTACTTGATACTGTTAGGACCGCATTAATTAATACCAGGAATGAGAAAGTAGCAAAGCTTGAAGAATTGATGGGTCTTATAAAATCTGAGCCAGTTGTTATTGCGAAAAACTGTATAACCGGTGAAGAGATAATTAAAACGGATTCTCCGGAAAGAAAGAGTCGCAGTCGGTACCCGGAAAACATGACAGTTGAAACAGTAACAAGAATGTATGTTGCTGAAGGTAAGAACCGGAGAGAAATTGCAGATTACTTTGGCGTAAAAGAAAGCACCGTAAACAACTTTCTTTATTTACACGGTATAAGACGTAATAAAAGGGAAAAGAAACCTGATGAAAAGGAGTGTCCCTGAAGAATATGAGACTTGTGCTGTATGTGGCAAGAAAATTTATTTTTCACTACATATGAACCGCAGTGAGTATGTATATAAGCGGATTGTAAGAGGCAAGACAACATATTACTGTAGCTGGTCACATTTCAGGATGAAATAACGAGAGGAGTAAATATATGTGTAATGCAATTTACTTCAAACAGCCATTTAGGCGGTTATTAATAAAAATATGCAGGCTTTTACCTGAAAAAATGAAGAAATGCAACGGATGAAAGGTAGGGTGGAGTAATGCAGAAATTTGAGCAATTTGAAATTATGAACTTTGAGATATGTCCTGTATGTGGTAAACGGGTATATTTTATGATTGGCAGTTATAATAGAACCGATTATGTATATAAACGCAGAATTAAAGGCAAAACCCTGTATTACTGCGGATGGAACTATTTTAACCAAGGACGGTGATTAGGTGACTGATAAAGAATTGAGTCAATACCGAAGTTTAATTGGTGAGATTGAAGAACTTCAGGATCGGATAAATAAGCTTTATGACAAAGAACTTTCCACAAGTCATAGCACAGTTCGAGGATCCTCAAAGTATTTCCCTTACGCAGAGTTTCGTATGGGAGTATGGATTAATGATCCGAAGGAGTTGGCGGCCAGAGATAAATTGATTGTCATGTACAAGGAAAGGCTTAATAGGGCAAGGGAAGAAGCATTAAGAATTGAGCAGTTCATAAGTAGCATAAAGGACAGCGAGTTAAGACAGATATTTCAATATCGTTATATTGACGGAAAAAAATTATGGGAAATTGCTGAAATAATGAATATGGATCGCAGTAGCGTTGGTAAGAAAATTCGTAATTATCTTAACTTTCCCCCAATTCCCCAAAATTCAGTTATATAATTATGGTGGAAGGTTATAAGTATATGACCTCCTTAAATGCGGCTGCCAGGTGTCAAAGCTTGGTGGCTGATTATCCCCCATAACCCCCATATACATCCCTTTAAAAGGCATCCGGTTAGCTGCGGCCGGGTGCCTTTTAGTATTGAAGAATAATGTAATACGATGTATAATTATGGTAAAAAATATATGGAGGGGTATTATGTCAGATGAGCAAATTAAAGATATTGTTGTAACCTTGATTCAAAATGGATATCTAACTGATAAAAAAGATTGCGAGTTTATAGCGAAAGACATAGCACATTTTATTAGGGTTTTAAAAGCCGAGCTGAGAGATGATGACAATTCGTATGAGCCACGTGCATTCTTTAATTAAATTGTTGATTATATTTTGAGAATAGCAAAAAGCACCTGCTTCGGTAGGTGCTTTTACTATTTACAAAACAAACACAATAGGCAGGTGAGGTGATGATGAATGAAGTAAGAGCACCTGATAAAGAACAGATTAAAAGAGAATACCTTAAAGGTGTGAAACCTAAAGAATTATCAGAAAAATATAATATTAGCATAAACACAATTAAGTCTTGGATCAAAAGATACGGCTGGTCCAAGTTAAATAATAAAGAGGGCGCACCCGTAAAGAAAAAAGGTGCACCCTTTAATAATAAAAATGCAGTAGGCAATAAAGGCGGTGCGGCTCCTATAGGAAATAAGAATGCGGAGAAGCATGGCTTTTTTGCTAAGTGGCTTCCGGAAGAGACGTTCGAGATATTTCAGGAGATACAGCAGAAGGATCCGCTAGATATCCTCTGGGATAATATAATGCTGCAGTTCACTGCTATAGTCAGAGCCCAGAAGATTATGTTTGTTAAGGACCAGCAGGACAAAACCGTTGAGAAGATTGAAGAAAAAGACGGTAATGTTATCGGAGAGCGCTGGGAAGTGCAACAGGCTTGGGATAAGCATGCTAACTTCCTGCAGGCACAAAGCCGGGCAATGAAAACACTTGAAAGTATGATCCGGCAATATGATGAGCTTCTACATAAGAATTGGGATATGGCTACTGAGGAACAAAAACAACGAATTGAAAAATTGAAAGCAGAAACTATGAAATTGCAGCCGGCGGACAACTCTGAAGGAGTTAAGTATAACGGGATCCCTTCAACAATGATTGCTCCGGTATTTGCTCCAGTAGCATTTGACATAGCCAACAGAGAACATCTGGAATATGTTTTCCCTGGTGGCCGTGGTTCTACAAAATCCTCATTCATCAGCTTACAAATAATTGACTTGCTGATGAAGAATGAAGATATACATGCAGTCATAGCCAGACAAGTGGCTGATACACTCAGGACATCTGTATATGCTCAAATGCAATGGGCTATAGAAGCGTTAGGTTTGGAAGATGAGTATTATTGTACTGTAAGTCCGTTAGAAATTACTCGCAAGAGTACAGGCCAGAAGATATATTTCCGTGGCGCTGATGATCCAGGAAAAATTAAATCCATTAAGGTACCATTTGGATATATTGGCGTGCTTTGGTTTGAAGAATTAGATCAATTTGAAGGAGAAGAAGCTGTCAGAAAGATAGAACAATCTGTTATTCGTGGCGGTGAGAAAGCTTGGATATTTAAGTCTTTCAACCCTCCCAAAAGTGCAAACAACTGGGCTAATAAATATATTAAGATACCAAAGGCCACAAGACTGGTGACACATAGCACTTATCTGGATGTACCTAAACAATGGCTTGGTAAACCATTCCTGGATGAAGCAGAGTTCCTGAAAGAGGTCAATCCTACGGCCTATGAAAATGAATACATGGGTGTTGCTAATGGTACAGGCGGAAATATATTCGATAATGTTACTATAAGAGAAATTACAGACGCAGAAATTAAAGAGTTTGACCGAATATATAATGGCGTTGACTGGGGCTGGTACCCTGACCCGTATCATTTCAGCCGTATGCATTATGATTCGGCAAGGCATAAATTGTATATCTTCATGGAATATAGATGCTGGAAACAATCCAACCAAGAGACAGCAAATAAACTTAGGGAATTAGGTATAACTGAAAATGACTTAATCACCTGCGACAGTGCTGAGCAAAAATCAGTAAGCGATTATAAAGCATACGGATTATTAGCAAGAGGGGCCGAAAAAGGCCCCGGAAGCGTTGATTATTCCATGAAGTGGTTGCAATCATTAAGTGAAATCATTATAGATAACAGAAGATGCCCTTATACAGCAGAAGAATTTTTAAATTATGAATACGAGAGAGACAAAGAAGGTAATATCATAAGCGGTTATCCTGATAAAAATAATCATGCTATAGACGCAGTTAGATATGCCATGAATCCGGTATGGAAACGGAGGGGGCAGTAATGTTTGAACGCATCGTTAAATTTGTAAAGGATGTGGTAAGGCGTATGTTTCCTGTTAAAACCATAAAGCAAGTTTTTGATATAGACCCGGCAATCTCAGAAGAAATGATAGAACGAATTGAACTTTGGGAGAAGATGTATAAAGGCGAAGCTCCTTGGGTAAACGATATAGTTCACTCATTGAGGTTAGAACAGGGGATAGTCAAAGAATTTGCCAATGTTGCCTTAAATGAAATGACAAGCAAGGTTACGGTTGAGAAGTTGGACAAGATATATCAATCTGCTATCCGGAATTTAAATGAGGATTTGCAAAGCGGACTAGCCCTTGGATCATTTATTATTAAGCCATTAGGTGGAGATAAGGTCGAATGTGTCACGCAAGGCAATTACATCCCATTGGAATTTAACAGTCAGGGCAGATTAACAAAAGTTATTTTTGTTGAGACAAAACAGATTGCCAAAGATGATATTTATAGGCGTTTTGAATATCACGCCGTAGACAAAAATGGGCTTACAATTATAAATAAGGCTTATCATTCAAAAAACATCAATTCCCTCGGTGTGGAGGTAAGCCTGACAGAAGTAAGTGACTGGGCTAATCTTATCCCAGAAGTTACATATCTATTCTTTAAACCTGATTTTGGGTACTATCGCAACCCGATTAAGAATACCATTGATGGGTCATATAACGGCGTGTCAATTTTTGATGCCGCCAAAGACTTAATTAAAAAGGCTGACATACAATTTGCAAGGTTAGACTGGGAATTTGAATCAGGTGAACGTGCGGTACACGTAGACGCCACAGCAATGAAACTTAATAAGAATACAGGTGATTGGAAATTACCCAAGCTCAACAAAAGATTATATCGTGCTGTTGACGTAGAAATGGGAAACGGCAAAGAGCTGTTCGAGGTATTCTCACCTGAATTTAGGGAACAGTCCATAATCAAAGGCCTAGAAGAATACAAGAGGAACATAGAATTTGCCGTCGGCCTTGCGTACGGAGATTTATCCAATCCGGCATACGTGGAAAAGACAGCCACAGAAGTAAAGGCAGCAAAGAAACGCAAATATAACACGGTTACAGCCATACAGAGCAACCTGAAAGATTGCTTATCTGATTTGGTTGACGCACTGGCATTTTATAACGGACTTACAACAAGCGGTTATGAATTTATATGTGACTTTAAGGATAGCATTCTCACGGACGAAGAAACCGAACGTCAGCAAGACCGGCAGGATGTTGCTATGGGTGTTATGCCTCATTGGGAATACCGCATGAAGTGGTATGGAGAAGATGAGGAAACCGCAAAGAGCAGATTACCGGAACAAGCTGATATTATTCCATAGGCGGTGATATCTCATGTTTAAACCCTCTGACTTAGAACGAATGCCTAAGGAACTCGAACATATTATGACGGAATTGGAAATCCGTATTATGCAAGATATCATCCGCCGAATAAAAATCAACGATGAAATTACCCGTTCTGCAGACTGGCAGATATATCGTTTAGTGCAGGTCGGCAAAAGCCGGGAAGAAATACGGAAATATATACAGCAGGCTTTAAAATTATCTGACATAGAAATTGATAGGCTTTACAAAGACATTATCGCTTCCGGTTATGCAAGAGACGTAAGTTTATACGAAGCGGTTGGAAAAGATTTTATACCATTCGAGGAAAACTATGAATTACAACAGCTTATTCAATCCGTCATAGCCCAGACTAAACAGGAACTTATCAATATAACTCAAACAATGGGCTTTGCTATAGAAATGGGCGGAAAGATGGTTTTTACACCATTAGCCGAATACCTGCAGAGAACGTTAGACCAGGCAGTATTTGAAATAACAACTGGAACATTTGAGTATAACGTCACGCTGAACAAAGTTATCCGAGAAATGACTAAAAGCGGCGTTAGAACGGTTGATTATGCGAGTGGATGGAGTAACAGAATAGAAGTTGCTGCCAGGCGTGCATTAATGACCGGAGTAAACCAGGTTGTGCAGCATATTAATGACTTTAATGCTCAACAACTTGAAACTGAATATTTCGAAGTATCCTGGCATGCCACAGCCAGACCAGAACATCAAGTATGGCAAGGACGAGTTTATACCCGTAAAGAGCTTGAAACTGTATGCGGACTTGGTACAGGTCCAGGGTTATGTGGTTGGAATTGCTATCATAGTTACTGGCCGTTTATTCCTGGCGTATCAAAAAGGCAATATACCGATGAAGAATTAGACCGGATGAACGCCCAAGAAAATAAACCTAAAAAATATAAAGGCAAAGAATATACTACATATGAGGCAACACAGCGGCAAAGATACCTCGAAACAAAAATGAGGGCATTACGAAGACAAATAAAACTGTTGAAGGAAGGCGGAGCAAACGAAGATGAAATAATAGCGGCACAAGCAAAATATAGGGCGTCAATGGCTGAATATGCTGACTTTACTAAGAAAATGGGGTTACCGCAGGAAAGAGAAAGAATTTACATGGATGGATTAGGAAAGGTAGGATAAGATGAAGAAATTATTTATTTCACAACCAATGAGAGGTAAAAGTGATGAAGAAATCCTCAAAGAAAGAGAACATGCAATTCAAAAAGCGAAGGAACTTATTGGAGAAGAAGTAGAAGTACTTGACACATTCTTTGACGATTTTGATTCAAATGCTAAACCACTTGAATATCTAGCGCGTTCCATAGAATATCTATCAAAAGCGGATGTGGCATATTTTGCACAAGGATGGCAAGAAGCAAGAGGGTGCAGAATTGAGCATGAATGTGCTGTTGAATATGGAATAGATAGGATTGAGTAACACAAGATCGTAAACGGTATTATTTTTATGCAAGGAGGTAAAGATGGCTTATATTTTAATATTTATATTAGGCCTGAAATTGGATATGCCTATTACATTTCTGTATACAACTGGTATTTGCGCGGTATTAAAACTCATAGACGCTGCTTACCGAACAATTCATAAAGATGATTAAGCCGTATTGCTACGGCTTATTTTTATGTGGTCAGTTGATTAGACCTAAAACAGTCGGCGCTTGGTGGTTTGGTAAAACACCTAAAAAATACCTAATAAGCGAAAGGAGATTGAGAATTTATGAAAACTGAATTTCTGAAAGAACTCGGACTTAACGAGGAACAAATAAAGGCTATCATGGCCGAGAATGGCAAGGACATCCAGAGAGAGCACGATAAGTTTGCAAAAATCGAGGCAGAAAGAGAGAATTACAAGTCTCAGTTAGAAACAGCTCAGGCGGCTCTGAAAGAATTTGAGGGAGTTGATGTAAACAATCTAAAAAGCGAGATTGAAAAACTACAAAATACTCTCAAAGAAAAGGAAGAACAGTACCAGAAGGAGCTTGCCGACAGGGATTTCAATGCACTGTTGGAAAGACAAATTAATGAGTTTGGCGGCAGAAATGTCAAAGCGGTAAAAGCGTTACTAGACATTGAAACTCTCAAAGCAAGCAAGAATCAGGAAGCCGACATTAAAGCAGCTCTTGAAGCATGCAAGGAAGAAAATGATTATTTATTTGGGGCAAACGAACCTATAAACAATCCTGTAGCACCTACTGGTGGGAAAACACCATCTAGTGAAGATGCTCATTTGGCAGCACTTAAGGCGGCTATGGGATTAACAGATGAAAAAGAAAAATAGAAAGGATGATTAATTTATGGCAAATGTAATTGAGTTATCTAAAAATTATGTCCCTTTGTTGGATCAGGTTTATAAGAAAGCGTCTCTTACAACTGTTTTAAACACAAACGATGCAATGGCAAGAGCTGGAGCCAGAGCAAATGAGATTATAATTCCTAAGATTAAAATGGATGGTCTGGCTGACTATTCCAGAAATTCTGGCTATGTAAAAGGCGATGTCAACCTGACATGGGAAACAGTAAAATTCAATTACGACAGAGGTCGTAAGTTTGAGGTTGACTATCTTGACAATGAGGAAACTGCCGAAGTCGCCTTCGGAATGCTTGCTGCAGAATTTCAGAGGACAAAGGTTGCTCCGGAAGCAGATGCATTTACTTTTGCTACACTTGCGGGTAAAGAGGGAATATCTAAAGTTAGCACTCCAGCAGTATTGGAAAGCGGCGAGGACGTCATGAAAGCCTTGATTGAAGCCACTACAGTTATGGACGACGACGAGGTCCCGGAGGAAAACAGATACCTATTTATTACCCCAACGCTTTACAATGCCATCAAAGGCCTTGACACCACGAAGTCCAGAGAAATCCTAGAAGCCTTTACACAGATAATAAAGGTTCCCCAAAGCAGATTCTATACCGCAATAGAACTTTTGGACGGGACAAGTGAAAATGAGCTTGAAGGTGGCTATAAAAAGGCCAACGGTGCCGCAGATATTAACTTCATGATCGTTCACAAATCTGCGGTCCTGAAATTTGATAAGCATATCGCAAGCGATATCATTACGCCGCAGGCAAACCAGAGCTCCGATGCATATATGCAGAAATATCGTAAATACGGTTTGGTTGATGTATACGAAAATAAGCTAGCCGGCATCTATCTGCATCATAAGCCGGTAGTTTAATATAGGAGGGTAGAGCATGGGGAAAATAGTCGGATTAATAATTAAGAAAAGGTACAATAAATCTGCTGGAGATAATAAAGACGAGAATAAGAAGCAGGAAGCTAATCAGGAATAATAAAGGAAGGCGGTATCAATGAGCTATGCTACATATGAGTATTATATAAAAGAATATCTACAGGGCAGGCAGGCGGTAATTGATGCCGCCTCATATCCATTTTATGCACAGAAAGCCACACAGCTTATTAAACTACACACATTCAATCGGATAAAGGAAGATAATATCCCCGATGAAGTAAAGATGTGTTGCTGTGAGTTGGCCGAAGAAATGTACAAACATGATAAAGGAGATGTTGGCAATATAGCATCCGAAAAGGTTGGAGAACGTTCGGTGTCTTTTGTGGATAAAGAAAAGGCCAAATCTGTATTCCATGGAAAATGTGTGTCGATAATCTATAACTGGCTTGCCACAACTGGCCTGTTATATCGGGGGTGCTGACATGATTACCAACGCCGATATAACATATTACTCCTGTAGTAAGGATGGTAAATTTACCCGATACGCAATAGAAGGAGTACACTGGGAAGAGACCAAACAGGCCAACGTCTTAAAAAGTGGGCTTACATCTATTGAAACAGTAAAAGTATTTATCCCGGCAGAAAATCTACCCAGTGAACTAAAATTTAATGCTGGCAAAGATATAATTGTCAAAGGCATAACCAACTTTGAATTTGACAACACGTCCCAGCAGACTATATCAAACAGCCTCAAGACATTAAAAGAGCAAAATGACAAGGTCCTGACCGTCTCCATAGTGGACGAAAAAATGTACGGTAGCCCCTGGATGCAGCATATACAGCTTGGTTGCAAGTAGGTGATAGTATGCAGTTTAATGGCAGACTGGAGATAAAGCCAACGGATATCCTCCTTAAAGAGCGAGGGCTGCAAGATATGGGACCTGTGCAAAAATACATTGACAGCGAATGCATTAGGCTGATGGCTCCATATACACCTATGAGAAACGGATTTCTGATGAGGTCTGCTACACTGGGGACAAAGATAGGTTCCGGCGAAATAAATCAGACTGCTCCTTATGCTAGATATCAATATTATGGGAAACTTATGGTCTCGTCTATAACCGGAAGTGCATGGGCGAGATATGGGGAAAAGAAGGTATTGACCGATAAAGACCTGGTACATGATAAAAGCCGGCATCCACAAGCCGGACCATTTTGGTTTGAGAGGATGAAGGCGGAACATAAAGAAGAAATCCTAAACGGAGCCAGAAAGGTGGCCGGTGCGAAATGAACATAATCGAACTGGTAAAGCAAATATTAACTGATTGTCCGTTAGTATCGGACTTATCGGGCAGTATAAACATTGATTATACCGAAGATAAGCCAGTGAGTTTTGGACTATATCCAACAGGCGACCAACTATTAAGAGAAGATATTCTCGGCAATCAAGATAGGCAACATAACTTTGTGCTATATGCAGTCTTTCAGTCTTTCACGGATTACGACAGGCTTGCAAATAGCACTTTTTTATTAGACCTTGCCTATTATTTAGAAAAAGTAGAGACAGGACAAGAAATCGAAGTAACTATAAACAATAAGACCGTAACCGGAAAATTAACCAAATTAAGCAGTGCAAACGGCATGCTTTACGGTTATAACAATGAAACATTATCCGGTCCGGTTACTTATCAAATACAGATACAAGCTCAATACAGAATAGAAAGCGAGGGATTTTAATGGGTAAAATAGAAAGAAAGTACATGGCTCATTATATCGACGCATCTACAACCGGCACTCCGAATTATGTAAGGCTCGGTCAAGACCTGGAAGAATACAATGTCGAAATGAACGCCAACGTTGAAACCAAGAGAAACATTCTTGGTAACGTATCTACGATAATCGACGGATACGAGCCACAGGCCAACGTAGAGCCTTACTATGCAGATGATGATGATCCGATGTTTGAACGTTTACAAAAAATTGTTGATGAGCGTTTAACTCTGGATAAGGTTAAGACTACGGTTGTTGAGGTACATCTTTGGGAGCCGGTGGAAGATTCTGTTAATACCTTTGTGGCGTACAGAGAAGACGCTATTATTGAGGTATCATCCTACGGTGGTGACACTACAGGATATCAGATACCTTTCAACTTACACCACATCGGTAACAGAGTTAAAGGTACATTCAATGTGACCACAAGAACCTTTACCACAGATAGTGAAGATTAAGCCAATAAGTTTTAGTTTGAGGCGGGTGGCGGTCTACCTCCTGCCGCTGCCCGCAATAAAGGAGGGAATATAATGGAGAAATTAAGAATTCAAACCGGTGTAAAAACATATGAAATCGAAGATGAAAACGGAAATGTACTCGGAACTATAAATATTTATCCGAGAGATTTTAATATCGGGAAAAGAGCAAAAGAGGCACAGAAAAAAATTGAGGAATATATAAACGAGGCTGAAATATTAGCAGTTGAAAACGAAGAAGATGCAATCGATAAAATAACTGAAATTGATAACAAGATAAAAGAACAACTTGACTATATATTCAACTCCAAAGTATCTGAAACAGTATTCAAGGGGTTGCATTGCCTTGATGTTGTTGCAAGTACCGGCAAATATTTTATCGAGAGTTTTTTAGATACAATTTTACCTGTTCTCAGCAAGGAACTTGATGCAGCCGTCAAAGCATCTGAAAAAAATATTGAACAATATACCGGTCAGGTGAAAAAATATGATAGGAGAACTGCCAACTAGCTTAAATGTAAATGGCGTTGAAAGAGCTATCCGGAGTGATTACCGGGTGGCTCTTTTAATATTCCATGCCTTTAATAATCCAGAGCTAAGTGATTGGGAAAAGGCAATTATAATGCTCGACTGTTTATATGAAAACGCCAAAGAAATTCTGTCTGATGATATAGAAGAAGCTATAAATAAAGCTGTATGGTTTTTGGATGGTGGCGTGACTGATAGGGAAACAAAATACAGAAGCGCCAAAAAGGTATTGGACTGGGAACAGGACGAACAGATGATTTTTTCGGCTGTAAATAAAGTGGCTGGAAAAGAAGTCAGAGCGCTTGAATATTTACACTGGTGGACTTTCCTTGGATACTTTAATGAAATTGGTGAGGGGTTGCTTACGACTGTTATCAATATCCGCCAGAAAAAGAATAAAGGCAAGAAGCTTGAAAAATATGAGCAGGAATTCTACAGGGAGAACAAACACCTGATTGACATAAAAGAAAAATTATCAGCAGAGGAACAGGCAGAAAAAGAACGCTTATTAAAACTCCTTAACGGGGAGGTGTAATACATGGCTGACGGAACACTGAGATTTGATACCAGAATTGACGATAGCGGGTTTGTTGAGGGTATTAAAAAATTATCGAGTAAGCAAATTAAACTTCAGAACGAAATAAAAAAGACCCAGATGGAAATGACAAAACTCGAACAAGCTATAAAGCAAATGGAAAGTGCAAAAGTGCCGACGGAAGAATATAAAGCAATACAGGCACAAATAGCCGAAGCACAAAAGAAATTAAACGGGTATTTAGAAACTGAACAGCGTATGAAAGATACCGGGGTAAGCACGCAAAGTAGAGCATGGCAAAATTTACAGTGGAAAATTGAAGACGCAAGAAATACCCTACGTGCTGCAAAAGCAGACTTAGCCGCATTAGAAGCAAGCGGAGGGGCATTTGTTACGGGTGGAGATTCAGCAAAACTTGCAGATATGCGGGCTAAATATGATCTTCTTGGCGGAAAATTATCAGAATACCAAGCAAGACTAGCCGAAGTGACTGCAAAGGAAGAACAGAATGCAACATCAGGCTCGAGAGTTTCAAGAGTATTAGGTATGATAGCCTCAGCAGCATCACGAGCATGGTCAGGAATGCAGTCTTTAGGTAATGTTATGACCTCTACTTTTAGTAAAATGGGCCAACTTATGGCCGGTGTAATGAGATTTGCAAAATCTGCAATATTAAACCTGAGAAAAATGACAAGTATTTTCTCTTTCGGAAATAAAATCACCAATAAATTCGGCTCAGGCATGAGCAGGGTTTTAAGATCATTAATTTTATATCGTGGCATTCTAAAAATATTACGGAATTTTATTCAAACAACCTGGTCGGCTTTAAAAACCAATGAACAATTTACGTCGAGCTTGTCAAGGATAAAAGGCAATCTTTATACGGCATTTCAGCCGATAATTGATGCTGCTATGCCAGCGATTAATGCATTAATGAGCGGGCTTGTTAAATTAACCGGCTATTTAGCACAATTTACATCGTTGTTGTTCGGGAGAACGGTTAAAGCATCACAAGCCGCTGCAAAAGCTCAGTATGAACAGGCGCAGGCCATGGAAGATGCGTCAAAGAGCGCCAATAATCAATTATCGAGCATAGACAAGCTGAATAATATAGTTGAGAACGAGACTGGAAGCGATTCAAGTAAAGTACAACCTAATTTTACATATGACATTGAAACATCTGAAAATGTTGCTGACTTTGTGGATAAGCTGAAACAGGCCTGGGAAAACGCAGACTTTAGCGAGATTGGCAAAATAATTGCAGGGAAAATTAATGATGCTTTAAAGTCTATTAATTGGGAAAATATACAATCGGCTACTCAAAAATTGGCCCGAAGCATTTACACCGGCATAAATGGATATATTAACGAATTTGATTGGCAAGCATGGGGAGCTACTATCGGCAAAGGAATAAATACCGCGGTCAATTTTGCTAATGACTTGCTTAAAGGTACGGATTGGAGTGCATTAGGTGCCGGAATGGGCACTAAGCTCCAGTCTATTTTTGACACTATAGACTGGAACGCATTAGGAATGCTTCTTGCTAATGGCCTTAATTCAATTTCCAAGTATATAAACAGTTTCTATGAATCGGCTGATTGGACCGGTTTTGGCAGTAAAGTTGCAACCAGTCTTAATACGTCAATTTCAAATATTAATTGGGCGAATGTCGGTCAAGCATTAAGTAACGGTTTAAATATAGCTATTAGGATTGCATATGGATTTATCACCACGTTTGATTGGTCAGGTCTTGGTCAGGGAGTTGCCGACTCCATTAATAAATTTATGAGCAATACCGATTGGACTAAGTTGGCAAAAGGTGCATCCAGCTTAGCATTAGGACTTTTAAATACCGTCACAACTGCAATAAGAAAAATTGATTGGCAGGCCATTGGAAATACTATCGGCGACATGATAAGTAATATAGACTGGCTGGGATTGGCGGGAAGTATTATTGATTTGCTTGTATCTGCATTTAATGGCCTTGTATCTCTGATATTTGGCATAGGCGAAACCATAGGAAGAAACATAATGGAAGGTTTAAGCAACGGAATATCTCTCAGCGAAATAATAAAAAATGCAGGCAAGTGGATAAAAGATCATATATTTAGCCCGATTATAAACAATATCAAGAAATTGTTTGGTATACATAGTCCCAGTACGGTTATGGAAGGCATCGGCAAGAATATTATGCAAGGCATGATAAACGGCATTACATCGTTGGTAGAAAACGTAAAAACTAAATTTAATAAGTTAGTTGAAGATATTAAGAAGTTCTTTGAAAATCTGCCAACATGGTTTAGAAATAAATTTACAGATGCATTAAATAAAATTAAAGAAGTATTCGACATTACAGCAGTTAAAACGCATTTTTCAAATGTATGGGACGGGATTAAATCATGTTTCAGCAAGGTATCAGATTGGTTCAAAGATACATTCACTAAAGCCTGGACCAATGTAAAAAATGTTTTCAGCACTGGCGGAAAGATATATGACGGGATAAAAGAAGGAATTGGAGACACTTTTAAGGCGGTTGTAAATAGACTCATAGATGGAATAAATACAATTATTGCGGTGCCTTTCAATGCAATAAATGGTATGTTAAATAAAATCCGCAATGTATCTATTCTTGGTTTTGAGCCGTTTAAGAGTTTTTGGGGTGAAAATCCTCTTAAAGTGCCACAAATACCTAAACTTGCAACCGGTACCGTTGTACCTGCAAATTATGGCGAGTTTTTAGCAGTCCTAGGTGACAACAAGAGAGAGGCAGAGGTTGTATCTCCGCTGTCAACTATGAAACAGGCGCTTAAAGAAGTTATACAAGAGATGGGCGGGGCAGGCGTAAATACAGTAATCCTGAACGTAAATCTTTCCGGTAAACAGATTCACAGTGAGGTTGTTAGAGTTGATCGAGAATATAAATCTCAAACCGGCAGATCAGCATTTGCATACTAAGGAGGGGATTTAATGACAGGAAATGGATATGTTTTAAAAGTAAACGGAAATATATTTCCTAACTCCCTTCTTGCACCTGGAGGGTATAGTAACACCCCCGATCGCCGGCAAGATAAAAACTCCTATACAGATGGTCGGGGAGTTACGCATAGAAACATTCTTCCTGTAAAAAGGACTACGGTAAAAATAAAGACAAAGGATGATCTAACATATGGGCAGAAATTAATAGTCCAATCATTTTTCCCTAACCGTGATAAGGTTGTATGCGAGGTCTGGAATGATGAAAGAAATACATATCAGACAATAACTGCTTATGTCCCGGATGTAGAGTATACGATAAAGCACATAGATAAGGATGGCAACTTTTATTACAATGCGGTTGAATTTGAGTTGATAGATTATGGGAGTGAGTAACTATGTTGAATATACCTGAAACCTTAAAAAATATATATCGAAATGATATGTTTCCCTTTGCGGATGAAGTCACTCCTAAGGACCTGATTATATATTTCCCGGCACTAGATTTGACCATCGAAACAGACCAGATAGTTGATGATAGCTTTAGCTTGGAGGAAAGTATCTGTTCTGAATCTGACGTTATCTTTGGCTCTTGTGTAGCTGCAAAGGTTAAATTTACCGTTGCTGATGTAGCGCAAGATTTAACGGGGCAGTGGTTTACGATTAGCCAAGTAATAGAAGGCTATGACCCGGTACCGCTGGGAGTATATAAGGTTGACAGTTGCGTTAAACAAGACAATCTCCGCTTTAAGGATATAACAGCCTATAACATACTAAAGGACACCGACAAAGATGTTGCTGAGTGGTATAATGGCCTGTTCCCTAACGGTAATGAAACTTATACCTTAAAGCAATTCCGGGAGAGCTTGTTGGACTATCTCGGGATTGAATACGAGAACGAGGCCCTACCAAATGACAGCATGATTATTGAAAAGACAATTGATGTCGGTCAGCTGAGCGCAAGGGAAGTATTAAGGTGTTGTGTGGAGTTGCAGGGTGCATTCGGCCAGATTAACCGACTGGGTAAGTTTTGTCACAAGGTGCTGCAGCCGGCATATGGATTGTATCCAAGTGAGGACTTATATCCGAGCGAGGATCTGTATCCAGTGGCTGAGGATGATATCTCATATATTAACGACACCTTGATTGATGAAACCATCCCCAGGCATCAGGAAGTACGCTTTGAGGAGTACACGGTTAAAGAAATTGACAAGCTGATTATCCGGTCTGAGGAGGACGATATCGGCGCTATTGTCGGCACCGGTAGCAATGCTTATATAATCCAGGGCAATTTTCTGGTGTTTGGCAAGTCTGCTGCAGAGTTAGAACAGATTGCCTGTAATGCTTATGGTAATATGGCCAAGCGGCCATACAGGCCTTACGAGGCTAAATGTATTGGCTTACCATACATTGAGCCGGGGGATACAGTACAGATTAATAACTATGGCGATCCTGTAGTTGGGTATGTACTGCAGAGAACATTTACAGGCATACAGGCATTAAGGGATGAGTTAAAGGCAGAAGGCTCCGAACAGAGAGAGCAGAATTTTGGCGTAAACGAAGAAATAATTCAATTACAAGGGAAAGTTACCCGTATCCGCAAGGATGTCGAGGGTGTATTAGTCGAGGTAGAAGATATTGCCCAAGACTTATACTCCGGCATATCAGTTCTTGCCGGACAAATCGTACTTAAAGTCGATAGCAGCGGTAATGTGGCAGCCGTAGAGCTTGGTGCGGATCCGAGCCAAGGAACGTCGATTAAGATTAAAGCGGATAATATAAGTCTCGAAGGCCTTGTTACCGTAAACGGAAATTTTAAGGTGCTGCAGGACGGCACAATCGAAGCGGTAAACGGCAAATTTTCTGGCACTATAAATGGCAGCACCATTAATGGCGGAACAATAACAGGAGCAACAATAGTTAGTGTTGGTGCATATGGCACCGTTACCATATCCGATGGGGGTGTTGTTGCCGACGGTGTATTCGCAGGCGCTGTAATTGCTGATACGATGCAAACAGGGTCACTCGGTGTTGGGTTAAACATCCAATTAGAAGGATATAACGGTAATATAAATTGCCTGTATATTAACGGATGGACGCCTATTACCGCTGAAAATATCGCATATCAGACCGTAGCATCTGCTAATTATGCAGGAAATGCGAACTATGCATATTCGTGTCAAGAAGCTTATAATGCAAGCCGATTGGGGTATGCTGTCTATGTTTCATCAAATAACAATTTCAGACCTCTTAATGATGCTGATTCTCCGTATGGCTCTTCATGTGGGACATCGGAGGGAAGATGGACTTCTGTTTGGGCCATTAACGGCACAATCCAAACCTCTGACGAAAGAAAAAAGAAAAATATCAAGCCTTTATCAAATGATGATAGGTTTCTAAGGTTTGTAAAACTTATAGTGCCTTATATGTATCAAATGATAGAAGGCACATCAGGAAGATATCATGTAGGATTTATAGCGCAAAGAATCGAAGAAGCTATGAATCAATGCGGAATATCAGACAAGGAATTTGCAGGACTGATAAAATCACCTGTATATTCTAAAAAACTAAAAGATATGAACGGAAACGAATTAAACGAATATGACACAACGAGCGAAATTATTGATTATGAATACAGCCTCCGTTATGACGAATTTATTCCTTTAATATTCTTGTGGTTGAGAAGTTTAAATTTAGATTAAAACAAGCATATTTTGTTGATTTATGGTAAATTCTATAGTATTATAATAACAGGAGGTGGCACAGGTGAAAAAGAGGGTTAAATTTGTTTCCGTGATAACTTTAATAATGACGCTCTTAATAACTAATTACATGCCGGTTAGAGCAAGAGGTATCGAGATAAAGAAAGATAAAAACGGGGAAGAATATAGACTGCTTGTCATGGCTCCTACAGAAAAAGAAATTTTTGATATGGTAGAAGGCGGTGACATAATTGGAGAGCTCCCACAAATCAGGATAACTATAAACGAAGCAGAGGTCGAAGGTACGTTCACATACCCTAACTACAACAATACACGATTAGGCTTATGGGATTTAGAATGGGTATTTACTCCAGCAGATGATAGATACGAGCCTGTTACCGGAACAATAAAGGTAAATGTTCGGCCTAGAGATGTGGAAGATATAGAAGAAATTGACGAGCCTACTACTCCATCATTGACTGCTATAAGAGTAACACTCGACACTTTAACGAGTTATGATATTAACCTAATCAATAAAGTTTCTGGCAGTAAATACAAATGGACAAGTTCTAATCCATCGGTTGCTAAAGTTAATATAAAAAACGGTCTTGTAACGGCGGTTTCCGAGGGCGAAGCGATTATAACGTGTGAAATAACTTTACCTGACGGCACGGTGGAGACTTTAAAATCACTTGTTATTGTTGGTTATGACGATAACGCTCCTGTTTTAACCGAAACACAATTAGATTTAGAAGTTGGCGACAAATTTGATATAAACTTAGAAAATAAAATAGCAAAATCTAAATATCGCTGGGTAAGCTCAGATCGGAGCGTTGTAAAAGTTAATTCTAGTAACGGCAAAGTAACTGCAGTCGGTCCAGGCGAAGCATATGTAACATGCACGATTACGACACCGGAAAATCAGGTAATTGTCCTCCGGTGTGATGTAACGGTAACGGAACCAGAAGAATAAAAATAGAAAATTATTCACAGAGCAGATCGAAAAGGTCTGCTCTTTTTATATGCAAAGAAAGGGGGATGCGTATGTAACATGCACAATTACATCTCCGGACAGACAGGTTATAGTACTTCGGTGCGATATAAGCGTAACAGAGCCGACAGAATAATATCAATTAAATAAGTATATCAGGGCAGCCAAAACAGGCTGCTCTTTTTATGCAAAGAAAGGAGTATGGATATGTTTATATCTAAGAAAAGAATACAGGTTATAGAAAGAAGAATTGCTGACCTTGAAAAACAGGTCCAAGGCCAGCAAGATATAAAACTAAAGATTGATGATAAAAAGCTTTATTCCAGCATTGGAAAAAGCAGTTTATCGGTTACCAATAATGGTATTATTGCGCAGGTGCAGTAAAAGTGCCATCGCCATTATCAATCAATTCTCGATTGCTTAAAAGAATGATTTTGTCGTTATATTGAGTTATTTCAATATAAAGCCCATTCGGGTATTCGGACTTAAGTATCACGCTGTCATTTTTAACAACGGTTTCAGTTTTTATGTCTGTGAATTTGATATTAAATGGTGTAAGGATGTTTAATGTTTGACCGCGATTAACCTCATATTTATGCATATATACCCTCCTTTCCTATGTGTTTCAGCATAGCTGATAAGGAGATTATACCACGATTTACCATAATACAACAAGCTTTGACAGCATTACGCTGTTTATTTTTTACTCAAAAAGGAGGAATATAGATGGAAAAAGGCATTAATCTGCGCATCCAGGAAGCCAAAGAAGATATTGCTGCAGCAATTAATAAAGCGCAGCTACCTCCTGGGATACTCTTAATGATACTTAACGAATTTGTACCCCAGGTACAGGCGCAGAATGCTATAGCTATTGCCAATGAACGCAAAGCTTATGAGGAAGGAGAGAAGAAAGATGGCATACAGGTATAATAGAATAAATTGGCAGAATAAACCTAATGTGGCAACGCCGATAAGTGCCGAAAATCTTAACAAGATGGATAAAGGTATTGACGATAACGATAAGGCCATTGGTGATTTAGCGCAACTAAATACATCAAATAAATCCAGTTTGGTGTCGGCAGTAAATGAGCTAAATAATAAGTTAGCTTGGGAAGAGTGGAAAACCGCTACTTTACAAAATGGCTGGACTGGCACTATAAGATACACAAAAAATGGTCTTAATGAAGTTAGGTTGGTTTTAATCTCACTTAATCCAGGCACCGTTACAGGTTTAACAATAATAACCACTTTGCCAGTCGGATATCGCCCCGAAAGAAATGTACTAATTCAACTAGCAGACAGTACCGGGAGAACGAACGGAGCTATAATGTACCTAAACCAAAATGGTAATTTGTATTTAGCTAATGATTCAAGTTTTACAACAGCACTTTACTACAGCGCTCAAGCACAGTTCTATGCAAGTTAAATATAGCTATTTAGGTTGCTATATAAGTAACGCTTACAATTGCATATTTAGCGGTGCTACCAGTAAAATTCCGTATCATAAAAGCACCGCCTATCTCTATTGCGCAGTATCCTATATCTGTGTACCCGAATGCCGGATTATCAATAGGATTATTATGCAGCATACACGGAACTCTAACTGAAATAAGTGGTTTATACCCATTAGGCAACGTAAAAGTTTGTACTTCGTAATTCGAGAATTTATCGCTTGTAGCAAGTCGTACCGATAATGTCACTATATTTCCGTATTTCATAGCTCGAGCGTATAGAATTGTATGTTTCGGATTTTCGACCGTTAAAATTGTTGACAAGTCAACGGTTTGTACAGCTAACTTATTATTTAGCTTATCAACCGTAGCCCAAAGACGGGCTTATTTTTATGCTTAGAAAGGAGTTGGAATATGCAAAATTTTGTATTGAATAATGGTGTTGTACTTAAAACTATACCACCTATCACATTTCCAAATAACATGAGTAAAACTCGCACGATTTGCTTCCAAACAGATCTTCCGTATGACGTATTATTCGAAATGTTTTCTGAATATAGCAATGTTTGCAGGATTGAATGTAAGTTTGACAGCGGAAATGTGGCTGACGTTTTGACTGATTGTGTAAAGTTGAAAGTTCTGTCTAGGAAAGACGATGGTTCATATACAGCGGAATTTAGCACAGATGCAACGGAAAAGCTAATTTTAGAGCTGCAGGAAGAAGTAAAAAGACTTAAATCACAAGTCGAAAACTTGATAGCAGAAAAAGAGTCTGACACATCTGAAGAAACAGAAAGACCTGACGTTCAAGAACCAGGAACCGGAGATGAAGAAACCCTCGATCCTGAAGCCAAACCGGAAGAACCAGAGATTCCGGACGAAGAAACCGAAACAGAAGAAACAGACGATGAGGAAGATTTTGAGCCGTAGGGCTCTTATTTTGTAAAGAAAGGAAGGCAAGATTATGAACAAATTCAAAACGATATTTACAACAATATTCTCTGTAATTGCATCATGGCTAGGTGCCTTAGCAATCCCGGTTTTGCTTATGATATTAAGCAACCTGGTTGATTATGTAACCGGTCTAATCGCAAGCAAATATCGGGACGAGCCTATCAACAGTTACAAATCATTCCGGGGTATTGCAAAAAAGATTTGTATGTGGCTGTTAGTAATTGTCGGGGCATTAGTAGACCAACTTATACTATACGCTGGGGATATAATAGGAATTAAAATGCCATTTACATTTTTGATTGCTTGTGTAGTGGCAATCTGGATTATATGCAATGAACTGATATCAATTTTAGAAAATATTAAAGACATTGGCGTGAAGCTACCGCCATTTTTGCAGCCCCTTGTTGAAAATGTTAAAAAGCAAGTTGAGGAAAAAGCAAAAGTAAAGGATGATGCAAATGGTTAAAATATGTCTTGATGCCGGCCACTACGGCAAATATAATCAGTCTCCCTGTAATAAGGCTTATTATGAATCCGAAGCAATGTGGAAATTGACTGAACATCTGAAAGAAGAATTGCTTACATATAAAGATTGCGAAGTTATAACCACAAGAACAGACCAAACTAAGGACCTGGCTTTATATAGCAGAGGGCAGAAAGCAAAAGGCTGTGATCTGTTTATATCTAACCACAGTAATGCAGTCGGAACCGGCATAAATGAATCCGTGGATTATGTGGTTGTTTACAGGTCTTATAAAAATAAAAATAATGCAGATGAACTGGCCATGAAACTTGCAAAGGCAATAGCCGAAACAATGGGAACTAAACAGGCTCCTAGAACGGCAACGAAAAAATCCGAAAAAGGTGATTGGGAATATTATGGCGTATTAAGAGGGGCTGATGATGCAGGTTGCCCTCTTTTTTATATTGTAGAAAATAGTTTCCATACTAATCCGAGAAGTACAGAATGGCTTTTAAAAGAAGAGAATTTAAGGAGATTAGCACAGACACAGGCTAAGGTTATAGCAAAATATTTTAAGTTACCAAAAAAGACGACCATGCCAAGTAAAGCCATAACCCCCGAATCGCCCGCGGAAGATATAAAATGGTTGCAGGAAAGGCTCAATATTGTATTGCCGAAAATCTATCCTGCAATTCCTGGAATCGTCCCTCTACAGGTTGACGGCGACTACGGCCCGAAAACTCGTATAGCGGTCCTGATGTACTGGGATGCCCTGGGATGGGGTAGGCACATGAATGACGACGGGAAAAAGATTGGCGTGTCTACCCGGGAAGCGCTGGCCGAGGGGAGGATAAAATAGCCTTGTCTGACTGCGTAATTTAGGTCAAATTAAAGCCAAAAATAAGGCGGGTAATTAGTCATATATGGACTAAACCCGCCTTATTTTTGGTTTTATGGGGTTAAAATTATTGTGAAATGTATTCTACACCGTCAAAAATTAAGGATTCCACTGCATTGCTATCTATTCCAAAAGAATTCTGCGCGTCAACATAGCTTTGTATATAAATTAAAAAATAGTATGGCAGGAGTAATAGCAGATAAACTTTCTTTCTTTTTGTGTTCAGTGATGATTCTTTGGATTGGAAGGACTATGGTGTTGACTGCATCGATGACTAAAAATAAACAGAATTACAATGACATGGAGTATACATATGAAGAAAATAGATAACAAAATAATGCTTATTACATATCCTGATTCGTTTGGGCAAAATTTAAAAGAACTTAACTTCGCTTTAAATAAATATGTTAAAGATGCAATCGGTGGAATTCACTTGCTTCCTTTTTTCCCGTCATCCGGTGACAGAGGGTTTGCACCGATTACCTATAGGGAAGTAGAAAGGGCTTTCGGCAATTGGGAAGATGTAATGGAACTGGCCAAACGGTATTATATGATGTATGATTATATGATTAATCATATTTCTGCCAGGAGCGAATATTATAAAGATTTTTTACATAATAAAGACAATTCCCCCTATCATGATCTGTTTATAAGATATAAGAAATTTTGGGAAAACGGTGAACCGACCAAAGAGCAGCTTGATGCCATATATAAGAGAAAACCAAGAGCTCCTTATGTCGAGGCAAAATTTGCAGACGGAACGACGGAGAAAGTATGGTGTACTTTTGACGAAGAGCAGATAGATATTAACTGTAAATCAGATATAGCTAAAAAGTTAATAAAAGAAAATTTATCTTTTCTTGCCGAACACGGTGCAAGCATAATAAGGCTTGATGCTTTTGCTTATGCTACAAAGAAGGCAGGAACCAGCTGCTTCTTTATTGAGCCGGATGTATGGGAACTGTTAGAGTTGTGTGATAAAGTACTTGAACCATATAATATTATTTTATTACCGGAAATTCACGAGCATTATTCCTTACAGATGAAGATAGCTGATAAGGGGTATTATACATATGATTTTGCCTTACCTATGCTGTTAATTCATGCCTTATATTATGGTGAAGGAAAATACTTAAAAAATTGGCTCGACATGTGTCCCAGAAGGCAGTTTACCACATTGGATACTCATGATGGTATAGGGGTTGTTGACGTAAAAGACTTACTTCCCGATAACGAAATCAACCGTACTCAGGAAGATATTTTCCGTTATGGTGCAAACGTAAAAAAGATTTATAATACGTCAGCCTACAACAACTTGGATATTTATCAAATCAATTGCACATATTATTCTGCTCTCGGAGATAACGATCAGGCATATCTTTTGGCAAGAGCTATTCAATTTTTTGCACCGGGAATTCCTCAGGTATATTACGTGGGACTGCTGGCCGGAAAAAACGATTTGGAATTTATGGAACGTACTAAGTTTGGCAGAAATATAAATCGTCATAATTACACCTTAGACGAAATAGAAAGGGAAGTAAATAGACCGGTTGTGCAAAAGTTGCTTGAGCTTATGAGATTCCGAAACAGTCATAAGGCATTCAATATTGACGGAGACTGTATCGTCGAAAGTAAAGGAAGCAATTTAAAGATAACCAGAAAATACGAAAATCATTATGCTATACTTGATGCCGATTTAAAAAGTTATGAATTTAGTATTGATTTTTCGAAAGATTAATCGGAATAAAATAGCCTTAATTTACATATCTCCATTCTTTTTCGGATGGAGATATTCTCTTATGAGGATAAATATTCTTATATGTATTTAACAGATCAGGCTTACAAAAAAGAAAGAAGGTATAAAATGTTTAAAATAAAAGATATTAATTTAGTTTTAGAATTGGAGAATGGTATATTGCCGCTTAAATTTAAAGACAAAACAATTACGGCAGGCTATGAGCAATATATTTTCCTCCATGAGGACCGAGGCGTTAATGCTGCCGTTTATATAACCAAAGAAGATAATATCTGCACAGGTTCAATATCGGTTAAAATAAATAACCATCCTATTTTAGATTTTAGAAAATTTTAACCTTACAGAAAAGATGCCGATTAAAATATCAATAACATTTGATGAAATCCCGGTTAGTCTTTGCGCAGCCTATATGTGTAGGGACTGGTGGAGCCGCCCTGCATTTATTAAATCATTTAAGGAAATTCCTGAAAAGACTCAGGCTTTATTTTTAGAAGGAAAAAACAGCTATGGTTTTTTAATGCCAATGGTCGGGGAGAAAATGAAAGCATTTATTTCAGGGGAGGCATCAAACTCAATATTATTTGAGCTGACAGCTTATACAGCCGGAATTAGTAATGTTAATGATGTGTTTTTTATATCAAGTGAAGGAAGTGATCTTTATAAAGCTATTGAAGAAGGGTTTAAAAAGGCTTGCGAACTAAAGAAGATCCCCATGAAAAAAGACCGAAAGTATCCTAAGATGTTCGATTACTTCGGATGGTGCAGTTGGGATGCGTTTTATACGGATGTATCCGAGGAAAAATTACTGGAAAAGGTAAATGAAATAAAAGAAAAACAGTTGCCGATCAGATGGCTTTTAATAGATGACGGTTGGCTGAATATAAAAGATCAGGGTTTGACCGATTTTCGGCCTGATACAGAAAAGTTTCCCAATGAATTTCAGTGTCTAACTAAAACCATAAAAAATGAATCAAACATAAAATGGGTAGGTGTATGGCATGCTTTGGGCGGTTATTGGAACGGTATCCATCCGGAATCAAAATTGGCATCAGACTTAAGGCAATATATGTATGAAACCAAGAACGGAAAGCTAATTCCTCATTATGACCCGGATAAGGGATTCGGATTTTGGAGAAACTTTTATACTTATTTGAAAAATCAAGGAATTGATTTTGTCAAAGTAGACGGGCAGAGTGCCTTGAAAAATTACTATAAAAATAATGTAGAAATAGCGAAAGCCGCAGCCGGAACCCATATGGCATTAGAGGCAGCAGTATCACTTTTTATGAACGGAAATATCATAAATTGTATGGGTATGGCTATGGAAAATTTATTAAGCAGACCTTTATCATGTATTTCACGAAACAGTGATGATTTTGTTCCAAAAGATGAAGAAAATTTTACAGAACATCTGTTGCAGAATGCATACAACGGATTATATCATGATAATGTTTACGTATGTGACTTTGATATGTTCTGGACAAATCATCCGGATGTAAAAAGGCATGCATTATTACGGGCAATCAGCGGAGGGCCGGTTTATTGCAGTGATCCCATTGGCGAATCAGAATGTGAAGAAATTATGCCGTTAGTTTATAATGACGGCAGATTACTTCGTATGGATCGCTGTGCAAAGCCAACCATGGACTGTATTTTCAATTCGCCGTTAGAAAGCGGTATACTGAAGTTAACAAATACATATAACGGTACGGGAGCTGTTGCAGTCTTTCATTTAGGTAAAGACAGTGGTGCTGTTAATACCGAAATATCTCCATCGGATATATATGATTTGGATGGGGAAGTATTTGGTGCATATTTGTGGTTTGAAGGAAAATACATTCAGGTAAAAAAAGATGAAAGAATTAAAGTAAATATTAATAATGACGGCTATGCTTTAGTATTGTTTGTTCCTGTTGAGGATTTGATAACACCAATCGGTTTAACTAATAAATATATATGTACCCATCCTATTGTTTCAAGTATATCAGAAAACAATAAAAAGAAAATAATATTGAAAGAGGGAGGGATATTTGCTTTTCATTCCAAAGTGGATCCAAAGTATGTAATAGTAAACGGTTTTGATTTGACAGATAAACTTATAAAAGAAGATAACCTTTATAAAATTGACTTATCAGAATATAAAAATGAAATATCAATACATATTGAATAAGCAAAGTTTCATAATAGAACAAATAAACTCGGAACTTATCAAAACATCCGGCTTTATAACCGGGTGTTTTTTATGGTAAAAAAATTTGATGTATGGTAAAATTACATTTAGTTTTATATAATACTGTTTTGATAAAGGATAAATTGCTATAGTGTAAGTGCTATGATTAATAACCTGCTTTAGGTACTTATGGGAGTTAATTTTTTATTCTGACTAAATGGGGTTTTGCGTAATTTAAGTGTAGCAATTAAATATAATGTAGAAATGGGGGGTTATATAATGCAAAAGCAGTTTCTGGAACCGGGGCCTGTGCTTAATGAAAAGGGTGAGCCTATTCCGGGATATTCAACCAAAAGTATTCGCACATACAGAAGGAAAGACATCAAGGCATCACCGTTCAGGATTAAGGAATGGGACTTTTATCAGGTATCAGACAAAAGGATGTGCCTGCAATTTACTGTCGGACATGCTTCCTATGCAGGTCAGGTAGGTATTATGTTTTTTGATTTTGCCGAGGGAGTAAAATTGGCAGAGAAAGGAACATTTCTGGTTATTCCTTTTAATTCATTACATCTGCCGGAGGATGCTGAAAAAGACCATGTGATAGAATTTAAAAGAAAAGCCGGTATGATGCGCATTGAAGCAAAGCAAAAGACAAGGCACCTGTATTTTAAGTGGGATGATTTTGAGGCTGAAATATTGCTAACCAGACAGAACGATAACTCCCTGGTTATTAATATACCCTTTGATGAATCCCCAAAGGCGTTTTACTATAACCAGAAAATAAACTGCATGATAGCTGAGGGTAAGGTAAAATACGGGGACCGCGAATATTATTTTTCACCGGAAGATTTCTTCGGGATTTTGGACTGGGGCAGGGGTGTCTGGCCCTTCCATAATGAATGGTATTGGAGTAACGGTACCGGCTATATTGGGGATAAAATTTTCGGTTTTAATTTGGGCTGTGGGTTTGGCAATACAAGCCATGCTACCGAAAACATCCTGTTTTACGGGGACACGGTTCATAAACTGGGGGAAGTAGTATTTGAACTGGGCTCAGACTATATGAAACCCTGGCATATTTATGATAAAGATGGAAGGCTGGATTTGACCCTTTCACCGACATATGACCGGACAACCCGCACTAAGCTGTTGTGGGTAAATAACTGCTGTCATCAGATGTTTGGCGAATTTAAAGGCAAGGCGGTTTTAGATGACGGAACCGAACTAAAGATTGAAAATCTGATATCCTTTGCCGAGCATGCGGTTAACAACTGGTAATCAATAAGCTGATAATATAAGCCCCTCCCCTTGATCGGATAAGAAGGCGGTTACATGATCAATTCATAAAAATTAATATAATAAAACCTTGAAATGGATAGCTTAAGAAGCAAAAAGCCATACATTAAATGATATCAAGAATATAAACGTAACTGTTAATAATCATATACAAACAGACAAGGAGACTTTGACATGAACTACTTAAGCAAAGAGGAAAACTTAAAGATGATTTCAGACCTGTCCAATGCCATGGGGGTATCCGGCTTTGAAGACCAGGTCGTAAATATTGCCAGAAACTACAGTGAAGGGCTGGGATTAATAAAAGAAGATACACTAAGAAATCTTTTTATTTACCGCAAAGAAAATACCGGCAATAAGCCCGTAGTACAACTTGATGCCCACAGCGATGAAGTCGGATTTATGGTACAGGCAATCCGTCCTAACGGCTGTCTGCAGATTGTACCTATAGGAAGCTGGGTTACTACAAATATTCCGGCTACAAAGGTATGGGTAAGAAACGGCGAAGGCAAATACATACCAGGTATTGTCGGGAGTAAGCCTCCTCACTACATGAGCGAATTTGAAAGAAAGTCATCTTTGGAATTTAGCCAGCTTTATGTGGACATAGGGGCAAGATCAATGGAAGAGGCCGTAAAAGATTTCAAAATCCGTATCGGCGAGCCTATCGTTCCTTTTGCCGAGTTTACATATGACGACGAACATGATGTCATGATGGGAAAAGCTTTTGACAACCGTTTGGGATGTGCGGCTCTTATAAGTACCTTAAGAGCATTGGAAGGCAAGGAATTAAATGTCGATGTGGCAGCAGGAATAGCTTCTCAGGAGGAAGTTGGAGCAAGAGGGGCTGTGGTTACGTCAAGGGTTATAAAGCCGGATGTGGCTATAGTATTAGAAGGCTGTCCCGCTGACGATACCTTTGCCAATACCTATGAGATGCAGACAGCCATAAAGAAAGGTCCGATGCTAAGGCATTTTGATGCCAGGATGATTACCAATTACCGCTTCCAACGTTTTGCCTTGGATCTGGCGGCTATAAAAGGACTTCAGGTTCAGGAAGCGGTAAGAGCCGGAGGTTCTACCAACGCAGCTTCCATACATTTATCCAATGAAGGAGTTCCTACGATTGTAATCGGCATTCCGGTAAGATATGCCCACACCCATTATGGAATTTCGGCCTATTACGACTTTGACTTAAGTGTCAGACTGGCTTGCGAGATTTTAAAAGAATTAAATGAAGATATAATTAAAGGTTTCTAAACAAGATACAGCTTATTTAGTAAAAAAGCGAAAATAAACAAGGAAGTAAAAGCAAATGCGGTTTATGTTTAGCCTCATCCGGATAATCATAAGGCATGGAAACTGTATGAAAATTTAGGCTTTGTATCAAAACCAAGACCGGCTTATCTGGAAGAGGGAGAAACATATCTGGAGATTTCAAGAGATGAATGGAAGGCTAAAAACAGAGACTTATAATGCGGGTGGCCCAAACGGTAAATTATAGGCTATAAATAGAATAAAAATTATGTTAAGAAAACCACCGGATAATTGATATGATACCCATAAGCAGGCAAGTAAAAACGCATCTGCCAGCGGGCATATCAAAGCCGGTGGTTAATTTTGTGAAAAATATGTGAAAAATTAACAGGAATTATTTACTAATAGGAGTAAATGATATAAAATAATGACAAAATAAATATGAGGTGTGGTAAAGTATGAAATCCTGGTTTAATAAATGTAAAAAACTGATATTAAACAGAAAAAATATTATAGCCCTCACCGTGTTATTATTAATCATTATCGTTGGAGGTATATTTGCTATAAAGTCATATGCTAAAAGTACTGAAAAAGATGATACTCTGTCAGAAGTCGGTCAAAATAGAGTATCATCATCTTTTCAATCCGATGCTGATACTAAAAATTTAAATTTAACCATATCAAATGAAAATGAGGCAAGAGTAAAAACCCTTACATCTGATGAAAAGGAGGCAAAAGTAAAAACTCTTTCATCTTCTGAAGATGAGGATTTAACATTCGTAATTGATACTATTGATGTTAATGAGGCTGTTTGTGTCGGGAAAATTGAAATTAGGGAAGGGTCTGTATATTCAATAAATGTAAATGCAAAAGAAGGAGAGAAAATATTCGTTGCTTTGAACAAAGCTGATAATATAAGCAAGTATAAAGGTGTTTTATGGAAGCAGTTTATTGGCGTACAAGGGAATGAAGTTGAGGCACAATTTACCGATAGAAATAAAGGAACTTATTACGTTTATGTAGGAAACAACGGGAATGTGCCTTTAGTTAATATTGAAGGTGTACTTAAAGCAGATAATCAGGTAAATGACAAAGTGGAAATAATTGATAAAGAGGAAAAAGAAGACGAGGCTAAAGATAAACAAGAAAAAGATAAAGAGCAAAAAGTTAAAGTAACTGCTTCTGATGAAGAGATATCTTTTTATATCGATGTTATTGAAGCAAACGAAGCAGTATGCATAGGAAAGATAGAAATTAAGAAAGATTCCAAATATGAAATTACCGCATCGGCTGAAACCGGGGAAAATATCTTTGTTGCTTTATATGAATCTGATGATATCAGCAAGTATAAAGGAGTTGAATGGAAACAATTTACCACGGTTCAGGGCAATAAAATCGAAGCAGAGTTTACGAATATAAGAAATATAAAAAAAGGAACATACTATGTATACGTAGGAAATAACGGTAACTATCCGTTAAAAAATGTGAGCGGACAGATAAATGCAGTAAACTAGGAAATAATAATTTATAGGTAGCCAATGGTTTATATTTTATATGATATATGAGAACCTTAATAGGTTCTCTTTTTTTATTTTTGAAAACTTCTTAAATTTTTTGCCGAAAGAAACTACACAGAAAAATATGTTTGTGGGAATTTTGTCTGTTTATAACAGATTTCATTTTTGAGCTTATTATTAAAGGAAATAGTTAAGTACCGTTCGTGTAGCTTTTATATCTTTTGGCGCAAATATTATGATGATTTTGAATATGCTTATGTTTAAGATATATTAATGTTAAGCAGACTCTTGCAGGAATGACGCAAGGATATTATTATAAGGTAATATACGGATATAAATCAAAGCAAAATGGAAGGGATTGCGAATGTTAAACAAGGTCACAGAGATTGTACGTGAAGCCGCTAAACTTATGGAAAACAGGAATTTTAAGGTTGAAAATAAAAGCAGTATTTCAGATTATGTAACTACTGTCGATCTTTCAGTTCAGGCCTTTTTGGAAAGCAGGCTGGTACCTTTGGTAGAGAATAGTTATTTTTTAGGGGAAGAAAATTTTAAGATAAATAAAGATAAACTCTGCCAATGGGTTGTTGATCCGATAGACGGCACTGCCAATTTCGTAAGGGATTTGGGAGCCAGCACAATATCCGTAGCGTTGGTTAAAAGAGGGCGGCCCGTACTGGGGGTTATATACAATCCTTACAGGGATGAAATGTTTTATGCCGAAGAAGGCAAAGGGGCATATCTTAACGGAAAACCTATCAGGGTTTCAGACCGCCCTTTGGAAAGTTCACTGTTTTGCACCTCATTAAGCGTATATAATAAGGATTTATTAAACCATTGCATAAATATTATAGAAGAAGTCTATCCTAAATGCGATGATATCCGCCGTATCGGTTCGGCAGCCTTGGAGCTTTCTTATTTGGCAGCCGGCAGATTGGACCTTTATTTTGAATTGAGATTATGCCCGTGGGACTTTGCGGCAGGTGAAATAATTGTTAAGGAAGCGGGAGGATTTATCGGAACTATTGAATATGATACTACGGTTTTTGACCGGGCAATTCCAATAATATGCGCCAATACAAAAGAAAATTATGAATTTTTAAGAAAGGTTGTAGAAAATGAAATTCCTATGATACCTTATACAGATTAGAAATTTCGTTACAGTAAGTACCTATACAAGTTTTTTATAACTTATTAAGGTGGTTTTATAATATAAATAGTTAACAAAAAAATATTTGAGAAAAGTCGGAGTATATTATATTGGCAGACTGAAATCTCATTATTTCATAGGTCAGAGAAAAATGATTTTTTCATGTTTAATAAAAACGGCATTCTATGAGCCAAGACAGAAACTAAAGTGTTCCATTTGGATTGACAGGCTTGTATATTGTAAATTATAATGTTTTTATTATACTGCTAACATATTCGAAATATTATTCAGTATAAAAAATTATATAAAAAATTATATTTAAAAATTATATTTAAAAATTATATTTAAAAATTATATTTAAAAATTTTGGTTAATTGTAAAATCAAATTGAACACCTAAAAAAATAGATCCATGGAGGATTCTTTGGTAGAATTAAGTTACCACACAAAAACCTACAAAGGAGATCGCAACCATGGATCAAACTTATTCTACCACATTTACCCCCGATCGCGAAAGGGGTCAGCACTTAAAATTTGAAGATCGTTGCAGTATCAAAATTTATAAAAAACTTGGTTACTCCCTTCGTAAGATTGCAGAAGCAATCAATTGTTCTGCTTCTACCGTAATGTATGAACTTCGGCGTGGAACCAGCAAGCGTAATGGAGACAGAGGACGTAATCCTGAGTATTCTGCAAAACGTGGCCAACAGAACTACGAAATAAACAGGTCAAGATGCCACAAGCCACATGCTCTTGATGAGAACTCAAAGTTTCTAAAATGGGTTATTAAGCAGGTCAAGGAACATCATTGGTCTTTTGATGCCTGCGTAGGTTATGCCAGACTTCATGAGCTGTTTCCTGCTGAGGATATTGTTTGTACCAAGACGCTTTATAATGAACTTTGGGCCGGAAATCTGCCGCTGGTACCACATGATTTTCCGGAAGCCTTGTCAAGAAAGCCAAGAAAGAACCAGCCTCGTAAAAGCAAACGTTTTCTTGGAAAAAGTATTGATGAACGTCCGGAAACAGTATCCACTAAAGAGGAATACGGTCACTGGGAAATCGACACAGTTGTCGGACACAAGGCCGGTCATGAATCAGTGGTACTAACGTTGGTTGAGAAGAAAAGCGATTATTATATAGCCATAAAAATACCCGGCAAAGATGCAGAATCCGTAATGGCAGCCATGGAAACCCTTAGAGAAGAATACGGCGAGGCTAAATTCAGTGAAGTATTCAAGACCATTACTGCCGATAACGGTACTGAGTTTGAGAGGCTATCTGAACTTGAAACATGGGGAGTAGGGATCTACTTTACACATCCGTATTCATCCTGGGAAAGAGCCCAGAATGAACGACATAACAGGATTTTTCGCAGATATGTTCCAAAAGGGGTTTCCATTGAGAAATATTCTGCAGAACAAATCCTGTGGTTTGCTGATGAGATGAACGAACTTCCCCGGAAGCATCTTGGGTACCGAACACCGGCGGAACTTTTTGAAGAGTTTCTGGATCAGGTGTATTCGATTGGCAAAGTACAAGGTAACTTAATTACCAGTGGTGTTCAATTTGAAATTGCAATTTAGGATTTAAAAATTTTATTTAAAAATTATATTTAAGATTACTCATCGGTAAAAATTTGATAATGGAAGAGGCGGATTTTTTGATTACATACAAAAGATGTACGGAAACTAATGATGATGCCATATTTCAGGCGTTCCAGATTGGATTTTCAGATTATATTATAAAAGTGGAAATTACAAAAGAAATTTTTATAAAGAATTTTTTTGGACGGGAAGGAAACAGCCCGGAATATTCATTTATTGCTTTTGATGAAGATAAGCCTGTAGGTTTGATTTTGGGCGGGATTAAAGTATATGAGGGAATAAAGACATTAAGATGCGGAGCCCTTTGTGTTCATCCGGATTACAGAGGGACTGAAGTAAGTAAAAAGTTGTTTAGCCTTCATAAGGAAACAGCCATTGAAAATAATTGCCGGCAGTTATTTTTGGAAGTAATCGTCGGTAATGACAGAGCCATTAATTTCTATAAGAAAATGGGATACGAAAAAGTCTATGATATAACTTATTATTCTCATCAAAATCCGGATGATATCGATGAAGTTTTGCCGGATGACGTAACTGTTGAAAAAATAGACATGGAAGTTTTAAAAAGCTTTAGCTGCAAAGTACGGGACATTCATATAAATTGGCAAAATGATTTTGATTATATTGAAAAAATCACAGGCCAGGTACATTTTGGAGTATTTCATGGGACAGAGCTTATCGGCGCACTAAGCATCAACCCAATAGGAAAGATTAATTTTCTGTGGATTGAATCAGGTTTTAGAAATCGGGGTATCGGAAGAGGGCTTGTGAGCCATGCCATAAAAGAGCTTAATCTTAAAAAGCTGGCTATCAATTTTCCTAATAACGCTTCGCTTATGGGATTTGCAAAACGTTTGAATTTTACGAAAGATTCAATATCACAGTATGAAATGTATCTTACCTTGTAGTTATTAAAGGCAAGCAAATATAAGTATTTTTGAGATTTCGGTATAAATTTCAATTTAAAATAGTAAAGATTAAAAGTAAAATACAATATTAGGAATAATATTATATAGCATAAAAAGAAAATAACTGGGGTTAAGTTCCCAGTTATTTTTGCTTTGCTATAAAATTATATAGACAATATAAAATTGCACACTTTTAATATATGTATCATTGTGCTTCATATAAAGAAGGTTTAATTATTTTTTTATTTTCTGCCGGAAAAACACAAATACAGATAAAATTCTTAATATATTTTAGGAATCAGCCAAAATTATCTCGCAGCCGGCGGATAAAATGGCATGTTCAAGTTCCTTATCGGGATATTGGTCTGTTATAATGGCATCAAGTTTATCAAATTGAGCATAAGTTACCAAAGAACTTACCTCAAATTTTGTGTGATCTACCAGCAAATATTTCTTAACACTTCTTTCAATGGCTGTCTTTTTAATGGCCGTTTCTGCAGGCGACGAATTGGTAGCACCGTTCTTTGATGATATTCCTGTAGCAGCCAAAAATGCCTTGCTGATGTTATATTGCTGCAATACGTCTACAGCAGTAGAGCCGGTAAATGACAAGGCTTTTCTGTCCAATATGCCGGACAGGGATATTACATTGATGTTATTATGAGGAATACATTTAATAATTACCTCTATATTGTTGGTAAGTATGGTTATATTTTTTTTCTGAATAAATTCTACCATAGGAAAAGTCGTAGTTCCCGAATCGATAAATATAATTTCACCGTCATTTACCAAGGAGGCCGCTTTTTTGGCAATGTATTGCTTTAAGCCTAAATTGCTGATGCTGCGTTCCTCAAACGGTTTCATCGATTGAGTATCGGGAATTGTTACACCGCCGTATATTTTTTTTACAAGTCCCTTCGAAGCCAGTTCGTCTATGTCACGTCTTATGGTATTTTTGGATACTTTGAATTCTTCGCATAATTGGTCAAGAGTAACGGTTTTGTTGATGTAGATGTATTTTTCTATATTCCCTATTCTTTTTGTACGCACCATAACACCTCTTTACGCATTTTGTGTTTTTTATATTATACATTATTATCATGAAATTTACAAATAATATTAATAAATACAAGTAAATAAGGCAGGATTCACACAATAAATAATAATATATTTAGCTAAGTATGTTACTTTTTATTAAAACAACACATAAAATATTGACATACACAAGACAAAATGTTATATTATGAGTAAATTATTATTAAATTATGGGTAAGTTAATAATAAAATATTATTGTAATCTAGTCAATAGAGGAAGGAGTTGCAAATGGGCTACATAGAATTTGACAATACAAAAGAAATTGACTTAATAGCACTTGGCAGAGTGGCGGTTGATTTTAATCCGGTAGATTACTACAAGAAACTTACGGAAAGTACAACTTTTAAAAAATACTTAGGCGGATCTCCTGCCAATATCAGTGTCGGTCTGGCAAGACTGGGCAAAAAGGTTGGTTTTATCGGCAGAGTTTCTGACGATCAATTCGGAGATTTTGTAACAGATTTCTTTAATAATGAAGGAATAGATACATCTCATATTTTCCGCTGCAAAAACGGAGAGAAGATAGGGCTTACTTTTACTGAAATTTTAAGCGAGACTGAAAGCAGCATTCTTATGTACCGCAACGGTATAGCCGATTTACAGTTAAGTGTTGAAGATATAGATGAAGACTATATCAAAAAGACGAAGGCATTATTGATATCCGGAACGGCTTTATCGGCAAGCCCCTCAAGAGAGGCTGCCCTGAAAGCTTTAGCTTTGGCTAAGAAAAATAATGTTGTTGTAATATTTGACATAGATTACAGACCTTATACATGGAAAAATACCGATGAAATATCTATTTACTATTCCATTGTTGCTAAAGAAAGCGATATTATTTTAGGTTCCAGGGAAGAATTTGACTTAACCGAAAAATTAATTGAAGAGGGAAGGACGGACAAGCAGACAGCCGAATATTTCCACAGTAAAGGCTGCAAGATTGTAGTTATAAAACACGGCAAGGAAGGATCAACCGCTTACACCAATGACGGCAACTCCTACAGCATTAAACCTTTCCCGGTGAAACTGCTTAAATCTTTTGGCGGCGGGGATGGGTATGCTTCTGCTTTCCTTTACGGCTTGTTTGAAGGAATGGAAATTATTGATTGTCTGGAACTGGGCAGTGCTTCGGCTGCCATGCTGGTGGCAAGCCATGCCTGTTCGCAGGATATGCCGACCGCAGAACAATTGATGGAATTTATCAAAAAGGCAAAAGAAGAGTACGGTGAAATGATAGCCCGTATATAGGGCATTTTATGGATTTATGTAACTTGGAGTATAATTGATTAAATGTTTATTAAGTAACTAAAATTACTTATATTATAGAAAGGTGACTACATATGGAAAGATTGAAATATTTTGTGGGCGGCCGGTTTAAAGAATCGGAGACAGATAAATACTATGATCTTTATAATCCAAGCACAGGTGAAGTCGTGGCCCAGGCTCCTAACTGTACAAAAAAAGAAGTGGAAGAGGCAATAAAAGTTGCCAATGAGGCTTTTAAAACCTGGTCTAAAGTACCTGTCTTAAAGCGGGTTCAATATTTATATAAAGTCCGTGAATTATTGATTAAGTACGAAGAAGAACTTACTTACCTGATAGCTGAAGAGCATGGTAAGGTATGGGATGAAGCCAACGGTGATTTGGCAAAGGCAAAAGAGGCTACCGAACTTGCTTGTTCGGTACCGTCATTAATGATGGGTGAATCAACTATGAATACATCCACAGGTTATGACACCGTTTTATACAGAGAACCTCTTGGAGTATTTGCGGGAATTGCACCCTTTAATTTCCCGGCAATGATTCCTTTCGGTTGGATGGCGCCGATTTGTATAGCCTGCGGCAATACCATGGTATTGAAAGTATCCAGCACCACACCGAGAACTTCATTAAGGATGGCAGAAATATATAAGGAAGCGGGAATTCCCGACGGTGTTATTAATGTTATCACTTGCGACAGAAATGAAGCTGAAATTCTGCTTACTCATCCCGATGTGAAGGGAGTTTCTTTTGTAGGATCAACCAAGGTAGGAAAGCACATTTACAGTATAGCTGCGGCTCACGGAAAAAGAGTACAGGCTTTGTGCGAGGCCAAAAACCATGCTTTGGTTTTAAATGATGCACCCGTTGACCGCGTTGCGGCAGGTATAATAAACTCCGCATTCGGATGTGCGGGAGAAAGATGCATGGCACTTCCCGTCGTGGTTGCCGAAGAAGGCATTGCGGATGCATTGGTAGCTAAAATAGTTGAGCTTGCCAAAAACATTAAAATCGGACCTGCTTACGACAAGACATCAAAATTGGGTCCTGTTGTAGATGCCAAACATAAAGAAAGAATTCTCGGATGGATTCAGAAAGGCATAGATGAAGGGGCAAAACTTATCCTTGACGGAAGAAACGTAAAAGTGGAAGGTTATGAGAACGGCTTCTATTTGGGACCTACAATCTTTGACCATGTTACGGAAGATATGGAAATAGGAAGATATGAAATTTTTGGTCCTGTTCTTTGCATAAAGAGGGTAAAAAGCTTTGAAGAAGGCCTTACCATTATGAACAATAATCCGTTTGCCAACGGATCGGTTATTTTCACCCAGAGCGGATATTATGCCAGGGAGTTTGTAGAACGCACTCACGGCGGAATGGTCGGAGTAAACGTAGGTATCCCTGTACCGGTCGGAATCTTCCCCTTCAGCGGCCATAAAGATTCCTTCTTTGGAGATAATCATTGCTTAGGTAAAGACGGTATCAGATTCTATACGGAGAGCAAAACGGTTACGACAAAGTGGTTTGACGAAGAAGAGAAGAAATCCACCCATGTAACTACCTGGGACGGCACGATTTAATAAACGGCATTGTTTAATATGAAAAATTCCGATCTTAACGGAATTTACATACAGCATTTTTAAATAACATACCGGAGTATGTTGTATGACTTGCTCCGGTTATGGATAGGAAGGAGCCAATATGCCACTTGTTACAATGAAAGAACTCTTGGATGCGGCATCTAAGGGTAATTATGCAGTCGGAGCTTTCAATATAGGCAATCTGGAACATATTATTGGGGCAATTGAGGCTGCTAAGGATATGAACACTCCGATTATACTGCAGTTGGCTGAAGGAAGGCTGAAATATTTTCCCATGCACATGGTAGCTCCTATGATGATTGAAGCTGCTAAAAAATCGAAAGTAGATATAGCAGTCCATCTGGACCACGGACGAAGCAGGGATATTATTAAAGAGGCAATTAAGTACAAGTTTACTTCCATAATGTTTGACGGTTCAAACCTGCCTTATGAGGAAAACGTGCAAAAAACAAAGGAGTATGCAACGGTAGCAAAATTTTTTGATATTAGTATAGAAGCGGAGCTTGGAGTTGTAGGTGGAAATGAAGGAACTACGGTTAACGGAGAAATCCGTTGTACTGACCCGCAAGAAGCCTTGGATTTCTATGAAAGAACAGGTATAGATGCTTTGGCGGTTGCGATAGGAAATGCACATGGTAACTATATTACACAACCGAAACTTAATTTTGAAGTTCTGGAACAAATACATAAGCTGGTAGACATTCCTCTGGTACTGCACGGCGGAACCGGAATAAGCGACGAAGATTTCAGAAAGGTTATAAATCTTGGAATTCGCAAAATTAATATTGCGACAGCCTTATTGGATGGGCTGACTAATAAAGCCAAAGAATATTGCCTGTCCGATACTAACCATCGCTTTTTTGGTTTAAGAGATAAAATGATTGAAGGGACTTACGAACAGGTAAAGCATCATATAAAGGTATTCAATAATAAAGAACCCTTGTAAATAACCTGTGAAAATATAATCCTGAAAAGAAAAAGGGGTTGTCGCAAAATAAGTGACAGCCCCTTATTTCGGTTATATGAAATTTTCACAGAAAGAATGTAAAATTGTACATCGGATGATAAATAAAATTACACAGAAGAAATTATTTATATAGGTTGCTTGGTAATATTATCCCTGATAATCAATAACATCAAGCCACTTAAACAGGAACTTTTTCTCTTCTTCGGTTGTGGCTCTAAGTAACTGCTGGGCAGCTACGATAGGAAGCCATTTTTGAACATATTGCAAAGCTGTGTCGCTCTTTTTACAGAAGAGTTTGATATATTTTTCTGCCAGGTCGGGATAATATAATGTCATCTTCAGGTATGTGGTTGCGGTATCGCCGCTGGCATTTCCCTGGGTGGCGTGTGACCAGTCTATTATATATGCGCCAGAGTCGTTAATTATTATATTGGACGGAAGAAAGTCTCCGTGGCAAAGTTTGGTGTGTTTGGGCATACTATCAAGACGCATCAGCAATTCGTATCTTGTAGTGGCATCTATTTCTTTTATGCTTTGAATCTGGCGGACCAGTTTATCCTTTAATTTATTTAATGCCGGTGCTGTTTTTGAATGCATTTCAAGCTGCAGGTCAACGAACAGCTCCAGCAATTCGTCGGTTTTTTCGGGATTTTCCTTAAAAAGCTGATCCAGAGTCTTCCCCGGAATATAATCCATGGTTATGCTCCAGCATTCATCAATCATTCCGACGGCACGGATTTTAGGAATCTTAAGGCCGGTTTCTTCTACCCTGGACTGGTTTAAGGCTTCGTTTAAAATCAGCGATTTCGGATAGCCTTTTTCAAAAACTTTTACTACCGTATCTTCATACCGGTATATGATTTTATTGGCACGGGTTGCCAGTACTTGTTCCAGCTTCATAGCAATATCCCCTTTCGATTAAACCAAAGTTTGATACGGAATACAGAATACACTTTGGTCGGGTATCCCATATTCATAAATTTTCAAGATACATGTATGGACTGATAATATTTGAAAATTTTATTAACCGTCATCAATCAGCCCATACATTGCTTTTAATTACATAATAACAAATTTTTCAAATTTCGAATAGTGTCACTTACTCACCGTAATATGCTTTTAAGTACATTTCCTTTATTTCCGACATCAAAGGATACCTCGGATTGGCACCGGTGCATTGATCGTCGAAAGCCTGTTCAACCATCTCATCCAGTGTTTCCAGGAATGCTTTCTCGTCAATACCGTAATCCCTGATGGTTTTCCTGATTCCTACACTTTCTTTCAGTTTGTCGATGGCATCAAGAAGTTTGTTGAATGTATCCATATCATCTTTTCCGTTAATACCGATAAAGTTAGCCACTTCAACATAACGCTCAAGTACATTCGGATACTCATATTGAGGGAAAGTACCCATTTTTACAGGACGTTCGGATATGTTGAATTTCATAACTTCCTTGATCAGCAATGCATTGGCAACGCCGTGAGGCAGATGGTGGTAGGCACCCAATTTGTGAGCCATTGAATGGCAGATACCAAGGAATGCATTGGCAAAGGCCATACCGGCGATAGTGGAAGCGTGAGCCATCTTTTCTCTTGCCTCAACATTGGTACCGTCCTTGTATGCTACGGGCAGGTATTTAAAGATAAGTTTCAAAGCCTTCAAAGCCAGGCCGTCGGTAAAGTCCGTAGCCATCATGGAAGCATAAGCTTCAAGAGCATGTGTCATGGCATCGATACCCGAAGCGGCTGTTAATGAAGGAGGCTGTGACATCATGTTATCGGTATCTATGATAGCCATATCGGGCAGTAGTTCGTAATCGGCAAGCGGGTATTTAACTCCGGTCTTTTCGTCGGTTATAACTGCGAAAGGAGTGACTTCCGAACCAGTACCTGAAGATGTGGGAATGGCAACAAAGTAAGCTTTTTCACCCATCTTGGGGAAGGTGTATATTCTCTTACGGATATCCATAAAGCGCATAGCCATGTCGTGGAAATCAACACCGGGATGTTCGTACATAAGCCACATAATCTTTGCAGCATCCATAGGTGAACCGCCGCCAAAAGCTATGATTACATCCGGCTCAAATAAAGTCATGGCTGTTGCACCTTCTATGGCGCATGCTAATGTAGGGTCAGGAGATACGTCATAGAAACATGTATAGGTAATTCCAAGTTCATTAAGTTTATCTGTAAGAGGCTTTACATAACCGTTTTTATACAGGAATTTGTCGGTTACGATAAAGGCCCTTTTCTTTCCAAGGACATTTTTAAGCTCATCCAAAGCTACAGGCATGCAACCCTTCTTGAAGTAAATTTTTTCGGGGGTTCTAAACCAAAGCATATTTTCTCTCCTTTCGGCAACGGTTTTGATATTAAGTAAATGCATTACGCCTACGTTGTCGGAAACGGAGTTGCCGCCCCATGAACCGCAGCCTAAAGTAAGAGACGGTGCCAACTTGAAGTTATAAAGGTCACCGATTCCGCCCTGGGATGCCGGAGTATTAATTAAAATACGGCAGGTCTTCATGGCTTCCTGGTATTTGCTTATCTTTTCAGTTTCCTTAGGATCTATAAATAATGAAGCGGTATGTCCGAAACCTCCGTCGGCTATAAGGCGTTCGGCTTTTTTAATAGCTTCGTCAAAGGTTTTTGCCCTGTACATGGCAAGAACAGGAGAAAGTTTCTCATGGGCAAATTCTTCCGTGATATCTACACTTTCAACTTCACCGATTAAGATTTTGGTATCCTTAGGAACTTCAAATCCTGCAAGATTTGCTATTGTGTAAGCGGACTGGCCTACTATCTTTGCGTTAAGCGAACCGTTGATAATAATGGTCTTTCTTACTTTTTCCGTTTCTTCGGGGCTTAAGATGTAGCAACCGCGGTAAACGAATTCTTCTTTAACTTTATCATAAATACTGTCTAAAACAGTTACGGACTGTTCGGAAGCGCAAATCATGCCGTTATCAAAGGTTTTCGATAATATGATAGAACTTACCGCCTGCTTAATGTCCGCAGTTTCATCAATAATAACAGGAGTATTTCCTGCACCGACACCGATGGCAGGTTTTCCGGAAGAATATGCGGATTTTACCATACCTGGGCCGCCTGTAGCCAAAATTAAATCGCAATTTTTCATAACTTCATTGGTTAACTCAAGGGAAGGAACGTCTATCCACCCTATTATGCCTTCAGGTGCACCGGCGGCTACTGCAGCTTCCAAAACGATTTTTGCGGCAGCTATGGTGCAATTTTTTGCTCTGGGATGGGGCGAAAGAATTATTGCATTCCTGGTCTTAATGGCAAGCAAGGTTTTAAATATGGCTGTGGATGTAGGATTGGTAGTAGGAATAACTGCCGCAATCAAACCAACAGGATTAGCAATTTTCTTTATTCCGAATACGGGATCTTCTTCTATAACACCACAGGTTTTGGTATCTTTATATGCATTATATATATATTCAGAAGCATAATGATTCTTAATTACTTTGTCTTCTACAACTCCCATTCCGGTTTCTTCTACAGCCATCTTTGCGAGAGGGATTCTGTTTTTACTGGCTGCTGCAGCAGCGGCGTAGAAGATTTTATCAACCTGATCCTGGGAATACGTGGCAAAAATTTTCTGTGCTTCTTTCATTTCGTCTATTTTTCTAAGAAGCGCATCTACAGAATCAATAATATAATTCTTGCTATCAGTCTTATTGTTAACAGTGACATCTTTTTTTGCCATAGGACATCCTCCTTTATATGATCAAAGCAAGATTGTTAATTATTTAACAATTAGAATTATAAAATACACATGAAATTCTGTCAATCAATAAAAATAAACAATAATTTTATGTCAATACAGGTTTTAAAGTAAAATTATACACAATATAAGGCAAAAAAGTTGTATTTGAGACCGTATAATTGTTAAAATAATAGCAAATTTGGAATATTGGCTTGAAATTATAACAGCTTAAAGCAAAAATTTGTATAAAATAACATGACAACTCATTAATAATAAAATTAAAAAAGTTACAGTATATATGATTAATACGTGTTTTGGTATCTTTTATCCTGAAAGATATGTTATAATAGTGTCGGTTGCTTTGCTGTTAAAGTGTTATTAAATCATATATAGAGAACAGGATGGATAAGAATGAAATTACTGGTTACACGTCACGGAGAGACTGAATGGAACAAAAAGAATTTGATATTGGGCAGAACGGATATTCCCCTTAATGATACAGGCATTATGCAGGCTAAGAGATTAAGGGACAATATACCCTTCGAATTTAAATATGTATTTGCATCCCCGCTAAAGAGAACAGCCATGACTGCGCAAATAATATGTGAAAATAAGGATATTGAAATAAAATACGATGACAGGCTTATAGAAATGGATTTTGGTATTTTTGAAGGTAAGGACAGGGGAGATGAATTATATCAGAAGGAAAAAAGAAAATTCTTTGCCAGGTTTAAGCACGGAGAGTCTTATTTTATGGTGGCCCAGCGGGTATATAATTTCCTGGATGAAGTAATTAAGGAGTATGTCGGGGAAAATGTTCTGATTGTGACTCATAACGGTATAAGCAGGGTTATCCATACATATTTTTGTGATTTGGAAAATGAAGAATTTGCAGCTTATAGCCTGGGTAATTGTGAAATAAAGGTATATAATATAGATTAAAGTTACAGAAGCTTATAGTATATAATGTTACATATACCTGCAATGTGAAAGTTGTATAGTTTAACCGGAAAGACTATTTAAAACAAATTCAGTATACAAATTATGGGGATATTTAATACCTCCAAAGTAGATAAGTTAAATAACTTAAAATCTACTTTGGAGGTATTTTTATGTCCCATCATCAAAACATAACAGTAAGTCCGAACATTCGTTATAGGTTTCAGCTTACATGCCTCTTCCCGATAATATTTTTTTAATTCCGGTTGCTTCTACCGCTTTGACAGCAGAATAGAAAAGAAGCGTTTCTATCGGCAGCATAATTAAGGCTTTCAGTGCCCTTGGAGGGAACAGAGCAAAAAAGCTTAAGCCTGTTAAACCGGTGAGCCAGTAAGTTTGCAAAAGCAGGTTTACAATGATCATCTGAATTATATCGGCTATGAAGATTCTTTTGATAGTGGCCGGTTTTTTATATAATACCAATCCGTAAATAACCCCTGTTATAAAGGCGTTAAAGGTGATTCCGGGATGAAAGGCACCGGAAGGTTTTATTATAAAGGTCAGTATATCCATAGCGGCACCGTATATTCCGCCTACAGCCGGTCCGAAAAGATAAAAGACAAACCGATTAGGAAGAAAAGAAAAGCTTATTCTTAAAAAAGGTGTCACATCAATCCTTAAACTTCCCAATACAACTGAAATCGCACCCAGCATGGCTGTAAATGTAATGCATCTTACACTTTTAAATTCTTTAATTGATTCTTTAAACAAAACCGAAATTTTACGCAAAAAAATTACCTCCTTTGTATTCCACTACTACAAAAAGAGATAATATCAAATAGCAAATATTTGATTATCCGAATGTAGCAGCGGGATGCGGATTATGTATCGCAAGATTCCTTTTCGTCCGGCTGACAACTCCCCGTTCAACCGGCACTTAACGCACATAATCCTACTCTGCTTTATATTTTTTTTAGTATATCAAGAATATCACATATGTGCAAAAAAGCAATAGAAAAATGCACTAAAAAGCAGGAGAAAAATCCTATTTAAAATATATGACTTGCACCAATAAAACAGCTAGCCCCAAATATTTAGGCTTTGGGGCTATTTGTAAGCTATTTGTACTTATAGAATAAAGGAAGCTAAAATAAATCTAAATATATATCAAAGAAACTTAGATCAGACAAAATTATCTTCTTATAATTTCAAATACGGTTCCCAGATGTTGTGCGGTTACATTTGCGGACCCATAAGCACCCAAATATAATTTTGTCTGATTTAAATCTGTACCTAGCGCCGTAAAAAATACAGAATCTGTCATAAAGTCAAAATCAAAATCTATAACATTATAATCGTTCATTCTGCATTCGGGTGTTGCAAATGTATATGCCATAACACCGCTAAAATCTGTAAATACACAGCTTCCGGTTAATTCCGGTATTTCGGTTCCCTGATAGGGTTGCACTCCCGTGATAGCCATGCCTTCAATCTTATTTGGTCTGGGGTCATCATGATAATAGCAGGTTAGGGGATAAATTCGCAAAGGTGCTGTTATTATAGCATCATTATAATATGCCATAATCTTTTGATCCTGATTTCTGCCGTCTTGACAAGGCCTTATAATTGAGGTAGGAAGAATACCTTCCCATCCCCTCCATCCGAGATTTATAAAACCATCCTGTCTGGGGACGGTTTGTAAAGCATATGATCTGATAATATCGGTTACGGGCAGGGGGGTATATGACACAAAAGAAAAAACAGCCTCAACCATATCCTGACCTACAAATCCCACATACTTTATATAATAATTGTTAAATCTCTGATAGGCTATGCCTGTTGTATTGCGTATACCCTTGGCTATAACCGTAAGAGAAGCCTGAACCGATTGGGGCAGTTCGTCAAATCTGGTTACTGCCGGCATATTGTCTATGAATACATCCATATCTACGTCAATTTCAATGATTTTTCCCGCTATTTCCATATCGTTTTGTGCCAAATTAAACGGGTCAAAGCCTGATCCGCCGTCTCCTGTGGCAAGAACGAGTCTTCCGGTTTCGGGAGAAAAGTTAAGGGTGTTTACGCCGTTATGGTTCATAAAAGGCCTTCTAAGGTTAAGAAGAGTTCTTCTTTTTACCGGGCTGCCGTTTTCCTGCACCATCCATTCTTCAACTGTGTCGATATGGTCATACCTGTTTTCCCTGTTGCTCCATACAAGATTTAACGTATCTCTATAACAGGGGTCGGGAACAAAACGGCCCGATAAGGCTCCGGGGCCTTGTGTTCCTGCCAGAGTGTAGTGGATATAAAATAAACCGTTGTAATAAAAATCCGGATGAAAAGCAAGGCCCAGAAGACCACGCTCATCATATCCTCCGGCTGCGCCAAGATCAATAATATTGTGTCTTATATCTAGAAGCAGTGATACAGTATCATTTCTTACATAAAATATCTCGCCTACCTGGGTGGCAATAACCAGGCTTTCTTCTTCCTCTCCAGGGAATATAACTGTCTTTATAACAGTGGGAAGATTTAGATTGTTAACTATAGGCCTTAAGCCTACCCTTAATCTTTGCATGAAATGACTCCTTATCCGGTATCAATACAAGTTATGATATAACTTGTGACGATATTACCTTATTCTTATATATGCCATGTTTATTTATAGTTGTAAAAATTATATATCATATCAAAAATAATATACAGTTCAGGTTTAATATGGTATATTATAATTGTTATTTTATATATAAGGAGATGTTCAGATGAAGGATTTCACATTTTCACAACTTGAGTATGTAAGACCGGATTATGATAAGCTTGAAGCAGAATGCAAGAAGATGGTTGAAGATATAAAAAACGCCAGAACCTATGGTGATATAAAAGAAGTTCTTGAAAAAAGGGAGAAGTTATACAGTTCGGTTTCCACCATGACAACCATTGCCTACATACGCAATACCCTTGATACTACCGATGAGTTTTATGAAAAAGAAGTAGAGTATATAAATAACCGTGAGGCGGAAGCGGCCGTTGCAATGACCGAAATAAGCAAAGCATTGATTGAATGTAAGTTTACCGATGAAATTAACGCAGAATACGGGCCGGAGTTTCTGGTAAAAGAAAAAAGGGAAGTAGATAAATTCAAAGAAGAGCTTGTTCCTTACATGCAGCAGGAAGCAAAACTTACTTTGCGTTATCAGAAGATTATGGCTACCGCCCAGATTGAATTTGATGGAAAGACCCTGAATTTGTATGGGATTCAGAAATATTTTGAGCATCCCGACAGAAATGTACGAAAAGCGGCATTTAAAGCTTATTCGGATTTTTATCATTCTCATGAAGAAGAGTTGGAGCAAATCTTTGATGAGCTTGTAAAAATACGTAATGAAATGGGCCGGGCTTTAGGCTACGAGAATTATATCCCTCTTGCTTATATGCAGCAGCAAAGAAGCGATTATGGTCAAAAAGAAGTAGCTGCATTTCGCGAGCAGGTTTTAAAAGAAATAGTACCTCTGTGCGAGGAACTTTACCGGGCACAGGCAAAAAGAATTGGGGTAGATAAGCTTAGGGTATATGATGAAAAGTTCATTTTCCCGGATGGCAATGCTATTCCGGCAGGTGATGACGAATATCTGGTAAATGAAGCCCGCAAGATGTATCATGAAATGAGCTTAGAGACCGGAGAGTTTATTGACTTTATGATTAAGCATGAGCTAATGGATCTTAAAAACAAGCCCAATAAAGCCTCAACCGGGTATATGACATTCCTTTCTGATTATAAGGCTCCATATGTGTTCTCCTGTTTTAATCAAACGATATTTGATATACAAGTGCTGACCCATGAGCTTGGGCATGCTTTTGCAGGATATATGGCTATGAGAGAGCAAAATACTTTAAACTATTATTCGGTCAGTACGGATATTGCAGAAATTCATTCAATGGCTATGGAGCAGTTTTCTTATCCTTATGCAGAGTGGTTCTTTGGCAAGGATGCAGATAAATTCAGACACGCTCATTTGCAGGAAGCTATAACATTTGTACCTTTCGGGGTTGCTGTTGACGAGTTTCAGCATATTATGTACGCCAATCCTGACCTTACACCGAAGGAACGGACCCTGGAGTGGCATAAACTTGAGAAAAAGTATATGCCCTGGAGGGATTACGACGGTGATGAATTTATGGAAAGGGGCGGATATTGGTATCATAAATTGCATATCTTCCTCTATCCTTTCTATTACATAAACTATACCCTGACAACTATGGGAGCTATGGAGCTTAAGAAGCGGTATGCCGAAAACAAAGAACAGGCATGGAAAGATTATCTGGCACTGTGTAAAGCCGGCGGAAGCACAAATTATCTTAGCCTGCTTAAATTAGCTAATCTGTCTGTACCTTTTGAAGAAGGCAGCGTGGCAAAAGCCATATCCTATGCCAAAGAGGAATTGCTTAACTGGATACGTGAATAATAGATGATAAACATTATAAGGTTTTGGTGCTATGTATAAAATATTTTAAATGCATAGGTCATAATTATTATGAGGCATCTGAGCAAACAGGAAAGATTTGCTTGGATGCCTCATGATAAAATGACTTATTATATCGGATTACTAAAAGTAAGGAAGTGATAAAATGGCAGATATATATATTAATTATGGTACTAACCTGCAGGAAATGACCTATGAGCTAATGAGAGAAGCCGACATTGCTTCTAAATTAAGGCCGGATATGAAGATAGGCATAAAACCTAACCTGGTTGTATCCCGCCCGGCTGATGAAGGAGCAACAACCCATCCCGAAATTGTTGAAGGAATTATCAGGTATCTTAAGGATGCAGGGGTGCATGATATATGTATTTTAGAAGGAGCTTGGGTAGGAGACAGTACAGAACAAGCTTTCAGAAATTGCGGATATACCCGGCTTGCGGAAAAATATAATGTCAGACTCATTGATACAAAACGGGATAATGCTGTGGCAAAAGAGAGTAAGGGCTTGACAATAAAAGTGTGTGAATGTGCCGTATCGGTAGATTACCTGATAAATGTTCCGGTGCTTAAAGGCCACTGTCAGACAGGTGTGACCTGTTGTTTAAAAAACCTTAAAGGATGTATACCTGACAGTGAAAAAAGAAGATTTCATACCTTAGGCTTACATAAGCCAATTGCGGCGCTGAATGCCGTTTTACGGCCATCGCTTCATATTGTAGACTCCGTTTGCGGGGACCTGTCTTTCGAAGAAGGAGGGCATCCCGTAACCGCAAACCGGATAATGCTGGGTTTTGACCCTGTTTTGCTGGATTCATATGGGGCGCAACTTATAGGGTATAAACCGGACGATATAGGATATCTTCGTATGGCAAAAGATTACGGCTTGGGAAAATACTTTGATGAAGATACAAAAATTGTAGAACTAAATACTAAAAACAGGCCGGTTGTAAATAATAAACATATATCGGCAGTTTCCAGACTAAGCAAATATATAGAGGAGGACAGTGCCTGCTCAGCCTGTTATGCTTCTCTGATATATGCTCTTGATAAGGTAAGCCTAATAAAGATTGAGAAGATAAAAATAGGGCAGGGATTTAAAGGCAAGAAATTAAATGGACTGGGAGTAGGACAATGTACATCGGGATGCGATAAATTTGTAAAAGGCTGTCCGCCAAAGGCCAGCGATATTATAGAAATGCTTGAAAATATTTGAGACCTTAAAGCCTATTGCAGAAATAAAAGAGTATGAATCGGATAACCGGTACTGTGATAGTTTAATTTGTGGATAATTATATAAATAAGCCAATGCCATGTGGATAAAAAACTATCTGCCGGCATTGGCTTTTTATATAAGTATTTATACATCGTATTATAAAATATCTTTTACAGCTCTTCAGCAACCCCAAGAACAATTATACCAATCATGACTATAACAATCAAAATATAATGTTGTTTACTGAGCTTTTCTTTTAAGAATATCCGGGACAAAATAACCGAGACTATGCTGTAGGAAGCAATCATGGGTGCAGATACAACCGCATTATTTGATATGGCAAATACATAAAAGAATTGGCCAATTGTTTCAAATACGGCTGCAGACAATCTGACCGGTTCCTTTAATACGTTGAATTTTTGTTTTTTTATTACGGAAAGGAATATCCATGATATTATAGCATATATCAGCCAGGTAAATTCATAAGCCAACAATGCGGCATCTTCGCTTATAAGACTAAGTTTATCAAGGTAAATGCCGTCAGCGGCTGTTCCTGCGGCATCCAAAACCGCATAGAGAATAGGAAATGTTATAGCCAAAAAGCTTATCTGGTATTTGGGATCTACCGCCACATTTTCTGCCTTAAGGGCTTCGTCCTGCAGTTTCTTTTCAAGTATTGCAAGACCGACAACACCACCGGTTATCAATAATATACCTGTTATATCAATAACACGGAGCTGTTCCGGAAAGAGTATCAATAAAGCAATTGCCGTTATGGCTCCGGATGAATTTTGCACCGGGGATGATATGGATAATTCAATATATCTGAGACCCAAATATCCGATAAGCATGGAAAGTATATAGAAAAATGATACAGGCAGGTATTTTACGATATCTAAAGGAACAAATGCAATTCCGTTTGTAATCATATACAGGATACCATGAATGCCCATTACGATACCGACCATTATTCCGATTTTTATATGGCTATATTTGTCGTTGCTGTCCGAGCCTTTTTTATAGAACAGATCGGCCGCACCCCATGAAAGGGTAGTAAGTAATGCGAATAAAAACCACATAAACACTCTCCTTTGTTAATGTAAAATATTAGATTTTTTTGCTATAAATGGCATTGCCATATAAGGAAATAAAACGGTATAATTATATACGAAAATTAGCAGATAGTCTATAAAAACTTTTTGATTTGGGGCTTTTAAATGCTATAATTTAGATTAATCTAAATAGAAGGGATGAGGATAATATGCAAAAAATTTATACTGACAAGGCACCTGCTGCCATTGGACCTTACAGTCAGGCTGTAATAGTAAACGGTATGCTTTATACATCGGGACAGATCCCTTTAAATCCCGAAAACGGTCAGGTAGTGGAGGGGGGCATAAAAGAACAGGCCCTTCAGGTAATGAAAAACCTTAAAGCCATATTGGATGCCTCAGGCACTACATTTGAGAATGTTGTAAAAACCACCTGTTTCTTGGCAGATATGGGGGACTTTGCGGCATTTAACGAAGTTTATGCCGAGTATTTTACTGAAAAACCTGCCCGTTCCTGTGTGGCTGTTAAAGAACTTCCCAAAGGGGTTTTGGTGGAAGTAGAATTAATAGCTGTTGTGAAATAGGTTTACAGGTCAACAGAATGCAATAGTAAAAGCAGTACAAAGCAATTAAAGACTGAAATAAAAGTGTGAGTTTATGACTTGTATTTGTAAAAAACACCGGTCGGATTTGCATATTAAATGCAAATCTCAACCGGTGTTTCAATTTAGGAGCTTTTTAGGGGGCAATTATGCGGACTTTATTTTGGAATAGTTTGAAGCTACTTCATCCCAATTTAATACTTCAAAGAAGGCACTGATATATTCGCCGCGAAGATTTTTGTATTTCAGATAGTAGGCATGCTCCCATACGTCAATGCCAAGTATAGGAACCCAAACCCCGCCGTTTTCCATTAGGGGGTTATCCTGGTTAGGGCTTGAGGATACTTGTAAGTCCCCGTTTTTATTGGCCGACAGCCAAGCCCAACCGGAGCCGAATCTGCCCAGAGCGGCAGATGACAATTTCTCTTTCAGGGCTTCAAAACTGCCAAAGTCTTTCTCAATCTGTTTTGCCAATTCTCCTTCCGGTTTTTTGCTTCCGCCGGGACGTAATACCGCAAAGTATAAGTTGTGGTTATAGTAGCCGCCACCGTTATTTCTTACGGCGGTTCTTAATCCTTCATCGGAAATGTCGGCAAGGTTTCTTAATATATCCTCAATGGATTTTCCCTGTAATTCAGGCAATTTATCCAAAGCAGTGTTTAAGTTGTTGGTATAAGTGGCATGATGCTTTGAGTAGTGAGTATTCATTGTAAGTTCGTCGATATAAGGCTCCAAAGCGTTGAAATCATAATTAAGTTCAATTTGTTTAAACATATGGCATCCTCCTTTATAATCAATAGTAAATTAATTTCATATTTTTATTATTTAATTAAGTGTGATTTAATAATATATAATTTAATTAAACATAATTTAATTAAATTATTTTAAATTGTATACAATAAAATTGTAAACATATTATTACACATTTACATTTAAAAATCAAGAGGTAATTTTAAAAAATAATAGAATCCTTAGTAAAAATATCAGGGATGAAATAAAAATAAGAAGATAAAAAGGAAATATAAAAGTAAATTATTAAGAAGGTAAAAAGAAAAACTTATAAAAGAATATATAAGAATTAATATAAGGGATTTAGATACTAGAGTAAAAAAATTAGGATATTAAAACAAAGGAATTTTAAATAGAAATAAGTTAATTTTAGCATCTATATCAATCTTAATTCTTGCATTAATATATATATTTTTATAATAATAAGTAAATTTTACCGGTTAGACAGGTAAGAAAACTATTAAACGGGCGAATTAAAAGGATGTCCCAAAATATTAACTTGAGACATCCTCTTTTTTAAAGTTTATCGTATATTCCTCACTTTTAAAAGTTTTTTTATGGTGATTTAATCGGTTACATAAACAGTACATTTTACCTTTGTGCCATCTTCTTTAACATATATGTAGGCTTTGCCTTTTTTTACTCCGGTTACCCATCCGAGAGAATCAACTGTGGCTACATTTGGATTGCTTGTTGACCATTCAGGGTAATTTCCTGAGGATACATAAGCACTTAACAATACTTTCTGACCGGCTTTTATGGTTAATTCGGAAGCACTTATTTTGATCTCAGGTTTTTTTACGATTACCTCACAGGTTTGGGATACTCCGTCTACTGTGGCCGTGATAATGGCTGTGCCGTTTTTGATGGCGGTAACCGTTCCGTCGGGGTTTACGATGGCCACACTTTTTTTATTTGATTTCCATTTGGGTTCTGCTCCGGAGGATACATGGGCATTCAGTTTTATGCTTTGGCCTCGATATAAGGTTACTTTTTTCTTATCCAAAGTTACCGTCGGATATTTAACTTTAACCTTACAGGTTGCTTTGCTGCCGTCGACTGTTGCTGTAACGGTAGTCTCACCGGGCTTTAAGCCGGTTACATTACCCTTATCGTCAACGACGGCTATGCTTTTATGACTGCTGGTCCAGTTAACATGTTTATTATTCGAGGTGGTCGCGGACAGGTTATAAGTTTCGCCCCTCTCAATAATTATATATGTATCACTGATTGTTATTTCGGTTTTTTTGACCGTAACTTTGCAGGACGCTTCCGCCTTGTCTATTTTGGCGGTAATCGTTGCGGTACCTTCTTTTTTGGCTGTCACTTTTCCGTAAGTATTGACTGATGCTATTTTTGAACTGCTACTGGACCATTTCGGCATTTTCCCGTTGGAAGTGACAGCAACCAGATAGAATTCATCACCGATATTTACCGTCTTGTTGTAACTGGACAAAATAACAAATGAAAAGAGTTTTGAAGCCTGGGCATGCTTATTTGGAGCTATAAAAGTAAGAAGGGTAAATAAGAAACATAAAACTAATAAGTAGAGTATTTTTTTGAATCTTGGCATATAAATCCTCCATTCGGCGAATGTGAGGAATATAAACGACAAACTTTTACGTATATTAACATTTACGTTTTGTGTTTAAAATATTTTACCGGAAAAATCGTATACCGGCACAAATTTTAACTGATATTTATTCAAAATTCATATTTTTTAATTCATTAATAATTGGCAATTTCAATAAAAAGCAGTAAAAAATATTAAAGTATGTTACTGTCTATTCTTTATATTATATAAAGCATCTTTATAGCGGCTGATTGTAAAATACAATGACAGGCAAGAAGTGAAGCATATTAAATATGGGAATAAAAAGTATGTACTTAAAAGCTGAATACGGGGACAATATCAAATTAAAATTAGAGATGAAAAAAATAAGAAAATGTGGATTTTATATCAGAATTATCGGGTATGTAAAGAATATATAAGGCTCTTATAAATTGTACGGGAGATTTAGGATAATAAAAGGCGGCATAATTTGCTGCGGTTATCTGCAAACAAACCATAAGCAAATAATGCCGATCATTTTTATACACTGTCTTCGTATATTCCGTTTTTTTGCTTGTTTTTTCTTATAGCATCTGAAGGTGAAATTCCCCGGAATTTCTTAAATACCCTGCTGAAATAAAATACATCGTTAAATCCGCATGCATCGGCAATTTCATGTATTTTATATTCGCCGCTGTAGAGCATTTCTTCGGCCCTGTTCATACGGATAAGGGTAAGAAAATTTCGAAATGACATTCCGGTTTCCTGCTTGAACAGATTACCGAAATACATATCGCTCAAATTAAACATAGAGGCCATTTTTTGAACGGTGAGAGGTTCATTATAATGGTTGGACATATAATGAAGGACTTTTTTAATCCTGGTGTCCATGATACTGGTATCTCTCTGGTAAATTATTATTTGAAAATAACGCTGTAAAATCATGAGGTATATTCCCTTTGCCCGCAATTTATAACCGGGATCTTTTAAAGTCCAAATGGTATTTAAATCGTTATATAAGTTAATAATATCCTTATGCAGACCTATATTGCGGATAAGAGGCAAGGGAAGTGTAACATCTTCGCCGTTGATATTGAATATTTTACCGTTTACGGAGTAGCATTCCATTAAAGCATCGGGAATGCTTACAGCTGAACGCTTGCTTCCGCTGGGTATACAAATAAGATCACCGGATGAAACAATATACCTGGTTCCGTCTATGGTATATTCAGCCTGACCACTAATAATATATGTTATATCGACAAAATCTATAACTCCGTCTTCAATTTCCCAGTTGGGTGTGCAGATTCTATGGTTAAAATAATCGACTGTAACGTTTATATCATCCAAATAGTCGAAGTTGCTCATTATGATCCCTTTCCAATTAAGGCAACAATTATAATTAATGTCTACAATACTAGTTTAAATGACTTGTGGTAATATGTCAATTAATCGGACTGAATAAATTATGTAAAGTTATCTATAATTTTTACATGATTTCAATAGTTTACCCATGTTTTTTTCCAAAATACACTGTTATAATGGATTAAAATTAGTTAAAAAGCATGGCGTTTATTAATGAGCAGGTGTGTTTATTGTAAGAAGTATATAATTTGGTTTATAAATACTTATAGTGTTTATACCAATCAGACAAAAAGATTTTGTCAATTAAGTACAAGGGGGACTTAAAATATCATGAAAAAAAAGCGGACAGCACAAAAAGCCTATGTATACCTTAAGAAGACATGGACCCTTTATTTGATGTTGTTGTTACCTGTGGCATTTGCCGTAGTATTCAGGTATTTGCCAATGACAAATATAGTTATGGCCTTCAAAGACTATAACATGTTTAAGGGTGTATGGGCTTCTGAGTGGTCAGATCCCATTTTTAAATGGTTTCAAAAGGCTTTTCAGACAAAAGATTTTTGGTATGCACTTCGCAATACTTTATTATTAAACTTTCTTGATCTGATATTCGGATTTCCTTTTCCGATAATATTGGCTTTGCTTTTAAATGAGCTTGCATTTAAGCGCTATAAAAGGGTAACGCAGACAATAGTATATCTTCCTCACTTTTTGTCATGGATTATTATAAGCGGTATGGCAAGGCAGCTTTTGGCACCCCGTACCGGTGTTGTAAATGTGTTACTTGGCAAGGTCGGATTGGGTCCCATAAACTTTCTTATGGAAAACGGCTTATATGTAGCAACGTATATAGCTTTAGGCTTATGGAAAGAAATGGGTTGGAATACGATTATATATCTGGCAGCGATTACCGGCATAAACCCTGAATTGTATGAAGCGGCTGAAGTTGACGGTGCTTCACGTTTAAGGAAAATATGGCATGTTACTTTGCCGGGAATCCGTTCCACTATAATTGTGCTTTTGATTATGAACATGGGACGGATTTTAGGAAGCGAATTTGACCGTCCTTTTGCAATGCAAAATGACTTGGTTATGGATGTGGCTGATGTGTTAAGTACTTATGTTTATCGTGTAGGTATCAGGGGATTTCAGTTCTCCCTTACAGCTGCAGTAGGATTATTCCAGTCGGTTGTTTGTGTTATTTTCTTATTTGGTGCCAATGCTATTGCAAAACGTTTCGGCGAACGCGGAATATGGTAAGGGGGTTTTGGACTAATGGTTAAGTCAAAAAGAAGAAAAATTGAAGACATTATAATTGCAGCTATATGCTTTTTATTTATTTTATTGTGCTTATTGCCTATGGTAAATATCCTTGCCAGGTCCTTTAGCTCAACCCAGGCTATGATAAACAACCGGGTTTCATTCTGGCCTGTGGAATTTACTTTGGAGTCATATTATTACGTATTACAGGATAAGGCATTCGTACGTTCATTATGGTGGACTGCCCTATTAACTCTTATATGTACTATCGTATCGCTTGTTATTACAGTAATGGCAGCATATCCTTTGATATATGAAAATCTCAAGGGCAGAAGATTTTTTAACAGTATGTTTCTTTTAACTATGTACTTTAGTGCAGGTACCATACCGAATTATTTATTGATGAAGCAGTTAAATCTGCTTGATAATCCGTTGGTACTTATTATTCCTAACTGTTTGTCCATTTTTAACATGATTATACTCAGAAGCTTTTTCTATACAATACCGGAAAGTTTACGAGAATCTGCTCAGCTTGACGGTGCAGGCCCTGTAAATATCCTTATTAAAATTTACCTGCCGCTTTCTAAACCTGCTTTGGCTACGTTGGCCCTGTTTTATGCGGTAGGCAGATGGAACGGGTTTTCGGATGCTCTAATGTATATTTCCGATCCCAAGTATGCGCCTATTCAGTTAAAATTATGGCAGGTTATTAATAACAGATCATCAATAGAAACGGCACAACAGGAAGGCTTTGCGGCGCCGGTTGCCAGTGAAGGGCTGAAAGCGGCTTCTGTTATGTTTGCTACAGTTCCTATATTGGTCGTTTATCCTTGGTTGCAGCGTTACTTTATAACAGGTGTTACCCTGGGTGCAATTAAGGAGTAATAATAACGATAAATTTCAACGATATAAGTTAAGGATATCGTTGTGATTTATAAAAATATAAATAGGAGGATGTAAAATGAAAAAGAAATTGTTGTCAATCCTGCTTGTATGCATGATGATTGTCACAGTTTTGGGGGGATGTGGTAAGAAAAACGGTGGCAACAATACGCAGGATTCTGGAACAAAAAATGAGTCACCGACAAATACTCCTGATAAACAGGATAATGAAACACCTGTAGCTGATGAAAAACCGCCTTACAGTGAGATTACAGTAGAAGTTTTTGACCGTGGTACTGACGGCGGAAAAACTGATCCTACAAATAACTACTACACCGACTGGATCAAACAAAAATGTTTAGAAGAACTTAATTTGGGTGTAACATTTGTAGCAGTATCCCGTTGGGAAGAAACCGATCAGCTTAACAACCTGATGGCTGCCGGCACCGCACCTGACGTATGCTTAACATACAGCGGTGATTTGATTGCAAACTATCGTGATTTAGGCGGCCTTACCGACTTGGCTCCTTATATCGATACTTTACTTCCGGATCTTAAAGAATTCCTTGGTCCCGACCTTGCTCTTCCCGGTCGTGACATGATTTATCGTAACATGGATATGGAAACCGGTGCAGTTTATTCTATACCTGCACGTCGTATGAACGTTGCACAAATTGGTACTTTCATCCGTAAAGACTGGCTTGACAAACTGGAATTACCTCTGCCTACAACTACTGAAGAATTCTATAACGCTTTAGTACAGTTCAAAGAGAAAGATCCCGGCGGAGTCGGCAAGAACAATGTTGTTCCGTTTACTATGACCAGTGACGTTCGCTGGAGAGCATCAGCATTAATTGAATCCTTTGTTGATCCTAATTTAAGCGACAAAGAGCGCTGGATCAATACAGTTGTTGAACGTCAATATCTGCTTCCCGGATATAAGGAAGGCGTTCGCTTCCTGAACAAGATGTATCATGAAGGCTTAATCGATAACCAATTCGCACTTTATAAAGACGATACAGACAGCGATAACCTGATTAAGATGGGTGTTGTAGGATCCTTTATACACAACTGGGATCAGCCTTATCGTGATACACCGGGTCTGTTAAGAGATTTAAGACAAAACGTACCTGATGCTGAAATCGTATCTATCGATCCTTTCCAAAATGCAGAAGGCAAGACAGTTAAAGGCCTTTACGATTCTGCAGGTGTTAACTTCTTTGTACCTGCATTCAGCAAGAACGTAGAAGGCGCGCTTCGTTATATTAACTGGTTGTCCAAGTTTGAAAACCGCAGCTACTTACAGCTTGGTGACGAAGGTGTTACTCACGTAATTGAAAACGGTGTTCCTAAAATTATACCTGCCGAAGGCGAGAAGATCATGAACTCTCCTCAGAATATCGACTATACTATCATGATCAACGGACTTGACCTTGGCGACGAGGAACTGAATGTAAAGGCTATTGCTAGCGGTTATACTGTTGAGCCTGAGCTGGTTATTACCGCTTATGAGAATGCTATGCGTAACGGTCGTCCTGCCATTATCGTTCCTGTAACCTTAAGTGCTGCAGGTCCTTATACACAGACCCTGATCGATAAGGGTAACGAATTAATGGCAAGAGCTATTACAGCAGCTCCTGAAGAATTTGATGCCGTATGGGATGCAGGTATCGAAGATTGGCTCAACTCTGGTGCAAGAGAGATAATTGAAGAGCGCAGATTAAAATATGAAGAATATGAAGCATCCTTAAATAATTAATTATAAACTTGGTAATTACTAAAAAAGGTCTGGAATTAGTCCAGACCTTTTTAATATAGCTATTTTAAAACGACCGAAACGGTTCTCTTATGACATAACTAATATCACACTGTGTAATAAAAACCTGAAGCCCAAACCGATATTTTAAAATATTTTATCGGCAGAAGATAAGTAATTAATTATTAAGTTTATTCGATAGGGATATACTTTCTATACTCCAGCTTGGTTTCGGTTTTATCCTTAGGAAAAGCAATTGTCAGTACGCCGTTCTTAAATGATGCTTTAAAATCTTCTTCTTTTAAATTCTCGCCTACATAAAAGCTTCTTTTTAAACTGCCGCTGTAACGCTCTCTTCGGATATATCTGCCATTTCTGTCCTTTTTGCCTTTTTCGTCTTCCCTTGTGGCAGTAATGGTAAGATATCCTTTATCTAAATGGGCTGTAATATCATTCTTGTCAAAGCCGGGGAGTTCGATTTCAAGCTGATATTCATCTCCCAAATCTTTTATATTGGTATTCATCATTCCGCTCATAGGAAATCTGCCGAAGGAAGGGAAACTAAATATGTCGTCAAAATTATCGGTAAAATCATCAAAAAAGTTATCTACAAAGTTTCGGTTGAAAATGCTTGGAAATAACATATTCATACCTCCTTAATATATGTTTTATATATCATATATATGTTCTATATGAAATATAACACATATAACTTATTATGTCAAGGATCTATTTATATTTTATTCAAAATAAAAAAAATATATAATTTTATGAAGCATTGCTAAAAAATTAACCAATATACTTGAAAAAACTACTAAAAATTAGTATAAATGAGATAATAGAGAATATAAATAATCAGATAATTAGGATTCTCTTTTAAGACCGAGGAGGCATAAAGTAATGGCCGATCAAAAAAAGAATAAGTTGCTATATATAGTAAACCCGATTGCAGGTAGAATTTTTCCAAAAATTAATTTTAAGCGCGTCATAGAATTATTTCAAAGCCATGGGTTTGATGTAACTATGAAAAAAACAGCATATAAAGGCCATGCTACAGAGTTGGTTTTAAAATACGGACATGATAAGAATATTATTGTTTGCAGCGGCGGTGACGGTACATTGAATGAAGTAATAAGCGGTATAATGAGGCTTGGAAAAGATGTGACATTGGGATATATTCCTTCAGGAACAACCAATGATTTTGCCTGCAGTTTAAATCTTTCCGACCGTATGGAAAAGGCCGCCATGACAATAATAAAAGGACAAACTAAAACAGTAGATATAGGTTTATTTGGGGAAAAAAGATATTTTAGCTATATTGCTTCCTTTGGAGCATTTACGGGAAGTTCGTATTCAACGCCCCAATCACATAAAAATATAATAGGACATCTGGCTTATGTATTGGAAGGAATGAAAGATATTCCTAATATACGGCCTCATCATGTAAGGGTTGAAACAAGCGAAGCAGTTTACGAAGGGGATTATATATTTGGGGCAGTCAGCAATTCTTTATCGATTGGCGGTATTTTAAAATTGGATGCAAACTGTGTCAATTTAAATGACGGCATGTTTGAAATTATTCTTATAAAGAATCCGAAAACACCCATTGATTTAAGCAGAATGATTATTTCTCTCAAAAAGAAAGATTTTAAAGATAAATACATTGATTTTTTTAAAGCTACCGATGTGACATTTTATATGGATGAGCCGTTTCCATGGTCAATAGACGGTGAATATGAAGCCGGAGTAAATAAAGTCAAAATTCAAAATTTACACAGTGCTATTAAAATACTTGCATGAACATAAAGGTGGAAAAGATGGAAAAGATAGATAAAAAAAATAATATAGATAAGACAGAAAATATAAGTAAAATTGATAAAATAGAAAATATAAATAAGATAGATGATCAAAATCACGAATTTGAAAATGACGTAAAAGATGTAACAGTGAATAATAAAGCTCCCGGCAAAAATACCGGCAGATTGAAAAAGATATTATTGCTTAGCATAATATTCTTTATGGTCCTGCTTTTGCTTTTTTTATGGCTGGCTTTTACCAAAAGCGGCCGCAGGGTAATTTATAAGATAGCGGGAAATGTAATACATCAAGGACTGAATAAAGAAGAAATAGGAAAGGAAAATGTCATTATACCTATAGACGAATCTGAACAATACAAGGGAAAAAAAGATAACGCAACAGATACAAATGTTTCTGATAACACAAAGGATAATAAGGATGAAGAAAACAAGAAAGAACCAAGAAGCGAAGAGAATGTAAAAAATTTTTTACTGTTTGGAGTAGAAGAAATCGATAATGCAAAAAATACAGATGCTTTATTGATAGCATCAATAAATACTAATGACGACTCTATCAAACTTGTTTCCCTGCTTAGGGATACGTATATAGAAAGTGGCGACGGAAAACCTCATAAGCTTAACTCGTTCTTTAGTATGGGCGGAGCCAATAAACTGGTTGAAGTTATAGAGGATAATTACAGGATAAAAATTGATGGTTATGCTTATATTAATTTTGAATCCTTTGAAAAGATAGTCGATTTACTTGGAGGAATTGATATAGAGCTTGGCGAGGAAGAAGCACATTATTTAAATACAACCAATTACATATCAAATCCGGCATATCGGAATGTAAGTCCGGGATGGAATCATCTTAATGGCAATCAAACTCTTGGTTATTGCCGTATCCGCATGGTAAAAACTCTTGGAGGAACCGGGGATGATTACGGAAGGACTTTACGGCACCAAAGAGTTTTAAGCGCAATTTTTAATAAGTATAAATCGAAAGGGTTAATCGATTTAATTTTAATTACCAAAAAAATACTCGGCTATGTTAATACTAATGTTACGCAAAGCCAGATAGAAAAGGCTCTGGAAGATATTATTGAGAATAAAATATTCAGTATGAAAACCATGCGGATACCGGTTAATGGGGCTTTTGAAGCTCCGTTGGAGTATAACGGAGTCAAATATCCTATTATAAACGATTGGGATGCAAACATTATCGAATTATATAAATTTATATATTTGGATACCGAAGAAGATGCCCGGAAAAATCTTGATTTATACAGATGAATATTATTTCTTTTTTGATTTTTTTAGTACAATAGGAGAGGAATAAGTGTTAAGCCTTTTACGTAACAGTTCTCCTTGCTTTCTGGCAATAAATTTACCAAGTTTGTCGCTTTTTTCATTAAATTTACAACCGTATAAATATGAATCAAGATGAGAGAGATATTCTTTGCGTACTATAACACCGGTTAATGGTATGATGTTATTAAAATCTTTAACTTTTAAACGAATCATCCGGTCTATGTCCAGATCTTCCTTTGTTATAAAACCTACTCCGGTTTCGCTGATGTCTTTGACAAGTACATTAATCAGATAAGGCCCTGAGGCGGTGTTTATGTATATAGGCATATCTTCTCCTATATACATTCTGTAAGCTTCTCTGCGATTATATGGCTTACCGTCACCCTGCATAGTGATTTTATGATAAATATTGCCGTCGAATCTGATAAGTTTTACGTCTACATTTTCCCATAAAAATACTTTGCCGTCTGTCTTAACTATCAGATTAATACGGCATTTATCATTAAAACCGATAGTACGTTCATTTACTGTTATAGGATTTATAAATATAGAATCATTATGTAAGGAAACAACTTCGCTGTTAAATGACATAGAACGGCCACAAAAGCGCACTTCAATTTCTATGTTGGCTCCCAAAGGAATTTCTTCAATTCGCAAGCCTGCACCTCCTAAGCAGTTACTAATGTAAGTATATTACATTTTAACCGTAATTACAACAAATTTCTATACATCTTTACCATTTATGTCGATTTTATTATAATTATATAAATAAATTAGTTATTAGAAAGGTGTGTTTCTTATGAAATTTACAAAAATGCAGGGATGCGGCAATGATTATGTATATATAGACTGCACTAAGACGCAAGTGTTGGGAGATGTTGCAGATTTAGCAGTTAAGATAAGTGACCGCCATTTCGGGGTAGGTTCAGACGGTCTTATACTGATAAAACCATCCGAAAATGCGGATTTTTTTATGGATATGTATAACAGTGACGGTTCCAGAGGTAAAATGTGCGGAAACGGAATACGGTGTGTCGGAAAATTTGTATATGATAAGGGACTTACGGATAAAACCGAGCTAAAAATAGAAACCTTAAGCGGGATAAAAAATCTTAAACTGTCAGTTGAAAACGGGAAAGTGGATTTGGTTACAGTAGACATGGGGTCACCCGATTTAAAGCCGGAAAATATCCCTGTCATTACAGATAAAAATGTCATGATAAACGAACCGATTATTGTGGGTGATAAAGAATATAATGTGACCTGCATATCTATGGGAAATCCTCATGCGGTTGTTTTTGTTGATGACACGGACAATTTCCCGATAGAAACCGTTGGACCATTATTTGAAAAGCATAAAATATTTCCTGACAGGGTAAATACCGAGTTTGTCCAGGTAATAGATAGAAATCATATAAAAATGCGGGTTTGGGAACGAGGATCCGGAGAAACATTGGCATGCGGTACGGGAGCTTGTGCGTCTGTGGTGGCATCGGTTATTAACGGACTTACAGACAATGAGGTAAAAGTTTCATTGCTGGGAGGAGACCTGCATATTAAATATGATAAGGATAAAAACATGGTATATATGACAGGGCCTGCTGTAACGGTATTTGAAGGAGAAATCAGCTTATAAATTCTTCGAATTATTCTTAATCCGTTACTTGCATAAACAAGAAAATCAATTGTTAATAATGATATAAGATAATACTGTTTAAAATGCTTTAATCAGCTTACATCTGGAGGTAAATAATATGATCTACCCGGCTAATCTGGAAAAAGGGTTTTATATAGGCGTTACGGCTACATCAGCGGGTTTTGACAATGAACCGGATTATAATCGCCTTGATAACGCAATCCTTAATTTTGAAAAGATGGGATATCCGGTCATTACAACACCTAATGTAAAGTCCAATATCAAAGGACGAAGTTGCGACGGTGTGACCAGGGCAAAAGAGTTAAATACCCTGTTTAATGATTCTAAAATAAGAGCAGTTATAGCAGCCAGCGGGGGAGACTTTTTGGTGGAGATGCTTCCCTATGTTGATTTTAATCTGATAGCCGATAACCCCAAATGGATACAGGGATTTTCGGATACAACGGGATTGAATTTTACAATAACAACGAATCTTGATATAGCCACCGTTTATTCGTATAATTTCAGCACATTCGGAATGGAAAGCTGGCATAAGTCTTTATCCGATAATCTAAAGATCCTGGAAGGCAAAGATGTTATTCAGGAAAGCTATGATTTATATCAGGACGGATATTACAAAAGAATAACAGGCCTTGAAGGTTTTGTACTTGAAAAAAAGGTAGAATGGAAAAATATTTTCCCGTCAGGCAGAAATGATGAAAAAGAGATTGAAGTATGCGGCCGCGTTCTTTGCGGATGTTTGGATTGCCTGCTTAATTTGGTCGGTACCAAATATGATAAAACCAAAGAATTTGTAAAAAAATATAAATCAGACGGAATATTGTGGCTTCTTGAAAGTTATGATTTAAACAGTGCCGCTTTAACCAGGGGCCTTTGGCAATTAAAAGAAGCCGGCTGGTTTGACAATGCGGTTGGTTTTGTGTTCGGCAGGCCGGCTATGTATGAAAGCTTTTATGATATTTCTTATGAAGAAGCCGTATGCTCGGTACTTGGCGACTTAAACCTGCCGATTATATTGGATGCAGATATCGGACATAAGCACCCCCAGTTTACTGTTATAAACGGTGCATTAGCCAAGGTAAAAAGCGGGAATAATAAAGGAAGCATAGTTTTTGAAAGAAGGTAAGGTTTTATATGAAATCAGGGCCATTTTTCGTTGGGATTAAGGCTGCTGTAATCAAATTTATCAAAGAAAAGGGGAAATATATCAAAGAAAAAGGGAAATATTTAAAAGAAATACCTAAAGAAAATCTGTTATATCCGTTGGCATTTTTCATCGGAACTTTAATTTACCTGGAATTAAACTCACATTTTTTTATCTATAACACGATTGACGGCAGGATAATATACCCAATTATATTTGCCATACCGACAGGGATTTTTTTTACACTCTTGGCAGGTTTTTTTAAAAACTATGGTAATAAGCTGGTGATGTGGCTGCTTACCGGCATATCTTGCTTAATATTTTGCCTTCAGGTTGTATACTACAGTGTATTCAAAGTATATTTTTCTTTTCAGACTATCGGTATGGCCAACGATGCCCTGACTGAATTCAAAGATGAAGTCAATAAAGCTATTATGTCAAATTTATATCAAATCTTTGTATTGATTATTCCGTTGGTAGTACTGCATTTTTTGATTAAGAAAGTTTTTTTATGCGAAAAAAGAAATCATAAATTGCAGGGCTATCTTTTTTTAGGGGTGCTGATGTTTCACCTTTTTGCTTTGCTGTCCTTAAGAATATACGGGAAAGAAGATTATACTCCTTATGATCTTTACCATCACAGCAAGGTTCCCGAATTAAGCGGCAAACATTTGGGGATTATCACTTTAACAAGATTTGATATTGCCGGGCTTTTTAAAGAAGATGAACCTCAGTTAATTGATGTTGACCCCGATTTCCTTGCTTCGGTTGAGGAAGTTACAGTGGAGAATTTAGCTGCTGCAGACAAGAAGGCGAAAAAAAACTCAAAACAGGCGAACGCAATTGAAAAGAAAGACAAAATTGCGGCTAAAACAGCCTATGAAAAAAAGGCGAGTGCTGAGAATCAATCTATGGGTAAGCCGGCTGAGAAACCTACGCCGATACCTATAGACACATCCCCAAATATAATGAATATAGATTTTGAAGAACTTGCAAAAAACGAAGACAACAAGGCAATCAGAATTCTTCATGAATATTTTGCAAATGTAGAACCTACCAATAAGAATAAGTATACCGGCCTGTTTAAGGGCTATAATCTGATAAATATTGTGGCGGAAGGTTTTTCTCCGTATGCCGTACATGAAGAATTGACCCCGACATTATATAAATTAACTCATGAAGGCTTCGTGTTTACAAACTTTTATACAGCCCTTTGGCAGACCAGTACCAGTGACGGGGAATATGTGGTTATGACGGGCCTGATACCGGTAGGGACTCGGAGCATGTATAAGTCCAGAAAAAATCTTATGCCTTTTTCCCTGGGTAACCAGTTTAATCTTTTGGGAGTGGAAAGCAAGGCATATCATAATCATACTTATACTTATTATGAAAGAAACCTGACTCACCCCAACCTGGGTTATATATTTAAAGCCAAAGGAAACGGGCTGGTACTTGAATCCGACGTATGGCCGGCTTCCGACTGGGAAATGATAAAAAATACCGTTGACGAATATAAAGACGAAAAACCTTTTCATGTATATTATCTTACGGTAAGCGGCCATATGAATTATACATTCTCCGGCAACAGTATGTCCTATAAAAACAAGAATTTGGTCAAAGATCTGCCCTATTCTTCCGATGCAAGAGCTTATATTGCCTGTCAGATTGAGCTTGACCGGGCATTGGAAGAACTGATAAAAAGACTTACCGAAGCAAAGGTTTTAGACAAGACAGTAATAGCTTTAAGTGCCGATCATTATCCTTACGGATGGGATAAGGATAAGATTGATGAGCTTGCGGGCCATGAAGTAGACCCGTATTTTGAAGTGTATAAAAATCACTTTATTTTATGGAGTCCGGCTATAAAAAAGCCTGTTATAATAGACAAACCTGCTTCCAGCCTGGATATTTTGCCTACATTAAGCAATTTATTCGGATTAACCTATGATTCCCGTTTGCTGATGGGAAGGGATATTTTTTCCGATGCGGAACCCTTGGTAATTCTGGGCAACAGAAGTTTTATAACCGATAAAGTAATGTATAATTCGGAAACCGGAAAAGTCATTAAGCTAATCGATGAAGAACTTCCGCCTGATTATATAAAAAATATAAACAATATAATAAAAAATAAATTTACCGTATCAAAAAGCATATTAAAGTATGATTATTACCGCTACGTTTTCCCAAATTATCCGTATGAATTTATAAAGCCTGACTGATGTGTGAACAGGGTGAAAATATTATATCTTTATATAGACAGACTAATTTTTGAACAAAAATAGTAATTTAGATAGTTTTTGCTTAATTCTGTTAAGCTGACTTATATATCAGTTGATTTATGGAATATATGGATAAACAGACAAAAATATGGTATAGCTTTAATATTTTGATAAACTTAATAAAGGTTTAAATTACTTATACAATATGATAACAGTATTTATAGAGGTAAAAAATGAAGATTGATAAGAAAATTTTTTTAACCCTTGCAGATATGGCAAAAATTGAAGTTTCAAATAGTGAAGAAAAACAGTTAATCGATGATTTGAATACGGCAATAGAGTTTATCGGCACTATGAATAAAGTGGATACGGAAAATACCGAACCTTTTTCAATTATGAGTAAAGTAAATTATGCCTTGAGGGAAGATACCGTAACAGAAAACTATGAAAAAAAGAAGCTACTTGCCAATGCACCGGAATTTTCGGACGGATTTTATGTGGTGCCAAAGACAATAGAATAGGGAGGCTGCTATGCAGGAAATTACATCAATATCAGCCCTTGAACTGGCAAACAAGATAAAAAGAAGAGAAATATCCGTAGCTGAGGTTGTTAAAGCTCAATTGGAAATTATATATAAAAGAGAACCCATATATAATTCATATATTACCGTTATGGAAAAAGAGGCCCTATCCCAGGCGCTAATCGTGCAAAAAAGGATAAACGACAAAGAGCTTGATGATTCTCCCCTTGCAGGGGTAACTGTGGCAGTAAAAGACAATATATGCACCAAAGATACAAGAACCACCTGTGCATCAAAAATACTTAGAGACTTTATACCGTCCTATGATGCTACAGTTATAGAAAAATTAAAAAATGCCGGTCTTATTATTATCGGGAAAACCAATTTGGATGAGTTTGCTATGGGGGATTCCACAAGGACTTCGTATTTTGGTGAAACTAAGAATCCTTGGAATATAAAGCACACACCGGGAGGTTCAAGCGGCGGGTCTGCCTCTGCGGTTGCTGCCGAAGAAGCTCATGTATCGTTAGGGACCGATACCGGGGGATCCATCAGGCAGCCTTCGGCTTACTGCGGTTTGGTAGGTTTTAAGCCGACTTACGGAGCAGTATCCAGATTTGGGCTGGTACCGTTTGCGTCATCTCTCGATCAAATAGGACCCATAAGCAGAAATGTTTCGGACTGCACTGCACTACTTGAAATTATATCGGGTCATGATCCTAAAGATTCCACAACCGTAGGCCAAAAGAGCTTTTTATACCGGCAATATCTTATAGATGATATAAAAGGGATGAAAATTGGGGTTCCAAAACCGTTTTTTGAGGAGAATATGGAAGAAGATGTACGAAAGCATTTTATTATGGCATTAGAGACTTTTAAAGACATGGGAGCCCAAGTGGAAATTTTTAATTTTGAAGAAGTAAAGTACTGTGTACAGGTGTATCAGGTTATTTCCTGTGCAGAAGCATTTTCCAACCTTTCCCGTTATGACGGGGTAAAATTCGGACACAGGGCCGATGAGTATGCTAATCTGGTGGAAGTTTATAAAAAATCCAGAGGGGAAGGCTTTGGGTATGAGGTTAAACGCAGAATTATGCTGGGAGCATTTGTTCTAAGTAAAGGAAATTATGAAACATATTATAATAAGGCAAGAAAGATAAGAAGGCTTATCTGTGAGGCATACGATAAGGCCTTTGAAAGATATGATATTATTTTAAGTCCTGAAACATTAAAAACAGCCCCTCCTCTTACCGAGAAAAAATCCTCATCCCCCAAAAAATCAACATCATTAACCCTTAATTCCTCAGTAAATCTGGCGGGGTTGCCCGCAGCCAGTATCCCTTGCGGAAAAGACAAAAACGGAATGCCTATAGGACTGCAGATTGTAGGCAAACGTCTGGGAGAAAAGGATATAATACGAGCAGCATATGCTTTTGAACAGGCAAGACCGTGCTTAAGGCCTGATCTTATTTAATATTTTATCTTGTTTTATGAAATAATTAGAGTTATTAAATATAACAGCATGATAAACCGGAAGGAAGGATGGTGTATGAAAAAAGCATTTCTGTTTCTGGCATTTGCCGTTTTACTGGCAGGATGTGCAAAAAATCATGTTGATGCGGATTTAGATTTGATTTCTTGTGATGCATCATTCAGTGATAATGATTATTCCGATATCCTAAATGATTTGCTTTATAGTGATTATGGTACAGGTATCCGACTTACCGGCAATTCAAAGCTTGTTATTTCACAGTTTGATTTAGATTTAAAAGAGGAAGAAGCCGTAGTTTATATCATTAATCTTGAAAAAGATGAAGTAGTTAAACAATTTAATTTTGAGTTTAACCGGGATATTTCTTACTCAGTCGATTCAGATGGTGTTTTTGCTGTTTTTGCAAAATTAAGGAACGGAGATATTGTTGATTTGACACCAAAAGCAGCAGTGGAAATTACTTATAAGCTGGATGACAGCGGCGGTTTTATCCCACTAAAATAAAAATATAAGTTAAAATTTAAATTTTTCTATTCTATACTTATTATTAATTCGATTATTTCGGAGCAAAACTAATTTTTATCTTTAATTATTTTGTGGGAGTTTAAAAATGAATCAATACGAAACTGTAATCGGTCTGGAAGTACATGTAGAATTGTCAACTGAATCAAAAATATTTTGTGGCTGTTCAACGAAGTTTGGCGGTAGCCCTAACAGTAATATATGCCCTGTATGTGTCGGAATGCCGGGAGCAATGCCGGTATTAAATAAAAAAGTCGTGGAGTATGCTCTGGCAGCTGCAATAGCCCTTGACTGCAAAATAAATAAAAACATCATATTTGACCGAAAGAATTATTTTTATCCGGATCTGCCGAAAGGATTTCAGATATCGCAGTTTTATTTACCGATTGCAGAAAACGGTAAAATTACTATTAATACCGAAAACGGCGTAAAGATTATAGGCATAAGAGAGATTCACATTGAAGAGGATGCAGGCAAACTGGTGCATGATACTGCCGGAAACAGGTCTTTTATTGACTTTAACAGGGCGGGAATACCGCTTATTGAAATAGTAAGTAAACCGGATATCCGGTCAGCGGCTGAAGCCGTTGCTTATCTTGAAAAGCTTAAAATGATTATGACTTATCTGGGGGTATCCGATTGCAAGATGCAGGAAGGTTCCCTTCGGGTGGATATAAATCTCTCCGTAAGAAAAGCAGGAGATAATCGGCTTGGGACGAGGACGGAGATTAAGAATTTAAACTCTTTTAAAGCTGTTTTAAGGGCGATAGAAAGTGAAAGTAAAAGACAGATTGAACTTCTGAAAGAAGGTAAGGAAATAATCCGGGAAACCAGGCGGTGGGACGACAGTAAGAATATAAGCATACGGATGAGAACAAAAGAAGAAACTCAGGACTATTGCTATTTTATCGAACCCGATCTGGGCCCTATAGAGATATTTGAGGACTGGATAAAAGAAATTAAATCTTCTATGCCTGAATTACGTGACGAAAAAATCATAAGGTATCAGAAAGAATATAAACTTTCGGAATATGATGCAAGGGTACTTACCTCTTCCAAAAAAATAGCCGATTTGTTCGAGAAAACGGAAGATTTATGTAAGATGCCAAAGGAAGTTGCAAACTGGCTGATGGTAGAGGGTATGAGAGTTATAAATGAGAAAGGTATGGATGCTGATGAATTAAATGTTCAACCGGCCGGTTTGTCAAAACTTATCCTTATGGTGGAAGAGGGGAAAATTAACCGTACCGTAGCAAAAGAAATGTTTGAAAAAGTATTCCTTGAAAACATTGATCCTGAGGAATATGTAAAAGAGCATAATCTCGGCCTGATTTCGGATGAAAATATGCTTCGGGATTTGGTGCAGGCTGTACTTGACGAAAATCCGAAATCTGTTTCGGACTATAAAAGCGGAAAAACAAAAGCATTTGGATTTTTGGTAGGCCAAACCATGAAAGCTGTTAAAGGCCAGGCCGATCCGATGCTAGTAAATAAAATACTGACAGAACTTCTTAACGGATAAATTGATTAGGTTTATTATTTCAAAGGAAAATAAAGACCAAACAGGCCGATTAATAAATGGGGGGCTGTCGCATAATTAGATTAAGAGGATAAAGATTGAATTATGCGACAACCCCATTTTTTAATTATGCCCGTATATCGAAAGAATATCTGGATACATTTTTGACCGATGCATCTTTTTGCAATATATCTGTGATAAAGTCGGGTTTGCTTTCAGATACTTTTGTTTTCACTTGTATCTTGTATCCCAGCTTGATAAGGGCATCGGACAATTCGTGCAAATGGGAGGATATTAATTGCTCTGATGATTTTTCAAGATAAAAGACTGCATTTATCTGTCGTTCTTTCATAGCCATATGAATATCAACAGGGCCTAAGTTAGCCATATTAAGATGCAGCAGGACATTAAGCTGTTCATTATTGCTATGTGCCTTGTTTTTGCGTGTAAATACATATAAGTCTCCGTGGCTGTCCTGTCCGGCAAGGCGTAAAGGAAGCTGAAGATATAAGAACAGCTCATTAAGATCTCTCATAAATTGCAGGTTATCTTGGAGCTTATTAATTGGTGTTCTTATATTTTCCGATTCTAATAATCCGTATTCCGAAAGACCTTTAAGCTTTTCAAGATCCTCATACAGGCGCCTGAAAAATTTCTTGTCTGTTATATCTTCTCTAAGACTTTCAGGACTTAAGGTCCAGCGTTTATGAAGGGTGTTAGTTATCCGGTGGTGATAGTTTCCGGCTTTTAAAAGTTTTATTAACTTTTCTTTTTCTGTATCTGATAATGTTGATGAAATTCCTATAAAAGCCTCAAACAGACGGGAAGGAATGATATTTTCATCCGGTGACTTAATCAGCCCTTTATCAACTAAATCAAAAATCAAATTCATAAGATCCCGTAGAGTTGCCGAACCGATATCGCGATCAGTATACGGTTTCGACATTTCTGCATTAATAATATTGCCTGAATTCTCCGGATTTGGGAAGATATATGTATTATCTAAATTTGTACCACTGTCGGCATTAAGGTCCGTAAGGCTACGGATAAATTCAAGAAAGCCTGCCGTTTGACTTTCGGCAAGGACTGACTGCAGGGGAGTTTCGGCTTTATAGATTCCGGTTTTTCCGTCATATAATATGTAAAGTAACTGTTTGAAAAGATTTAAAATCTTATCAAAACCGATATTATTAGTGTTACTGTTTGGATAAATGTAATCTTCGGATAAGTTGTTTTCCTTAAGATTAGAAGTTTTTTCTCCCATATTCTGCAAATTATAAAGGTCTTTTACTGTTTCTTCAGTAATACCGTTTGCCTGGTTTGGATTGATTGTATCTGTCTTACCTGCCGGTTTATCCGATATGACTGCATTATCATTAGTTTGCAAAAACATATTTTCCAGATAAACTTTAATATTTTCAGTAAGAATGTTTAGGTCACCAAGCATTTGGTGCATACCCTTTTGATAAGCTTCCAGTTGGGCTATATTAACCGGGTTGACGGGTAGCTGATTTTTAAGAAGCAGTAAAAGGGTTTTTATGTCGGTATTGGGATATGAAGCTGTAAGTTTAATCAGCTTAAGTATGGTATCTTTGTCCACAGGCATCTGAAAATTTAATAGTTCTTTGACTATGGCTTTATTCTTTTCCGAAGCTGAAAGTCCGGCGGCAGAAAGAGCCTTATAAATTATGTCATGCATGGGATTATTGTCCGAGGAAACCAAACGCAGTGTAATCTGATCATCGGTTTTATCGGTAATCACAAATTCCGCAGACTGGCCTATAGAAAGAGGAACTTTTCCGTCAATTTTGGCCGTAATAACCTGACCGGTTGACTCCAGTCTTATTTTTGCCTCCTGATATCTTAAATCAATTATTTCCCCTTTAATTATTTTGCCTTCCTGAGGTAAGCGGGCGGTTTTTTCGCTTTGGTCGGCAGGTTTGGTTTCCCTGGCTTTATCGATGGCTTCTTCGTATTTTGATAAAGCTGTTTTATACAGTTTGTTATTTCTGGTTTTGGAATATCCGTTGATTTCCATATTTGAAACATCCTTTTACATATAAAATCATACGTGTAAGCCTACATAATATATATCGGCTGGCGATTTTTAAAATGTAATATTTAGAAATGTGATTCAAGTCATTGAATTTATATTATCTATAATGTAATATTAGTTAGGCTGTTACCAAAGTGTAAAAATCAGTATACTTACGGGAGTTGAATAAAATGATTAATCCTGCAAAATTTTTAAAATTAAAAAGCACTTGGGAACGTTTTTCTATGAACCATCCTAAATTTGTTAGTTTCTTAGCTGCCTTGCAAAACAACTTTATAAAAGAAGGTACAGTGATAGAAATTAATGTAAAAACCGAAGAAGGAAAATCAATCTGCTCAAATATTAGACTAAGCAAAGAAGATATTGACATGTTTTCTGAATTTTCGGAGATATTAAAACCATGATTTTCCTATGCGATTTAAGAAATGATTATTATAATCAATACTATTGACTTAAAAAAAATAATAAGCTATAGTTACTTGGGCTTATGCCTTTATTATAAATAATTTCTGAACAGGAGGATAGATGATGAGAGAAGAATGGTATGATTTTAATACGGGAAGCTGGATGACTGATATAAATGTCAGAAGCTTTATTCAGCATAACTATACACCATATATGGGAGACGAATCTTTTTTGACCGGCCCCACTGAAAGGACCTTAAAACTTTGGGAAAAGGCTAAAGCATTAATGAAAGAAGAACATGAAAAAGGCATATTGGAAGCCGAAACTTCAAAACCTTCAAGTATAACCGCTTTCGGCCCGGGATATCTGGACAAAGAAAATGAGATTATAGTAGGTTTTCAAACCGACAAGCCGCTTAAGAGAGGTATAATGCCAAACGGAGGAATCCGTGTAGTTAAAAAGGCATTGGAAGCTTATGGCTATAGTCTGGATAAGAAAACAGAAGAAATCTATACTCACAACAGAAAAACCCATAATGACGGTGTGTTTGATGCTTATACCGATGCTATGAGAAAGGCAAGACATTCGGGAATTATAACAGGGTTACCCGACGCATACGGCAGAGGAAGAATTATCGGAGATTATCGCAGAGTTGCTTTGTATGGCGTGGATTTTCTTATAGAGGATAAGATTAGGGAGAAAAAACTGCTTGAAATTCCTACTCTGGGATCACCTGATATCAGATTAAGAGAAGAACTGTCAGAACAGATTAAAGCTTTAAAAGAACTTAAGGAGATGGCTGCTTCCTATGGCTATGATATAAGCAGGCCTGCCAAAAACTCCTTTGAAGCCACCCAGTGGACTTACTTTGCATATCTGGGTGCCATCAAGGAGCAGGACGGTGCAGCCATGAGCCTTGGTCGTGTATCTACTTTCCTCGATATTTATTATGAAAGAGATTTAAGGCACGGACTTATCACAGAGGAGGAAGTTCAGGAACTTATCGATCAGTTTGTTATGAAACTTCGTATGGTAAGATTCCTTCGTACTCCGGAATATAATGATTTGTTCTCCGGTGATCCGACTTGGGTTACCGAATCTATCGGTGGTATGGGCCTTGACGGAAGGACGCTGGTAACAAAGACCAGTTACAGAATCCTACATACTCTTTATAACCTGGGTCCTGCACCGGAGCCCAACCTTACGGTTTTATGGTCCGTAAACTTACCTGAACCGTTTAAGAAATACTGTGCCAAGGTTTCCATCGATACCAGTTCAATCCAATATGAAAATGACGATATCATGAGAAATTATTGGGGAGACGATTACGGTATTGCTTGCTGTGTATCGGCTATGAGGATCGGTAAGCAGATGCAGTTCTTCGGTGCCCGTGCAAATCTGGCTAAAGCTTTACTTTATGCCATCAACGGAGGTAAAGACGAAAAAACCGGAGAACAGGTCGGACCTATGTTTGCTCCTATAACAAGCGAATATCTGGATTATGATGAGGTTATGACAAAATTTGACCAGGTTCTTGACTGGCTTTCCGAATTGTATATAAATACTTTGAATGTTATTCACTATATGCATGACAAGTATAACTATGAAAGACTCCAGATGGCCCTTCATGACGTCAACATTCTTCGTACCCAGGCTTGTGGCATTGCCGGTTTGTCTGTTGTGGCAGATTCCCTGTCTGCAATTAAGCATGCCAAGGTTAAGGTAATCCGCAACGAACAGGGCCTGGCAGTGGATTATGTAGTTGAAGGGGACTATCCGGCTTTCGGTAATAATGACGATCGTGTAGATCAAATCGCCATTGACATTGTTGAGAAATTTATGAATAAACTTAAGAAAGTTAAGACTTACCGTGACGCTATGCATACATTGTCCATTTTGACCATTACATCCAACGTTGTATACGGTAAGAAAACCGGAAGCACTCCGGACGGAAGAAAAGCGGGAGAACCGTTTGCTCCGGGAGCCAATCCTATGCACGGCAGGGATAAAAAAGGAGCCATAGCTTCTATGGCTTCTGTGGCAAAACTGCCTTACAAGTATGCACAGGACGGTATATCCTATACCTTCTCCATTGTTCCTAAGGCATTGGGAAAAAATGAAACAGAAAGAGTTGACAATCTGGTAGGAATGCTGGACGGATATTTCCACAGCAGAGGGCATCACATCAACGTCAATGTCTTTGACCGTGAAACCCTGCTTGACGCTATGGAACATCCGGAAAAGTATCCTCAGCTTACTATCCGTGTATCCGGTTATGCGGTTAACTTTATAAAACTGAACAGAGAACAACAGCTTGATGTAATCAATCGTACTTTCCACGAAAGATAAGATTAGACTGCATTTAACAGGTCATAGGCGGACATGGCATGTCCGCCTATTATCTCTTAAGATTTACAGCCTATATACAGTAAGATGTTTATTTTATTATAAGACAGCCGTATATTAACAGAAAGGGTGATGGCTGTGGCTAATTACGGAAGAATTCATTCATTAGAAAGTTTCGGTACGGTAGACGGGCCGGGAATACGATTTGTTGTTTTTATGCAGGGCTGTCCTTTACGGTGCCAGTATTGCCATAATCCTGACACCTGGGATGTAAATAAAGGTAAGGAATATACTCCTCAGGAACTAATGAATGAAATAATAAAATATAAGCCCTATATAGATTACTCAAAGGGCGGAGTAACTTTTACCGGCGGAGAACCTCTGCTTCAGGCCGACTTTTTGTTGGAAGTAAGCAAATTATGCAAAGAAAAAGGAATTTCGGTGGCGATAGATACATCCGGTTTTATATTTAATGAAAAGGTAAAGGAACTGTTGGAATATACGGACTTGGTCCTTCTTGATATAAAAAATTATGACCCTCTTGTATATAAAATCGTCACAGGGGTTTCACTAAGTCCTACTCTGAAATTTTTAGATTATCTTAAAGAAAAAAATATAGCCACATGGGTACGATATGTGGTTGTACCGAATCTTACCGATAATCTGGATGCGGTAAAAAAATTGTCAGACCATCTGGACGGATATCCGAATGTAGAAAAAATAGAGCTTCTTGCTTTTCACAAAATGGGCGAATATAAATGGAAAGAGCTTGGCCTTGAGTATAAACTTACCGATACCAAAGAACCGAGTAAAGAACTGATGAAACAGATAGCCGAAATACTGTCGGCAAACGGGAAAACGGTAACTTCAAATAAATAGGTTGAAGTAATAAAAATCAAACAATATCGGCATTAAGCCATATTTTTATAGCAAATAATACACAATATAAGTTGTTTGGCCAATAACTGAACGGCAGTATATTAAATGAGGGCATTGATGTTTTTGGTTTTTCAAAAACCAATTAACAGATGCCCTTTTTAAGTGCATGCGGCAATCCGATTTTATTTGCATAATAGTATTGACAAATCTCAAAAGACTGAATATAATTAAAAAGTGCTTCTTGAATATGATTTATGATATGGCGAAGTAGCTCAGTTGGCGAGAGCATGCGGTTCATACCCGCAGTGTCGGCGGTTCGAGTCCGTCCTTCGCTATTTTTTTATTTTATCTGCAACTGATATGGTTTGATTTTGAAAAATATTTATTAAGCACACAGACCTTCTTGAATGTCATCGTAAGAGTGCGATGCGTTTGGGAAGGTTTTTTATATAATTTTTTTATATAAGATAAGATATAAGTTTAAACCGGCTGTTTTACATATTAAGTTAACTTAACAATATCTGACATATCCTGGTTCTTTTGGTTGACTGATTTTAAAGGTAAACTTACAATAAAGGTATAGTTTTCAAGTATCGGCATTTTAGGTGGTGAACTTATGGAGAAAGCCGTAAAAGTTAAAATAGTAAGGGCAGGGACCGATACAGTAAGGGAAATTTGCCTAAATCCAAATGAAAGTTTGTATAATGCCATGATAAGGTGCGGCATACCGGTTAATGGAGTATGTGCCGGAAGGGGAACCTGTGGAAAGTGCAGGGTAAAAGTTTCGGAAGGATTTCTAAATATAACATCGGCCGATAAAAAATATTTTACAGACTATGAGCTTTCTTTGGGTTTTCGTTTGGCCTGCATGGCTTATCCTGAAAGGGATTGTACTGTAATGGTGACGACAGAAGAGGAAAAGAATTTTAAAGTAGTATCTGAAGGCATTGATATTAAGAAGGGTTTAACTAAAGACCTTTCATTTGCCAAAAATGAAAAAAGGTATGGCATTACTATAGATTTGGGGACTACTACTTTGGTTATTGCTTTGATTGATTCGGCAGACGGAAGCATCCTTGAAAAATACACAGCAGCCAATCCCCAAAGGGTTTACGGAGCCGATGTGATATCAAGAATAAAAGCATCTAACGAGGGGAAAGGAGAGCTTTTAAAATCCCTTATAAGAAGAGAGCTTTCAAACGGAATAAGAACTTTAACTTATTATCGGCAGATAAGGCTTAAGGATATTGAAAATATAGTCATATCCGGAAATACCGCTATGATTCATATTTTAATGGGTTATCCCTGTGAGGGCCTTGGGGCTTATCCTTTTACTCCTTATAAGGAAGGATTTATTTATTCATATTCGGATGAACTGTTTGACATAGCTGAAAAGATACCGGTTATCATTCTTCCGGCCATATCGGTGTTTGTGGGAGGAGATATAACCGCCGGACTCTTAGCTTGTGGGTTTGACAAAATAGATAAACCTTGTCTTTTTATTGATTTGGGGACCAACGGCGAACTGGCCCTGGGAAATAAAGAAAAGATACTTGTGACCTCTGCATCTGCGGGACCGGCATTTGAAGGAGGAAATATTTCCTGCGGGGTCGGAAGTATTCCGGGAGCTATATGTCATGTATCTTTATCCGGCAATAATTTAAAATATGAAACGATTGACGGGCTTGCTCCGATTGGATTGTGCGGGAGCGGAGTTATTGATCTTACCGCACAATTGCTTAAAGAAGGCATAATTGACAGTACAGGGCTTTTGACCGATGAGTATTTTGAAAACGGATACTGTATAGACGGAATCAGATTTTTGCAGGAGGATATACGAAACGTTCAGCTGGCAAAAGCTGCCATAAGAGCGGGAATTGAAGTTTTGTTAAAAAGCTACGCAATATCAATTGACGAGGTGGAACAGGTATTTATTGCCGGGGGATTCGGGTATCATCTGGATATAAGTAAGGCTGCATATATAGGGTTGTTTCCTCAGTCGGCAGTAAAAAAAGCAAAAACTTTAGGAAATACAGCCCTTTCAGGGGCGGTATTGGCTTCATACGATAATGGGGCAATAAACAGGCTGGAACATATTATATCTGTTTCTAAAGAAATACACTTATCGGATGATAGGGATTTTAATGATTTGTTTATTCAGTATATTTCATTTTAACATTATTATTTAACATTATAATTTAACATTTCATATAACATTATTTTCAACATTATAATTACGGGAATGAAAATATATTATTCAGGAGGACAAATAATGAGAATAGGTGCAGGTTATGATGTTCATAAACTGGTTGAGAATAGAGAGCTGATTCTGGGGGGAGTAAAGATTCCTTTTGAAAAAGGGCTGCTCGGTCATTCCGATGCGGATGTGCTTGTACATGCCATTATGGATGCTTTACTGGGAGCCGCAGCTTTAGGAGATATAGGAAAGCATTTTCCGGATACGGACGAAAAATATAAAGGAGCTTCCAGTATTGAGTTATTAAAACAGGTAGGGGCCATGCTGGAGGATAACCTATATTTGATTGAAAATATTGACGCCACCGTTATTGCCCAAAGGCCCAAATTGGCAGCCTATCTGCCGGAAATGAAAAAAAATATAGCGGATGCTCTTAAGATATCCGAAGATCAGGTTAATATAAAAGCAACTACTGAAGAAGGTTTGGGTTTTACGGGAGCAGGACTTGGTATTGCTGCCAATGCCGTATGCCTCATTGAATCTATGATGAATTATCAGGCAGATGTAACGCCATATGTAAATGGGCGCAGTTGCGGTGCATGCGGAGGCTGCCGTATGGGGCGGTAATCGTAAAGGTATTGACAAAACCGGTATATACGCATAAAATGTATTAAAGATTATATATTTTTCTTATAATAGCCAATAGGAAAATCAGATAACCATAAAATATATAGAATTAAGCATAAATACGAAGATAATACAAATATTATATTAAAGGAATAATTTAAGCTATATATCATATAAAAGCTATGAACGGAAAAGTAACCTTAGGGAATGCATCAGAGAGGGAGTGTCGGCGGCTGAAAGCACTCCTTGCTGGAACTGGGGCGAAGTGCATCCGGGAGCTGATTCGGTGAGGAAACTAGCCGAATCCGGTAACGGCCGTTAACCTGACAAGATGTATGCATTTTATTGGCATACAAGTAGAGTGGAACCGCGTATAAAACCGCCTCTATATTTTAGAGGCGGTTTTTTTAAACAGTATTTTTAAACGATAAATCAATATTTTAACTTACCTTGAGGTCAAATTATATTTACATACTGCAAAATAGGTTCGATCCGGCATTTATCTGTTTTATGATTTGATAAACTTTTTATTAAAATTAAAAAATTTGTATATCGGATTTAAAAAAGCCTTCAGATTTTAATTTGAGGCATAGATTTCCGGATAATTTACTTTTAAACAGTTATAGCTAAACATTATACATCTCAAGAATTAAGGTAATTCGGTGACTTTAAGCGGGAGGTATCAATTCATGGGTTTAATTAAATATATAAAAGAAGAAATGCAGATTATAAAGGAAAGGGACCCTGCCATAAAAACCCCTTTGGAAGTTTTTCTGTATCCCAGTTTTAAAGCTATGCTTCATTACAGGATAGCTCACAAACTTTATAAAAAGAAACGCTTTTTCTTGGCAAGATGGATATCCCAAAGAGCAGCCCGTAAAACCGGTATAGAAATTCATCCGGGAGCTACCATAGGAAAAGGCCTGTTTATTGACCACGGCATAGGAGTGGTAATAGGGGAAACCGCCATAATCGGAGATAATGTTACCCTTTATCAGGGAGTTACTTTGGGAGGTACTGGTAAGGAAAAAGGAAAAAGACATCCTACCATTGGAAACAACGTTATGATAAGTGCGGGAGCAAAGGTGCTTGGTTCATTTACCATAGGAGACAATTCCAAAATCGGGGCAGGCTCAGTGGTGCTGTCGGAAGTACCGCCAAATTCTACAGTTGTAGGAGTACCCGGAAGGGTGGTAAAACGGGACAATGTAAAAATACCCCGTGAGGATTTGGATCATGTGCATTTGCCTGACCCTATAAAAAATGATATTAATGGTTTAAAAAATGAGAATCAGGAACTGAAAAACGAACTGAAGAAGATTTATGAAACCATTGATGAACTTAAAAAAGAGATTGAACAATTAAAAACTGCCGGAAAATAAGACATAAGCAATGAATATACATTAAATAATTATGTTAGGAGGAAGCTTATGAAAATTTACAATACATTGACACAAAAAAAAGAAGAATTTATTCCTGTCGAAGAAAACAAAGTGCGAATGTATGTGTGCGGCCCTACCGTATATAATTATATCCATATCGGAAATGCCAGACCCGCCATATTCTTTGATACGGTAAGAAGATATTTTGAATATAAGGGTTATAAGGTAAATTATGTATCAAATTTTACCGATGTAGACGACAAGATAATCAAAAGAGCTATTGAGGAAGGCGTCGATGCTTCGGTTATATCCGAGCGCTTTATAAAGGAATTTAGGACTGATATGAAAGCCTTGAATGTTAAGGAAGCCACATATCATCCCAAAGCTACCGAGGAAATCGAAGGGATGATAGAGATGATAAAAACACTTATAGATAAAGGCTATGCTTATGAAAAAGACGGAACAGTTTATTTCAGGGCAAGAAGCTTTAAAGATTACGGAAAGTTGTCCAAAAAGAATATTGACGATTTGGAAGCGGGAGCAAGAATTGCCGTAAGTGAATTAAAGGAAGACCCCATGGATTTTGTCCTTTGGAAGCCAAAAAAAGAAGGAGAACCCAGTTGGCCTTCACCCTGGGGAGACGGCCGTCCCGGCTGGCACATTGAATGCTCGGTCATGAGCAGTAAATATCTGGGAGAGCAGATTGACATACACGGCGGCGGTGAAGACTTAATTTTCCCTCACCATGAAAATGAAATTGCCCAAAGTGAAGCCGCAACCGGCAAAGAATTTGCCCGGTACTGGATGCATAACGCGTTTATTAATATAGACAACAAGAAAATGTCCAAATCTGAGGGAAATTTCTTTACCGTAAGAGATATATGCAAAGAATATTCGGGGCAAGTCTTAAGATTTTTCATGCTGAATGCCCACTATCGCAGTCCTTTGAATTTCAGCAGAGATTTAATGGAGGCGGCTGCAAATTCGCTGGAGAGGATATTGACTTGCGTGGGACAGCTTGATTATTTGCTTAAAAACGATTCGGTAAAGGATGGAGATTTGACTGCCAAAGAAGAGGCAGTACTTAAAGAAGCAGACTTGCTGAGGGAAAAATTTGAGGCGGCAATGGATGATGATTTTAATACTGCTGATGCTATTGCGGCTATTTTTGAGCTGGTTAAGCTTGCAAATATAAATTGCGGCACTGACAAAAATAAAAAATTTATTTTATCGATGAAAGAAAGAATTGTATCCTTATGTGATATACTGGGAATAGAAACAGAAAAAGAAGAAGAAATTCTGCCTGAAGAAATCGAAAAGCTTATCGAAGAAAGGCAGGAAGCAAGAAAGAACAAGGATTATGCGAAAGCAGACAAAATCAGGGACGAGCTTTTAAAGAAAGGTATAATACTTGAGGATACAAAAGAAGGTGTAAGATGGAAGAGAAAATAAACATGGCGGCTTATATCAGACAATCTTTTAATATCCAGGATACGGACATAAAGTCTTACTCCGGTCTTGCACTGGCTTATATAGGAGATGCCATTTATGACCTTGTTATCAGGACTATTATAGTGGAACAGGGTAATGCCCCGGTTAATAAGCTTCATCAGAAAGCTATTAAGCTGGTACAAGCTTCTGCCCAGGCAAAGCATTACCATATGATACAGGATCTGTTGACAGAGGATGAATTGGCAGTTTTTAAACGGGGAAGAAATTCCAAATCTATTCATGCTTCTAAAAACGCAGACTTATCTGACTATAGGATTGCTACGGGCCTGGAAGCCCTGATGGGGTACCTGTACTTAAGCGGCCAGACTGCCCGTATGATGGAACTGATGCAGCCGATATTTAAAGATAAAAAATAGATAGTTAAAGCAAAAGCTGACCTGATATGGGGTCAGCTTTTAGTTGTTTTATACTGCAAAAAAAATTTTATAAGCTTATTTTCTTTATTTTCGCAAATATGGAGTTATCCCATTGTTATAGTATTTAGTGTGATTAAATAACATCTTTAGAGGACCATTTTCTTTTTTCCACCTTAGGAATAATTGGGAATGGTAAATTATTCTTCACTTTTTTGCCATTCTTTTGCCTTAAAAATTTACTAAAATATACCCTGGATGTGAATGGCTGGCAAAAAACACAAAGATTTGAAGAACAATCGTGACACAAGTCACAATGATTGATTCTTCTTAGTAAGGAGGAATAATGACGAAAAGAAGGACAAAATATTACATTTTAACAGCAGTTTTATCGTTTCTTTTATTGGGATTCTTTATCGGCATTAATAAATCCGATGTTCGAAGCGTAAATGCAGCTATTAATGATAAAGAGACAGTAAAGCTAAGAATTATCGGAACCACGGATTTGCACGGTCAGCTTAAAAGCTTCGATTTTGAGCAAGGCGTGGATTATAATAACGGGGGTTTGGCCAGAGCTTTTGACCTTATAAAAAAAGCAAAAGCCGAATTGCCTGATGGAAATACCATCGTTTTAGATGCCGGGGATTTCTTATTTGACTTTACAACCGAATATATTTTCTCGACAAATCAGGATGCAATACAGCCTATATTACAGGCTATGAAATATGTTGGTTATGATGCCATAACTTTGGGCAATCATGAATTTGACTACGGGTATGATTATATCTTAAAGCAGCTGGACGGCTCAGGCCTTAGGGATATTACCGTTGTATCCAATGTAACAGATGCAAGAACAGGGGAACATCCTTTTCTTGAAAATATGCTTATTACCCGTAAATTAAAAACCACGTCCGGCAAAGAAGTTGAGGTAAAGATAGGAATTATGGGTCATACTATTCCCCATCTGACGGGTAAAACCCATAGCTATGCAGGTATCCTGACCGGTGAAGATATAGTGGAAAATGCTAAAAAACAGGCTAAAAAGCTTAAAGAAATGGGAGCCGATATTATTATTTCCTTGTCTCATACCGGAATAGGCCCTGTTAACCCAGAACTCAATTTTAAGAATGTTGCGTATGCTCTTTCAAAAATAGATGAAATTGATGTTATTGTATGTGGCCATGAGCATAATCTTTACCCTACTACCGATATGACATCACCATACTATAAGCTTCCGAATGTTGATAAGAAAACTTATCTTATGAACGGAAAAAATGTTGTGATGGCCGGTGACCGGGGAAGGGCTGTCGGAGTTGTAGATTTGGTATTAGAGACAGCGGGAAATTCGGTAAAGATAGTTGACCGCAAATCCGAACTTCGAATGGTCACGGAAAAAGATACGAAGGAAGACAAGACCATAGCTGCTATGTTTGGAGAATGGGAAAAGCAGCTTCTTCATTATTCAAAAGATGTTCTTGCTCAGCTGGAGCCTGGCTCTTTAATTCACAATTATTTCGGCTTGCTTTCCGACAATGCCGCCATACAGTTATTGAATGATTCAAAGATTTATTATGCCTTGTCCAAAATAAAGGCCGATTATAAAGAATACATAAATTACCCCATTATAGCCGCTTCTAGCTATGAAAGCTACGGGGTTAAATCTATAGATGATTTCGTTAAAATCAGCGGTGAAATTTCGGAAGCGAATCTCGCCTCCCTGCAGAACTATAACAGTTATCTATATGTGTATACGATTACGGGAGCCCAACTGAAAGAGTGGTTGGAATGGTCAGCCAGTGCTTATGAGACCATAGGTAAAAATATGAAATGGTCAGACAGCACCATGGCTTCTTTGATGAAAGACACAGGTTTACAATCCCTTATTAGGGAAGAGTGGCTGAATGACTGGAGCAATTTCTATATATTTGACGGCATCACCTATGAAATAGACCCTAGTAAAGATCCAAGATACGATTTTTCCGGCAATATTATTAGCAGCAACAGAAGAGTGTCCAATGTCCGTTATCAGGGAAAAGAAGTAACCGATGATATGGAACTTCTGATAGCTACCAACAAGATTACTAAACCTGTTGTTGCAAACAAGGGTGTTGAAGAACAGATAGTTTTAAAAGGCTTTGTAAGAGGCCAGGCTATACTTGGCGATTATATAAAGCTTCTGGCACAAAGTGGCAGCATAATGCCTCAGGTTGATTACAACTGGAAGTTGAAACTTCCTGCCGACTATCAGTTTATAATAAAAGTGCCGCATTATGCAGGAGACTTATTTGAAAAGACGCCATGGTTTGTAAAATATCTGACTGTAAAGGATCAATATAAGTATTATATTGCATCCTATCCGACAGAAAAAAATGATACCACACCACCACATTTGGTTATAGCTCCATTAATTACGAATCCTACAGCAAGCTCTTTTGAGGTTGCGGTTCAGGCCGTGGATGATTCCGAGATAGTAAGTTTAAAATATCTTGACAAGGATATGGAGGCTGACCATGATATTTGGGCAGTTGCCTATAATATCCCCAGCAAAGGCTTTACTGTGCATAAAAACGGCGTTTATACCGTATATGCAGAAGATGCTCATGGGAATAAAACAACCAAGAAAATTGTAATAAGCAACTTTAATGACAATTTACTGCCCAGGCCAACCGTAGACAATTATACCAACAGGAAATCAAAGATAAGCGGAAAAGCCGAACCGAATACCACCCTGGTAATCGAAACTCCCGGAAAAGTTTATGAGACAAGAGTAGGATCAAGCGGTAGCTTTTCTGTTGCATTGCCCGGTCAGTTGGCGGAAACATACATTACCGTGTATGTAAAAGATGAAGAAAGAAATCTAGAAAGTGAACGGGTTGCGGTACGCATTAACCGAACCGGTCCAAATCAGCCACAGGTGAATGCTATATATAACAATATGAATTATATAACCGGTAACGCCAGAGACGATGTAATGGCGGTTGTAGCCCTTGTCGATGATATTGCTTATGTTTACGGAAAAAACGGCAAAAAACTTTTTGAAGCCAATACTGAAGTTTATAATAAGTCAATTAAAATAGTTGAAACCGAAGGAGTAATATCCTCAAACGGGCAGTTTATCCTTATGCTCCCGCCTCTTGAGGCCGGTACATCCGTGAAAGTTTATACTCTTGATCATGTTTCAAGAAACAGCAGAGTAACGACAGTAACGGTTAAAGAGGTTGGACCAAATGCACCGGTGGTTTATGAAGTAAGCAATATTGAGAAAACTATAAGAGGTTATGTACCTTCCTCAACAAATACTATTTATACGATAAAGTTAAATCTTGGTAATAAAGTTTATACTACCAAGACTGATAAAAACGGCAAATTTACATTTACCTTAAGTGACCAGCTGTATGCGGGACAGATTTTGACAGTTGTGGCTTACGATACTAAAGGCAACAAGGAAAGAGCAAGTATTCCCGTTGAAGTTACGGTTAATGATATTGAAAATTATGTAAAGCCAAATTCTGCAACCTTAATCGTTAACAAAGTAACCAGCAAATCCTATGTAGTATCCGGTTATTATTATTCCGGAGGAGATGTATATGTTGCTATTGCGCATGGAGAGGGTAAAAACTTTAAGAGCAGGATATACAGTGTCAATGTAGATGACGATGACAGTTTCATATATTATCTGGACGAAAAATTGGATGTAGGTACCAAGATATACGTAATGGCAAGATTTATAGACGGGAAAATCCTTGTGGCACAGAAAGTGACGGTAACAGCGGGACGGCCTGATACACCTGCATTGTTAAATGAAATAGCAAATACGGACAAAGAAGTAAAAGTAATTGCCGCAAAGGATTGTACTGTTACCCTTACCATAGGTAAAAAGACATATAACACCGATAAATACCAGTATGACGAAGCAAGCGGTAATTATATTTACACTTTGGAAATCGACAGAGACCTGTCGGGTACGGCCGTAACCGTAACCGCATCTAACGAAGCCGGAACCAGCGATCCTTTAAAAAGTGCAGTCGTAAAGGCGGCACCGGATGCTCCTGCAGTAGATCCGATCCGGAAAGGAGACAATAAAATAACCGGAACTATTGAACTACTGGATTATGTATCTTCCTCGGGCGAAAGTTCGGAGGATATTCCGAAAGAGTTTAAGGATGCGGCTCTCAATGTGGCAAAAACCCAAACAAGGGTTTATGCCCAGATAGGAGATAAAACCTACAAGGGCACCATTGATAATGACGGTAAGTTTGTAATTGAAATTCCTGCTCAAAAAGAAGGAACGGCAATAAAATTGTGGGGTACGAATAAGGCAGGAAGAGGACCTTTGGTTAAAGTCAAAGTAAGTAAATAAAACCATTTATAATACACATTCTTTATAAGATCACCGATGGGTTTATGATGTCATAGGCAGACATTTATGTATGCGGTAAATGCCATTTCAAAGCCCATCGGTGTTCTTTTATAAATTTTTGCTGCCGGAATTTTTATCATATATAATATAATTATTATAAATTTTTAATCAAAGGAGGATGCCATGGAACTGTGGGATATATACGATAAATGTTTTATAAAGACCGGAAGATTGCATGAACGGGGAAAGCCGATGGCAGACGGGGATTACCATCTGGTTGTACATATTTATCCGATAAACAGTAACGGACAGATTCTTATACAAAAACGGGCAGATACGGTCAGTTGGAAACCCGGATACTGGGCCGTAACCGGTGGCTCGGCAGTATCGGGAGATGATGCATGGGCTACCTGCCAAAAAGAATTATGGGAAGAATTGGGGTTAAAAGCTGACAGGGAAAATGCCAGTCTTGCCATGATGTACAGAAGGCATAACAGTTTTTGTGCGGTATGGATTGTCAGGACCGACGTAAGCATAGACGAGCTTAGGTTACAGGCTTCCGAAGTAAAAGAGGCCAGATGGGCTACCCGTGAGGACATAAAAGCCTTGGCAAACGAAGGCTTATGGGTAGACTATTTTTATATGGATTTCCTTTTTCGTCTGATTGATGATGAGTTAAGAACTCAAATGAGGTCTTAAAATCTTTTTACTCAGGAAAAGCGGTGATAAAATTCTTATTAGGATTGTCTGTCGTCCTAAAGAATATAATTGGTTTTAAACGAAGATTTTATATAAATAACTACGGTTAAACGATATAAGGTCGATTTTCCCCATCTGAAATAACTGGAAATATATGTAATATTATGATAGGATAAATACGCCATTAATTTAAAGTATTCGGGTGGGGTATCTTTATGAAACAACTTGTTTTATTACTGGTTATTCTGACACTTAGAATATTGACACCTATGGAGGCACTGGATATTGTTAAGGAAGAGTACGCTTTGAATTTTACTAAAGTTTATTTATCCGAAGATATGTCTGACTATTATTATAAACTGGATGGAAAAGATTACTATTTGGCATATGAGGAAACCGATGAGGCAAGCGGTAATTATCTTATCAGGCTTTATGAATTTGTAGTTGACGATCCTGATTTAGGCTTAGGGCATATTGTTACTTACGGCTTTTTTTGGGTAGACCCAACTACGGCAGATATTTTCGAATATTAATATTCTCTTAATAGTATTTAGGTCCGGCGTTTTATGAAACTTATATATGTGTGAGGCAAGGAATATTAATTTTTATTTTATTACTGCTTAATTGCTTTTTTTTTATAAAATGATAGAATATAATCGTAGATATTGGTAGTATAATAGTTATTTGTATATACTATGAATGTGTTTATTAAATCTATTTTAACTTAAGGAGGAGAGAATATGAATATACCTACCCCGCACATAAATGCCAAAGCAGATGATATAGCAAAGACAGTTCTTATGCCAGGAGATCCTTTACGTGCTAAATTTATTGCCGAGAATTATCTGGAGAATGTCACATGTGTTAATACGGTAAGAAATATGCTCGGATTTACCGGTACTTATAAAGGCAAAAAAGTATCGGTTATGGGCAGCGGTATGGGTATGCCTTCAATCGGTATCTATTCTTATGAGCTGTTTAATTTCTATGATGTGGATAATATAATAAGAATCGGTTCTGCCGGTGGAATAGCTGACAATGTGAAGTTAAGGGATATTGTTATTGCTATGGGTGCTTCGACTAATTCCAATTTTGCCGCCCAGTACAAGCTTCCGGGAACCTTCGCCCCTATTGCTGATTTCGGCCTGCTTCGTAAAGCCGTAGAAGCTGCAGAAAAACTGGGTATTAAAACGGTAGTAGGCAATGTACTGTCATCGGATACATTCTATGATGACAATAAAGAAGCCAATTCTCTGTGGAAGAAGATGAATATACTTTGCGTTGAGATGGAAGCGGCTGCACTATATATGAATGCGGCAAGGGCAGGTAAAAATGCTCTATGCATTCTTACTATTTCCGACCATGTATTTACCGGAGAGGCTTTATCGGCTGAAGACAGGCAGAATACTTTCCGTGAAATGATGGAGATTGCTCTGGAAATTGCATAATTATTTTGTATTTGAGAGGTGCATAGATTTTGGATAGAACAGAAATATTTAAAAGGGTGGATCATACCTTACTTACTCAGACAGCAACATGGGCTGAGATAAAGCAAATATGCGACGATGCCATAGCCTATGGGGTGGCGTCGGTTTGTGTTCCCCCGTCTTATGTTAAGAGGGTTAAAGAATATGTAAAAGATAAGATGGCTGTATGTACGGTTATCGGATTCCCAAACGGTTATCAGACAACAGAAGTAAAGGTGTTTGAAACTAAAGATGCCATAAACAACGGAGCCGACGAGATAGATATGGTTATAAATATAGGCTGGGTAAAAGACAGGGAATACGGCAAAGTTACCGATGAAATAAGACAGATAAAGGCTGCCTGCGGTAACCGGATACTTAAGGTTATTATTGAAACTTGTTTGCTTACCGAAGAAGAAAAAATAAGGATGTGCCAAGCGGTTACCGAAGCCGGAGCAGACTTTATCAAAACTTCCACAGGATTTTCAACTAAAGGAGCAACATTTGAAGATGTAGCCCTGTTTGCTAAATATGTGGGAGAGAATGTTAAAATAAAAGCGGCAGGAGGAATTGCTTCCTTTGATGATGCTGAGCGTTTCATTGAGCTTGGAGCCGACAGGCTTGGTACCAGCAGAATAATCAAGCTGGCAAAGAATCAGGAAGCAACGGGATACTAAGGAGGTGTAAGTATGAGTACGGAACGGGAGCAAAATAGCCTTATTCCCAAGGAAAAAGGAGAGTTGCTGGCAAAAAACGAGCTTGTCAATAGGTCTGTAATCCAAAATTTAATACGCCAGGCTATTCAGGCCATGGATAATGCCTATACTCCTTATTCCAATTTTAAGGTAGGTTCGGCCTTGCTTACAACAAAGCAAAAAGTCTATACAGGCTGCAATATAGAAAATGCCGCCTTTACACCCGGCAATTGTGCGGAAAGAACCGCATTTTTTAAGGCAATAAGCGAGGGTGAAAGGGATTTTGCAGCCATAGCCATAGTAGGTGGAAAAAACGGTATATTAAGTGAGTTGTGCCCTCCCTGTGGGGTATGCCGCCAGGTTATCAGGGAATTTGTGGACCCCCGCAAGTTTTTGGTAATTTTGGCTACATCCGAAGAAGACTATGTGGTGTATTTCCTGGAAGAACTTTTACCGCTAAGTTTTGGGCCTGATTATCTGTAAAGACAATCTTGCATAAAAATACTTAATATATAAACAGATTTTTTTATAGAAATCAAATAGAGAGAAATTTTTTGACTGATAATTGTGAGAAATTCACTGTTGTCAGTCTTTCTTTTTCATAAAAATCCTGTTTTATAAGACTTATAACTTACATTTTCTTAAATCCGAACAAGACTTATAAATTTGCAAGGATGCAGTTATTAAATAAAATAATAAATTTGTATGATAATTTATTCATGGTAATACTTTCAAATAAAAAAATGGTATGATATAATCAGGTTAAATTATGTTATACTTGAAAGGAATGGATTAGAATGTACTCATTTGATGATGTAAAAGCCATTGATCCTGAAATAGCAAAAGCTATAGATTCTGAAATTGAAAGGCAAAACGGGCATATAGAACTTATAGCTTCAGAGAATTTTGTAAGCAAAGCGGTAATGGCAGCTATGGGTAGCCCCTTAACCAACAAGTACGCGGAAGGTTATCCGGCAAAAAGGTATTATGGCGGATGTGAATTTGTGGATGTAGCTGAAAATCTTGCTATTGCACGAGCTAAAGAACTGTTTGGATGCACCTATGCCAATGTTCAGCCCCATTCCGGCGCTCAGGCGAATATGGCGGTATTCTTTGCTTTGCTTAAGCCCGGTGATACGGTTATGGGCATGAATCTGAATCATGGAGGGCATTTGACCCACGGAAGCCCGGTAAATATAAGCGGCAGCTATTTTAATATAGTTTCTTACGGAGTAAACGATAACGGTTTTATAGATTATGATGAAGTGAGAAAAATAGCACTGGAAAGCAGGCCAAAGTTGATTATTGCGGGTGCCAGTGCTTATGCCAGAAAAATAGATTTTAAGAAATTCAGAGAAATAGCCGATGAAGTCGGAGCATTTTTGATGGTGGATATGGCCCATATAGCCGGTCTGGTAGCAGCTGGCTATCATGAGAGCCCTATTCCTTATGCCCATGTTACAACTACTACAACCCATAAGACCTTAAGAGGGCCCAGAGGTGGCTTGATTCTTTCCAGCCAGGAATTTGCCGAAGAATATAAGCTTAACAAGGCTGTTTTCCCCGGAACACAGGGCGGTCCTTTGATGCATGTAATAGCAGCAAAAGCAGTTTGTTTTAAAGAAGCCCTGGAACCCGGCTTTAAAGATTATATAGGAAGAGTTGTAGAAAATGCTCAGGCTCTTGCCAAGGGTTTAATAAAGAGAGGATTTAACTTAGTATCAGGAGGAACCGACAATCACTTGATGCTTGTAGATTTGCAAAATATGGGCGTAACAGGAAAAGACGCGGAAAAACTTTTAGAATCAGTAAACATTACATGCAATAAAAATACTGTACCCAATGACCCTGCTTCACCTTTTGTTACAAGCGGAATCCGTTTAGGAACACCGGCGGTAACAACCAGAGGGATGAAGGCTGAGGATATGGATGTAATTGCCGAAGCCATTTACCTTATGATTAAAGATGGGGAGACCAACAGAGATAGGGTTAAAGATATGGTAAAAGCCCTTACGGACAAGTATCCCCTGTATTAATAAAGTTTTATTTATATAATGTTTCCTGTATAATTTAATAACATAGAAAAGGCGGATAAACGCTTTATTCTAAAACCGGCTACTAAAATAATAGCTGTCCTTAAAGCAGAAATATTAGGGACAGCTATTTTTTAGCCTGTTTTATAATTTTATATTACTCATGGTATAGAATTTGCACAACAGAAAATTATCCTATTATTTATTCTATTTCTATCAAACCTTCTTTTAACATATTCTGAAAACATTTGGTTCCGAAAATTATACCTACTATTATGACACCGGCAAAACATAAATATTTTACTATTTTGGTTATGTCCACTGTTACCTGGATGGAAGTACCGTTATCGTTATGTTCAAAGTTGCTTTTTGACATATTATCATCCTTTCAGAAATAATGTATCCGATCTTTATATAATATTATACATAATGTCATTTTTCATTCCAAATTTAATATCCAAGCTCTTCGCCTACAAGTATAACCTTAATTCTGCCGGGAACTCTTGATTTTCGGGTGATTACTATCTGGCAGCAGATACAGTCATCTACAAGGCAGTTGGTGCAGCGGCCCAATTCCGCACAGGGAGTATTATATTTAAGCCTTACACTATTGGGCGGCGAAGCCATATTTCTGACTCTTTCGATACCTGTTTCCACATCGGTAACGATTTTATTCATACCTGCAATCACAATTACGTTTTTAGGTCCGGCTATAAGGCATGCCACCCTGTTACCTCTGCCGTCTATATTTACCAATTGTCCGTCTAATGTGATGGCATTGGAGCTCATGAAAAAGTAGTCACAGGTAGCGATTTTGCCGTATAGTTCGTGGCTTTCTTCCGGGGTTTTGGCGGTACTGCGGTCATATAATATGTAATCGGAAGCCATTAAATCATCAATCAGGCCGATTTCTTTCAAAGTTTCCGATCCTCCCCAGGATATGGAACATCCGGGGGTCAGAAACCGTTTGGCGGTAGCTAAGGCTTCCTCTCTGTTATCACAATAATAGCCTTCGATACCCCGTTTGTTGAACCGCTCGATAATGGTATTTGCCAGATTCTCATAGTAGGTTTTTTTGGGCGACAACGATTATTCCTCCTTTAACTTTTAACATTTAATTTACATACCGATTTTTTTCAAAACATATTATACCATTTTAAACATATGCTTGTTATACCTTTTAATAAAACAAATTCCTATTGCACCCGGTCCGGTATAAGTGCCTATGGTTACACCTATCTGAAATACGGGGTAATTTAATTTTCTTTCAAGATATGTTTCAAGTTTGTCTCTCAGATAAATTGCATCATCCATGGTTGTAGCATTGGCAATGCAGAAATCATAGTCGTCTGGATTTTCATTGTTTTCTTTAAAATATTCCACTACCATATCAAATACTTTATCTAAAGATTTTTTTCTTCCGCGGACAATGGCATAGGGGATAAGTTCTCCGTCTTTCAGTTGTATAAGAGGTTTTAAGTCCAGCATATCTTTAGCTAGGGATATAACTTTGCCGATTCTTCTTCCCTTGGAGAGGTAATCTAATGTATTAACCGTGAACATAATCCTAGCCGTGTTTTTCAGTTTATTTGCTTCTTCTGTGGCTTCTTCAAGAGAAAGGCCTGCTTCTTTCATGGCGGCTATTTGGAGCATTAAAAGCCCCTGACCGCCGGTGGCCTGTATGCTGTCAATAACAGAAATGGTAGATTCAGGATACTGGTCTTCCAGGATTTGCTTGGCGCTTAAAGCAGACTGATAAGAACCGCTGAATTTTTGGGTAAGACACAGGCACAGGATGTCTTTGCCTTCTTTTAATGCCGGCTTAAACATGCTGATATAGTCCTGAACCGAAGGAAGTGAAGTTTTGGCATAGACTTTACCTGACATCAGGGTATCATAAAACATTTCCTTGCTGATATCTATATGTTCCTTATAATATGTTTCCTGATCAAAGCTCACATAGAATGGTATCAAATTTATTTGATGTTCCTTTAGCAACTGTTCCGGAATATCACATGCAGAGTCGCTAAATAGTTGATAAGGCCTCATAATATCCTCCTATATTACCTTGTGTCGTAGTTTTGAATACTACATTAATTGTAAACTATTAATTGTCATTATTCAATATTAATAATGTTAATATTGATACACTATTGATAACATTATATATTTGTCCAAGAATTATATTTGTCCTTAAGGCAATTATAAGTTATACTATTTATGTTTGATATTGTATTTATTAACATAAAGGGAAGATGGATACATGTCTGTAAGTTTATATATAACTGAAAAGCCCAGTGTTGCTTTGGAATTTGCCAAAGCATTGAAAATCAATGCAAAAAGACAGGATGGGTACATTGAAGCCGGCGACACCATAATAACATGGTGTGTGGGCCATCTGATTACTATGAGTTATCCGGAAAGCTACGACCCAGCTTTAAAGAAATGGAGTATGGAAACCCTTCCTTTTATTCCGGACGAATTTTTGTATGAGGTTATTCCTGCGGTGAAAAAACAGTTTGAAATAGTAAAATGGCTTCTTAACCGAGAAGATGTAACGACAATTTATGTCTGCACCGACTCAGGAAGGGAAGGAGAATATATATACCGGCTTGTTGACCAGGTGGCCAAGGTGCCGGATACAAAGATAAAAAAACGGGTATGGATTGATTCCCAGACCGAAGAAGAAATTTTAAGAGGCATAAGAGAAGCAAAACCCTTGTCCGCTTATGACAACCTGGCCGATGCGGCTTATCTTCGGGCCAAGGAAGATTATCTGATGGGTATAAATTTTTCCAGGATACTTACTCTCAAATACGGAAATAAAGTTCAGGATTTTTTAAAAGGCAAGAAATGGTCAGCCATAGCCGTAGGAAGGGTAATGACCTGTGTTTTGGGTATGGTTGTAAGAAGGGAGAGGGAAATCAGAAATTTTGTAAAAACTCCTTTTTTCAGGGTTTTGTCGTCTTTTTCTGTAACCAGGGGTGACTATACGGGAGAGTTTACCGGTGAGTTTAAAGCCATAGAAGGGTCGGCATATTTTAACTCCCCCCTGCTTTATAAGGAAAACGGATTTCTTAAAAGAGATTCGGCCGTAGAACTGATAAAACAGTTGGCAGGGAATCTGCCTAAATATAATGATGACGGTACATGGAACCGGGATGAAAGTTCGGACGAATGCTTGTATGGTACAGTAACTCATACGGAGAAGAAAAAGGAGAAAAAAAACCCCCCTCTTTTATATAATCTTGCGGAACTACAGAATGATTGCTCCAGACTATATAAAATAAGCCCCGATGAAACCCTCAATATAGCCCAGGAACTTTATGAAAAGAAGTTAATAACATACCCAAGAACCGATGCCAGGGTTTTGTCAACTCCGGTAGCCAAAGAAATATATAAAAATTTAAAAGGGCTCCGAAGTTATTCCGTACTGGGAGGCTTTGCGGCAGAGATTTTATCTAACGGTTCATATAAAGGAATAGCAAAAACCCGGTATGTAGACGACAGCAAGATTACGGACCACTATGCCATAATACCTACCGGCCAGGGTTTCAATGCTCTGGGAAGTTTGTCACCTACAGCCGGAAAGGTTTATGAAACCATAGTAAGACGTTTCTTAAGCATTTTTTATCCGCCAGCCCAGTACCGCAGAATCAATCTTACGGTAAAGATAGGTACCGAATCTTTCTTTTCCACATTTAAGGTACTGGAAGATGAAGGATATTTGGTGATAGCAGGAAAACCATCGGTATTAAAAGAAACACAGACAAGCCAAGGTAAGCAAAGTCAGGATGAGAATGAAGAAAATGAAAATATTTTGGATAAAGAGTTTATGAATACTATCATGAACATAAAGACAGGGGCAAAACTGGCGGTAAATAGTTTATCAATCAAGGAAGGTGAAACTTCGCCGCCAAAAAGATATACTTCCGGTACTCTTATTCTAGCAATGGAAAACGCAGGGCAGCTTATCGAAGACGAGGAACTTCGGGCTCAGATAAAAGGAAGCGGAATAGGAACCAGTGCCACACGGGCTGAGATATTGAATAAGTTGGTTAATATATCTTATCTTAATCTAAATAAAAAGACACAGATAATTACACCGACTTTACTTGGGGAATTGGTTTATGAAGTGGTTAATGCATCAATCAGATCCTTACTTAATGCCGAACTTACTGCCAGTTGGGAAAAGGGACTTACCATGGTAGCCGAAGGCACAATAACAAAAGAAGAGTATATGGAGAAGCTGAAAGGTTTTGTGGAACGGATGGTTAACGGAGTGAAAACCCTTAACAACCAGGATATGCTTATTAAAATTTTCAAGCAGGTGGCTTCATTTTATAAATAGTAAATACCATTAGTAATAGAATTATATTGAATAAGAGAATAAGGCTTAAGTTTAGTAACTTAAAAGTTATAGTATTTAGGTGCAGCTTCTATGTTATCAAAGAAGAATATTATATAATCGGTATCGGTAAAAGGAGGAAATTTATGTATCGTAAATTATTTATTAATGAACTGCTTGATTTAAGTCAGACCATAGCGGCAGAAGCTTTTGAAGGATGTACTTATCCATGGGAAGTTTTGGCTAAGATTAAAGAAACTATTTTAAAAATCGGGCCGACGCTTTCAAAAGAGGAGTATGATCAGATAGGGGAAGATGTGTGGATAGCAAAATCCGCCAAAATTGCACCCACCGCCTCGATTAATGGTCCTGCCATCATAGGAAAAGAAGCGGAAGTAAGACATTGTGCTTTTATCAGAGGCAGTGCCATAGTTGGTGAGGGTGCCGTAGTAGGCAATTCAACCGAACTTAAAAATGTTATCCTCTTTAATAAGGTTCAGGTGCCTCATTTTAATTATGTGGGAGATTCTGTTCTCGGATATAAGGCCCATATGGGAGCAGGCTGCATTACTTCCAATGTAAAATCAGACAAAACCCTGGTTAAGGTAAGGATCGAAGACGAATCGATAGAAACGGGCCTAAAGAAATTCGGAGCAATTTTGGGAGATTATGTGGAAGTCGGATGCAATACCGTATTAAATCCCGGCTCGGTCGTAGGAAGAAATACCAACATTTATCCTTTGTCAATGGTAAGGGGATATATTCCTGAAAAAAGCATCTATAAGAAAGCAGGAGAAATTGTAACCAAGTATACTGATTAATTTTTTGTCATATCGGATTGAAATTAATCGGTTTAAGCAAAATATTGCTGGACTTATACATAAAATTGTGAGAAAATATGTTAAGTAAATAACAATTATGCAACGTCGTGGTTTATGCCACGACGTTAATAAAGTAAGGGAAACTTAAGGTTTGCCTTATTAATATGCCATACAATGTAAACTGAAAGGAGCTTTTACAACATGATCTATTCACATGAAGTAACAAAGATGTGCCCGGTTGCCCAGGGTGCTAATCATGGTCCTGCACCTATACCGGAAGAGGCAAAATGGGTTCAAGCCAAAGAGATAAAAGATATTTCAGGCTTTACTCACGGAGTGGGCTGGTGTGCGCCTCAACAGGGTACCTGTAAACTGTCCTTAAATGTAAAGGACGGAGTTATTCAGGAAGCATTGGTTGAAACAATCGGATGCTCCGGTATGACCCACTCAGCCGCTATGGCTTGTGAGATTCTGCCAGGAAAAACCATCCTGGAAGCTTTGAATACCGACCTGGTTTGTGACGCCATTAATACCGCAATGAGAGAACTGTTCTTGCAGATTGTATACGGAAGAACTCAGAGTGCATTTTCTGAGGACGGGCTCCCTATCGGAGCAGGTCTGGAAGACTTGGGCAAAGGACTTCGCAGCCAGGTAGGCACTATGTATGGTACTTTAGCAAAAGGTCCTCGTTATCTTGAAATGGCAGAAGGTTATGTAACCGGTATAGCTCTTGATGAAAACAACGAGATTATCGGTTATCAATATGTAAGCCTGGGTAAAATGATGGATTTAATCAAAAAAGGTGAAGATCCCAATACGGCTTATGAGAAGTCCAAAGGACAATATGGCAGAGTTGAAGATGCCGTAAAGATCATTGACCCAAGATGCGAATAAAATAAGGAGGATACATACAAATGGCTTTATTTGAATCATATGAAAGAAGAATAGATAAGATTAATGCTGTACTAAACAGTTATGGCATATCATCCATAGAAGAAGCTGAAAAGATTACAAAGGATGCCGGACTTGACGTATATAATATGGTTAAAGGCATTCAGCCCATCTGCTTTGAGAATGCTTGCTGGGCATATATAGTAGGTGCCGCAATTGCCATAAAGAAGGGCTGCAGAAGAGCTGCGGATGCGGCTGCAGCTATCGGCGAAGGCTTACAGGCTTTTTGCATCCCCGGTTCGGTTGCCGATCACAGAAAAGTTGGTTTAGGCCACGGCAATCTCGGAAAAATGCTATTGGAAGAGACAACTGAGTGCTTCTGCTTCCTGGCAGGCCATGAATCCTTTGCCGCAGCGGAAGGTGCTATCGGTATTGCAAAATCCGCCAATAAAGTAAGACAAAAACCTTTAAGAGTAATCTTAAACGGTCTCGGTAAAGATGCGGCTCAGATTATTTCCCGTATCAACGGATTTACATATGTTGCTACAGAAATGGACTATGTAACCGGTGAGGTTAAGGAATTATACCGCAGATCCTACAGCAACGGCGAAAGGGCAAAGGTATTGTGCTACGGTGCCAATGACGTTACCGAAGGCGTTGCTATCATGCATAAGGAAAAAGTGGATGTATCCATCACCGGTAACTCCACCAACCCTACCAGATTCCAGCATCCTGTAGCAGGTACATATAAGAAAGAATGTATTGAGCTTGGAAGAAAGTATTTCTCCGTTGCTTCCGGCGGCGGCACAGGAAGAACCCTTCATCCGGACAACATGGCAGCAGGCCCTGCTTCTTACGGTATGACCGATACTATGGGAAGAATGCACTCCGATGCACAGTTTGCCGGTTCATCCTCCGTTCCTGCCCACGTTGAAATGATGGGCCTGATCGGAATGGGCAATAACCCGATGGTCGGGGCTACGGTGGCCGTAGCGGTAGCCATTCAGCAGGCTGCTGATGAAGGAAGATTTTAAGAACAGTTGTATATAACAATAAGTAAAGGATTTCTCGAATCACACAGTGATTTGAGAAATCCTTTTTTTATACTAAACTTTATACCAGGCACATATGCAAAATATCACAGTTATAATACCGGTAAAATATTAAAACGTTCGGCTTTTTTATACTTTGAAAATAAGTTAAAAAATGCTAAAATATGATAAAATTTTACTAATATAATTTTCTATAAAATACGATGTTATTATTAACTAAAATTATAAAAAATTTAGAAAATACTTTGTTTGGAAAAGGCTGGACATTTAGTTTTGAAGCCAAATGTCAGTTGTTTGATGACGGTGTTATTGTTGACTTACCAGACGGAAGTTCTCATATATTTAGACTGGAAAACGATAGGTATATTGCTTTGAGCAGTCATTCACAATTTACACGAAACGATGATAATACATATGTATTAACGGAAACCGATCAAAGCAAATACGGTTTTAATGAAGAGGGAGCATTAATATATATTGAGGACCGATACGGAAACAGAACTGAAGTTACATATATAAATGGGGTGATAACCAAACTTACAGACCCGGTAGGAAGGGTATACCGGATTGAAACCAACCACAAGGGTCATATAACTAAAATTACAAATCCTAACGGCGATAGCGTCATATATACATATGACGATGATGGATTATTGATTTTTGTAGCCAATTTGGTTGGCGGTACTACTACATATGAATATAACAGTCAGGGTTATCTGACTAAGATTATTGATCCAAATGGAAATGTCATTCAGGATATACAATACTCGTCAAGAAAAAATTATAACGACTATGTAGTTACCAAATGCATAGATTCATATGGCGGGGTTTGGATCTATGAATATAATTCTGAAAAGAATCAGACAAAAGTAATCGGACAGGACGGCAGAGAGTGGATTTACTGGTATAATGAAGAAATGTACATAACAGATATTCAAAATCCTGACGGCAGTATGTCAAAGACAGAATATTATGAGACTGATGAGAATAAATTATTTGCCGATATTAAGTCTACAACGGATGAGTATGGCAACAAGACTTCATATGAAGTAGATTCAAACGGCAATATTACAAAAATAACTTATAGTGACGGAAGTGAAGAAAGATTTGTATATGACCAATGGAATAATTGCATTATTGAAGTAAATGAAGTCGGAGTACATACATATTATTGCTATGATACGGACGGTATTAAACTTTTAAAGAAGATACAGAGAATTGACGGAAAAGCTATAGATGGCGTTACTCCGGAAAACATTTATGACGTATTATCGACAATTGACTATACTGATCCTAATTATATAGTAGTAGAATATAAATATTACTCTCTTTTGGATGCAATTCAAAAATTTAATTGCAGATTAAACGGTCTGTTAAAGAGTGAAATAAATGCCGAAGGGGAAGAGACCGTTTATACTTACGATCAGTATGGCAATACCGCAACAGTAACAAATGCGGCCGGTAATACCAGTCACTTTACTTATGACATAATGGGCAATAAAACTAAGGAAATCTCACCTGGTGGTTATGAATACAGGTGGAGATATGATGCCAACGGATATGTGACCAGAGAATATTATCCGGATAACGGTGTGGTGGTATCAGCTTATGATCTGACCGGTAATCTGACGCAGACAGTTCCACAAGAATTATATGACCCTGAGAAAGACTTCGGTAATTATTATTCAGGAAATGAAGGAACAAAATATGTTTATAATTCATCAGGACGCCTTGAAAGTGTTACCGATGCCCTTGGTTATAAAACAGATTACCTGTATGATTCATACGGAAATATTGTCAGTGAAATAAGAGAAAATTCCAGTATCATAACTTATGAGTATGATAACAGGGATCGTATTGTCAAACAGTGGTACAACGAGAATAAAAACTCAGCCAAAGTTTTAATGAAAGAAATAGAGTATAAGACTTTGCCTGACGGAGAACATCAGATTACAACATACGTATATGCAAATGACAATGATAAGATAGTTCAGGTAACTGTAAATGATAACCGGGGCAGAAAGAAAGAAGAATATATCCTAGAAGGTGACGAGAAAAAGGCGTTACGTCAGTATACCTATAATCCGGATGGTACTTTAGCGAAAGAAACAGAGGCAGACGACAGCGCTACTTACTATTTTTATGATATACAGGGCAATGTAACCCAAAAATACATTCCGACAATGAAAGTAAACGGAAAAATATATTATACATGGATTGGATATACGTATGATCGTGCAGGCAGACTGATTAAAGAATCTATCGGCAGTGACTTCGTAGAAAATATTAGTCCGTTATCTGTTCCTGCAATTACTACGTATGACATAATCTATGTATACAAAGACGGTTTGTTGATAGAGCAAATTGAGCCTTCAGGACTAAAGACTATATACTCTTATGATAGCGAAGGCAATATCATAAGAACGCAGGTGGGTGAAGGAACGGTAGAAGACGCCACAGCGTATATAACTGAAACTACATATGATTACAGAAAAAATCCTCTGAGTATAAGCAAATTTGTAAGAAAAGGGGATTTAGCCGGCTATGACTTCGGCGATAAAGAACTGGCTGCCATAACAACATCTTATCAATATGATAAAGAAGGAAGGCTGGTTTCTGAAACTACACCTGACGGTATTACTACAACTTACGAGTATGACGCAGTCGGTAATTTAATATCAGTAAGTAAACCTGTATTCAATTCAGAGGGAATTCAGACCGGCATTTATACAAAGAAGGCAGAATATAATCGTGACGGACATGCGGTGAAAATTACAGATTCTTACGGTGAAACAACGCATTACACATATGACAACAGAGGTAATTTAATAAAGATTGTTAATCCGTTAGGCGGAGTTACCCTTTATCAATATGATTATACAGACAGAAAAATTGCAGAGGTTTCACCTAAGAATTATATCGAAGGTAAGCCAATTTCCCAAATGTCCAGGACAGAATTCAGATATGATTCAACAGGGAAATTAGCCGCCCAAATAGACTATGTGAATGAGAACGGTACTCTGAAAGAAGTAGTGACTAAAACTTACTTCTATGATGAATTAGGTCATGTCACAAGAGAACTCGATGCATATGGAAACGGTGCCGTGTATACATACCATCCGAATGGAAAAATTGCAACCGAGGTATCCGCCATAGATGCCGCAGATGAAACAGGCCAAATGACAGTCTTTACTTACAATGTCTATAATAATTTGGCTAAAGAAGAAAGACAGGGTTATACCGTAAATTATACCTATGATTCAATGGGTAACTTGGTATCGGTAAGAGATAGTCTCGGGGATGTTATATCTTATTCCTATGATATATTGGGAAGAAAGATAACAGAAACAGACGGCAACGGCAATGTCACGACTTACACATACAATGCGTTCGGTAACATAAGTAGTATTAAGAAACCCGGAGATTCATCGATTGATGAGCTTACTATATTTACACAGTACGATTTAAACGGAAGAGAAAGAATTGTATATGACACTGCAGGCAACAGAACAGAATATAAATATGATACATTAGGCAATATAACTGCTATATTAGAAATAGATTCAGCAAATGGGGAAAAACTGGAAAAGGTATATGAATATGATTTAAATTCAAATCTTGTTCGCAGTATAGATGAAGCCGGAACTATTACTACTGTAAAATATGACGCATTGGGAAGGGTAAAAGAGGAAAGTATTCATTCTGATACATTGCTAACCAAAGTTAAGACTACGGTTTATGAATATGATGCAAACGGAAACTGCATCAGCAAAACAGATTGGCTTGGAAACAGGACAACATATGTTTATGATGAGCGAGACAGACTTATTGAGGAATATGATGCATTGAACAATTTGGTAAGTTCCAATGCCTATGATTATAATGGAAGACTGATAAGTAAGACAGATGCCCTTAATAACACGACATATTACTCATATGATGCAGCAGGTAATCTTTCTTCGGTAATTGATCCGATGAATGCCGTTACTACATATAAATATGACAGTCAAAATAATTTGATATCAACTACAGATGATATGAACAATACAACAATATATGTTTATGACGGCAGAAATCGCATGATAGGCGTATATGACGCAATGTCAAACTATGTTTCTTATGAATATGATAATGCCAATAATTTAATACTGCAAAAAGACGGCAATGGTAATCGTATATTTTATACATTTAATGTAAGAAATCTGGAAATATCCAGACAGGACATAGGAACAGAAGAAAAGCCTATCTTAGATGCACCTAAAGAGCTGTATTATTACACTCCGGATGGAAAGATAAGTAAGAAAATTGACAGAAACGGACGTACCACCTTGTATTCTTATGACGGATACGGAAGGTTGCTTTCCGAGATAGCGGGAGTTGATTTTAAAGAATACTCCTATGATGCCGTCGGTAATTTGCTTACTATGACAGACATTAGTGGAACAACTTCACGTACTTACGATGCCGAAGGAAGAGTGCTGACAAAAACTGTACCCACAATAGGAACTGTAATGTATCAATACGATATTATTATGGGTGCCGGGGAGGTTAAGGAAACAGCTCAAACTCCGGATGGAGTCATAACAGAAACCGTTTATGACGCAGTAGGCCGTATTAAGAAGGTTGGATCATATAGCATTTATAATCCGTATGAATATAATGATATTGTTCATTATTTATACAACTCAAACGGCAGCAGACAGGCAACCGTATACGGAGACGGTACGAGAGAAGATTATTTCTATGACGCAGCCGGAAGAGTTACAACTATAATACATACGGACAGATACGGAAATGTCCTTAACCTTTATAGCTATACGTATGATTCTGTCGGCAATCTGACAGCAGAAACGAACAACGGACAAACTACACATTATACATATGATGCCAACGGAAGAATTTCATCTGTAACTGAACCTAACGGCAAAATAACTGAATACGAATATGACCAAGCCGGAAACAGGTCTGTAAAACGGGAGGTATTTACAGGAACAGAACCGATTACAACTTACTATACATATGATGCTTCTAACAGACTTATAATACAGGAAAATGACTTAGGAGATGTTATTTACTATAATTATGATGCTAACGGTAATCTGATTTCTGAAAGTGGAAGTATTACAACTGTCAGCGGTTCTGCCTTAAAATGGAACGTAATTGATGAATCAGAAAACAAGCCTCCGGAAACAGTCAGCGGATCAGCTATTGGTTTTGATGTCAATAAATTAGTTGTCGGCTTAACAGATGAAAATTCAACCAAGGATACAGTAAGCGGACCTGCGATTAAACTGGTTATACCTAATAAAGTAAATACAATTATAGATAAGACGTATCAATATGACGGATTTAATCGCTTAATAGAATACAGGCAGGGTGACACAAGGGCTTACTATACATATAATGCAGAAGATTATCGTGTAAGAAAGTCTGTATTCAGTTTAGACGATGTATTGGATGTATTATATTTCTATGAAGGAGATAAAGTCCTCTTAGAGGCAGACATCTCAGGTTATATAACAGCCCGCAATACCTATGGCACTCATCTGGTAAGCAGAACTGTAAATGGCAATACTTACTATTACCTGTATAATTCCCATGGCGACGTTGTAATGCTGATAGATACTAACACGGGCTTACAGGCTGTAACTTATCGGTATGATGCCTTCGGAACTATAATTAATCAGACCGGATATGCAGATAATTTCATTACCTATGCTGGATACCAATATGACAAAGAGAGCGGACTGTATTATGTAAATTCAAGATATTATAATAGTGATAACGGAAGATTTTTAACCGAAGACATCTACAGAGGACAACTGAGCGATCCGTTAAGTCTTAACCGTTACACATACTGCCATAATAATCCGGTCAGATATACCGATCCTTCCGGATATGGTATATTCTCAACACTGCTTGTCTCATTTGCAATAGGGGCTGTAATTGGAGGAGTTGTTGAATATACAAGACAAAAAATTACCAACAAAAAGGGCAATGTAGACTGGAATGCTGTAGCATATGAAGCAGTTGTCGGAGGAGTAACCGGAATGATAGGTGGAGGCTTAGGCGCTTCTGCTGCTAAGACAACTGCAAAAACAGTTGCAAAAACTACAGCTAAGAGTGTGGCTAAAAATGCCCTTAAAACGGGTGTAACTGAAGCGGTTATGGGATTTGCTGCTGATGTCGGAAGGCAGATAATTGTTGACGAAAAGGATATTAAAGAAGTAGACTTAGGACAGGCAGCAAAGACAGCAGCAGTAGCCGGTATCAGCGGAGCCGTAGGTTACACCATAGGAGAAGGAATAAAAAGAGTAGGAAGCAACCTGAAATCCAAAGCCGGAAAGCATCTTGACGATGCTGCAAAGATGATAGATGATGTAATTGATAAGGCTGATGAATCTTTAGAAAACGTAGCAAAGAAAGCGGACTTGGATTCAGCTCTTAAATCAAGAAATAATAGACCTGACTTAACAGCTCCTGCTAATACGACGAACGGTAACAGTGCCGGGCTAACCAAACCCTTAAATACCACAACGGATGGAAATAGATTAAAGATGAACTTGCAGTATTTTGCTGAAGGGGCAGATGAGGCTGCAGGCTCAGTTACCGGAAGAACAGCGGATATTGGTAGTGTAAAGGGTGCAAAAATTTACATTTAATTATTATCATAATAGACAATATAGTCCATTGAATGCTATAAGTTAATGTGATAAAATAACCAATATATTGACAATATATAGTTAGATTCGACATTAAAATAACTATCTGGGAAGTGAGGAATCGCATATGAAATTTAAACTACCAAAGATTAAGCTTAACTTAGCAGCACAAATCGGTTTTTATACCGGACTTATTATTTTAGCTGTAGTTTTTTCTTTAGGGTTTATCTCGCTTAACTATAGTTCAGAAATCCTATTGAAAGTTGAAGAAAACAAAATTGAAAACCTGGCCAAGAGCGGTGCTGATCAGGTGGCAGCTGAGATTAACAGGCGATTGGGAATTTTAGCTGAGGCTGCCAATAATGATTACATTAAGTCAATGATTTGGAATCTGCAAAAAAATACATTAATGAATGATGTTAACCGTCTGGGATATCTGGATATTGCGGTGGTAAGTAAAACCGGTCTTGCCCGTTATGTACTTGACGATGAACGGGAAGAAAATATGGACAATGATTTTATACAAAATGTTTTAAAAGGGTATTCAGCTATTTCCGATGTTTATATCAATGAAGCAACCAACTTACCTGAAGTGTTATATGCCGTACCGATTTCTAATAATGATGTTATTACCGGTGCTTTGGTAGGCAGGGCAGATGCAACACTCCTTAATGATATTACAGACAGTATTGATATTGGTGAAACCGGATTTGCATATATCATAGGTGATGATTCTACATTTTTTGCCCATCGGGACAGAGAATATGTTATAGATCGTATAAATGTTTTCGAGCACAATGAAACAGACGGTCCTTTTAAAGATTTTGGGATGAAATTACAGGAATTAGGCATTGGAAATGCAGGAATTTTTACCTATGATTTTGAAGGACAGTCACGAATTACTGCTTTGTATCCTATAGAAGGGACCTCATGGACATTAGGTGTCAGCAGTAATGAAGAAGAAGTTTTAAAAAATCTTAGCAGTTTAAAAACATTCATAATGGCTTTGGCATTGCTTGTTTTATTTATAGGTATAGCTGCCGGAGTTTTTGTGGGAATTATGATAGCAAAACCTATTCTTAATCTTAAGTCTTCAGTGGAAGCTATATCCCGATATGACTTAACCGAAGATTTAGAAAAAAATTATTCAAGTATTTTAAACCGTAATGATGAAATAGGCGGAATAGCCAGAGCAGTTTCTGTTATGAAAAATAACATTCTGCAGTTGGTTAAGGTCGTTGCCTTTAATGCGGAACAGATTGCTTCATCTTCAGAAGAGCTTACTTCAATTACTGAGCAGACAAACAACTCAGCTTTCGAAGTATCAAGAACAATAGAGGATATAGCAAGAGGGGCTTCTGATCAGGCAAAACAGACTGAAAATGGGGCAATGGCAACAAGTACACTGGGAGATCTGATAGTAGAGAATCAGAAGTGTTTAGATGAACTTAATTTATCAATAGATACTGTTAACGGTCTGTCCGATACCGGACTAGTTGTAATACAGGACCTTTCTGAAAGAAATATCGAATCCCAAAATGCTTCCAAAGAAATTTACAATATGGTTGTTGAGACAGATAAGAGTGCAGACAGGATTAGGGAAGCCAGCGAAATGATTAAGAAAATATCAGATCAGACCAACTTGCTTGCGCTTAATGCGTCAATCGAAGCTGCCAGAGCAGGAGAAGCAGGAAGAGGCTTTGCGGTTGTAGCAGAGGAAATCAGAAAGTTAGCAGAGCAGTCCAAACGCTTTACCGATGAAATATCTGATATTATAGTAGAGCTTATAAATAACACAGAGGCTTGTGTTAATGTATTTGAAAGAGTTGACCAAATTATGAATATGCAGGCCGTAAGTGTTAATAATACGATTGATAAGTTTAACGGTATACGCGAAGCTATCGGAAATATCAGAACAATTATTGAAGAATTGAATATTTCCGGTCAGAACATGAATGAGAAGAAAGAAGATTTGATAGAAATTATGCAAAACTTGTCGGCTATAGCACAGCAAAATGCCGCAGGAACAGAAGAAGCATCGGCATCTGTAGAAGTACAAACCAATTCTATTGCCGAAATAGCCAATGCCAGTGAGGCCTTGGCAGAGCTGGCTCAGGAATTGCAGGCCGAAATCAGCAAGTTCAAATACTAATTAACTTAATATATTGAGTTAAATTGGCTGTTTCTGAAATTTTTTCGGGGAACAGCCAATTTGCTTTTTAAAAGTTCTGGCAAAATTGGAATAATCGTTGAAGCCGGATAATCTGCAGGTATCATTTAGGGAATAACCTGCCAGCAGATATTTTTTGGCCAGAAATATACGTTTGTATATTATATATTGCTGCAATGAGACACCGGTAACTTTTTTAAAGCACCTGCTAATATAGGCAGGGTTGTGATGGACATGGTTTGCAATATCAGCCATAGTTATCTGCTCGGTCAGGTGTTCATTAATATACAACATGGTCTTACTTACAATCGGCGGCATGATATTGATAGGGTCTTCCTGGATTTTCTTAAGGAACAGTTTATTGACAAAAATAAGGATTTGATACAGATAAGAACGTACCATTAAATCATGCCCGTATTCACTGGAATTCTGGATTTTTTCCAAGTTATTTGCAAGAAAAATAAACTCATTAATCTGATGTTCATTAAGATATATCAAATTATCCTTTCCGAATGGTCTGTCGGTAAAACATCTGGTAAGATCGGTCTGTTTAGTAGAAAGGTCATGTAATAATTTAGGGCGGATATTTATAGTTATTCTTTCATATTTTTTTATGTCGTAACATTCTACACGGTGCATTTCATTGGGACGCATATTAAAAAGACATCCCCGCTTCATTTGATAGCAATTCTCCTCAATATAATAATTGGCATCGCCGTTAAGAAAAAGGAATATTTCGTATCCGTCATGATGGTGATACTGCATGGTAAAAGGCATGCTTTTTTTATGTAAACATACAAGATCTTTTTCCAGTGGCTCAAAAAAGTTCTTCCGTTCCATAATATCTCTCCCGTATTTATAATGTATAAATAAAGTCAAATTGCGCATAAAAAAGGTGTATAAATGCGTATTATTCGTCTTTATTTAACATTATAATGTAATTGTAATAAAATGCAATAGAGTAATAACTGTTTCGCATGTAATTTTTAATAATGGCTGTTAATTCGGAAAATTAATCCTTTATCAGAATACGAATATATGGGATAAGCAACAATAAATGTGACGGTTATTACTGCCTATAATAAAAGGAGGGTTTACGTATGAATAAAGCAGACGGAATGAATTATGCGCCAAAGGGAAAACCCAGTCCGGTTGTAAAACCTGGAGAATTTTGCATAGCCGCAATAGCTCTTGATCACGGACATATCTATGGAATGTGCAACGGTCTTACAGAAGCCGGTGCCACATTAAAATGGGTTTATGATCCTGATCCGGAAAAGGTAAAGAGATTTACCGCCGCTTTTCCTGAAGTAAAAGTTGCTTCCAGTGAAGAAGAGATATTAAATGATCCGGAAGTAAAATTGGTTTGTGGGGCTGCTGTTACCAGCAAGCGCTGCGAGCTGGGATTAAGAGTAATGGCTGCCGGCAAAGACTATTTTACCGATAAAGCTCCATTAACCACGCTTGCTCAGTTACAGGCAGCCAAAGATATGGTTAAAAAGACAGGGAAAAAATATATGGTTTATTACAGTGAGCGCATTCATGTGGAGGCAGCCGTATTTGCCGGACAGTTAATTGAAGAGGGAGCCATAGGAAAGGTAATACAAGTTCTTGGTCTCGGTCCACACAGACTTAATGCTCCAAGCCGGCCGGATTGGTTCTTTATAAAAGAATACTACGGAGGCATTTTATGTGATATAGGAAGCCATCAGATTGAACAGTTCCTGTACTACAGCGGGGCCAAGGATGCTGTCGTTGTTAAGAGCCAGATAGCCAATTACAATCATCCGCAATATCCTGAGCTTGATGATTTCGGGGATGCTGTATTGGTGGCAGACAATGGGGCAACTAACTACTTCAGGGTAGACTGGTTTACACCTGACGGCCTTAGTACATGGGGTGACGGCCGTACATTTATACTTGGAACTGAAGGATATATCGAGCTTAGAAAGTATGTCAATGTCGGAATGAATGACGGTACATCCAATCATGTTTTCCTTGTAAACGGTAAAGGGGAGTATCATTTTGATGTTACCGGCAAGGTAGGATATCCGTTCTTCGGACAACTTATTCTTGATTGTATCAATAGAACCGAAAATGCCATGACACAGGAGCATGCCTTTAAAGCGGCAGAACTAAGCGTAAAAGCCCAAATGCAGGCCACCAAGATTGTTTAAAATAAAAATCAGAAAGGAAGATATCATGTTAAATGTAGCAATTGTCGGAACAGGAAATATAGCACCAATGCACATAAACGGTTTGCTGCAGTTTCCGGATCGCTGTAAAATAGTTGCCCTTTGTGACATATATCCGGAAAAAGCCGAGGCAATGAAGAAAAAATATAATCTGGACTGTGAAATTTTTGATGACCACAAAAAAATGCTGGAATCGGATATTAAGATTGACCTGGTACATATATGCACACCTCCCTACGTCCATGCCGAAATAGCCATTAACTCTATGAATGCCGGCAAGCATGTTATTGTAGAAAAACCTATGGCCGCCAGCCTTAAAGAATGCGATGCCATGCTTGAAGCAGAAAAAAGAAATAATGTGGTTATGTCTGTCATTGCCCAGAATCGCTTCAGAAACTCAATATATAAATTAAAGAAAGCCGCAGACAGCGGTATTGCAGGTAAAATCTGCTGCGCCCATGTAAATTCTTATTGGTGGAGAGGCCACTGCTATTATGACTTATGGTGGCGCGGTTTATGGGAGAAAGAAGGAGGAGGTCCTACTCTAAATCACGCCGTTCATCATATTGACATGCTTAACTGGATCGAAGGCTCTCTGCCGGAAGAAGTAACTGCTATGCTTGCCAATGTTATGCATGATAATTCGGAAGTTGAAGACCTTTCCATTGCTGTACTTCGTTATAAGGACGGTAGCCTGGCACAGGTTACAAGCTCTGTAGTACACCATGGGGAAGAACAGGGAATAGTTTTACAATGCGCAGACGCAAAATTAGCTGCTCCTTGGGACGTTAAAGCCGAAATGTCAAGGCCTAACGGTTTTCCCGTTGAAGGCGGCAACAAAGAATTGATTGCAAAGATAGAGGAGTACTATAATTCTATTCCCGACCTTACCTACGAAGGGCATACCGGGCAAATCGAGGATGTGCTGAATGCGATAGAGAATGGTAACAGGCCGCTTATAACCGGTATTGACGGCCGTATGACCATAGAACTTATAGCGGCAATTTATAAAGCCGGATGTAAAAAAGAAATAGTAAAATTACCTTTATCTAAAGACGATGATTTTTATACTGTTGAAGGACTTCTTAAGAATGCGGTCAGATTTTATGAAAAAGGGGCTTCCATAGAAAACCTTCCTCCCGATGAAATAACTGTCGGTAATTATAAATAATTGTCATCTTAGTAAATTAAATAAGCGGTGGTATTAATAATATTTAAACTTTTGTAATAAAAGCTTTATTACAGATTTGCTTAGAATAAAATCATTAAAATTATAGAATTACGCCAAGCAATTTTGCCTGCTCAAGTACCTCAATTTAAATAAGAGACTGTTTCTAAATGGCATTTGTCACGATATTTAATTAATTGTCATGATATCTGTGCCATTTAGAACAGTCTTATAATCATATCTTTACTAGTTTTAATCAAGATATTTATTATAAGGAGATTATTTAACATGAAAAAAATTCGGATGGGAATCATAGGGATAGGAAACATGGGGACTGCCCATGCAAACGCTATATTTCAGGGAAAGACCGAAGGACTGGAGCTTACCGCCGTATGTGATATTGATTCAGGCCGGCTTGAATGGGCAAAACATAATTTAGGACCGGATGTATTCCTGTATTCCGACTACCGTTTGATGATAAATGAAGGTAAGGTTGATGCTGTTTTGATTGCCACCCCCCACTGTCTGCATCCTTCTATGGCTATTGATTGCTTTAGCGCAGGCCTGCATGTACTGACTGAAAAACCGTCGGGAATTGATATTTTGAATGTCAGAAAGATGAATGAAGCGGCGCAAAAATCGGGTAAAATATTTGGCATTATGTATAATCAGAGGACTAATCCCTTGTTTGCCAGGTTAAAGGAATTGGTTGAAGAAGGGACTCTGGGTGATATGAAGCGCTTTATCTGGATTGTAAACAATTGGTACCGTTCCCAGGCATATTACGATTCCGGAAAGTGGAGGGGTTCCTGGATGGGGGAAGGTGGCGGAGTACTTATTAATCAGGCTTATCATAATCTTGATATATGGCAGTGGATAACCGGTATGCCAAAAAGGCTTCGGGCATTTTGCAAATACGGCCATTATCATAATATTACTGTTGAAGATGACGTAACAATATATGGCGAATATGAAAATAAAGCATCGGCTGTTTTTATAACTTCAACCGGTGAATATCCGGGAACCAACCGAATAGAATACTCAGGAACCAAAGGCAAGGCGGTTATAGAAGAAGGGGTATTAAAACTGTACCTTTATGACATGGATGAAAGAGAATTCTGTTTTGTAAGCGATGAAAGTTTTCCAAAGATGGATATATATTATGAAGAATATAAGGAACAGGGGCCTGAAAACGGACATATAGCAATACTTAAAAATTTTGCCGATGCCATATTGTATAATAAACCCTTATTGGCTCCGGGATATGAGGGCATAAACGGACTTATTATTTGCAACGGAGCCTACATATCCGATTGGATGGACTGTTGGGTGGATTTGCCTCCGGATGAAAACTTATATTTAAGATTCCTTAAGGAAAGGCAAGATAGCGAAGGGTGCATAAAAAAGAATTACATTGCAAGTAATTCAGTGGACGATTATAGTGAGCGCTGGAAGGTAAGATGGTAATTGGCCTTAAACCTAATAGTATTAATAAAAGGTAGACCTAAATAAAATCATAAGCTTGTTTTGGCAGACATAAACAGATAAAAAATACAATGACCTTTTATAATACATGAAAAGCCATTTGATTAGTCGAAATGTGTCAAATATATAACATAATTGACAAATTATAGCATACTATTTATAATTAAAGCAATAAATGGTAATATATAGTCATGTATTTAATATAGGAGCGCATATACTAATGAGTTTAACTAAAAGTAACAGCCAAAACGAACATAAGAAAAGCTTATTAAAGGAAGCATATAAGATATCAATATTATATGCATTGTTTGGCAGTTTATGGATTTTGCTTTCGGATTCGCTGCTTATGATATGGTTTTCCGATATAAAAGATTATAAATATTATCAGACATTTAAGGGTTGTATTTATATTATTTTAACAACTCTTATGGTTTTTTGGCTTATAAAAAAACGAATGAATCTGTGGCTTTTGGAATACGGTAAAAGAGAAAAAGCCTATCAGGAACTGAAAATTGCCCACGAAGAACTGATATCACTTGAATCGGAACTAGATTTTCAAAAGAAACTTAACGAAAATATTTTTACGGAAGCACCGTCCATTATCATAACCTGGGATGATCATGGAAACATTTTAAATATTAATCCTTTTGGCGAAAAAATAACCGGTTATACGGAAGAGGAACTTGTAAACGGATTGGGATGGAATGCCCTAATCCCCAAAGACAGACTTTATCTTGTTGATTATATATACAATAAAATTAAGACCAATAAAAGTGCATTAAATTACGAAGGGCCGATAATTACCAAGGACGGCAGAAAAATTGATATATTGTGGAGCAGTAAAATACTGTCTCAAACCGTAAACGAAAATAATATATATGTGTCCATCGGAACGGATATTGAAGAACGGAAAAAGTATGAAGAGAAAATTAAATATATGGCATACTATGATTCACTGACAGGACTTCCTAACAGAATAATGTTTGAGCAGGAAGTAAAAAAACGTATAGATGATGGACTGGCGGGCTTTGCCATAGCATATATGGATATTGACAATTTTAAAAATATAAACGATTCAATAGGTCATCAGGCCGGAGATGTTTTTTTAAGATATCTTACCGAAAATATGGTTGAACAAATTAAAGACAAGGGATTAATAGCCAGATTGGGTGGCGACGAATTTGCAATTCTTTTTTCTGACAGCTCCTTGCCTGTTATTCGGGAAAATGTTGAAAAGCTATTAAATTATGTCAACAGGATATGGACATATCAAAACAGACAGTTTTATATATCAACGAGCATGGGTATTGTTATATATCCGGATCATGGCAAAAGCCCTTCGGAACTGCTGAAAAATGCGGATATTGCCATGTATACTTCAAAAAAAGAGGGCAAAAACAGATTTTTGATTTATGACGATAAATTGATGAAAAGGCAAACGGAAGTTGCAGAAATGATAAATTATCTGCAACAGGGCATAGATGAAGACCAGTTTTATTTGGTATATCAGCCTCAGTATAAGTTATGCAGCAGGGAAATAGTCGGCTTGGAAGCCTTGCTTAGGTGGAATCATCCCAAGGAAGGTTTTATCTCTCCCAGTGAGTTTATACCGATAGCTGAAAGTACCGGTCAGATTTACAGATTGGACAGGCTTGTTTTAAAAAAGGCTCTGGAACAAAAGATGCTTTTAGAAAAACAAGGTTTTATGGATATAGAATTGGCTATTAACTTATCATCGAAAACCCTGACCAGTGAAGTTAATTTCTATGAATGGGAACAGATATTATCCGCTTTCGCTGTGGATTATAGTAAAATCGCTATTGAGATAACTGAAACAGCCGATATATTAAATGTTGACAGTGTTATAGAACGCCTTAAAAAGCTTAAGGCAAGGGGAATAAGAATAGCTTTGGATGATTTTGGTACGGGTTATTCTTCGCTGAATTACCTTAAGAAATTTCCGATTGATATAATAAAACTTGACAGAAGTTTCATTAATGCAATTACCGAAGAGGGTGTTGATACCTTATTAATAAGAAATATACTGAAACTGGCTGCCGACCTCAAATATGATGTGGTCGCAGAGGGAATTGAAACTCAAGAACAAATGCAATGCCTTATTAATCATAATTGCAGTTTTGGACAAGGATATCTCCTAAGCAAGCCTCTTACGATTGATAAAATATATGGACTTTTGAAAGTAAAGTCTAATTAACAGTAGATGGTTAAGATAAAATTATAACTAATTTTACAGTAGGTTTATATTAAAAACAAGAAACAGTATTACTGTATATAATAAGCACCTGCCGTGATTTGTGCTGCCACAGGGTTTAATGTCAGGCTATAAAGCTCAAATTACGGCAGGTGTTGTTTTACAGAAGGGATAAGACGGCTATATTGTTATTTTCAATATACTAAGAAAATCTTATAATAAAATATTTTTAGTTATTTTCTTCTTCCTCAGCTTCGGCTTCCTTTACTATTTCGTCCAATACATTTATCAGATCATGGATTGTATATAATTCTACATTTCTCTCTAGAATTACATTTTTCAATTCTGGAGATAGGGTATCAAATTTTTCCTTTATTGCGGGAGCTACATATGACATACTAATCACCTCTTAATAAAAATTTTTTCCTTTGCCGATTTTTTGGTTTATGAACATTTCCAATTGCTCTACGGTTTGAAACTCATCTATATGCTTCATTACTTCCTTTCTGGTTTCTTCGTCCAAACCGTCAAGACATTTTTGTATCTGGGGATTACTCATGTAATAAAAACCTGTTAAACTGGAATTTGAAAATCCTGCGTTAAATTGATTTCCCGTATCAATATAACCATTGAAATTCATCATAATACTGCCTCTTTCTTTGTTGTTATAAAAACAGTATTGGCGGATTTTTTAATACTTATTCCTGATCGAAAAATATAATTATATCCATTTATTGCTTGTTATAGAAATTTTTATAATATATAATTGACATTAACATTACCGAAAAGAATAAATTTTATCTATATAAACTTTATGTGGTATTAAAATTTAAGCTGGAGGTTAATAGATGACAAAGAAGGAATTCAGAAAACTGGCGGAATCGAAAATAATTATTTTGGACGGAGCTACAGGAAGTAACCTGCAAAAAGAAGGGCTGCAACCCGGACTTTGCCCGGAACAATGGATGGTCGATAATAAAGAAAAAGTTATTGATTTGCAGTTTAAATATCTGGAAGCAGGGACTGATATCCTTTTTGCACCTACCTTTACATCCAACAGAATTAAACTTTCGGAATACGGCAAAGAAGAATATATGGAATATTATAACAGGGAGCTGGTTGGTCTTAGCAAAAAGGCTATTGAAGTATTCAGACAAAAGACAGGTAATCAAAGAAAGATATACATTGCCGGTGATATTACAATGACAGGCCGCATGGTGGCTCCCCACGGAAATATGCCATTTGAGGAACTTATTAATGTATATAAGGAACAGATAAGCGTCCTTTTGACTGCAGGAGTTGACCTTTTTGTTATAGAAACAATGATGAGCCTTCAGGAATGCCGGGCAGCTCTTTTGGCTGTTCATGAATTATGCGATTTGCCGGTTATGGTTTCCTTAACTTATCAGGAGAATAACCGTACCTTATACGGGACCGATCCTGTAACAGCAGTTACTGTATTGCAGGCTATGGGAGCGGATGCGGTCGGTGTCAATTGTTCGGTAGGGCCGGACAAGCTGCATGACATGATAAGGCAGATGAAAGAAATAGCTTATGTTCCGGTTATGGCTAAGCCCAATGCAGGTATTCCGTATCTTAAGGACGGTAAAACCGTTTTTCCAATGAATAAGGATGAATTTGCAAAAGAAATGGCAATACTTGTAGACTGTGGTGCCGGAATAATAGGCGGCTGCTGCGGAACTACTCCTGAGCATATAGGGCAGACGGTAAAGGCTGTTAAAGATAAAAAAGTTCCGGAGATTAAAATAGGCCATTACAGGGCGCTGGCAACCGAAAAAAATACCGTACCTATAGATTTGAATGGAAGATTTATGGTGGTAGGAGAAAGGATAAATCCGACCGGTAAAAAAGACCTCCAGGCAAGTTTATTGAAAGGGGATTTATCTATAGTTGTCGGTATGGCCGTCGAGCAGATAAGCCGGGGAGCGGATTTTCTTGATATAAACGTGGGAATGGGTGGAATTGACGAAAAGGAAATCATGGCCAAAGCTGTCGAAGAGGTAACTAAGGCTGTAGATGTTCCTTTACTGATAGATACCAGCAATCCCGAGGCAATGGAAGCGGCATTGAGAATTTATCCTGGTCGGGCAATGATTAATTCCGTTTCTTTGGAAAAAGAAAAGATAGATAAAATACTTCCCCTTGCAAAAAAATACGGGGCCATGTTTATTCTGCTTCCCTTGTCCGATGCGGGCCTGCCAAAGGATAAAGAAGAAAAGAAGCGGATAATCCACGAAATACTGGATAGGGCGTACGAATTGGGGTTAACCCGGGAAGATATCATAGTTGACGGACTGGTAAATACCGTCGGGGCAAATCCCAGGGCAGCCCTTGATGCCCTTGAAACCATCAGGTATTGCAAAAATGAGCTTGGTATAGGAACAATAATAGGACTTTCCAATATATCTTTCGGACTTCCCGCAAGAGGAAATATAAACAGCACCTTCCTGGCTTTTGCCATACAGGCCGGCCTTACCATGGCAATAGCCAATCCGTCGCAGGAGCTTCTTATGAATACGGTTCTGGCGGCAGATTTGCTGCTTGGTAAGGAAGGGGCAGCACAAAGATATATCGAAAACGTAAGGGAGTTAAATATACAGCAAGCAGTATCCGAATCTAAAGCATCCGACAAAAGCGGTATAAAAAAAGACAATGTAATATCTGAATTAAAAACCGATGATAAAAAACCGGCCGAAAAAAATGAAGGTCAGGATTATAGCTCACTAATGGATGAGGGAAAGTATGAAATCTATAAAGCCGTATTGAAAGGAAACAAAAAGGATATAATTAATTTGGTCAATAAAGAACTGGACAAGAAAACCTTACCCGGTGATATAATCGATAATATACTTATACCAGCGATTAACGAAGTGGGAAGATTATTTGACAGCCAGAAATATTTCCTGCCCCAACTGATTGCCGGAGCGGAAGCAATGAAACTGGCTATCGATTATCTGGAGCCGATGCTGACAAAAGAAAACGGCAGCGCAAAAAATAAGGGAACTGTTATAATTGCCACCGTATCCGGGGATATACATGATATAGGAAAAAATCTGGTTGCATTAATGCTAAAAAATTACGGATATCGTGTGATTGATCTAGGGAAGGATGTTCCGACAGAAAGTATTATTAAGGAAGCAAAAAAGGAATCTGCGGATATAATAGCCTTGTCGGCATTGATGACTACAACTATGGTTGAGATGGAAAATGTAATTAAGAAGGCAAAAGAAGAAGGTTTAAAAGCTAAAATAATTGTCGGCGGGGCAGTTATAACAGAGCAGTATGCCAGGGAAATAGGAGCGGATGGCTATGCGCCCGATGCGGGAACAGCACCGGAACTTATAAAATCCTTATTGGAATCAAAAAACTGACAAAATTAAAAAGTTTAAGTACAAAACGAGGTAATTATATGATAAGCGGAAATAATATAAAAGAACTAAAGGTTGATTTGATTATTCCTGTTTACAGACCGGATGATAAATTTAATAAGCTGCTTAATATGATTGACAAACAGACGATAAGACCCAAAAACATACTTATACTTAAAACTGAGGATAATTTAGCAGATAAAGAAGAATTAAAAATTCCGGAATTAAGTGTCGATGTCAAAATTTATTATATAGCAAAAGAAGATTTCGACCATGGTGGAACCAGAAGGTTTGGTGCATCTTTATCGGATGCCGATATTCTTATGTATATGACTCAGGATGCCGTACCTGCTGACGAATATCTTATTGAAAGACTTCTTGAGCCTTATGAAGATAATTTGGTTTCAGCCACCTATGCCAGACAGCTGCCGGATGAGAAGGCAGATTTAATAGAGCGGTATACCAGAAAATTTAACTATCCTCCCAAAAGTATGGTAAAGTCTTACGCTGATTTGGGAAAGTTTGGTATTAAAACGTACTTTTGCTCCAACGTATGTGCCACTTACAGGCGGGATGCCTACGAGAAACTCGGAGGTTTTGTGGAAAGAACCATTTTTAACGAGGATATGATTATGGCATACACTATGATACATGGTGGATATAAGATTGCGTACCAGGCAGAGGCAAAAGTAATACATTCTCATGTATATTCATATTTGCAGCAGTTTTCAAGAAATTTTGACCTTGGAGTATCCCACAGGCAGTATGCGGATATTTTTCTTAAGGCAGGTTCCGAATCGGAAGGTATCCGTTTGGTGAAAAATTCTGTAAAGTACTTAATTGATAAAAAAAGATATCTATTAATACCTGACCTAATTATGACTTCCGGGTTTAAATATTTAGGATATCGCTTAGGGCTGATGTATCATAAATTGCCAATGAATTTTGTAATACGTTGCAGCATGAACAAGAACTATTGGAAAAAAAATGATCTGGTATAGGAGAAGTGCGGCATGGACAGGGTTACTGTGATTATGGCAACCTATAACGGTGAAAAATATATTGAGGAACAGATAGTATCAATTCTTACCTCTTCTTATAAGAATATTACGCTATATATCGTGGATGACGGTTCAAAGGATTCTACGATGGAAATTTTAAACCGATTCAAAAAGCAGTATCCGGATATAATAAAAATCAGCCAAAACGTAACAAATTTAGGGGTTACACAAAATTTTCTTAATGCAATAAATAATACAACATCAGATTATATCATGCTATGCGATCAGGACGATGTATGGAAGAAGGACAAAATAGAAAAGACCCTGAAAAGAATGAAGCAGATGGAGATTCAGTTCGGAAAAGATACGCCTGTTGCTGTTTTTACGGATGCTTACGTTACCGACAGTAAATTAAACATTATTCATGAATCATTTTTCAGATCGGGAAGATTAAATCCCAGACTTACTGATCTTGCTCATCTGCTTATGGAGAATAAATTAATAGGCTGTACCGTAATGATAAACGGAGCATTAAGAAAGATACTGCAAAGCAAACCTCTCCCTAAAAATGCCAGATTCCATGACGGATGGCTGGGGCTTATGGCTGCTTCTTTTGGAAAGATCAGCTTTATATCGGAGCCCACCCTGTATTATCGCCAGCATGAAGCAAACGTGGTCGGAAACAGGGGATTTCTTATGTATGTACTAGACCGAATAGGTAATATAAAGAAGCAGAAAAAAGCACTTGAGGCTTTACAGATACAGGCAAAGGAGTTTGCAGAATTATACAGGGATTATCTGGACGACAAAAAACTGGAGCTTATTTTAAGGTTTTCAAACTTAAGTAAAGAAGGCTTTTTAAGAAGAAGGCTTATTATAATAAAATACGGTTATTTAAAATCGGGTATTGTCCGTAATATAGGTCTGTTTATTATAGTCTAGCTTTGTATTATTATACACAAAATTTGCATAAAAACTTTACTGTTTATGCTTGACAAACAAATGTGTTCCTGTTACAATACATTCAATTCAAATGATATTGATACTAACAGCACTAGCCCCTATACAGTTGTACTGTGGTGTCGGGGCTATTATTATAAAGTTGCGGGATGTAAATGGTACAATGTATACAGGTACAGGATATTTTGTACATAGGGAAGGAGAATACTATGAAGCGGATGATATTATCAATTCTGGTGGAGAATACCGCCGGAGTATTAAGCCGTGTTGCCGGACTGTTCAGCAGAAGAGGCTATAATATTGACAGCTTAAGTGTGGGTGAAACCCATGATCCTGCTATTTCAAGAATGACCATAATGGTTCACGGGGATGACCAGATACTTGATCAAATCAGAAAACAGCTTCAAAAACTTGAAGATGTTATCGAAATTAAAGAGCTTACAAGCGGTGAATCGGTTACAAGAGAATTAATTTTGGTAAAGGTTAAAGCCATAGAAGAAGAACGGCAGTCTGTCATATCCATAGCGGATATATTCAGGGCCAAAATCGTCGATGTGGCTTTGGAATCACTTATGATTGAATTAACCGGAAATCAGAATAAGATAGATGCTTTTATCAAATTGCTGGAGCCATTTACAATTTTGGAACTGGTACGTACCGGTATTACGGGACTTCCGAGGGGCTCAGGGGATATAGCGGATTTTGATGACTAATGAGTGGAAATTATGATTAATAAGTTATTATAATTAATGCCTAATTATAGTTTTGATATTTAAGTATTTCGATAAAATTTATTTCATAATATAAACCATTAAAAATGGAGGAAATGTTATGGCAAAGATTTATTATCAACAGGATTGCAATTTAGCACTATTGGAAGGCAAAACAATAGCCATAATAGGCTATGGAAGCCAGGGCCATGCCCATGCTCTAAATCTTAAAGATTCCGGATTAAAAGTTATTATCGGCCTGTATGAAGGAAGCAAATCATGGTCCAAGGCAGAGGCTGCAGGCTTTGAAGTATACACCGCTGCCGAAGCTGCAAAAAGAGCAGATATTATTATGATTTTAATCAATGACGAGAAGCAGGCTAAGCTTTATAAGGAATCTATAGAACCTAACCTAAAGCCCGGAAATGCATTAATGTTTGCTCATGGTTTCTGCATTCATTTTGGTCAGATTATCCCGCCTAAAGATGTGGATGTAATGATGGTGGCACCTAAAGGTCCAGGCCATACCGTAAGAAGCCAGTATCTGGAAGGACAGGGTGTACCTTGTCTTATGGCAGTTCATCAGGATGCAACAGGAAAAGCAAAAGACTTAGCTTTGGCATATGCTTTGGGTATTGGCGGAGCAAGAGCAGGTGTTCTTGAAACTACATTCAGAGAGGAAACAGAAACAGATCTTTTTGGCGAGCAGGCCGTATTGTGCGGAGGAGTTACCGCATTAATGAAAGCAGGTTTTGAAGTACTGGTAGAAGCCGGTTACGATCCTGCCAATGCATACTTTGAATGTATTCATGAAATGAAATTAATCATAGATCTGATAAACGAAAGCGGTTTTGCCGGAATGAGATATTCAATCTCCAATACCGCAGAATACGGTGACTATATTACAGGTCCCAAGATCGTAACCGAAGAGACAAAGAATGCCATGAGAAAAGTCCTTAAGGATATTCAGGACGGAACATTTGCTAAGAACTGGCTCCTTGAAAATCAAATAGGCTGTCCTCACTTTAACGCTATGAGAAAAATAGAGGCTGAACATCCGCTGGAGAAAGTAGGAGCAGAGCTTCGTAACATGATGAGCTGGACAAAGAAGAAAAAATTATTGGATAACTAAAATAATCGGCAGGTTTACATAAAATTAGTTTAAATTATAAACAATTAATTTTTATAGGATAATAAAGTAAAACAGCTCAGTTATGATTTCTAAATTTAAGTGAAAAAAGTAATTGGGCTGTTTTATTAATGAAATTTTAATTTTTAAACCTTTCATTTTTTGAGAATTTTAGGTATAATCAGTTTTGTACGGAATTGTTGCCATAATTTATGTCAGGCAACATCCAAAATTTTTCATCATAGGAAATTTATATAATTTCCTGTTGAGAAAAATTAATACCATTAACTTTCAAACTAAACTATATAGAAAGCGGTGATCACTATTAAAGCTGAAGTAAAAAACAAAAAGCTACTTGCATGGGTTGAAGAAATGGCTAAGATGTGTCAGCCGGATCAGATTTACTGGTGTGACGGTTCACAGGAAGAAAATGACCGTCTTTTAAAAGAGATGGTTGATTCCGGTATGGCTATTCCTTTGAACCAAGAAAAACGTCCAGGATGTTATCTGTTCCGCAGTCATCCTTCTGACGTTGCCCGTGTTGAAGAAAGAACTTTCATAGCATCCAAATCTCAGGATGATGCAGGTCCTACAAACAACTGGATTAATCCTGATGAACTTAAAGAAACAATGACAAATCTGTATACCGGCTGCATGAAAGGAAGAACTATGTATGTTATTCCTTTCTCCATGGGCCCTATCGGATCTCCTATTTCAAAAATAGGTGTTGAATTAACCGACAGCCCATATGTTGTTGTAAACATGAGAATTATGACAAGGATGGGTAAAGAAGTCCTTGAAGCTTTGGGCGAAGACGGTGAATTTGTAAAATGTTTACATTCTGTAGGTGTACCTTTAAAAGAAGGCGAAAAGGATTCCTCATGGCCTTGTGCTCCTATGGAACAGAAATATATCAGCCACTTCCCTGAGGAAAAGACAATTTGGTCTTACGGCTCAGGCTACGGCGGAAATGCATTGCTCGGTAAAAAGTGCTTTGCTCTTCGTATAGCTTCAGTACAGGCCCGTGAAGAAGGCTGGCTGGCTGAACATATGCTGATTCTTAAACTTACCAGTCCCGAAGGCAAAGTTAAGTATGTAACCGGTGCATTCCCGAGTGCATGCGGAAAGACCAATCTGGCAATGCTTATACCTACAATTCCCGGTTGGAAAGTTGAAACTATCGGTGACGACATTGCATGGATGAAGTTTGGCAAAGACGGAAGACTTTACGCCATCAACCCTGAAGCAGGCTTCTTTGGCGTGGCTCCCGGAACATCAATGAAGTCCAATCCTAATGCAATGCACACCATTTCAAAGAATACAATCTTTACAAACGTTGCCCTTACCGACGACGGCGATGTTTGGTGGGAAGGCATCGGATCAGATGCTCCGGATCATCTGGTTGACTGGAGGGGCAATGACTGGACTCCGGATTCCAAAGACCCGGCGGCTCATCCGAATGCAAGATTTACAGCTCCTGCAAGTCAGTGCCCTGCTATTGCTCCTGAATGGGAGGATCCTAACGGTGTGCCTATTAGCGCAATCTTAATCGGAGGTCGCAGACCTACAACCATTCCTCTTGTTCATGAGAGCTTTGATTGGGAGCATGGTATCTTTATGGGCTCAATTATGGGGTCTGAAATTACGGCTGCAGCTATCTCCGATAAGATCGGTAAAGTACGCCGTGATCCGTTTGCTATGCTTCCTTTCTGCGGATATCATATCTGCGATTACTTACAGCACTGGCTTGATATTGGCAAGATGACAGATGCTGATAAGCTTCCTAAGATCTTCTATGTTAACTGGTTCCGCAAGGACGAAAACGGCAAGTTCTTATGGCCGGGCTTTGGTGAGAACAGCCGCGTTCTGAAGTGGATTTTCGAAAGAACCGAAGGAGAGGGCAAGGCTGTTAAGACCGAAATCGGTTACCTGCCTACTTTGGATGCTATAGATACTACCGGCCTTGATGTCAGCGAGGAAGATATGAAGAAACTTCTGACTGTTGATAAAGAAGCTTGGCTTGCTGAAGTAGCTTCCATCAGAGAACACTATGTAAATTACGGACAGAAGCTTCCGAAAGAGCTGGCTGCTCAGCTTGATGCTCTTGAGGCAAGATTGAAAGCGTAAATTTTGAACAACTAATTTAGCAATATTAAATTCGTATAATTTAAGAAAAGGGCTTGATGCATACATTATCGTTTGCATTAAGTCCTTTTTGTTTTGGACTTTTCATACGAGAAAGCTTTTTTTTTTTAATCAGAAGGGTTCAATCTATTGAGTTAATCCGTTAATTTTACTTTTTATCCTAAATTTTATTGCGCATTACTTATGTAATATGTTATAACATTAAAGAAGCTTTTTTTATGTTTTATCTATTATTTCGAAATAATATCGGATCAGAATTTTGCTATAAACAAATAGTAGTTACAGGGGAGGTACTTATGAACAAAATTCGGATAGGTATATTGGGATACGGTAACCTGGGAAGAGGAGTGGAACTTGGAATCTTGCAGAACGAAGATATGGAACTGGTTGGAGTATTTACAAGAAGAGATCCCAAGACTTTAACACTTGCCACAGAAAAATCCAAGGCTTATCATATTAAGGAAGCCAGGGAAATGGCCGATATAATAGATGTAATGATTTTATGCAGCGGAAGCAAATCGGATCTTCCGGTTCAAGGGCCGGAATTTGCTGCATTATTTAATACGGTAGACGGTTTTGATACTCATGCCAAGATACAGGATTACTATGAGAAGGTCAACGAAGCTGCAAGCAAAGCCAAAAAGACCTGTATAATAGCAAGCGGGTGGGACCCGGGAATGTTTTCCCTTAACCGTTTGTATGCAGAAGTGATATTGCCTAAAGGTAAAGGTTATACATTCTGGGGCAAAGGCGTAAGTCAAGGCCATTCAGACGCAATCCGCAGGGTGGAGGGCGTTGAGGATGCAAGGCAGTATACTATTCCTATTGAGGAAGCATTAGACAGAGTCAGGAAAGGTGAACTGCCTGATTTTACACCCAGACAAAAACATATCCGTGAATGCTTTGTAGTGGCTAAAGAAGGGGCAGACCTAAAGCGCATTGAGAACGAAATCAAATCTATGCCGGATTATTTCAGTGATTATGATACAATAGTTCATTTTATTTCAAAAGAAGAACTGGAAAAAAATCATAACAAAATGCCCCATGGCGGTGTGGTAATCCACAGCGGAAAAACCGGACTTAATGATGAGAATACCCATGTTATCGAATACAGTTTAAAACTCGATTCCAATCCTGATTTTACGGCAAATGTTCTTCTTGCATATGCAAGGGCTGCATACAGGCTCAATAAAGAAGGAATTTACGGGGCAAAGACGGTATTTGATATTGCTCCGGCTTATTTGTCAATGAAATCAGGGGAAGAATTAAGAAGAACTTTGTTATAAAGAAGTATATAACTTATACAGGGATACTTTTATAGACCGAAGATTTACAAAGGAGGAGCCATGTCAAAAATAAACGGTATAAACAATATTCAAACAACCGATTATGAAACAGGAATAAAGAAAGCCGGTCAGACAGGCGGCGAATCATTTGACACATACCTTAATAAAACAACTAATCTGGATGAAATATTTGAAAAAGCATCCCAAAAATATAACGTACCGGTAAAACTTCTTAAAGCCATAGCCAAGGCTGAATCGGATTTTAACCCCAATGCGGTATCAAAAGCGGGAGCCCAGGGGATTATGCAATTGATGCCCGGAACAGCTAAAGAATTGGGAGTTACCGATCCTTTCGATCCCGAGCAAAATATTATGGGGGGGTCAAAATATATTTCCGATTTGCTGAAACGATATAACGGGGATGTAAAACTCGCTTTGGCTGCTTATAATGCCGGTATGAATAACGTAAAGAAATACGGCGGAGTTCCTCCTTTTAAAGAAACCCAGAATTATGTGGTTAAGGTAATGAAATACATGGAAGAGGATTTTACTGCCGGTACGGTTAAGTCTTCAGGAATAAGTAAATATAACGGGCTTGCCGCAAAAACGGTAGCAGGAACAGCAGGAGTAAATCAAGCGCCTGATTGGGTTATTTCACCCGCATTTCCTAACGGTAAGATAAGCATGGATAGTATAGCTGATGTGATGGATTTACTTTTCTCTTATCAGGACTATTTGAATTTTATTGATATCTTTTTAAATGACAATAATAGTGACAATAATAACAGGTATAATTTTTTCTAGATAATTAATTATAATCTTCAATCTATAATGTAAAAAAAGAAGGGATATATTATAAAATTCAGATATATCCTTTCTTTTTTATCCTTTCATTTTGGTATTTAAAAAGTAACTGGACCGGATACTATTTATCAATTTGGATGCGGCATAATAAATTTTCTGTTTACTAATCTGTTGTTGTTATTTTAATATAATAATATGTCAATTTTGCGAAGCAAGAAATTATAACAGTTTACTTAACGGACGAGAACAAAATTTCATTGGTGTTTTTTTACGGTTACTGTGCCGTACTTATATAGGGGGGAGTAATTATGTCGCTTATTTCGGTTAATAATTTATCTTTCAGCTATGACAGCGCTTTTGATATGATATTTGAAAATGTCAGTTTTCAGATAGACACGGACTGGAAACTGGGTTTTATAGGAAGAAACGGAAGAGGGAAAACAACATTCTTAAAACTGCTTATGGGTAAATATGAATATAAGGGCAGTATTACGGCTTCGGTAAGTTTTGATTATTTCCCTTTTGAAGTAGAGTTTAAGAACAGAAATACCATGGATGTCATAAAGGATATTATTGCGCCATTTAAAGAATGGGAAATGGAAATGGAAGAATGCCTTAAAAACGGCGATCTTCACAGATACGGGCAGATACAGGAGCTATATCAAAAACATGACGGATATATTATAGAAGAGCTGATCCAAAAAGAACTGGCTAAACTTAAGGTAAAAACTGTTGTTCTTGATCAGCCTTTTGATACTTTAAGTTTCGGGGAACGGACAAAGATTATGATTGCTGCCCTTTTCTTAAAGAAAAATAATTTCCTTCTTATCGATGAGCCTACTAATCACCTGGATATGGAAGGAAGAAATATATTAGCTGATTACCTGCAATCAAAGAAAGGATTTATTCTTGTATCCCATGACCGGGCTTTTTTGGATAAATGTATAGATCATGTCCTGTCAATCAACCGTTGCAATATTGAAGTTCAAAAAGGAAATTTTTCATCCTGGTATCAGAACAAAACCATGCAGGACAATTTTGAAATTGAAAGAAACAAACAGCTGATAAAAGAAATTGATTCATTAACTGATGCTGCAAGAACTACCGCAGGTTGGGCCAATAAAGTCGAAGCCTCAAAAATAGGCGGTCATGTGTTTGACAGGGGATATATTGGACATAAATCTGCAAAGATGATGAAGAGGGCAAAAGCTATTGAAAGGCGCAGACAGGAAGCCATAGAGGAAAAGAAAAGCCTGCTAAAAAATATAGAACAGGCGGAACCTTTAAAGATAAATATACTGCCGTTTCATAAAAAAGGGTTAATTAATCTGGAAGAAGTAAGCCTTTATTACGGGAGCAGAAAAATAGCATCCGATATAGATTTTAGTGTAAAAGTCGGTGACAGAGTGGCTATAAAAGGAAAGAACGGATCCGGAAAGACGACTCTTTTTAAGCTTCTACTTGGCACCGATGTTGAATATACGGGGAAGGTATATGTGGCTTCCGGGCTTAAAATATCATATGTGTCGCAGGATACATCATTTTTAAAAGGATCATTAAAGGAATTTACGGACAGGTACGGGCTGGATGAAACAATTTTTAAGGCTGTCCTTCGTCAGATGGATTTTGAGAGAGGACAATTTGACAAGGATATGAGAGATTTCAGCATGGGACAGAAAAAGAAAGTTTTACTGGCAAAAAGCCTGGCAGAGCCTGCACACATATTTTTGTGGGACGAGCCTTTGAATTATATTGATATATTTACCAGAATGCAGCTGGAAGAGCTGATTTTATCCTTTAAGCCTACCATTGTATTTATTGAACACGATGAGATATTTGCTCAGAAAGTGGCTACAAAGGTTGTAAATCTATAATCAAAACTGTATCCGGGTTTAATTATCATAACGGACTGATTTTAAGTATTATTGTTTTTAAGAATTTTTAAAGGCAGAATGTTATTATTAGTTTTAATAATATTATTATTAGATTTATTATTGATCTGGTTTATGTAAAGTGTTTTACAGTGACTCATATGCAGTTAATCCAGATACTATATATGCTATGTTTTTAAACTAGTTGATTTTATTTTCGAAAGTATTAACCATATAAAGTCCCTAATAATGCCTGAATACTCATTAATATTTTGAGTATTCAGGCTTATTTTTTACCGGAGATATGCCTATGATTTTTACCTGATTAATTTATACAATATATGATTATCGGAAAGATCCGGCTGATAAAAGTGAATAGAGTATAAAATAATTCTTGTTTACGTAGAGAGTTTCTAGATCGAGCTTATTTTAATTAAGAATATTGTTTTAACTAATAAGCATAGTAATTTATTTCATTTAGGCAAACTAATAAAAAATACGGGTAAATGAAAAATTAGGATATTATTTTAATGTAACTAACATAAAGTAAAATTTTTCATTTATTTGAATGAATTGTCTTAAAATGAACATAATACATAAGTGTGTTGTTTGCATTTGGCTGAAAATTAGCCTAAGAAAATAATAATTGGGGAGTAGGCTTATGGCAAAAGTAAATCTGGGAATAGATATAGGTTCAACTACCGTAAAGATTGTGGCTTTGGAAAATAAAAAATTGATTTATAAGGCTTATGAAAGGCATTATTCGGATATGACCGGAACCGTAGCCAGGATGATTGCCGACTGTTATAAGAATCTCGGAGTATCGTCATGTAGTGTAAGTATTACAGGTTCGGGAGGTTTATCCGTATCTAAGTGGCTTAATCTGCCTTTTTCGCAGGAAGTTGTGGCTTGCACGAAAGCGGTAAAAGAATTTATTCCCGGAACCGATGTGGTAATAGAACTGGGCGGTGAAGATGCGAAAATAACCTATTTAAAAGGGAATGTGGAGCAACGCATGAACGGCAGTTGCGCCGGAGGAACCGGTGCTTTCATCGACCAGATGGCAGCTTTGCTTAATACCGATGCGGCAGGTCTTAATGAATACGCCAAAAATTACAGGGTAATATATCCTATAGCTTCCCGGTGCGGAGTATTTGCCAAAACCGATATACAGCCTTTATTAAATGAGGGGGCAAGAAAGGAAGATATTGCGGCGTCTATTTTTCAGGCTGTGGTAAATCAGACCATCGGGGGACTGGCCTGCGGAAAACCCATAAGAGGAAGGGTGGCTTTTTTGGGAGGGCCTTTGTATTTCTTATCAGAGCTGCGCAGACGGTTTACCGAAAGCCTTAAAGATGCCTGTCAGGAGTTTATATGTCCCGAAAATTCACAGCTTTTTGCTGCCATAGGTGCTGCGCTGCTTGCCGCAAAAGAAGCCCCCGTATGTTTTAGAGGTCTTTGCAATAAGGCTCAAAAGTTAATTAATAAAAAAGAAGATAGGGTTATCACCCTGGCTCCTTTATTTAATAACGAAGAGGAATACAAGGATTTCAAAGAAAGACATGACAGGGCTAAAGTGAAAAGAAAAGATTTGTCTGAATATAAGGGAAAGGCGTATCTGGGAATTGATGCCGGGTCTACCACAACCAAGGTAGTACTTATAGGAGAAGAGGGAGAAATCCTGTATTCCCATTATTCTAAAAACGAAGGAAATCCGGTGGGCAAGCTGGTAGCCATACTTTCAGATTTATACGAAAGACTTTCAGAAGGGACAAGCATTGTAAAATCAACAGTTACCGGATACGGAGAAGCTCTTATAAAAGCGGCACTCCATGTGGATCTTGGCGTGATTGAAACTGTTGCCCATTATAAGGCAGCAAGATACTTTTTGCCTGAAGTGGACTTTATCCTGGATATCGGAGGCCAGGATATGAAATGCTTAAAGATAAAAGACGGTGCCATAACTCATATCCTCTTAAATGAGGCCTGTTCTTCAGGCTGCGGCTCATTCCTTGAAAGTTTTGCTTCCTCCTTAAATTTATCAATAGACGAATTTTCCAAACAAGGTTTATTTGCCGATACGCCGGTGGATTTGGGTACAAAATGCACCGTGTTTATGAATTCCAAGGTAAAGCAGGCCCAGAAAGAAGGAGCGCGTATTTCCGATTTGTCAGCAGGCTTGGCTTATTCGGTTATAAAAAATGCCCTATATAAGGTTATTAAAGTTAGGAAAGAAGAGGACCTGGGAAAACATATCGTTGTTCAGGGCGGAACATTTTATAACGATGCCGTACTTAGGGCTATGGAACAGGTACTTGGGATAAATGTAGTACGCCCTGAGATTGCAGGACTGATGGGAGCTTACGGGGCGGCTCTTTATGCCAAAGAACATGAGGAAGAGGGTAAGTTAAGTTCACTTCTGTCAAGCAAAGACTTAAAAAACTTTACTATGCATTCCTCGGTAAAAAGGTGTGAGGGATGTCAGAATAACTGCTTGTTAACGATAAATACATTTTCAGACGGCAACAGTTATATAAGCGGTAACAGATGTGAAAGAGGTGGCTTGTCTGTAAGTATTGAAGAAGGCAAAGGATTCAAAGAAAAAAGGACCGGGATTGACAGTTTAAGTAAAAAAGAAAGTGAAAAAGGCGGCAGAAAGGATGATAAGAAGCTTCCTAATCTGTATGATTACAAATATCATAGAACATTTAACTATACGCCGCTTCCTATATCGAAAGCTTATCGTGGAGTTATAGGGATACCCCGTGTCCTAAATATGTATGAAAATTATCCTTTCTGGTTTACTTTGCTTACTAAACTGGGATTTAGGGTGGTGCTTTCTCCTCCTTCCGGTAAAAAGATTTTTGAAAAAGGTTTAGAAACCATTCCTTCCGAATCTGCCTGCTACCCTGCAAAGCTATGTCACGGGCATATTTTAAGCCTGATTGAGCAGGGGGTGGATACCATTTTTTACCCGTCGGTGGTGTATGAGAAAAAAGAATACCCCAATGTTAACAATCATTACAACTGCCCGATTGTGATTTCATATCCGGAAGTTGTAAGAAACAATATAGATGAGATAAAAGCAAAACAGGTAAAATTTATATCTCCATTTTTGTCACTGGACAATGAAAAGGCATTGACAAAAAGGATTGTAGAAGAATTTAAGGATTTCGGAGTCACTTACAAAGAAGCAAAGGAAGCGGTTTTTGAGGCTGTAAGAGAAAGAGAAAAATATAAGAATGATATAAGGAAGAAGGGAGAAGAAACCTTAGAGTATCTTAGAAAACACAATAAAAAAGGAATAATCCTTTGCGGAAAACCTTATCATGTCGATCCGGAGATTAATCACGGCATTGCAAAGCTTATATCTTCTTACGGACTTGCCGTACTTACCGAAGACAGTGTTGCCCATCTTACGGATTTAGATTTCGAACTTAGAGTAGTTGACCAGTGGACGTATAATTCAAGGCTTTATAGGGCGGCTTACCTGGTATCCAAAGAACCGAATCTTGAGCTGGTGCAATTAAATTCCTTTGGTTGCGGGCTGGATGCGGTAACATCAGATCAAATCGAAGAAATACTTGCCGCTGCGGGGAAGATGTATACTATGATAAAAATTGATGAAGGCAATAACCTCGGAGCCGCAAGGATCAGAATCCGCTCACTTTTGGCCGCTATGGAAGAAAGGGAAAGAAACGGCATACAACACACAATAAAAGAGATCTCATACAGGAGACCTTTGTTTACAAAAGCCATGCGGCATACCCATACCATACTTGCTCCCCAGATGGCGCCGATCCATTTTGAACTGATAAAGGAGGCTGCCAATACAAGCGGCTACAGGATTGAAATTTTGCCTGCCGTTGACCGTGAGGCTATTGATGAAGGTTTAAAATATGTAAATAACGATGTTTGCTATCCGGCTATTGTAATGGTGGGCCAAATTGTTAAGGCATTAAAGTCGGGATTATATGATATAAACAATACTTCGGTAATCCTTACCCAAAGCGGCGGAGGTTGCCGGGCAACCAACTACTTTGCATTGCTTAAGCTTGGCCTTAAGCAGGCAGGTTTTCCGAATATTCCGCTGATATCGGTTAATACAGTAGGCTTGGAAAAACAGCCGGGCTTTAAATATTCATTTGGCCTCTTAAACCGTGCGCTTTTGGCCTTACTTTACGGGGATTTATTTATGAGGCTTATAAACAGGACAAGGCCCTATGAACGTTTTCCCGGATCAGCCAATCTTTTGCTTGAGAAGTGGATGGAAATTGCTAAAGACAATATAAGGGACGGCAGCTTAAGAAAATTTAAATCAAACGTTAGATCAGTAATAAAAGAATTTGACCGTTTGGAATTAAGAAACATTAATAAACCTAAAGTGGCGGTAGTGGGCGAAATCCTGCTTAAGTACCATCCGACCGCCAATAACGACATTGTAAATATAATTGAACAGGAAGGGGCCGAAGCAGTTGTACCCGATCTTATGGATTATTTGCTATATTCTGCTTTTAATGCACGATTCAGATACAGATATCTTGCCGGGAAGAAACTGAATATGATGCTCGGAAACTTTGCCATTAATTATATACAGGCTTATCGCCGGGTAATTCAAAAAGAATTGGGTAAAAGCAAAAGATTTATTCCTCCGACACCTATTGAAGAACTGGCATGTTTGGCTTCCCGGGTCCTTTCTCTTGGCAATCAGACGGGGGAAGGCTGGTTGGTTACCGCAGAAATGATAGAGTATATAGAACAGGGAATTCATAATATTATCTGTGTCCAACCCCTGGCCTGCCTGCCTAACCATATGACCGGCAAGGGAATGATAAAACCTGTCAAAGAGCTTTATCCTTTTGCAAATATAGTCCCGATAGACTATGATCCCGGATTATCCTTTGTAAATCAACTGAATAGGATTAAGCTGATGATGGCCAACGCATTTGAAAATTAAGGGTGTCAGGTACAGTTAACAAATTGTGAACGAAAATGTTTACAATTTGTTAACAGTGCCTGACACCCTTAAATATGGTAGTATTTAAAGTAAGTAATATATATTTTTACAAGACACTATTATATAAATCTTATAAAGGGGTAATGAAATGAAAAAGACAGCATCATTATTTATTCTCGTTACTTTGCTAAGTGTTTTATCATTGACAGGTAAGGATACGAAAGCAGTCAGTGCAAAAGATACCGGTATAAACATTAATACCGCAGTTATTTTTGCAAGCAGTACTGGCAATAAAAAATCCGATAAAAACAGTCAGGCAGCTAAAAAAGATACCGGAACCAAGTTTGAGGATAAAGAACTGTCGGAACTGGGGAAATTAAGCAAAAAACTGGCTCTACAGATGAACAAGGGAGAGTTTAAAGAAACTTATAATACTCTTTCTATTGGTGCTAAACAACAGCTTACACTTGAATATTTAGAAGAAGTATGGAATTCAGTTGTAACCGATTTGGGAAGTTATAAAGGCATAAGAAGTATAACTGAAGAAAAAGTAAAAATCAATACGGTTGTCAATGTTATACTGAATTATGACAATTGCGGTATTTTGATTCAATTCAGCTATAACACTAATAAGAAGCTGGATGGCTTATGGATAACTTATGCCCCTTATGAGCCGGAACCTGTATCCAATAAGTATTTTGAAGAGAAAATTATTACATTCGGGGATAAAAAGAAGCCAATAAAAGGTATACTTACTCTTCCGAAGAATGTAAAGAAGCCTCCGGTTGCTATACTTGTTCCAGGTTCGGGGGATCATGATGCCGACGAATCTATAGCAGCAAACAAGCCTTTCAGGGATTTGGCCCATGGACTGGCAAAACAGGGCATAGCGGTAATTCGTTATAATGAGAGTACTCCGTTAAGTTCCAAACCTGAGTTTACCATACAGGACGATTCTTTAAACGATGCAGCCCAGGCGATAAAATATGCCAAAACCTTGAAATCAGTGGATAAGAACAGGATTTATATAATAGGCCACAGCCTTGGAGGAATGATGGCCCCTAAAATTGCTGCGGACAATAAGGAAGTAAAAGGAATAGTATGTCTGGCCGGAAGCCCGAGAAAGCTTGAAGATATAATAGTGGACCAAACAAGAAAATTGCTTGAGGCAGATAAATCTGTTACTCCTGAAATGCTTAAAATTTATATGGCTCAGATACAGCCAGCCATAAAAAAAATCAAGGAATTGAAAGAGGGCAGTAAAGATATTATTTTAAACTATCCCGCATCCTATTGGTATAGCCTAAATCAGATAGATATACCAAAGATTGTCAAGAAACTTAAAATACCTATTTTTATAGCTCAGGGAAACGAAGACTTTCAGGTATTTGCGGATATAGATTTTGTAGCCTGGAAGGAGCTTTTAAAGAATAAGGAAAATGTGACTTTTAAGTTATATGATAATCTTAATCATTTATTTATGAAATCAAACGGCAGAACAGACGTTACGGAATACAGCATTAAAGGAACCGTTGACAGCCGGGTTATAAATGATATAGCAAAGTGGATAAAGAAGAACTGAATCTGGTGTCAGGTACAGTTAACAAATTGTGAACGAAGTTGTTTACAATTAGTTAACAGTGCCTGACACCAGATTTTAAATAAATATGCAAATATGATAGGATATAACATATGTATTATTTTTTTGCTGTTGTTAATATGGTAAAATTATAATATAATATTAGAAGGTGTCAGGTACAGTTAACAAATTGTGAACAAGGTTGTTTACAATTTGTTAACTGTACCTGACACCTTAATGCGACGGAGGTACAGCTTTGAAAAGAGTATTTGCATATTTAAAACCGTATTATCCCAGGATGGCTTTGGGGTTATTTATAAAGATTTTGGGAACTTTTATGGATCTAGGGCTGCCGTGGGTCCTGGCGTATATATTGGACGATGTTATTCCGAAAAAAAGTGTTTCATTGATTTTGTGGTGGGGCGCTGGAATGCTGCTTTTGTCTGTTGGTGCCAGGACTTTAAACATAGTGGCTAACCGTATGGCCTCAAAAGTAGCAAGGGATGCCACAGAAACTCTTCGCCATGATCTGTTCCAAAAAATTCTCAGCCTTTCAGGAAGACAATTGAATTACTTTACAATTCCCTCTTTAGAATCCCGTATGACCTCAGATACTTATAATATTCATCATATGATTGGGATGATGCAGCGTATCGGTGTCAGAGCTCCGATTATTCTGATCGGTGGTATAATTATAACCAGTACCTTGGAGCCTGTTCTTACTCTAATTCTTATAGGGGTTTTCCCTTTTATGGCTCTGATTGTTTACCTGGTATCAAAGAAAGGTATACCTCTGTATACTAATTTGCAGGAAACCGTGGACAAAATGGTCAGGGTGGTCCGTGAGAATATAACCGGTGTCAGGGTTATTAAGGCTTTATCAAAAAATGAATATGAAAAGGGAAGGTTTTCATCCGTCAATAAAGAAGTAGTGGACAAGGAACTTAAAGCAGGGACTTTGATGGCGGTTACAAATCCGGCCATGAATTTTCTTCTTAATATGGGTTTGACTTTGGTTGTAATTGTAGGTGCATTTAGGGTTAACAGCGGTTCATCCGAGCCAGGAAAAATTGTAGCATTCCTGTCATATTTTATGATAATGCTTCATGCAGTTATGGCTATTACCCGTATATTTATAGGTGTTTCCAAAGCCAGTGCCTCAGCAAAACGAATTGCTGAGGTTTTGGATACAGAGGAAGATTTAAAGGAGATACCGTTTGAACCGAAGAATTCGGATTATCATATAGAATTTGACAATGTATGTTTTTCCTATACCCATGAACCTTTTATTACAGATATAAGTTTTGGTATAAAAAAAGGGGAGAGCCTGGGGATTATAGGGTCCACAGGTTCAGGGAAAACCACCCTTGTTCATTTGCTGATGCGTTTTTATGATGTTGATAAAGGAAGCATTAGAATAAACGGTGTGGATATTAGAAGTATTGACAAGCAGAAGCTCAGGGGTATGTTTGGTGTGGCTTTTCAGAATGATGTTCTGTTTGCCGAAAGTATATATGAAAATATAAACCTGGGACGGGGGCTTACAAAGGAAGATGTTTTAATAGCGACAGAAGATGCCCAGGCAGCTTCATTTATCTTAAATAAAGATGATAAACTGAATCATAAATTGACGATTAAAGGAAGCAATTTAAGCGGAGGGCAAAAGCAAAGGCTTTTAATTGCTCGGGCCTTGGCAGGAAAGCCTGAAATACTGATACTTGACGATTCCTCCAGTGCTCTTGATTATAAAACGGATGCCCAGCTTAGAAAATCTATCAGAAATAACTATAAGGGTACTACCAGCATCATAATAGCTCAAAGAATAAGTTCGGTAATGAAGCTTGACAAAATTTTGGTGCTGGAAGAAGGTCATATGGTCGGTTACGGTACCCACGAAGAGCTGCTTAAAACCTGCAGCGTATATCAGGAAATATATCAGTCTCAATTTGGACAGTTGGAAGGTGTGTTATAATGGCTACAAATCCCCAAGGGGGAGGACCCAAGATAAGCGATAAGACAGACAAACCGAAAGACACAGGATATGTTTTAAAAGGACTTTGGAAGTATGTGTCCCACTATAAGGTACATTTAATAGCGGCAATAATACTAACATTGTGCAGCAATCTTCTGGCACTTGTAGGACCCATGTTATCAGGGTATGCGATAGACGCCATTCAACCAGGCAAAGGTTTGGTTGTATTTCAAACCGTATTATATTATGCAGGATGGATGATTGCATTTTATATTGTATCATCAGTTCTGTCATATATTTTATCGGTACTGATGATTCGGTTCAGCCAGAAAATAATACATAAAATGAGGGAAGATTTATTTTCAAAACTTGTGGAACTTCCCGTAAGCTTCTTTGACCGTAATCAGGCAGGCGATATAATAAGCAAGTTTTCTTATGACATAGATACAATAAACACTTCGTTATCGTCGGATTTCATACAGGTTTGTACCAGCTTTATTACCGTTTTCGGATCATTAATTATGATGATTATTATATCACCGATACTTGTGCTTGTGATGCTGGTTACTATACCATTATCCCTGTTTTATACCAGGTATATGGCTAAAAAGGTACGGCCTTTGTTTCGGACCCGTTCAAAGAAGCTGGGAGAACTTAATGGTTTTGTCGAAGAAATGGTATCCGGGCAAATGACTATTAAAGCATACGCTGCCGAAAATTCGGTTATGGAGAAATTTGGCCGGATCAATAAAGAAACGGTTGATGCTTATTTTGAGGCGGAGTACTACGGAAGTATGACCGGGCCTACGGTTAATTTCATAAATAATCTGTCTTTGTCTTTAATAACAGTACTTGGCGCCGTATTATATCTTTTCGGAAAAATGACACTCGGAAATATTTCTTCATTTGTGCAATACAGCCGTAAATTTTCAGGGCCTATTAATGAGATGGCCAATATTATAAGCGAACTACAGTCTGCAATGGCGGCGGCAGAAAGAGTTTTTAAACTGATGGATGAAATACCTGAGCTGCCCGATAAGGAAAATGCCAACGAACTTTCGGAAGTAAAAGGCGAAGTTAAAATGGAAGGAGTTTCTTTCGGTTATATTCCCGATAAGGAAATTATTAAAAACCTGTTTTTGTATGCAAGACCAGGTTGTCTTACGGCTATTGTCGGCCCTACCGGTGCGGGAAAAACTACTATTATTAATCTGTTAATGAGATTTTATGACATTTGGGGCGGGGCCATATGGGTTGATGGTAACGAGATCAGGGACGTAACCAGAAAAAGCCTTCGAAGGTCATATGCTATGGTGCTTCAGGATACATGGCTGTTTTCCGGAACCATATTTGATAATATAGCTTACGGAAAAGAAAATGCCACTATGGATGAAGTAGTAGCCGCAGCAAAAGCAGCAGGAATTCATTCATACATAAAACGGCTACCGCAAGGATACTACACTGTAATCAATGAAGACGGAATGAACATATCAAAAGGCCAGAAGCAACTTCTTACCATAGCAAGAGCTATGCTAATGGATGCCAAAATGCTAATACTGGATGAGGCTACATCAAATGTTGATACCAGAACCGAAATAAAAATTCAAAAGGCCATGCGAAAACTGATGGAAAATAAGACCTGTTTTGTTATAGCTCACAGACTGTCAACAATTCAGGGAGCAGATAATATACTTGTTGTAGATCAGGGAGATGTGGTCGAACAGGGAACCCATAAAGAGCTTATGGAAAAGAAAGGGTTTTATTACAAATTATATAATTCTCAGTTTGAATAAATATGGTGTCAGGTACTGTAAACAAATTGTGAACGTTTCGTTCACATTTTGTTTACAGTGCCTGACACCTTTTCAAAAAATCCGGGAAATGATATATTCACACATTCCGGATTAAGGATTTCGGTTTCGCCGTCTGCCATCAGACCGGCTACTGCAAAGGACATGGCTATCCTGTGGTCAAATTTTGGATCGATAACGGCACCGCGAAGGGGTTTTCCTCCGTTAATAATCATTCCGTCTTCGGTGGCTTCAACATCCGCACCCATGGCGGAAAGGTTTTTGACCATGGCTTCAATCCGGTCGGATTCTTTGACCCTTAGTTCCTGTGCATCCTTTATAACGGTTTTTCCGTCGGCAAAGCAGGCCAGAATGGCTATAATGGGAATTTCGTCAATCAAAGTGGGTATTAGGTCTCCCCCGATTTCTGTTCCTCTTAAACTGCTGTGGCGAACAAGAATGTCTGCCGCTGGTTCTCCTCCGTCTTTTTTAATATTTAAGAGTTTTATATCGGCTCCCATCATAGAGCATACCTTTAAGATTCCGTCGCGGGTGGGGTTTATGCCGACATTTTCAATAAGTATCTCGGAATTCGGTACTATTAAGGCAGCAGCCATTAAGAAAGCAGCGGAAGAGATATCTCCGGGGACATTTATTTTTTTTCCGGAAAGCTTGGGTCTTGGTTTTACGCAAACTGTACTACCTGTTACTTTTACATCACCGCCGAAATATGACAGCATAATCTCCGTATGGTTTCTTGATACGGCAGGCTCGGTTACATGAGTTTCTCCGTCGGCATAAAGACCGGCTAAAAGCACACAGGATTTTACCTGGGCAGAAGCTATGGGAGATTTATAATGTATACCTTTTAATCTTTGATTTTTCGGTCCGTTTATACGCAAAGGAGCGCAGTTGTTGTTATTGACACTTTCAATATCTGCTTCCATTTGCTGCAAAGGTGTAAGGATTCTGCCCATAGGACGTTTTTGAATGGAAGTATCTCCGGTTATGACAGATGAAAAATTTTGCCCGCATAAGATACCGGACAAAAGCCTGATAGTTGTGCCGCTGTTACCCACATCCAAGATTTCTGTTAGCGCTTTCAGCCCGTCCAATCCTTCGCCGAATACGATAACTTTACGATTTCGAATATCCTGCTCTATATGTATTCCCATCTTGCGAAAACATGAGATTGTAGAAAGGCAGTCTTCACCCATTAAAAAATTGTCAATTTCGGTCTTTCCCTTGGCCAGAGCTCCCAGCATAACAGCACGGTGAGAAATGGATTTGTCTCCAGGAACTGATAAGTTTCCCTTTAAGGGACCATTTTTCTTAATTATCATATTTGGCTCCTCGTTTTCTTATTAATATTTTTAAATATTAATATATTGAAGTTTAACTTCGTATCTAGTTTTATAATAGCTTTAGCAAGCATAGTATCATTTACAATGTTTTTGGTATCTTTAAAGCACCTATTATATAGTCATAATATAATATTAGTAAACTCTACGTATCTTTCGTATTACCCATTTTATGAAACACAGATTTATTACCTGTCATAAACGTGGTAATTATGCCTGCTTAGCAAATCTATGGCATCATTTTCGGATTGCTCATCATAGAATTCTATGTGAAGTACCCCCTCCTGAAATTCTCTGTTATGTATAATACCGATATTTTTTATGCTGATATTATTATTTGCCAGAAGGGTTGCAATAGTAGCTATAGCTCCCGTTTCGTCAATAATATCAACATATATTTCGTAGACTTTGTTGATTAAACCGGCCGATTTATTGGGAATGCTGTTTCTAAATTCACCGGCTGTTTCAAACATGGTATACAAATAATCTTCATCCAATTCGGACAGGGCGTTAGAAGCTGTCTTCAGCATTTCTATATAACGGTCAAGTATGGTATTTATAACGCCGGCATTGGTAAGGCAAATATTTTGCCACATCATCGGTGAGGATGAAGCTATTCTGGTTATATCCTTAAAACCTCCCGCAGCAAGTTGCTTCATCTTCTCAGAGTTATCGGACTCTCTTATAAGGTTTACCAATGTTGCTGCTATGATGTGGGGAAGGTGACTGATGGCAGCAGTGATTTCATCATGTTCCTTAGGGTCCAGTATAATAGGTATTGAACCGATATCTTCGACCAGTTTTTTGAGAACATCAAGTTTAAATTTGGGTGTTTTATCCGTAGGCGTAAGTATGTAATAAGCGTTTTCCAGCAATAAAGCATAAGAATTTCTGTAGCCTGTTTTTTCCGAACCGGTCATGGGATGGCCGCCAACAAAAACTTCATCCATCCCAAGTTCACTTATGGCTTCGTGGATATTGCCTTTTACACTGCCCACATCGGTTAGAATACAGGAAGGCTTTATTATGGATTTAAGTTTAGGCAGGTATGAGATATTGGAAAGCACCGGGGCACAAAGGAAAATAATGTCACAATCGGGAAATCCTTCTTCAAGATTTCCTGTAACAAAATCAAGAACCCCGTCGGACAGGGCTTCTTTATAACCACTGCTTGGAGGATTGGGGTGATAATCATAGGCATACAGGCTGATATCGGGCCTTACTTTTTTTATGGCCCTGGCAATAGAACCGCCTATAAGTCCAAAACCTATGAATCCTATGATTTTTATTTTAAAGTCGCTGTTTTGATCTTTCATTTTATCCGGTTTATCCTCCTAAATAATAAGTTTGATTATAAATTACTTTTTGCAATAAAGGGCATATAATTTTGACAATACTTATATAAATAAATCGTACATAAAATTTTATTAATTTTAAAATTTTTTACCCATTAGTTGTATAAGCGGTTTTAATTCTTTTGTCAAATCTTCAAATTGATCGAAGGACAATGACTGAGGACCGTCACTTAATGCAGTGGAAGGATCGGGATGGGTTTCTATCATCAGTCCGTCTGCGCCCACAGCTACAGCCGCCATAGAAAGAGATTTTACATAAGCTCTTACACCGGAAGCATGGCTTGGATCTACTATGATAGGAAGATGGCTTTTTGATTTTATAACCGGAACGGCACTTATATCCAAGGTGTTTCTGGTAGATGTTTCAAAGGTGCGGATTCCCCGTTCGCACAGAACTACATTGGGATTTCCTTCGGCTATAATATATTCGGCAGCATTTAGCCATTCCTCAATAGTAGCAGAAAGGCCGCGCTTAAGCAAAACCGGCAAACCGGTCTTGCCGGCTTCTTTTAAGAGATAGAAGTTCTGCATATTTCTTGCGCCGATCTGCAGCATATCCACATATTTTACGGCGGCTTCAATGGCATTTTGGCTTGTGACTTCGCACACTACAGGAAGGCCTGTTTCTTCTTTGGCTTCCTTCATATATTTCAAACCTTCTTCTTCCAAACCCTGGAATGCGTACGGAGATGTTCTGGGCTTATAAGCTCCGCCCCGGAGAATGTGGGCGCCGGCCTTCTTTATGGCATGGGCGGTAACAAGAAGCTGAGTTCTACTTTCTACTGCACAGGGGCCGGAAATAATTACGGTAGTATCCCCGCCTATTTCCACGTTTCCGACTTTAACCTTTGTAGGCTCCGGATGAAATTTTTTGTTGGCAAGCTTATAGCTTTCTGTAACAGGAACAATTTTGTCTACATCCTCAAAAATCTCCAGGTTTTGATCCATCAGCTTTGATTTGTCGCCCACAACACCTATAATAGTAACTTCATGACCGGCGGATATATGGGCCTGCAAACCTTTTGATTCAATTATAGATTTTATACGCTGTATGGATTCGGGTTTAGCCTGAGGTTTCATTACAATAATCATATGACATACTCCTTTACTTTCATTATGTACCGTATATTTTCATTAACCGGGTACTTGGACCGATTATACTCTTAAAAAATCCTTATGTCAATACTCTGATTATTCACAGCGTTACGGTTTAAAGCGTAACGGTTTAATGCGTTACGACATTAAATATAATGGAAAAATACGTAAAAATGTAGATTTATCAATTATTCCGAGAAATTTTGCATTTGGAAAATATAACTTTGTTAAGTTTATTATAAAACTATTGTAATCAGTATGCAAATTTAGTAAAATAGACTAAGAGGTATAGCGGGTAATAACGTAGGTGACTAGTTTGTTACTCTACTACTTACTAAATAATGTAATGGAGGAATAGGTATGAATGTTTACACTTCTGAAAAAATACGCAATGTTATTTTATTAGGCCACGGGGGATGCGGCAAGACAACATTGGTAGAAGCTATGGCCTATACTACAGGAATCATTAAGCGCCAAGGAAAAGTAGAAGAAGGAAATACCATCAGTGATTATGACAAAGAAGAACAGAAAAGACTGTTCTCCATAAGCACCACAGTAGTACCCATTGATTATGAAGGGGTTAAAATCAACTTCCTGGATACACCGGGCTATTTCGATTTTGTGGGAGAAGTAGAAGAAGCATTAGCTGTTGCCGACGCGGCTGTCATTGTCGTATCAGCAAAGGCCGGTGTTGAAGTTGGTGCAATTAAAGCGTGGGAATATTGTGAGAAATTTAATTTACCCAGAATCTTTTTCGTCACCGATATGGATGTAGAAAATGCCAATTTTAGTCAGGTAGTAGATCAGTTAAGAGAATTGTATGGCCATAAGATTGCGCCTTTCCATCTTCCTATCAAAGAAGACAATAAGTTTGTAGGATTTGTAAATGTAGTAAAAATGGCCGGCAGAAAATTCACGACAGGAAGCAATTATGTAGAATGCGAAATTCCGGATTATTGTAAGGAAACTCTTTCGAAGTTCAGAGAGGATTTGCTGGAAGCAGTTGCAGAAACCAGTGAAGAATTAATGGATAAATATTTCAGCGGCGAAGAATTTACCCAGGAAGAAATCTCTCATGCACTTCGAACTAACGTTATAGACGGTTCCATTGTACCTGTTCTTATGGGTTCAGGTATAAATGCTCAGGGAACAACTATGCTTATGCAGGCTATAGTTAAGTATTTCCCAGATCCGACAAAGAAGACCATTAAAGGCAAGAACACCTCAAACGGTGAGGTTTTTGAGGCCAATTATGATGATAAGAAACCGTTTACCGCAAGAGTATTTAAGACCATAGTCGATCCGTTTATCGGTAAATTCTCATTGCTTAAGGTTTGCTCAGGTGTACTTAAGGGAGATACTCCTTTGTATAATACAAACAAGGATACCGATGAAAAGGTTAACAAGATTTATATTCTTCGCGGAAAAGAACAGATTGAAGTTAATGAACTTCATGCAGGTGATATCGGAGCTTTGGCAAAACTTAATGTTACCGCTACGGGAGATACCCTGGCAACCAAGGCGGTTCCGGTTGAATATGATCCGATTGAGGTATCTGTACCTTATACATACATGAGATACAAGACCAAGAATAAGAGCGACGAAGACAAGGTATCACAGGCTCTTGCTAAGCTGATGGACGAAGATCTTACTCTTAAAGTAGTAAATGACGTTGAAAACAGACAGACATTACTCTACGGTATCGGAGATCAGCACCTGGAAGTTGTGGTAAGCAAACTTTTGTCAAGATATAAAGTTGATATTGAAGTAACCAAACCCAGAGTTCCTTATCGTGAGACAATCAGAAAGAAAGTTAGTGTCCGCGGTAAACATAAGAAGCAGTCCGGCGGTCACGGTCAATACGGTGATGTTGTAATTGAATTTGAACCTTCAGGAGATCTTGAAAAGCCTTATATCTTTGAAGAAAGAATCTTCGGCGGTGCTGTACCTAAAAACTACTTCCCTGCTGTAGAAAAAGGTTTGCAGGAAAGCGTATTAAAGGGACCTATGGCCGGTTATCCTGTTGTCGGTATTAAAGCAACATTAGTAGACGGTTCATACCATCCAGTAGATTCCTCCGAAATGGCATTTAAACTGGCTACTATTTTGGCATTCAAGCAAGGTTTTATGGAAGCATCGCCTGTACTTCTTGAGCCGATTGTATCTATGAGGGTTGTCGTTCCCGATAAGTATACCGGCGATATTATGGGTGACCTCAATAAGAGACGGGGCCGTGTACTAGGCATGAATCCCGTAAACGGCAAACAGGAAATACTTGCTGACGTACCTTTGGCCGAGTTATACGGATATTCAACCGATCTTCGATCCATGACCGGCGGTATCGGCGAATTCTCCTATGAATTTGCAAGATATGAGCAGGCACCTGCGGATGTTCAACAAAAAGTAATTGAGGAAAATGCTAAAGAAGAAGAGAATGAAGAATAAGCCTCAATTGACATTTTATATTAATTTTAAAGTGAGGCCGACAATATATCCGATAAAACAGCAAATTATTAAGAGATATACTAATAAATAAGATTAAAATATATAATAAGTGGCTTGCTTGTAAACAAAAGTAACATTTGATACAATTATTCCGTAATAAAGGTCCGTTTATTACGGAATAATTTTTTTGTGGGAGGATACTTATGTTAGAAAAACTTTTCAAGCTGAAAGAGAACAACACCAATGTTAAGACGGAAATAATGGCCGGAATTACAACCTTTATGACAATGGCGTATATTCTGGCTGTGAATCCCAGCACCATGACTGCTTTTAATGATATTCTTGGCCTTGAAGGTTCAGCCAGAATGAATCCCAACGGCGTATTTATGGCAACAGCGATATCCTCATTCATTGCTACTTTGTTGATGGCATTTTTGGCTAACTATCCGTTTGCGCTTGCTCCCGGCATGGGCTTAAATGCGTATTTTGCATATACGGTAGTACTTACCATGGGTTATTCATGGCAAGTGGCATTGGCAGCAGTGTTTATCGAAGGTATAATCTTTATTCTGTTATCTTTAACAAATGTTCGTGAAGCTATCTTTAACGCAATCCCTATGACATTAAAATATGCGGTAAGTGCCGGTATAGGTTTGTTTATTACATTTATAGGCCTTCAGAATTCCGGTATTGTAAAAGATAATTCCGCAACTCTGGTTCAGTTCCATTCATTTACCGCTGAAGGTGTTACTAGAACCGAAAATGTCACAATAGTTCTTACACTTTTAGGTATCATTATTACTGCAGTATTATTGATTAAAAAAGTAAAGGGCGGTATTTTATTAGGAATACTGGCAACATGGATTTTGGGAATCATTTGCCAGCTTACAGGTCTTTATGAAGTTAATGCAGAAGCAGGATTTTATTCCTTGCTGCCTGACTTCTCCGGCGGAATTCAGTTATCCGCATTAAAAGATGTAGCATTTAAGATGGATTTTTCAGGTATTTTATCAATGGACTTTTTGGTAGTTGTATTTGCATTCCTCTTTGTTGATATTTTTGATACTCTTGGAACTTTGATAGGTGTTTCTTCTAAATCGAATATGCTTGATAAAGACGGGAAACTTCCTCGTATTAAGGGAGCCCTTATGGCAGATGCAATCGGAACGACTGTAGGAGCCGCACTCGGTACTTCTACCGTAACTACTTATGTAGAGAGTGCTACAGGTGTTTCCGAAGGCGGAAGAACAGGTCTAACATCATTTGTAGTCGCAGTATTATTTGCTGTTTCAATCATTTTGTCACCTATTTTCCTTGCTATTCCTTCTTTTGCAACAGCACCTGCCTTGATAGTAGTAGGCTTCTACATGATTACTTCTATTGTTAAAATTAATTTTGAAGATATGACAGAAGCTATACCTGCATTCCTGTGCGTAATAGCTATGCCGTTTATGTACAGTATTTCAGAAGGTATCTGCTTTGGCATTATTTCTTACGTTATTATCAACCTGATTGCAGGTAAGGCAAAAGAGAAAAAGATCAGCGTTTTAATGTATGTATTGACTGTATTATTTATTTTGAAATATATATTACTGTAATTATATATTAGCTTAAATACCGGGGGAGGTTTAAACCGACCCCGGTATTATATGGGGTTTAAGACAGAAAAATAAAAATTTTAAATTTGTAGGTTTGTCAAACATATGTTACACCATACTTAATAAAATCATTTAAGACTTCTTGTGGCGATTTCCATCCCAGGGGTCTAATTGGAAAACGGTTATACTCTCTTTTGTTATATATAGTTAGCTGCTTACTGAAATCCTCGAATGAATAGAAGGTATGCGTTGAATAGAATCGCTCATTATCCTTTCTATGACTTCGTTCTACTTTACCATTATGCCTGGGCGTAAATGGCCGTATGAGTTTATGACGAATACCTAGTTGCTTAAGTCGTACTTCAAAAATTGTCGGTGTTTTAGCTTTATTTCCTGATGAAAGGCGTTTAGTGAATTCCATGCCATTATCTGTTTGAATGCATTCTATGGGCAGTGGAAATGCTTTTACAAGGTGCTCTAAAAACTGCATAGATGAATATGTACTACGCTCTTCAAAAGCTTCAACATAACGCCATCTGGAATATTCATCAATAGCAGTATACTGATAAAACTTTTGCCCCTTGGCTTCATTAACCAGGCATGAAGAAGGTACGGCCTTGACATCAATCTGGAACCTCTGGCCAGGATATGACATTTTCTCATAAGGCTTAGGAATGTACTTTGGTTTTTTTGGTTTAGTAGGCATAAGGCTTTTCTTACGAAGAAAACGATATAGACCGGTGATGGATCTTTTATAGCCACGTTGCCTAAGTTTTACCCAAAAAACAACCAAACCATCATGAGGATTACGACGGCGCATGTTATTAATAAGTTTGATTTCTTCTTCAGTATGCTGATTAGGATGATGATGAGGCCTTCTGGACCGATCTCTAAGAGAATCCCAAGAGCCATCGTAACGGCGTTTCCAGCGATAGACATACTGGCGATTGGTTTTATAACGAGCAGCAGCTTTTGAAACACCATATTTATCAGCATACTTAATTAATGCTAGTCTAAATCTCATATCCTGTGTTATAATAGCCATACGGAAATGCTTCTCCTTTCTGTTTGTATTTTTGTATGGTAACTTAAATATAACACAAAAGAGAGCATTTCCGTTTTTATTTATTTAATTTTGTAACACATGTATTGTAAACCTACAGACAGAAAAATAAAAATTTTAAATTACTATTGATTTTTTATAAAATATACTGTAATATATGAAAGGTTAAACTTTTTTACGAAAGTTTGCCGAAAATAAAGTCAAAGGAGAAAGATATGGAAAGGAAATCACTACACAAAAAATTAATACTTGGCATTCAACATGTATTGGCCATGTTTGGTGCAACGGTATTAGTACCAGCGCTGACAGGGCTTGATACATCAATTACTCTATTTTGTGCAGGAACAGGAACCTTGTTATTTCATTTGATAACGAAAAAGAAGGTTCCTGTTTTTTTGGGTTCAAGTTTCGCTTTCATGGTAGGAATCATGGCAGTTATAGGAAATTCCAGAATAGGGGATCCTGATTTTCTTCCTAAACTGGCTGCCGTAAAAGGCGGACTTATTGTGGCCGGTCTTGTTTATGCGGTATTTGCTTTACTGATTAAGTTTGTTGGCTACGAAAAAATTAATAAGTTGCTTCCGCCAATTGTAACCGGACCCATAATAATTGTTATAGGCTTAAGACTTAGTAGTGTAGCCATTAACAACGCTTTCTTCCTGACAACTGAGACCGGAGAGCAGGTATTTAGTTTTAAGGCTGTGTTGGTAACGGTGGTTGTACTGGCAACTTGCATATGCATCTCCGTTTTTGCAAAGGGTATATATAATCTGATGCCAATTCTGTTTGCTATAATTGCAGGTTATTTAGTTTGCATTCCTCTTGGTCTTGTAGATATCACTCCTGTAAGACAGGCAGAATGGTTCTCTTTCATGGACGAAAATATAATGAAGCAATTATTGCTTATGCCTAAGTTCGAACTTGATGCTATTCTTGCGATAGCTCCGATTGCCTTGGTTACTTTAATAGAACATGTCGGTGATATAACAACCAACAGTGCGGTTGTGGGTCAGAATTTCATGGTTGATCCGGGGGTACACAGGACTTTACTTGGAGACGGTCTTGCAACATCCTGGGCAGGTTTGCTTGGTGGACCTGCAAATACAACTTACAGCGAAAATACCGGAGTCTTAGCAGTTACAAAAAATTATGATCCCGCAGTTATCCGTGTTGCGGCTTGGATTGCGGTTTTACTAGGCATTATAGGTAAATTTGGCGGTTTTGTAAACAGTATACCGGCACCCGTAACCGGCGGAATAAGTATAGTATTATACGGTATGATTTCTTCTGTTGGAGTACGTATCCTTGTTAAATCCCAACTGAATTTTGGTAACAGCAGAAACCTGATGATTGCCGCAATCATATTTGTGCTGGGTATCGGTTGTGACAGTATCCCTATTACAGATACTGTAAGCATATCCGGTCTTGCCCTGGCGGCATTTGCGGGAATATTCCTTGCTCTGGTGCTTCCGGTCGGTAAAGACAATATTTTAGAAAAAGAAGAGACCAATTAGAAGAATATCGGCACATATAAAAAATTAAATATTAGAATACACATAGATTAATAAATATATGCAGAATCGGTTACCATCTCATAAAGAGGCTAATATCCTGTTTGTGAGATGGTAATACTTTTTTATGACAGAATGATTTTAAATAAATTATTTTTACTTTAAAATATGGTATACCTTGGAACTTAATAACTCATATGATATAATGTTATATATAAGCAGATTGGTCTGTAAACTATGAATTGCTGACAGGAGGCCAGAACATGAAGCATTTAGAAAAACTGACATCTACATTACAGGGATTTACCGGGACGATAAAGCGTTTTCCGCTGACGATTGTTTTCTTTTTTTCTTCGGCCATTCTGACATCCTATTATATAACCAAAGAGGCTGATGATAATTATTTTGAACTGTTATTTTCTTTTATAATCGGTGCGGCTCTTTTTATGGTGCTGCAATTATGCTATGAACGCTTTATTAGGTCGGAGAAAATCAGGCTTATATTCGCGACCATTGCTGTAATCGGAGCCATTATATATTACTTAATATTAAAATTTGCTGTTGAAGAAATCAGTACTGAAATTGCTGTAAGAACAATTGTCCTGTTATTTATACTTTTGATTTTATTTATATGGATTCCGTCCATGAAATCAAGAATTGGTTTTAGTGACAGCTTCATGGCGGTATTTAAAAGTTTTTTTACTGTGGCATTTTACTCGGCTGTTATGTTTTTGGGGATAGCCCTGATTCTGATGGCTATAGATATGCTGATTGCGGATATAAACAGCAAAGCATACAGGCATGTTCTGAATGCGATCGCTTTTTTATATGCTCCTTTACATTTTCTTTCATTAATTCCTTTATATCCTGCTTATAACAAAGATGCAAATGATTCTGTCCTAAATTTGGAAGATAATAATGAAAAGCAGTTAATAAAAGCCATAGAACCTTCAAAATTTTTGGAAGGCCTTATATCATATATTATTATTCCGATAACGGTTGTTTTTACTTTTATACTACTGCTTTATATAATTCTTAATATAACCGGCGACTTCTGGAAAGACAATCTTATGGAGCCTTTGCTGGTATCTTATTCCATTACGGTAATAACCGTGTATCTTTTGGCTTGTGTTATTAAAAGCAAAATAGCCATATATTTCAGAATGATATTTCCGAAGGTTCTGATACCGGTTGTATTGTTCCAGACCGTATCGTCCGTGCTTAAAATTGGGGAGTTGGGAATAACCGCAGGCAGGTATTATGTTATAATGTTTGGTATCTTTTCGACGGTAACGGCATTTATTTTCAGCCTGAGACCAAACAGTAAAACTAATATAGTTGCGCCTATATTAATTGTTCTTTCCCTGATATCTGTCTTTCCTGTAACGGATGCGTTTACCGTAAGCAGAAATAATCAGATCAGCCGGCTGACTGAAGTGCTTCAAAAAAACAATATGCTAAAGGACGGAAAGATCGTTCCGAATGCAAATATATCGCAGGAGGATAAACAGGTTATAATAAGTTCGGTTCAGTATCTGAGCCGGATGAATTATACTAAGGATATTGATTGGCTTAAGGCTTACAGTCAGTCGTATGATTTTGAAAAAACATTCGGATTTTCCCAATACGAAACGGATTATAGAGATCCCGTAGTATACAGGCTTTATCTGCCAAGTGGGGTATTTATAAACGTATCGGGATACGATTATATTATGGAAGCTGAATTTTATGGTAAGGATAACCAGGTATCATACGAACTTGCTGACGGAGAAAATAAAGAATATATTTTAATCCATGAAAATGATAATGATAGTTTAGGAAATCTTTTGCTGACAGACAGCCAAAAAAATGAGCTTATCAGTTTTTCGCTGAATGAAATCTTTGACAGGTTTACAGACAGGGATGAAAAAGTCGGTGAAATGTCTTTAGACGAAGCTAGGTTTATAGTAGAAAGTGCCAGTGTCTCTTTATGTATTGTTGCAAAAAGTGTAAATTATGAAGTTTGGGACGGCGGCTCATATCAAAATATTGAAGCGTTAATTATGATAAAGATTAAGTAGTTGGCAAATATTAAAATATTTATCATGATAGTTTTCTCTTAATTAAAGAATTTACAATTTAACAGTGTTAATTAGAATATGAAAGTTAGAGATAGTTATTGGGAGAAACAAATTTTACTTAACTATATGCTTTACGGGGAGGATAAAGATGAAGAAAGCGGCTTTATTTATATTGTTGCTTTTATCAATTTTTTCTTTAAGCGGATGCGCAGGCTCTTCAAAACAGTTTAAAAAACCTGAAAAAGGAGAAACGGTAGCGGAAATTAAAATACGAGATTACGGTTCGATATTTGTTAAGTTCTTTGAAGATGAAGCGCCCAAAGCAGTCGAAAATTTTATAACTCATGCCAGGGAAGGATATTATGACGGCCTTACTTTCCATAGAATTATTGAAGATTTTATGATACAGGGTGGTGATCCCAACGGGAACGGTACCGGCGGTGAAAGTATATGGGGGAAAGACTTTGAAGACGAATTTTCGGATGATTTGCATCCGTACCGGGGAGCACTTTGCATGGCCAATGCCGGGCCGAACACTAACGGAAGCCAATTTTTCATAGTTCAGTCTGAAGAAACATACACAAAGGATTATCTGACCTGGTTAGGATTGAACCTGGGTGTGGAATTTAGCGAAGAAGCCGTAAAAAATTACGGAAAAGTAGGGGGGACTCCCTGGCTGTTTAGAAGACATACGGTGTTCGGGCAGGTTTATGAAGGATATGATGTACTTGATGCGGTGGCAAAAGTCGAAAAACTTGACGAAGAAGCCGGAATACCGGCAGAACCTGTTGTAATAGAAACAATTCGTGTATTTGAATATGAATAAAAATAAATTGTTGTTTGAAGGGTGATGTATTATGAAGGTGTCTACAAAAGGAAGATACGGCCTTAGGGCTATGATTGATCTGGCCTTATATTCTCAAAATGATTCGGTACCACTGGTCAGTATAGCAGAAAGACAGGATATATCAAAAAGTTATCTGGAACAGGTTTTTTCAGCCCTGCGCAAGGCCGGACTGGTAAAAAGTATAAAAGGGTCCCAAGGCGGATATGTGCTTGCTTATGATGCCGACGAGATAACCGTCGGGATGATACTGCGAGCCCTGGAAGGGGATTTGTCTGTTGTTCCTATGGAAGACGAAGTTATAACCAATCCTATAGAAAGTTTTATCAGGGAAAGCATTTGGAATAAAATCGATGAAAGGGTATTTTCATTCATAGATGAATATACATTGAAGGATATTATCGAAGACTATATGGAGAGAGATCCTGCTCCTATGTATTATATTTAGTAAAATTTGGATATAATTTGTACTATTTTTTATTATTTGTTATTGACATATAGAAGAGCATGTTGTAGACTTATAGCAACAATAAATGAATATTGTAGAAGCCTCACTTAAAGACAGTGAGGTAGAGGCGCGGTATTTAACAGTCCCCAGTGGAGCCTGAGAAGCGATGAGGCTGGGGAGAAGGAAATATCGCCGAAGCATATAATATACTCGGTATTATATGCTGGGCCTGCAGTTAAGAGCTGCAGGACTGTCTCATAAAGTGGCCCGGCTTTATGAGTTGCGCTATCTCATTGGGGGGACAGGAGGATTATTGCGTTTAATAACCTGAGAGATAGTCTCAGGTTTTTTTATCCTCTGAATCTTTGTCCTGTATTTTTTTCTTGATGAAATCCTTTCATATATTAAAGTGTCTATTTATTAAAGCATTACATTAATAAAAGGTTTTAATTCGGTTATTTTATGAAAGGAAAATTATGTAAAGATTACATATTTAATTGGACAAAGATAAAAACCTTAATAGATAGGGTTAGGGAAAAGTTACGAAAATAAGGTTTTTAAAGAGGAGGAAATTTATGAGAAGAAAAGCAGCAGTACTGGTTATTTTTACAGCCATAATAATGGTTTTGACAGCGGCATGCGGTAAAAAAACTAATGACGGAAATTACTTTAGGGTCGGTATGGAAGCGGATTATCCTCCGTTTAACTGGACTCAGATTGACAATTCGAACGGGGCGGTTCCGATTGACGGCTCCAAAGAGTATGCCGGTGGATATGACGTTGAAATAGCAAAAAGAATTGCCGAAGGTCTCGGTAAAGAACTGGTTATAGTTAAAACAGACTGGGACGGCTTATTGCCTGCCCTTGTTTCAGGTAAAATTGATGCCATAATAGCAGGTATGTCGCCAACTGAGGAACGTAAAGAATCCATTGACTTTTCAGATAATTATTATGAGTCTGATCTGGTTATGGTAGTGAAAAAAGGCGGCCCGTACGAAAATGCGACCAAACTATCCGATTTTGCGGGAGCAAAAATTACCGCACAGCTCAATACCTTCCATTATACCGTAATCGATCAGATAGAAGGTGTAAATAAACAGACAGCCATGAATAATTTTGCCGCTATGAGAGTAGCCTTGGAATCCGGAGCTATAGACGGATATGTGTCCGAAAGGCCTGAGGCTGTAAGTGCTACTACAGCCAATCCGAATTTTGCTATGGTTGTTTTTGAAGACGGTTTTGAAACATCTCCTGACGATACCGCAATTGCTGTGGGACTTCGCAAAGGAAGCGAATTGTTGGATGATATCAATAAGATTCTGGCTGACATTTCTAAAGAAGAACGGATTAGAATAATGGACGAGGCTATCAAAAATCAACCCGGAGCAGAATAAGAAATATGATTTGGAGGCTGTCCTATATAATATAACGCTTGGAGAGCCTCCGTTTTTATGGTGTTGTTTAGATACTGGAAAAGAACATATATTGATTATGAATATTCGATATGGTAATTAAATTTATGCAAGTAATTTTAGTGATGAGATTTATAAATATTAGTAATGATACCTAAACACGAATTCGGCATATTTTAAATTGTTTAGAGGGTTTTATAAATATTAAAGACTTATAAATGAAATTTAATCTTAGATTTTGATTTTAATTGAGAGGTTTGGTGTAACCATAATGACATGGAAGTGGTTTTTTAAAGTAATTGTTGATTATTGGCCTATGTTTCTTAGGGGAGCCGGTGTAACCCTACTTATTTCTATTATTGGTACGGTTTTGGGATTTGCTATAGGCCTTATCATAGGAGTAATCCGTACAATACCCTTATCGGATAACATGGTAAAAAGAGTTATTTTGAAAATAGTAAATGCCATACTTACGGTTTATGTTGAAGTATTTCGCGGAACCCCGATGATAGTACAAGCTATGGTTATTTATTACGGATCTCTTATGCTTTTTAATATAGATATGGACAGGATGTTTGCCGGTGTTTTTATTGTTTCGATAAACACCGGAGCATATATGGCGGAAATTGTCCGCGGCGGAATTATTTCTATTGATAAGGGCCAATTTGAAGCTGCCCATGCCATCGGTATGAATCATATCCAGACTATGCTTTATGTGGTCTTGCCGCAGGTTATCAGAAATATTCTTCCTGCTACAGGCAACGAATTTGTAATTAATATCAAGGATACTTCGGTTCTTAATGTAATATCGGTTACGGAATTATTCTTCCAGACCAGTTCCATAACCGGAAACGTGTTCCGGTTCTTCGAACCTTTTCTTGTAGCATGTATTATTTATCTTATTATGACTCTGACTGTTACCAGGTTACTTAGATGGCTTGAAAAGAAAATAGACGGACCTGAACACTTTAATGTTATTCCGGGAAATCAGATGCAGGTTGCAAGACCGGAAGATTTGGCAAAAAAGGCCGGGCAGTAAGGCTTTGGCTAAAGGAGGAAGAGAAAGTTGGATAATATTATAGAAGTTCGGCATCTGAGCAAATGGTTCGGATCAAACGAGATTTTAAAGGATATAAATTTTAATGTAAAAAAAGGAGAGGTAGTTTGTATAATCGGGGCTTCCGGCTCCGGTAAATCAACACTTCTTCGTTGTATAAATTTACTGGAGAAGCCCAGTGGCGGAGAGATATTTTACAGAGGGAAAAATATCCTGTCAGATAAGCATGATTTGCAGGAGTACAGAACAAAGATGGGAATGGTATTCCAGCAATTTAATCTGTTTAACAATCATAATGTGTTAGGCAATTGCACCGTAGGGCAGATTAAGGTTTTGGGCCGCAAAAAAGAAGAAGCAGTGGAAACTGCCATGAAATATTTGAAAGTAGTTGGAATGGATCAATATATAAATGCAAAGCCCAGCCAGCTTTCTGGTGGGCAAAAGCAAAGAGTAGCCATAGCCCGGGCACTGTCAATGGAACCGGATGTTATGCTCTTTGATGAACCTACATCCGCTCTGGACCCGGAGATGGTAGGGGAAGTTCTTAACGTAATGAAAGATTTGGCCAAAAGCGGGCTGACCATGCTGGTAGTAACCCATGAGATGGGATTTGCCGCTGAGGTTGCCGATCGGGTTGTATTTATGGACAAAGGTGTTATTGCCGAAGAAGGCACAGCCCGGGAGATCTTCAACAATCCCAAGCAGGAACGTACAAGAGAATTTTTAAAAAGAATTATCGGAAACTAATATAAATTATCTTTATAAATATTATCATATAACATCCTAATATAAACACCTGCCGTCAAATGCCGTATACGGACATACGTCCGGAAAATGGCATCACAGCAGGTGTTTTTCTTTTTTTATATTTCTGTTCTTACATCCCGGCTGGGCATTTCGTCAGGATAGGAAGGGGTAGCGGAGGGTGGATTAGGCTGAATAATTTCGGATGTATTTTTCTGCTTTGAATCATTTTCTTTGTTGATATCGGTGTAATTATCATTATCCTCTTTCGTTCTTTTTTTGGGCGTTGCTCTGCTGTCATTGAATTTATTCATATTTATATCTCCTTTCGTAAGAAAATATATATAAGCAATAATATTGTTGTTAGAAACAGCAGAAATATTCCAATTTTATGATAATAAATAACATAATAGTGGAAAAGTTCTGCTGGATTTAATGAATTTGTAATAATAATTTTAAAAAAATGAAATTTATTTTAGCTTAAAATCAGTTACAAAATTCAGTTGAAATTGTAATGATTTTAAACGGAATCAAAATATAATAATATCTCTAAAATATCTGTAAATTCGGCATTTAATCAATCAACAGATGGAAGAATCTTGAATGATTTTATGAAATATATAGCAAATATTTTGGTGATAGATACCATATTTTATACATAAATTATGTAGTTCTCCATTATTTTACGGTTGTAACAATTGTTCTACTATGGTAGTCTTAAGGAGCAGCAAGACAGAAACCAAATAGGAGGTTAAAACAATGAGGAAATTAATTGTAGCTATATGTTCACTGGCACTTTCTTGTGCAGGTACTTTCGGCATCAATCAGCTTGTTACCAATGAAGGTTTAAATATAGATAAAAATATACAGCAAGTTATTATACAAGAGGATGCCGATGAAACACAGAATATGGCAAAGCTGCCTGAATTTACTCAGGAAACTGAAAGAAACGAAGCGACAGAAGATAAGGCTTCTGAGGCAGAAACGGCTGCCCCTACAACTGAAAATGCAAAAAGAGACGATACTAAAGAATTAAAAAATTCAAATACAGAAAAGAAAGATAAAACCGTTAATAATACAGGAAATGCCGCAAAAACCGGCAGTAGGAAAGCGAATACAAATAATACTGTTTCAACTAAAAATACAGTAAGCAGTAACAATGCTTCGAATGCCGGCAAGACTAATACAGTAACTAAGAATACTGTTTCTGAAGCTAATAACAGCACCGACACTGCTAACAATACAGCCACAGCAAACAAGTCCGGTAAAACAACAACTTATATATATAATAATGTTGACCTGTCCGATTGCTATTCGGTAAATGATGTAGTAAAGAAACTGCAGGATAAAGGATATACTAATATTACTGATGCTAATATCAATAATATAAGCGCTCTGAATGATATATTATCTTCATTAGGTCAAAAGAGTACCAATAATACTCAGAAAACCACCACTACCACACCGAAGGACACAAATGCAACAAACTCTAATTCAAGTTCAAAACCTAAGGAAACCGGAACAACATCGAAGAATACAAATTCTTCTAATACGTCTGCCAATACTACAAGCAGCAACAGCTATGCAGAAGAGGTATTAAGGCTTGTCAATGTTGAGCGTTCAAAAGCTGGACTTGCTCCTTTAACAACGAATGCTACTTTGAAAGCGGCAGCAGATAAAAGGGCTCAGGAAACATCCGTGTCATTTTCACACACAAGACCGAACGGTTCTAAATTTTCTACCGTACTACAGGAATACGGAATTTCTTACAGGACAGCAGGAGAAAATATAGCTTACGGTCAGAGAACACCACAGGAAGTTGTAAATGCCTGGATGAATTCTTCCGGACACAGAGCCAATATACTGAACGGTAACTTTAATAAAATAGGTATCGGTGTATACCAGGCAAATGGTGTAATTTACTGGTCACAGTTATTTACAAACTAATTAAACCATAAGGAGGCGGCTTTATTTGGCTGCCTCCTTTTTTCTTTGGCAGCTAAACCCTTTCGACGTTATATAGGCGGTAGTAACCCTGCGGGAAACCACATACGGGGCAGACTTCAGGAGCGCATAAGCCGTTCATGATGTTGCCGCATTGCATACATATCCAAAATTGAGGCTGTGGTTTGCAAAAAACCTGGTTTCTCAGAAGATTATTGTAATTTTCTTCAAATTGGAGAGCATGGTTAAGATCGATATTTGCTATACCGTTAAATAACGATTCCAGATTCGTATACCCTTCTTCCCCGGCTATAATAGCATTTTGCCTGTAGAGCTGAGACCCTTTGTAATTTTCAATTTGAGCGGAAGCAGCAAGGGCTTCTTCAAGATTAGGAAGAAGACCTTGATTCATCTGCCTTAGCCAGATCCTTGCATGTTCTTTGCTGTTTCTTTGGAATGTATCGTATATAAAGCCGATTTCCTGATAGCCTGACTGCCTTGCTATATCGCCATATATAGAATAAATAGTACTCAACATAAGTTCCAGTTCATAAGCATTTTGCAGATTTGAAAAGGTTCTGCTTTGTTGGAATTCCATATAATCTCCTTTCAGGATATAGGTTACTATATTTTATGTGATAAAATAACTAATATGTAAACAGGATAATTATCCTTCAATTCTTGGGCTTGCAGGATTGCAGTCAGGACGCTTGGTCAGGCCGGCCGTTTGGGATAATTTCCACAGATAATAACATTCTTCCCTTGCCATATGATCAGCCATAAGAGGAAAGAGAGTTCCAAGTACCTGTCCGCTTATTCTTTGGTCCCTGATTTCTTCCAAAAAGTCTTTAAATAAAATTATCGCTGTTTCTACCTGTTTGTTTAACCGGTCAAGGGCCGGAAAATTATTTATCTGCGTCCGAATGTATCCGTTCATAATTGTTGCTTTAAGAAGCAGATCAACAAATAGGGTTTCAAAATGGCTGCATTTATCAATCATATCCTTTTCGACAGGGTCCAAATTCGATGATACAGAAGCGGCATGCCCGACAGCGTCTGTTAACCACAACAGATGATAATGCAGGGGATGAAACAATATGGATTCTTTAGATTGCAGTAAAGACAAAACTGTCAGATATTCTTCCAGTTCATTCAGCATATCATTTATGAAGGTGGAAGAAAGGTGTATTTTTATATCCGAATTTAAGGTAAGTGACAATAGAAGAAGTTTAAATTCACGCAAATGAAGAGACATTTTATAAGCCTGATCCGTAATCCGTTCAAGCTCATCGATTCCCGATATGTTGTTTACTCCGTCAAGAAGTTCATCAAAAGCTATAATAAAGTCTTGTGATCTTTGGAGATATTCTATTTCATTTGGGGCCAATGAGAAAAATATAAATCTGGCGTGGTCACCCATAATCTGCAGCCAAAATCTATGTTCAGCCACTGCAATATCAAAAAAATTATGCTCATCCATAATTTGCCTCCTGCGTTACTCTATACTCTATGTATATGCAAGGTAATAAAATCTTATAGCACAACTTAGACTGCATAACCAAAATTAACTATTAAACATACGTAATTATATTGGAACTAAAAAGCTGCTTCTTCGTCTAATTATTGTAAGCGCTTAACAAAGTAATAAATTTTGATAGGAGGATAATATGATCAGAAAAAATATGATAAAAACTTTTGCACTTGGTTTATGTATATCAGCAATGTGGACAGGAGCAGCATTTGCGCAGTCCGGCGGCGGTTCTTCGCCTGCATACGTAGGAACGGTAAACACACAAGACCAGGCTTTGTTCGAAAAGCAAAGAGAAATGGATCAATATCTTTTTGTTGACCATGTAAAAGATATAGAAAAATTGGGATTTATGGTGGTCTACACCGGAATTGCAAAAGATTATGTTGAAGTAGGCATAACTCCTTACAGTGAGGAAAATGCAAAAATATTGTACGACTTATTCGGCAAGGATTTGGTTAAGGTTGTGGCCAGCGATCCGGTAATCTTTCAGTCAGAGCCGCTTGAAGCCCCCGACGCAGATGTTTATAATGCAGGGGCTGATATAACAGATACAGGCGACACACCGGTATCTGCCACTGCATCTGACGGGATTTTGATGGAAAAAGATGAAATTGAGGATACTGCCATAGAAGAAGAGGAATTTAAAATTCAAATTCAGGCCTTTGAGGAAGCCGAAGAAAAAGATTTAGCCGAAGAAACTGATGAGATATTATATGCAACAGGTTCTGAGGAAAATGCGGAAGAAGTCATAGATGAACTTAAGAGAACTTCTATCGAAGATGATAATATTAGAACCATTTCGGATAAGGATAGTGAAAAAGAAGAGAAGAAGTTATCAATACCGGGTATGGCAGCTGCAATAGCTGGCGGAGTAGTTTTGCTTGGAGCATCTACCGTTGCATTAAAGAAAAAGAAAATGGGTAAGGATATTAAGTAAATTTTGCCGATGACAATAAGCCAATGGGATTTTTATTTAATCCCACTGGCTTTTGTCAAATTATAATACCGGGTATTTATTTAACTATTTACAATATATGGAAAATAATAGTATAATTGCATTATGACAGATAATGAATTCGAAGTATAGAAAAATAAGACAAAGTAATTATACCCAATAACTGTATAATAATTATACTGTATGATATTAGCAAATATAAGAGTTTAAAATGCATAAAAATGGGAAGATTAATAATAGGGTATAAATATCCGCAGAAAGAAGGAAAGCAATATGATTGTCAGGGTCTATAATAATGCCGAAGAATATTTATTGGATTATGAATCGGTACTGCTGGAAAATGAAGCAGTCAGTCAGTTGGTGCTTTATAATGCATATCAGTGCAAAAATAATCCGGATTTATGTGATATTCTGTTTGGCGTGATTACGGATGATGACCGGGTTGTATTGCATTTCAGCAACATTCCGAACAGTAATATGGCAGTTTATGTCCAGGATTATGGCAAAGACATTCGCGAAGCGGCTATGGTGCTGGCCGGTTATATGGCGGATAATCAGATAAATTTTGAAGGTATCAGTGCAAAGTATGAGGTTTGTGAAGCCTTTATTGATGAGTACAGAAAAAGGGTTAAATGCACATTTGTGCAAAGGTTGGAAGCAGACATTATGGTAATTACGCAGGTAAATGAAATTAAACCGGCAGAAGGATATACAAGACTGGCATTATCCCATGAAGTAAAAATGTTGACCGACTGGATGATACAGTTTCAAATTGAAGCACTGGCTAAAGAAATAGATTATGAATCGGCGCTGGTTAAGACAACAAGAATGATTGACGACAATAGGCTGTATGTTTTTGAAGACAATAATGGAACTGTTGTATCTATGGCCGCTGCAAGCAGAAAGCTCGTCCATGGGATTGCTATAAACTATGTTTATACACCGGAAGAATACAGAGGACTAGGTTATGCGGCAACAAATATATATAATATCAGTAAAAAGTATCTTGATAAAGGTTATGATTTTTGTACTCTGTTTGTGGACAAGAAAAATATGCTTTCCAGACGGGCATATGAGAAGGTAGGCTACCATACGGTGGACGATATATACGAATATAAATTACTTCAGGTATAATTTTATGGTATTCTGAAGTAATACATAAAGGTCTGTTTCCAGGTAAGAAACAGGCTTATTTTTTTAAGTGTTTTTATAATGTTACTGTTTAGCTTATAATGAGTTAATTTCTGGATTTATCCATTATGATAATTGTGATATTTAGTTGTAATAGTAAAAGTTTTGATTCTGCTTTAAAAGCTGGAAGAAATAATAAAAGTTTTATTATATATAAATAAATTGATTTTAATATTTTCAGATAGTAAAATGAATTTATAAATTTTATTTAAACAATTGTCTAGGGAAGGAATTTTATAAACATTTTAAGAAAGGGATGCATTATATGAAAAAAATACGTTGGGGTATACTTGGTACAGGTTCAATTGCAACTCAATTTTCTTCAGCACTAAAAGCATTGGAGGATTGCAGCATTGCAGCAGTGGCATCAAGAAGTGCAGAAAGGGCAGAAAAATTTGCAAAAGAATTTCAAATTGAAAAAGCATATGCAGGCTATGAGGCTCTTATAAAAGACCCTGATATAGATGTTGTGTATATAGGACTTCACCATACAGAACATAAGGAAATGGCTAAGCTTTGCCTAGAACATAAAAAGGCTGTCTTGTGTGAAAAGCCTTTTACTCTAAACAGCAAGGATACGAAGCAATTAATCGATATCGCAAAAGAAAATAAAGTATTTTTAATGGAAGCCATGTGGACAAAATTTTTACCGGCTACTAAAAGAATTAAAAAGTGGATTGACGAAGGAAGGATAGGTAAAGTCCTTCATATTAGGGCATCCTTCGGTTTTTGCTTTGAGTTTGATTATAACCACAGACTGTTCAATCCTGATTTGGGCGGCGGTGCCCTTTTGGATTTAGGGGTTTATCCCATAACCTATGCCACATATCTTCTTAACCGTTTGCCTGATAAGATATACAGCAGCGCAATTATGGGCAAAAGCGGGGTTGACGAGCAAAATGTTATTTTGCTTCATTACAATGACGGAACTCTGGCAGATTTAAGCACTGCTTTATGTGCTCAATTAGGTTCAGATGCCCTTATATTTGGTGAAAAAGGTTATATAAAAGTGGAAAAATTCTTTAAGGCTGACTCTGCCTTTTTATATGACAATAATCTTCAATGTGTTGAGGCATTTAAAGAACCATATATAGTTAACGGCTATGAATATGAAGCTGCCGAAGTTAACAGATGCTTAAGGGAAGGTCTGCTTGAAAGTCCGATAAATCCGTTGCAAAGTACCCTGGATGTTATGAATATAATGGATGAAATCCGTATGCAATGGGGACTTGTTTATCCTCAGGAGCTAAAATAAATTCACAATTTCGACATAGATAACTGCTAATATATAATTAATTTTACATATCTAAGTCGGAGGTGCCCCATGGAAAAGCTAAAGATACTGGTCGTCGATGACGAAAGCAGAATGAGAAAGCTGGTAAAAGATTTCCTGGTACGAAACGATTACGAAGTTATTGAAGCAGAAGACGGTGAGCAGGCCTTGGATATATTTTTTTCCAATAAAGGCATTGCTTTAATCATATTGGATATCATGATGCCGAAAGTCGACGGATGGCAGGTATGCAGGGAAATAAGACAGTATTCCGATGTACCTATAATTATGCTTACAGCCAAAGGGGATGAAAAGGACGAACTGCTTGGATTTGAACTCGGAGTGGATGAATATATTTCCAAACCATTCAGTCCCAAGATACTGGTGGCAAGGGTGGAAGCCGTACTTAGAAGAACAGCAGGAATTGACGATGAGGTTATAGAAGTTGGGGGAATTACTCTTGATAAAGCGGCCCATCAGGTAAAAATAGACGGCGTTCCCATAGAATTAAGCTTCAAGGAATTTGAGCTTTTGTCCTACTTTGTCAAGAATAAGGGAGTTGCCCTGTCAAGAGAAAAGATTCTTAATAATGTATGGAATTATGACTATTTTGGGGATGCAAGAACTATAGATACCCATGTTAAGAAACTAAGAAGCAAAATGGGGGATAAGGGCAGTTATATCAAGACCATTTGGGGGCTTGGATACAAATTTGAGGTGGATGAATGAAACATTCCATAAGGTTTAAGCTGTCAGTATTACTTGCAGCATTGATAGCATTTACAATATTTATACCGTGGTTTATCAACCGGACATTTTTGTCCGATTACTATCTTCATTGCAAAGTAGACAAGTTGGAAGATGTTTTTTACAAAGTTCAGGATATATATGCCAACAGTAAAGAAGAGATTTTTTTGGCCGAAGAAGACACATTAACAATGGAGAAGCTGTCTTCAAGCAGTGATGTCAATATTTATGTTCTGATGTCTTTTGCTGGGGCACCGGTATCCAGTTATCCTCATCCGAATGATCTTGGCGACAGAGAACAATACCAGATACAATCTTTAATAAGAGACTATATGAGCAGAAATGCCAATAGCAAAAACAGAACAGTTATAGAAGAATGTGAGAATTATGTTATATACAGGCTGTATGACAGTAGGCTGGATGCCAATTATATAGATCTAATTGGCTTAGTGGATGGCAATAAGGTTGTATTTTTAAGGTCTAATTTTGAAAGTATTCAAGAAAGCGTTAATCTGTCAAACCAATTTTTGGGATATGTAGGCCTGATTGCAGTTATTATAGGTATAATTGCAATGTTTATAATAAGCAGCAGGTTTACAAAGCCAATTCTTGATCTTTCCAATATCGCCAAACGTATGGCAGATCTGGATTTTGAAGCAAAATACCCAATTAACAGGAAAGACGAAATTGCCGAACTTGGAGCCAGCATCAACATTCTGTCTGATAAGCTTCAAAAAACCATATCAGAGCTTAAAAAAGCAAACAATGAGCTTAAAAACGATATTCAGAAAAAGATAGAAATTGATGAAATGCGCAAAGAATTTCTTTCCAATGTGTCCCATGAGCTTAAAACTCCGATTTCACTAATTCAGGGTTATGCAGAAGGCCTTATGGAAAATGTTAACGAAGACGAAGAAAACAGAAACTTTTACTGTGAAGTTATAATTGATGAAGCAAATAAAATGAATCAACTGGTTAAGAAACTTCTGACTTTAAATGAGTTGGAATTCGGAAACAATCAGGTAAATTTTGAACGGTTTGATATTGTTCAATTAATAAAATCGGTACTGATGTCTACGGAAATACTTTTTAAACAGAAAAATGTAACCATCCATTTTGAAGATTACGGGCCAATATACGTATGGGCAGATGAGTATCTGATAGAACAGGTGGTTACAAATTACATCAGTAATGCCCTCAACCATGTAAGCGGCCAAAATATTATTGAAATAAAACTTATACCAAGGGGAAACGTATTAAGGGTGGCTGTCTTTAATACAGGCCAAAATATTCCGGAAGATGAACTGGATAAGATATGGATTAAATTCTATAAGGTAGATAAGGCAAGGACGAGGGAATACGGCGGAAGCGGAATCGGTCTTTCTATTGTAAAGGCAATTATGAATTCCCATAACAGAGAATGTGGTGTTATAAACCGCAATATGGGTGTGGAATTCTGGTTCGAGGTGGATTTGACATAATCATACCAATTTATCATTTGGTTCTAGTTGAAGAAGATAAAATTTAATGGTAAGATTATTGATATAAAATATACTTAGCATAGTCGAATACGGGAGATTGGGGGCTTAATGCTGTGAAAAAAATTTCTTTTGTACTTATATGTATATTTGCACTTTTGCTTACGGGATGTATGAAAAAGTATCCGTTAAATGAAAATAACATAAATGCAGTGGCGGAATATATGGCCGGATTACTTCTAAAGTATGATAAAAATTATTCCGCGGATTTACTAAGTTACAGTAAGATAAACGAAACTTCCGCTTCTGAAGAAAAAGAAGACATAAATGATATTGCAGAAAATGATTCTAAAGACAGTAATACTGATACGGTTAACGAGGATAATAACCGAAATGAAAGCGAAACTAAAGAATATACTTTATCCGAAGTTATAGGGGAGACAAATTTTGATTTTCAGTATGTAGGATATCGTACGGTTGATACATTATCCGACGATGAAACCAATCAGGTCTTTTACATCGATGCCAAACAAGGATATCGGTTTTTTGTGGTTGAATTTGAGGTTGAGAACATAACGGATAGTGAAAAACTACTAGACCTTATTAAATCAGACGCAAGGTATATGCTTCATATAAATGATGAAACCACATATAGACCTCAGTCGGTCCTTTTGGAAAATAATCTGCTATTCATTAATACGAATATAAAAGCCGGAGAGAAAATATCTGCCATATTGGCATTTGAAGTTGAGGAAGATGCGGACTTATCAAATGTTAATTTGGTTGTTACAAATGATACAATGACAAAAGAGCTCAAAGTTAAATAAAATATATATTTTTTAAAGGGGTTAACAATGATATATATAGAAAGAAAACGTACGTTATTTTTTGGACTTCCTTTAAGTTATACAAAGTATACTATATCGGAAGAAAAATTAACAATAACATCCGGCTTTTTGAGTATCACCGAAGACGATGCATTTATGTATAAGATACAGGATGTACGCCTTACAAGAAGCTTTTGGGAAAGGATATTTAAACTGGGTACAATCACTTGCTATACCGGTGATACCACCCATCCTAAGCTGGTATTGGAACATATCAAACGGCCGGGGATTATAAAGGATTTTATTTTATATGCCTCCGAAGAAGCAAGGAGAAAAAGAAGAGCCTTAAGAGCTATGAAAATGGAAGAAGAAGATATATCACAAAGCAAAAGCGATTAAATCCAAAAATTTAATTGACAGGCATAAAAGAATAATATAACACCATATAACAAAATGAAATTATGCAGAGTGGAAGAAAATATACACTCTGCATTTTATGTATAAGATTTTTTATAGTTGCTATGAGATTATTTTCCTACAGAATGAGTTTTAGACTTGGGCCCGGAACTTTCATTTTTTATTCCCGAAAATAATAAGAATTTTGGGAAGGTTCCTTTAATAATTAAATTTATTCATATTAAATTAAGAGAACAGAAAATAAAACAGAAAAACAATAAGAGATAATAAGAGATAATAAGAGATAATAAGAGATAATAAGAGATAATAAGAGATAATAAGAGATAATAAGAGATAATAAGAGATATATATCTTGATAAAAGTAAAATTATATAATGAAAAGGATGTATAAATGAGTTATGTGTGGAGTTACAAATCCTGAAAAATTTGAATATAAAAACGGATTTGAGATAGACAAAGAGGTTAAAATAAAGAAACCGAAAATTATTATAAAAAAGCAAAAAAGAATTCTTGAACTTTGGGATGGAGACATTTTATATGGCAGCTACCCTGTAGGATTAGGATGGAATCCGATTGGGGACAAGAAAAAGGAGGGAGACGGCAGGACCCCTGAAGGTGAATATTATATCTGTATAAGAAACAGTAAAAGCAAGTTTTATTTATCGTTAGGGATATCATATCCAAATAAGGAAGACGGAATGGAGGCTTTAAATGCGGGTTTAATCGATCAAAAAACATACGAGAAGATTGCAGATGCTGTTAACCGTAAAATAACTCCTCCCTGGAATACACCTTTGGGCGGTGAAATAATGATACATGGGCACGGCTCCCATTCGGACTGGACTGCCGGTTGTGTGGCGGTAGATAACGATATAATGGATATATTGTGGGATAATTGCCCGACTGGAACTCCGGTAATTATAGAGCCGTAAAAAACATAACGGAAAGACTTAAAATAAAGTTTTCTAATTAAGATTGACTTTATATTTAGATCGTGATAATATAGGTCCACATCTGATACAGGAATAAATTTTGTTAATTGAATAAAAAATTAATACAATTTCGTATTGACATTATAAATTAGATGTGATAATATGGACATCCGCTGATGACAAAGGGGCAACCGCTTATAAGTATTGCTTATTATAAGAAAAAAATAATTAATATAAGCGGTTGACATAAATAAGCAGATATGATAAAATTAGATCTTGTCGGCGGCAATAAATAACCGACAAAAAACGAATAAAATCAGCAAGATTAACAGAACCTTGATAACTGAACAGTGAAACAACCCCGAAAATTCTAAAAGCCGAGGTCTAAGTGCAAGACCAA
>NZ_CVTD020000016.1 GCF_002904165.1 Herbinix hemicellulosilytica | reverse complement strand
TTAAACGGATGGAAGATTTCAAAAGTTTTCAAATGAAAACTTTTGAGCTCTCTATGTGTAGTGTTTTCAATGAATAAGGCAAAAGACCAGCAGAAAACATAATGTTTTCTGTTTTTTTATTTATAATCTGTTTTTTATTTATAAAATGAGTATATAATATTTATTTTTTTAGAAATTCTAGTTATAGTTCAATAGTAAATAGTAAAAAGAAAATTATCGAAAACATTGATAATAAAAAATTAAAATAAATTTGATATGTTTTATTATAAAAGGTTACTCTTTTAATAAAACAAAAGATAAGCCGGGGTACTTAAAATGTACCCCGGCTTTGTTACTGCATCATAAGCTACGAAATTTTATTGAACAAGTTGGCCGTCATAATAAACGTTAACTACAGGATTGGTAAGTGTATCGTAATTTGACCAGTCTTTTTTGGCAAAACGGATATTAGCCACGAGTGTTCCCTGTCCTGCTGAAAGACTAGCATCACTGTCAAAAGTCAGAACCAGAGTTCCGTCCTTGATTTCTCCTTTGACGTTATTTGTAAGTGGTACATACCATGGCTCAACATCGAGCTGCAAAGCCGCATGGTCGCACCAGAAGTTATGTTCTTGCGTACTTATACCGTCAGCAGTGAAAACTATTTTAACTTTTGATAGGTTAATTGTACCGCTTTCTGCGGTTAAGGTGTAACTCTGATTTACTGTATTGCCGCCTGTTGTTGTGGTAACAGATACGACAGGTCTTGCTTCACCCGGAACAGGTGTAGGAGTAGGTGTTATAGGAGGAGTAGGAGTCGGAGTTACAGGCGGCGTAGGTGTAACGGTAGGAGTAGGTGTCGGTGTTACATTAATATAATCTTCTACGATAGAGTAATATGCAGGTTTTGCCTTGTAGTTAGCGTCAAATAACAACGGATAGCCGCCAAGCCAACTGGTTTTGTCTGTTATTCCCCAGAAAATTATGGCTGTTATATTCATGCCTTCTTTTTTCAAATCAACGGCTTTTTTAATGAAAGCCTTATAACGGCTGGCCTGGTTATTTAATGAACCTGGATCGTTATTAGGATTTCTCATATCTATTTCTGTCAGGTGCATTTCAAGGCCCAATGTGTTATATTTTCTTACGGCTGCTTCAAACATACTTACGCTTGGATAATCCATTGTCCAGTGGGATTGCATTCCCATACCGTCTATTAAGTTCTTTTCTTTCAATCTAGCGAGGATGTTGTAAATTATATCGCTTTTTCTGTCTTCGTATTCATTATAGTCATTATAAAAAAGTTTACAGTCTGCAGGTGCATATTTTCTCGCATATTCGAAAGCTTTTTCAATATACTCCTCACCGACAGTAAGCATCCACAGGGAATTGCCGGGTGTGACATTATTTGATCCGGGATTACGCATACCGGTTGGTGTATTTGGATCAACAGCTTCATTTACAACGTCCCATGCATATATTTTTACATTGGGATACGTTTCTTTAATTAGATTCATTACGTTCTTGATATAATTTTCCAATCTCTTAAGCATTACTTCTTTTGAAGCCCATGGAGCCGAATAATCCTGAGAGTAATTTTCCTTAAAGAACCAGTCCGGAGTCTGGCTATGCCATACAAGTGTATGACCTCTTACCGGTAAATTATTTTTTTCCGCAAATTCAAATAAGGTTCTGGCAGCCCTTAAATTTACCTGAGGATTTGTCTGGTCTCCGCTTGCTTCCATATACGCTATGGTAGCGTTATAGTCAAGAACTGCATCAGGCTTTAACTCATTACCGAAAGTCAGACAGTTATAGTGCTTAAGTACAAGGTCTTTTGCCGGTGAAGGACCGATTTCGGCCGCAGTAGAAGAACATCCAACGAGGAAATAATCTGCAAATACATCTTTTAAGCTTGGAATATCCTTTTCAATTTCAGGCAAGTCAGCAGGAACGGCTTTAAAATCATCAATGTAAAAATCCATTAAATCCTGAGCTGACGGAGAAGATGTGAACTCGGTTTCCACATATATATATACATTTTCTGCATCAGTAGGAACAGTATACTCTCCTTGCAGTAACGTCCATTGGCCTTTTGTTACAGGAGCAGTTTTTATATTCATGTATTTGTCATCCACACCGTCGTTGTACTGTAGCTGCAGGCTGAAATTGTGCGTGTTGGAATAGGAGTTACCTGTATATTTAATATAAATGCTGAAATTATATGTAACTCCAAGTTCTAATACGTCTGTCATATCACAGGTAGCACCGTTCCAAGTTTCTGTTCGCTCGGAGACTTTAAGGCTATATCTTCCTGAGTATGCTTCTTCTGTAGTAAGTTCTACCGTTTCATCACCTCTGGGTCCCCAACCGCCTATACCGTTTTCAAAATCTTCATAAATTGTTGCTGCGGATACTTCCGCTGCAGGTACGCTTTGTAATGCTGGAATAACTAGTGATAAAGCCAGCAAAAATGATAGGATTTTTCTTTTCATTTTTTAACCCCCTTTTTTATATTTTTAAAATTCTTTCTCTGAATATCGTAATTGGAAATTAATTATATTATAATACAAAATGTGTTAAAATAAAAGAAAAAACTACAAAATTTATATAATATTTACAATATAAGTAAATTCGGCGGGGTATACCAGTTTGAAGCAGTTTAACCTTCAATATTTTAAAAAATTTCAAATATAATATAATCCATTTATTAAAGCGAAAAATTATGATATGATACTGATATATTGTATATTCATCCAAAATACATTTATGAGTTTCATATTTTTTAAATTTGCAAATGCAATTATCTGGAGGTTTTTATGGAATATAGGAAAATACCAAACATAGGGGTTGAAGTATCACTGTTGGGGTTTGGATGTATGAGATTCCCTGTGACTAAAGAAGGAAAAATAGATGAGACAAAAGCATTGAAAATGATTGATTTGGCATATAAAAACGGGGTTAACTATTTTGATACGGCATATTTTTACCATAACGGTGAGAGCGAGAAATTTACCGGAAAAGCTTTATCCAGATATGACAGAAGTTCATTTTATCTTGCTACGAAGTTACCTTGCTCAATTGTTAAATCTATAGAGGATGCAGAAAGAATTTTTAATGAACAATTGCAGCGTTTGCAGACCGATTATGTGGATTTTTACCTGCTGCATGCGGTAAATCGAAAATTATTTGATCAAATGGTAGAACTGGGTGTACCTGAATTTTGCGAAAATTTAAGGAAACAAGGAAAAATAAGATATTTCGGATTCTCATTCCATGACGATTATGATGCTTTTGAGTATATTGTTCGTTATCGTAAATGGGATTTTTGCCAATTGCAGCTTAACTATATGGATATGGAAGAACAGGCCGGATTTAAGGGATATAAACTGGCAGAAGAACTTGGAATTCCTGTAATAGTAATGGAGCCTGTTAAGGGAGGAAATCTTGCCAAGCTGCCAAGGAGTGCATCAAAGTATTTTAAAGCTTTGGCTCCGGATAAGTCCATATCTTCGTTTGCGCTTAGATATGTAGGAACATTACCAAACGTCAAAGTAATTCTAAGCGGAATGACAACTCTTAGTCAGGTTTCCGACAACTTAAATACTTTTGATAATTTTGCTCCACTTAATGATGTGGAAATGGAAGCTGTAGAAAAGGTACGTTCAGTGTTAAAAGCCAGAGTCAACAACAGTTGCACCGCTTGCAGATATTGTATGCCATGCCCCGCGGGAGTAGATATACCGAGAAACTTTGCTTTGTGGAATAAATATGGCATTTACAGAAATAAAAATGATATCAGGTGGAATTGGCAGAATAATTTCGATGATAAACTGAAAGCCAAAAACTGCGTACAGTGCGGTAAATGTGAAAAAGTATGCCCTCAGAAAATCAGTATAAGAAAGGATTTGCAAAAACTGCAAAACGAACTGGATGTTTTATGTGCGGCTAATTAATATTTAAGTAATTGATAAAAAATAGTAATATAATACATATAACTTAAAAAGTTATATAAAGTAATAATATATAAAATAAGTAAAAAAAGTATATGGCAGCAATATTCCTTAAAAAACCTAAGATAAATTATGGGGTATAAGAAATTAAGGAATCAATTGCTGCCATATGTTATATTTCACTATATATTAACCATATCATTTCTTTGTCATAGTTTTATGTTTTTGATGATTTTTTATATAGTGTTATATATGATTAAGTTTTACAATCCCGGTAAAGAAATTTGCTCGTAATCACTTTTCTCTTCAAATTCATGCATGTAGTTAAAACATTGGTTTACGTCGCAAATAATTCCGTGGGCTTTACATGTATCATTAATTATAGACATTAGCCTTCCATGATTAGGGCTTATTACCTCGTATGAATTGCCATAAGCGCGTATGTACCGTTCTTTCAGGCCTGGAAAATGTTCGTCTAATTTCTTATAAAAATATTCCCTGTTTCCTTCCCGCAAGGTTAATCCTATACCGAAACAGATTATTCCATATACTTTTGCCTCAATACAATAATTTAGCAATCCTCGGATGTTTTCTTCGGTATCATTTATAAAAGGAAGGAATGGGCTTAGCCAAACTACAGTCGGAATATTGTTGTCCCGCAATATTTTAAGTACTTCAAAGCGTTCTTTGGTAGTGCTGACATTCGGTTCAATAATTTTACATAAGTCCTCATCATAGGTGGTCATAGTCATCTGGACTACACATTTTGCTTTTTCGTTAATTTTTTTCAGCAAGTCCAGGTCTCTAAGTATCCTAGCGGACTTGGTTTGAATAGCAAGCCCAAATCCATAAGAAGAGATAAGTTCAAGACACTTACGGGTATTGCCCAGTTTTTCTTCCAAATGAATATACGGATCAGACATGGCACCTGTACCTATCATGCATTTCTTTCTTTTTCTGCGTAGGGCTTGTTCCAACAGAAGCGGTGCATTGACTTTTACCTCAATATCTTCAAAAGCATGATTCATCTGATAGCATTTGCTTCTGGAATCGCAGTAAATACAACCGTGGGTACATCCCCGGTATATGTTCATCCCGTTTTTTGCTGATAAAATCCCTTTTACTTCTACTTCGTGCATAAATTACTCCTGTTTAAATGGCTAGAATTAAGAGCCTTATTTGGCAAAATCATTATATATTATTGTCAGGATATTGGCAATAAAATTTACTTGTTATTGACAAGATTTACCTTATAAGATAAAATATTTAGAAATTTTATTATCCTATATATCTACTATCGGGCAAAATTAAATGGAATTTATGAAATGTCGGATTATAATTGTATATTGCTTTTATCCGTGCATTTAATTTATGCCTGATACATCATACAAAAAATGGGAGGGGATCAAATATGGTAAAAACCGATTACGAATTGGAAAAATCATGGTGGGATGCCAAGGCACATAAAGAAGAAATCGATATGTTTGATGAAAAAATAAACCGGGAGTTAAGGTGGAAGGAGATAAACAAGCATCTTACACCGGATATTAAGACCATTTTGGACGTCGGAGGAGGTACCGGTGCTTTTTCTGTTCCTCTGGCCCAAAGAGGTTACAGTGTGGTTCATTTTGATATATCTGATAAGATGATAGAATTAGCCAAAAGAAAAGCAGAAGAGACGAAACTTAAAAATATTACCTTTGAACAAGGAATATCAACGGATCTTTCCAGGTTTGAGGACAATTCCTTTGATTTGGTTATAAATATGGACGGTCCGGTGTCATTTTGTGGTTCTGATGCTGAAATTGCGATTAAAGAAACGATACGGGTAGCCAAAAAGAAGGTTATAATGACTGTTTCCAACAGGGCAAATATGATTGTATCAATTTTAAAGTCAGGCATGAGGTTTAGTAACGAAAGATTTATTCCTGCCATTTATGAAATGTTTAATAACGGTTTTTGGCATACTCATCAGTACGAAGAAAACAAAGAGCTGGTAAAAGGATGTACAAACGATTATCTTGGACCGGTAAAGGCATTTTTGCCACAGGAGATTAAGGAGATATTTGAAAATTACGGTATGAAAATAGAAAGATTAACTTCAATAGGAACACTGACAAATCTCTGTGGAAAAGATTTTCTTGAGAAATTGTATGAGAAACCCGGACTTTACGATGAATTTCTGGAATTGTGTGACAGGTATGACAAAGAGATATGTCCGTATTCGACAGGCAGTAACCAAAGGGCAGGCTTAATAATTGTTGCCAGCAAGTAATACGCTTAGATTATATATGAATAATTGTTTTATACATCAAAATACGATATATCAGGTGTAATCGAATTTATACTGCAAGTACTTAAATAAAGATTAAAATGATTTTATTAAAATTTATACTTGAAGGGGATTTTAATATGGCTAAATATGAAAAAAGGCTGAAAGGAAATTTTGATGAACTTCTTAATTGGCTGCATAGGGATATTACTGAAGGCAGCTTATCTGCAAGTTATGAAGACGGAAGTTCAATTACTATGGGTAATGCCAGAATGGCTGTCAGGGTTTATGAAAGATACAGCATGACCGGAAAAAACAGAGTCAGTATGAATATAACATTGCTGGAAGTGGAAGATGATTTGTTCATAACGGCTATTACATCAGGAGGAAGCCAGGCGGTATTTTTTAAAATAAATACTTTAGGTGAGGAAGCATTTTTGGAGGAATTTATAAATTCGTTAAACAGATATATCAACCACAGGCAGGGATAAACTTGATGATAATTTATGCTGTGCAAATTATAAGAGGGATGCAATATTCTTATTGATTTATAATAAATGCATAGATAATTTGTTTATAGATAATTTTGTTTATGGAGCAGTTTGCTTTAGTCTAATATATGGGAGTGAGCTTATTGTTTGACTTAAATACTGTTGTAGACAAACTTCTTGATATGAAGCCGGACCCTATACCTAAATTTATTCTTCTAAAAGATTTTAAAAAATTAAGTCCGGATAACCTTGAATATCAAAATGCATATGACGGGTTATGTAATCATCCGTTTGTAAAAAAGATTGAGCAAGAGCAGAGTGAAAGAGGATTTTGGCCGCCTTTTCACGGATTTTCCGAAGATATGATACGAAAATGCCTTACATACGGACTGGATAAGAATCATAAGTGCCTGAAAAAAGTGACCGAGTTCATATTAAAAGTATTTAACGGTGAAGAAAGGTTTGACGAATTTGAAAAACAAGACAATATACGATGGTGGCCGGAAATGTTTGTACCCTTGGTATGCGCCGGTATGCTGGCAGTGATTGATGAAGATAATGAAGCCCTTGTTATGCACAGAAAACGCTGGACTTATTTTGCCGAGGTAGCTTTTGGCAAAGGGTATTATGATAAAGAAGAAGAAAGCAAGGCTCAAAACGAATATTTCGGATTTTACACAAAAAAGACCTTACCGGCTTTCGGATATTACAATTTGCTGTTACTAGCACCTACGGACAAAGAAAGATATATAAGCGATTTGACTGACCGGGCTTTGGTGGATTATTGCATGACCAAGGCAAACGGAATAATTTATGTTTACAATAGAGGTTTATCAGATTTTGTTGCTATTGATACTGTAAGAAAAGACAGCAGAGATTTTTGCCATTGGATCCGGGCACTATCTTTGGTCTCAAAATATAGCGGATGGAAAAAGTACGAGGACAAATACTTTGAGTGGATATTAAATCAAAGAAACGAAGACGGGCTTTGGGAGTTGCCCAAAAAACCGAACCGTTACGACTTTCCTATGTCGGATTCGTGGAGAACAAGAAAAAACCGGGTTATAGACAGTACTATTATGGTACTTAGACTGCTGAATCATAATAAGGCTTATTGATTTTTTCACTTGCTTGTAGTTATAAAGATAAGAAGAAATGAAAGCGGGGAAATTATTTGATAATCAATCATTTTACAGCGACGGGGATAGTTTTTAACTCTAAAAAAGAAATCTTGATGGTACATCATAAAAAACTGAATGTATGGTTACCGCCGGGTGGGCATGTTGAGGAAAATGAACTGCCTGATGACGCAGTTTTAAGGGAAATTTATGAAGAAACAGGTATAAAGGCAAAAATAATCAGCAATAAAAGAAATCTTGAATTAAGCGGTTACCGTTGCAGGGAACTTGAAACACCTTTTTTAGTACTTCTTGAAGATATAAATGAAGACAAAACCCATAATCATATAGACATGATATATCTCTGTGAGGCATTAAATGAAGAATTTGTGCAGCAGGAGACAGAAATTCAGGGAATAGGATGGTTTTCTGCAGAACGTATAAAAGAATTGGAAACATACGAAAATGTAGTAAAAGTTGTATATAAAGCTGTGGAATATATCAATGATATATGAAATGTAGGATTTATTTGAGAAGTGTTTATTTATTGACTTTTTAATGGAATAGGCTGTAGCAATATCAGAAAAATATTAATGGAGATGCTTGAAAAGTATACTAAGCCAATGATTTTTGCATTTCGACAAAAAATCGAAAATCTGTATATATGTTTAGTCTATGATTAAAATAAAGTAGTGATAAAAAACACTGAAATATATGGTATAGTATTCCTGGCTTTTCCTAGGTTTTATGTTCTGGAATTCGTTAATCAATTGTTTGTAAGTCTATAATTCAGTCCAAATACTGTACTGTAAGAACATAAGTGGGAGGCCTTCGTTTGAGTATATATTATATGGGTTTTGCTCTTTAATAAGACTGGAAAGTAAAAACCAGAATGGTATATGATGTCTTGTTTAGAGAAATGCATTTTGTGTTAAGATTTATAGCTATTAGCCGGGTATAGACCAGTCTTGATTGGTTTGTGTCTGGCTAATAGCTTTTTTATTAAATTTCATTTGAAACATATGTTCTGCCATGGTATAATAATGGTAAATTTTACTTGGATTATTAATTTTAGAGGTAAAATCTATGGAAATCAAAATCAGATTACAAAAAGATAACGAAAAAGCGCCTATGGACTTATTGCTTTTAGCTGATCCTTCAAAAGATATTATAGAAGAATATTTAAAAAGAGGCGATTGCTATGTTGCAACTGATGACTGCAACAATATTATAGGTGTGATTGTTTTGCTTCCTACGCGGCCTGAAACACTTGAAATAATTAATATTGCGGTGCGTAAAGACTATCAGGGTAAAGGAATAGGAAAGCAGCTTGTAAACTTTGCAATTCAAAAAGCAAAAGAGCAGAAGATAAAAACCCTTGAAGTCGGCACAGGAAATTCAAGTATAAACCAAATAGCATTTTATCAGAAATGTGGATTCCGAATAACAGGAATAGACAGGGATTTTTTCCTAAGGCATTATAATGAAGCGATATATGAGAACGGAATTCAATGCAGGGATATGATCCGGTTTAGTATGGATTTATCAATTATATAATTAAAATTTGCGGAGGTTTTTATTATGGATCAAAATTTTAAAATAAAAATGTACTCATTTACCATTGACTGTAAAGAGCCGCACGAGCTGGCAAAATTCTATGCAAAGTTAATGAATTGGGAAACGAATGCTTTTGATGAAAACTGGGCTTATGTATATGCTCCGGGAACCAAACAAGGGGTATATCCTTGTTTATTGTTCCAGAAAAATCCCGAATATGTACCGCCGGTTTGGCCAGAAGAACCTGAAAAACAACAGCAGATGGCTCACCTGGATTTTGCGGTTGATGATTTAGAAAAGGCGGTTCAACATGCTATCGAATGTGGTGCAAAAAAGGCTGACAAGCAATATTCAGATGAATGGACAGTTATGATAGATCCTGCCGGACATCCTTTCTGTTTATGTAAGATGAAAAATCTGATTGAGAGTGAACATTTCGGATTATTATAGTTAGTATGAAGATTTTAAATTATATAATAGTAATTATTTTTATAAAAAAATAATCGAAGCATTAAATTCTGTTAGGGACGGGCATTTGTTGTAAATTTTCCAAATCCAAAAAGAGGTGGAAACTATGAAAAAACTGAGTTTCGGGTTTCTATGTTTTATACTAATGTGTTTTTTGATTTCCTCTCCTGCTTACGGGGATATTGGACCGAAACCTTCTGTGGTAATTGATTTTATTGGGCTTGAGGGAAAGACATATTATGTAACGCTTCTATCGAGTGTCAAAACAACAGGACCTTATACGGCCGTTAAAGAAGGAAATATATCCGCTTATCGCTATAAAAAGGGCGACAGAGATTATGACATATTCATGAAATTTGTCGATTATAAAGATAAGGACGGTTTTTATTTTTTACAATTTTTTCAGGACTGTACTCAAACCCATCGGTTCAGCTGGACTTACTATCCCCCGAATGAATTTAAAATTCTTATATACCTTCCTGACACAGACAGTTTTATTGTAAGTGACAGAAGTTTTGAACGATATGCCTTTGACAGTTATTTTACAGCCAATGTTTCGGAAACGAAAATAACAGTAAAAAAATCTTATGATTACACTAGTGAAATAATATCACTGATTATTCGAATTGTACTTACTATCGGTATTGAGTCAGGAATTGCGCTTCTTTTTGGTTTCAGGGAAAAAAAGCTGATTTACTTTATAATGCTGGTTAACGTAATAACTCAAATTTTATTAAATTTCGGGCTTAATATCATCAACTTTTTATATGGAAATCTGGCATTTATAGTATTTTATATTCTGGCGGAGATTATGGTATTAATTTTGGAAGCTATTTTATACACCCGGTATATAAAAAAGTATGGCATTATATCAGTTTCTTCCTGGAAAGCTATATTATATGCATTTGTAGGAAATGGTACATCCTTTATTCTGGGAATGTGTCTGGCATTTTGGATTCCGGCTATATTTTAATTTAGGAAAACAACACAGGTATTTCTGTAATCTGCGATTGGCTTGAATATAATGAGGTACATTTGAGAAATGACATTAACTTAGTAAGGGGATAATACCATGAGGTTTTTGGAAGAGCTGCAGATGAATGCCTTGCCTTCTTTGCAAACCGTTTTGTATGACGGATGGGTGATCCGATTTGCAGACGGCTATTCTAAAAGGGCAAATTCTGTTAATCCTATTTATAAATCTGATGAAGACGTATATAAAAAAATTGCTGTATGTGAAGATATGTTTATAAGCAGAGGTTTAAAACCGACTTATAAAATAACGCCTTTTATTCAGCCTGAAAATCTTGATGATATTTTGGCTTGCAGAGGTTATGAAATTCTACATAGAATCAGTGTACAGACAATGAATCTAAGTAATATAGAAGAACCGGACGTGCAAGTTGAAATCAGGCATACTAACTTAAATGATGAATGGTTTGATTTCTACTGTAATTTCAATAATTTAAGCGGAGACAACAGGATAATATACAGGAAAATGCTAAATAATTTGTTTCCGAAAAGTTTTTATACTACCATGTATGTAGAAAACGAAGGTATTGCCTGTGGCATGGCGGTATTGGAAAAAGGTTATCTTGGACTGTTTGATATCACCGTTAGAAAGGACCATAGAAATAAAGGGTATGGAAAGCAGTTACTTTATTCCATTATAAAACACGGAAAAAATCTCGTAGCCCATAAAGCATATTTGCAGGTTATGGTTAATAATGAACCTGCTAATCATTTATACAAAAAGTTGGGTTTTAAAGAAGAATATCAGTATTATTACAGGGTCAAATTTTAATCGAAACATATGGTAGCTTGGTTATATTATAAAATATGTAAATGACTGGATTTTATTATATAAAGAGCAGCTTTTAATATATGTGCATTCATTGGAGGAGAACAGTGCTCTGATACTATTCTATAAAGAATCAATGAATGATTTTATAAAATTATCCAATTTCTTTTTTACGGTAGCAGTAGCGGCAAGTATGATTCCATGGGTAATTATACCATTTTTGTATATTAGCAATAATGCTCCGGCAGGGGATTACGTGACAAAATTTCTTGATAGCAGCAAAATTTCTCCTTTGGTAGTTTCATTAACCGCTTTTTTGCTGATATTTATGTTACTTTATATAGGTTTAAAAGTAAAAAGAATACATACGGCATATATAAAAATATTAAAAGAATTAAGCAAAAAAAGTCAGCAATAAAGAATAATCATAATGTATTTATATCTTAATATTCCATAATGAAAGAAGGTGGTTTAGTGTGAGTAGTCCTGTTAATGTAGCATTTGAAACCAACGGGTCAGGTTATATGGGGTTTTTATGTGAATATCCGGGTGCGTTTGTAAGAGGAAAAACTCTTGATGAAGCTTTATCAAAAGTTGAACATGAAGTAAAAATATTTAAGAAATGGCTGGGAATAGATATAGAACAGGATATTGTGCCTAAAGTTGTTCAAATACATAAAAGTTCATTGAAGGTCGAAGATGCCGATAATGAAATTTTACTTAATGACGACAAAGAAAAGATGGATATCAAAGAATTTGAGATGTTAGCTGATCTTGTAACCAAATCCGCAAAATCAACGTTTGATATATTTGATAATGCTAAATATAAAGACTGGATTGATTCTGACAGAGACAGAGCAACATTTTATGGACATACTCCCAAAACCATACGGGAAATATTTGAACATATTGATTCGGTCCAATATTATTATTTATCACGGTTAAATATAGATATACCAAAAGAAGGGAGAAGCTTTTTAGAAGGAAGGCAGATATTTGTTGAAAAGATTGCTTCACTGTTCAATAAAGAAGGAAATTCCAGGATTTACAGTATAGACAATGAAGACTGGACGGTTAAAAAAGTACTGAGACGCTTTATCTGGCATGACAGAATTCATGCTAAATCAATGGTAAAAATTCTAAGAAAGCAAAAAGAAACAGAGATTATTGACAGTTATTCTGACCCGTTCTATTTCTTTATGGAGAAAGGTATTTAAAATAATGAGTGGTGTTAGAATGAGTAAAAATATAGTCAGTATAGAAACTGCAATTATGTGGATAATATCATATCTTGTTATATGTGGTATAGTTCCTGCAATATTAAACAGATTAATTTTCAGATATGCAAACAAGGAGTTGGCAGCCTGGCTTAATTTATCAACTTTGGTTATCCTGAATTATGTTTTTATTTGTAAGCTGAAAGATAAGTATCAATTAAAAATTCAAATATTTAGCAACTTATCATTAAAAGGGATATTACTGGCTGTCGGATGTTCGATTCTTTTTTATCTGTTACTGGACAAGTTTTTTGATCCCATTTTTGATGGTATCTTTTCTTCCAGTGCTGAAGCTTATAAAAATAATATCGGACAGTTAAGGCAATTTCCGTTTGTTAATTTTATTCGTATATGCTTAATTGCTCCGCTGGCAGAAGAAATATTAATAAGGGGTTTCATATTAGAAGGCCTTAAGAAAAATTACAGTGTATTTACTGCTTTACTTATTTCATCCCTTTTATTTGCTGTATTACATTTTAACTTTGTGCAAACGCTTTCTGCGCTTATATGCGGGTTGATACTGGGTTTACTTTATATAAATACAAAATCACTGTTTAGCTGTATTTTAGCCCATTTTTTATACAATACAATTTCGTATTTGGTAATATTTTGGAACAAAAAAAGCTGATGCAATGATTAAATTTTTTCCGATATTTAAATATATAATGGTTTATGATATTAAATTAAAATCTGCGGGTTTCGCTATAATCGAAACTCGCTGTTTTTATGATAGATAAAGAAGTGTTTGACATATTTTACCGTGTAAATTATTATAATCTATAATTAATGGCATTATTTTTGGGGACTTAAAAAATAATTCAACGGCTTGCAGTAATGAAGCACATATAGACGGATTAATTTAAAGGAGTATGGTGATTATGAGAAGGAAAGACAGAGAAGTAAAGGACATAAATGAATTACTGCAAATTATTGATAAATGCAAGGTTTGCAGAATAGGAATGCAGGATAAGAACGGTCTTTATATTGTACCCATGAATTTTGGATATAAATATGAACATAACCAATTAGTATTGTATTTTCACAGTGCAAAAGAAGGAAGAAAAATAGATGCGCTTAAAGAAAACAGTAATGTATGTTTTGAAATGGATTGTGACCACAGGCTTATTACCGGGGATGAGGCCTGCCAATATACATACTCATACAAAAGTATTATCGGCAGCGGTAAAGTTGTCTTTATTGATGATTACGATGAGAAAAAACTTGCTTTATCGGTACTTATGAGACACCAAACCGGTCATGAATTTGAATTTGATAATAAAATGGCAGACAGGGTATGTGTATTTAAAATTGTGGCGCAGGAGTTTACCGGAAAGCATCGACCGTATATGGCTCAATATAAAATATCCTAAAATATAACAATAAGGGGAATCCGGATGAAGCATATAATTTGGGGGATGCCGACCCTAATTGAACTTAATAATATTGAAGCTAACGTTAAACTTTGCAAATCTTTAGGGCTTGGTTTTATTGAACTTAATATGAATTTACCGGAATATCAGCCTGACAGGATAGATGTGGAAAAACTGATTTACATGAAAGAAAAATATAACATCTTTTTCACATTTCATTTACCTGAAGAATTTGATATAGGCCATTTTAATGAAAATGTAAGAACTGCTTATATCAAAATATTTGAAGAATCCGTTGAAATTGCCAAAGTACTAGATGTACCTGTTATAAATGTGCATATGAATCAGGGTGTTTATTTTACTTTGCCGTCAAATAGAGTTTATTTATATAAAAAATATCAGGAAGAATATCTAGATAATATAACAAAATTCAAGCATATTTCAAATAAACTGCTAAAGGAATCGGATATAAGCCTGTGTATTGAAAATACCGGCATCTATGATATGGATTATATTACAATGGCGACAGATATATTGCTGCAGGATAACAACATTTATCTTACATGGGATATAGGCCATGACCGAAAAAGCGGCAATAAAGATACAAAGTATATAATGGATAATATCAGTAAATTAAGGCATATGCATTTTCATGACGCAAATGATACCAAGGACCATCTGGTATTATTTACAGGTGATATCAATATATATGAAAAAATAAATAAGGCTAAAAAACATGGGTGTTATTGTGTTATAGAAACCAAGACTGCTGAAACATTAAAAGAATCGGTAGAAAAACTGATTAAGTATGATTTTTTTTAATAAGTATGAAAGGATGCTTATATAAGTATAAAAGGTATAGTTAGTGATAAGAGGGTAAATATGTATCTGTATCATTATTTTGATAAATCAATAGGCCCATTTAGAAGTATATCCGATTTATCTGTAGAAGAAGCTAAAAAGGTATTGGAAAAGATCAAGAAGGATAAGCCAAATTCCCAATGTGCATTACGGCATGATAAATATTTGGAAGACAGACTTTATTATGAGAGCATATTAAGAGAACTGTTTATAAAAAAAGGTGGAAGAGTTGAAAGGCAAAACCCTTACTATATGGTTGTCGAGCATAGCCCCTGGCTTAGTACATGGTATGAGAATTGTGATTTTATAAAAATTCCGATAGAGGAATTTGATATAGATACTATATCATTTACATATGGGGACTCGCACCCGACATTCAGTCCCAGGGTAAACGACGGTAGGGAATATAGAAAGAAACTATATAACTATTATGAAATTTTAGAAATTATAAAAAAATACGGGCTTCCTCAGGATTGGAATAATGACGGCAGGTTTGGACCTGAAAGATATGTTGAAGCCCATATTTGGAGTGACAAAGTAATATACCGTTACATAAATAAATATTTACAGAATGAGTTATAAAATATATGTTTATCATTAATTCTCTAATTAAATAATTTAAAACCTAATAAAGTGAATTGAACTATGTGATATTTTAATAACTAAATTGTTTGAAGGGAAAATAAAAATGATCAGGGAGCGGCGGTTAGTACGCTCCCTGAAGTATTTCTAAAATATATAATCAAGAATTTTTATTAAAATCTTTGAGGTTATTTTATCTGATTAACCTCATAACCTTTATCCTTAAGGATGTCAATGATAGAATAATCACTGATATAGTGAAGTGAGCCGACAACTACAAAATATGTGGTACTTCCTTCACCTTTCAGGAATTGATCTATTTTTTCCGCCATCCCCTTATCTCTTTCAGTAATAAATTTACTTTTATATTCTTTAAAAAGCTCTAAGGCCATTTTATCTTCTTCGCTTATTACGGGGAGTTCGGACATCATTAATGACGGAGCAACGGTTTCCAAAAAGCTTTCTACATCACCGTCATGCCAATATTTAAGCATTAATTTGATATCTTCGCCGTTATCTGTTTTTGAGTCCTGATTTGATTCCAGTATGGAGTCCAATGTGCTTTCCAAAAGCAATTCCTGTAATTCATCAGAGAAGCTGCTTAACATTTTGATTTGGAACTCCAGGCCTTCTAATTCTATTACAGGTTTTCCGGTAAGGTATGCATCCGTTAAAAACTTGGTATCAATACCTAAGTTGATAGAGGTTAGGTATTCATCTTCAGTTAAAGAAACTGCAGTATCATATGATGAAAATGCCATGTATATATACCAAGGTTTCATCAATGCTACTACTTCTTCGGTTAAACCGAGAGCAGCACCTGCCGCTACTGCTTTTTGGTAAATTTCCTCAGGTACGTGGTCCTTGAGGGTTGTGCCATCGGTATAGTAACCGTATTGCAAAAGCAGATACAGAATATCATCTTGCGCATTAAGTATATCAGCTTCAACACAAAGAACATCGGAATCTTTAAATGCCTTCAATACCTTGCTGCTAATCGGATATATATCAAAAGTTGCCATATGAATAGAGCCTAATAAGTAAACCGTATTTTCACCGGAATTAATTTCCCATAAAAAGCCTTTGCTTGCCGCATCCAGAACCTCATAAATGTATGTAACAAGTCTTGTGGCAATGACACAGGCTTGTTCAATGGTACAAACATCTTTTAATGAAAGTTCGCCTTCTTTTCCTGTAAATATACCGGTTTTAGCCATAAAATCTACGGCTTTCTCGCCTTCTACAATACCGATGTCTTTATTAAACTCATATGATTTAATTAAGGTATAGAAAGTTTCAAGCACATCTTTTACGGTCATTTTATTTTTTAGTGAATATTTTACGTCATTTGCATTTGTAACACAATCGGTTTTAATAAGTTTAAGACGAATACCTGCCATTAACACTCGTAGCTGAGCGGGAGTAATAGGTTTATTAATTCCTACTTCATAGTACCATTTTATCGGATAAATTCCATACTGATCCCCGACTATAAGATCGTCAAGTGCCCAATCGCTGATAACAGGTTGTGACAAATTAGCCTGTGATGAATCTTGTGCCAGTGCAGTACCGGTTGAGAACATGGCTAAAAATAATGACACAATTAAAAGCAAAGATAAGATACGTTTCTTCATTTTAACCTCCTAATAAAGTGTTTTGATTATATAAAATGTGTATACACATTTTTGAAGAAGTTTAATTTTTACTTTCAATCATGCTAAATAACCGCCATACATCTATCTTTGCATGGTTAAAACCATTAATATATATTTGGAAATTTACTTTATTATAACATTAAAGTATTTGTAAAATATGGTATTTTTGGATTATTCATATTATTTTATCTGATTGATCTCATAACCCATTTCTTTTAAGATAGCAGGCACTGAGTAATCACTGATGTAAAAGAATTAATAAAAAAATACGTTTCTTCATATTATCCCCCTTATTAAATTAATATTATTAAATTAAATATTATCTAATAAAGAGTAACAGCCCTTTATGAGCTATATATTTGGTAATTTTTTTAATTTTAACATAAAACCAATTAATAAAGAATATAGTTTCTGTATTTTGTTCGACATAATATTTATATTTATTACATTTTCAGCTATATTTATATTACGGATACCGTGTATAATTATATATGCATTATATTAAAAGAACATTAAAAAAAGTTTAAAATACCAAAATATAAAGTGTATTATAGAATGGTAAAAATGATTCATAAATATACTTATTTTCTTTTCGTAGGATAAAATTTTATATAAAGTTCATAATGAATAAATAATCATTTCCAAATTACAAAATGGTTAGTATCTGATGATAATTGTGCTTTGTATTAATGAGGAGGTACTTTTATGAATGCAAAAAAAATTGCTGCCGAAAGGGCGGTTGATTATATTAAGGACGGGATGATTGTAGGTCTGGGTACAGGCTCAACGGCTTATTGGGCAATAGAAAAAATAGGTGCCAAAGTACGCGAAGGATTAAATATAAAAGCTGTTGCAACGTCACTTCGGTCTGAGGAGCAGGCTAGAAAGCTTGGCATTAAACTTATTCCTTTTTCTGAAATAGATAAAATAGATATTACAATTGACGGAGCAGATGAGGTGGATCAAGACCTTAACTTAATAAAGGGTGGTGGTGGAGCGTTACTTCGGGAAAAAATAGTAGCAGCCGCAAGCAGGCAATTAATTATTGTTGTTGATGAGAGCAAAATGGTTGACAAATTGGGAGCATTTCCTTTACCGGTTGAAATGGTGAAATTTGGCTATGAAATAACGGTAAGAAAACTGCAAAGTCTTGGATGCGAACCTGTTTTAAGAAAAGTTGACAATGATACCTATATAACTGATAACGGAAATTTCATAGTGGATTGTCATTTTAAAAGAATTGATAATCCATCAGAACTTCACAACAAAATTAATATGATCCCGGGGGTAGTGGATAACGGGTTATTTATAAATATGGCTGCCAAAGTTATAATCGGTTATAATAACGGTGATATAAAAGAACTTATATAAAATTGATTTAAGGTCTGATTATCATACTTTACAAAGAAAATGGGATAACCGTACAGGCAGATAAATCATTTTAAAGTTTGGCTTGCATAAGTTTGCATAAAAGGTCGGTTATAGCCTTCTGATGTATGATATATTTCAAACACAGGCAGGAAGAGCAGAAAACATGAACGGGCTGATAGAGGGCATCCAAAGTGCAATAGATTAAATACTTTATGTGGTTTGTTAGTTGATTTTTACGCCGCATCCGTCTCATAAGACTGATGCGTTTTATTTTGTTATTAGAAGGCCACGTATATCGGAAATATTATGATTCGGGGTAATACCGCATATTTTTAGACATATATGTTAATCCTTAAAATTTAAAACAATGCCATGCCGATAAAAAAGATTGTATGAGCTATAAATTTTTATGTATAATAATGGATTATTTTGGTTGAAATAAATATTTTAAAGTAATAGAATTATAATAACATTTTAATATCGTTCTTAGTTGCTCAATATTAAAAAAAGGATAACATTACGGAGTGAGAAAAATGGTGAGTAAATTGCTTAGAGAAGTAACTTTAAAAACCGGTGAAAAGTTAATACTTAGAACACCGGTTGAGAATGATGCCGAAGCCTTGATAGAATACTGCAATCAGGTTGGAGGAGAAAGCGATAATCTTTTATACGGTAAAAATGAATTTCATATGACGGTTGAACAGGAAAGAGAGTTTATAAAAAAACAGTATAACAACCCGAACTCCCTAATGGTTGTAGGATTTATAAATAATTCTGTGGCAAGTATTGCCCAAATTAGTTGCCTTCCCAGGAAAAGAATTGCCCATAACTGTGAGATTGCCATTTCCGTAAAAAAAGAACATTGGAATAAGGGAGTCGGCAGTGCCGTAATGGAAGAGTTAATCCGTTTTGCCAAAAACCATGAAACTATCAGAAATGTTCATCTGGGGGTTAAGGCAGGCAACAGCAAAGCGATAAGCCTGTATGAAAAGTTTGGATTTGTAAAAGTAGGTGTTCATAAAGATTATATTAATGTAAACGGCGTATACGATGACCTGATTTTAATGGAATTGAATCTGAATAAATATTAAGTTACTGAAGAACGATTATTAGAGTGAGGTAACCATATGAGCCTTGGAAGTTTAATCGGTAAAGGAAATACGGCTGACGTATTTGAATGGGAAGATGATAAGGTACTTAAACTGTTTCATCAGGGATATCCCAAAGATGCAATAGAAAAGGAATATAACAATGCGATAGCCGTAAGAAGTATGAATTTCATGAAACCCAAGGTATATGACATGATACCTTTTGAAAAAAGATGGGGTATCATTTATGAAAAAACTTTGGGTGAAACTATGCTTGATTGTCTTATAAGAACCGGTGATATAGAAAAATGCGCCTTTTATATGGCCGATTTACATAAGCAAATTTTAAGCAATAAAACCGATAAAGTGCCTTATTATAAAGATTTTTTAAAAAATCATATACCAGGAACATTAAAGCCGGATAAGCAAAATGAGTTACTGCAAAGGATTGAGGGGTTGGAAGACGGGTGTGCCCTTTGTCACGGAGATTTTCATCCCGGTAATATCTTGATATCGGGCGGGAATACATATGTCATAGACTATATGAATATATGTAACGGCCCTTGTCTTTACGATATAGCAAGAACAGTTTTCCTGGTTGAGTATTCAGAAATTCCGGATGATTTTAATAACAAAGAGCAGCTTATACAGCTTAGAAAAGAACTGGCAGATTTATACCTGTCTGGAATGAATATTACCAGGGATATGATACAGGATTATTTAGAGATAATCGGTGAAGTAAGAAAAGGTGAATGTGGATAAAGTATAGTGTTTAATCGATATAGTTTCAAATATTATATATTGGTTTAAACATATGACAGTAAAAGTGACAATAGTGAGTCTTATGTTTGCATAAAACATAGGACTATTTTTATTTGTATTAAAGAAATGCAAAATGATGGTGCCGTATGGACAGTTCTTTACTTGAGATTTTACTCTATTAGGTAATTGCTTTATATGGTTTTAAATTTATCGGTTTAAAAATCAGACCTTACAGAATAATGTAGTAAAAATCCTTATAATCTGCTAAAATATTAATAAATTATAAATTTTTTTATCTTTTTTTACGATCTGGCAAATTGAAAGAAAATAGCATAAGGAGCAGGCTGATGACTGAACTTAAAATTGGATGCCATCTTTCTATTTCAAAAGGATTTGAGGCTGCGGGAAAAGATGCGCTTAAAATAGATGCAAATACTTTTCAATATTTTACCCGAAATCCCAGAGGCGGCAAGGCAAAAAAGACAGATGAAGAGGATATCAAAAGATTTCTTAAGTTGGCAAAAGAACAAAATCTTACAGCAATAATAGCCCATGCCCCTTATACATTAAATCCTTGTTCGACAAGTGAAAGTACCCGTGAATTTGCAAGAATGGTTATGAAAGATGACTTAATCAGGACGGAATATATTCCGAACAGCTTTTATAATTTTCATCCCGGAAGTCATATGGGGCAGGGAGTAGAGGTGGGAATTAAACTTATATCCGATTTGCTTAACGAACTTTTATATGAGGAAATGACGACCACGGTTTTATTGGAAACCATGGCAGGAAAAGGGTCTGAGATAGGAAAAAGCTTTGAAGAATTGGCACAAATTATAGATAAGGTCAAGTTGCAGGATAAAGTAGGGGTTTGCCTGGATACCTGCCATGTGTATGATGCGGGGTATGATATTGTTAATGATCTTGAGGGAGTGCTGGATGAATTTGAAAAAATAATAGGGCTTAATAAGCTGTATGCAGTCCATTTAAATGACAGTAAGAATGAGTTTGGCAGCGGCAAGGACCGACATGAAAAACTGGGTAAAGGCACTCTTGGCTTGCAGACATTTATCAATATTATAAATCATCCGAAATTAAGGCATTTGCCTTTTATTTTGGAAACACCCAATGAACTTGACGGATATGCCGAAGAAATCAGTTTGCTGCGTAAAGCATTTAAGTAATTATAAATTAAAAGCTAATATAGCATATGGATATTAAGGATATATAAGCTGCAAACGGCGACAGATAATAGAATTAAAAGGGGGACGGAAGGTATGAGTTTTAAATTCAAAGATGGGTTATCTTTAGGTGTAGCTACAGCAGCAACACAGATTGAAGGCGGTGAATGCGGTTCCAACTGGAATGACTGGTATCACAAAGGCAGAATAAAAGATAACAGTAACCCTGCCCGTGCTACAGACCACTACAATTTATGGAAGCAGGATACCGATTTAATGGCGGAAATGAAAATAATGTATTACCGTATGGGAATTGAGTGGGCCAGAATCTGTCCAGAAGAGGGGAAAGTTAACGAGGAGGCATTAAACCATTACCGGGATGAACTTAAATATCTCAAAGAGAAAGGAATTTCGGTACTGCTTACGATTCACCACTTCAGTAATCCCATGTGGTTTGAAAATAAGGGCGGATTTACAAAGAAGGAAAACTTAAAATATTTTTTGGATTTTGTTAAGCTGACTGTGGAATCTTTTGGGGATCTTGTATCTGAGTATATAACTATCAACGAACCTAATGTATACGCGACAATATCTTATTTTTACGGGGACTGGCCTCCGGGAGAAAAATCTATGAGCCAGGCCATAAATGTAATGTCGAATATGGCCGTATGCCATATCAAAGCATATGAACTGATTCACAAAATAAGAAAAGAGATGGGATTTGACGATACAAAAGTAGGTTTTGCCCATCATGTCCGGGTATTCGATCCGAAAAATCCCAATAACCCCTGGCACCTTTTATGTGCTAAACTTATGGACAGGTTTTTCCAGGGAGCCCTTACATATGCCATGCTGACCGGTAATTTTAAATGGCCTTTAAAGAAAGACAAGGATATAACTCAGGGAGAATATATAGATTTTATTGGTGTGAATTATTATACCAGGACAACGGTTTCCGGTTTTGGCGACGGAACTAAACAGGATGCCCCGAAAAACGATTTGGGATGGGAGATTTATCCTGAAGGACTGATACGATGCTGCAAAGAGTTATATGGGATCCTTAAGCGGCCTATTTATATTACTGAGAACGGGACCTGTGACAACAATGATGCCTTCCGATGTAAGTTTATTTATGACCATTTGAAAGTTATCACCGAATCAGATTTACCGATAACAAGATATTATCATTGGTGTTTCTGCGACAACTTCGAATGGATAGAAGGGGAAAGTGCCCGGTTCGGCCTGGTATATGTTGATTATAATACACAGGAGAGGACGATAAAAAATTCAGGAAAATTTTATACCCGGATGATTGAGGAAAACGGGGTAACTGACGAATTATACAGGCAGTATGTTGAGCCTGCAAAGTATCATTATTAACTTAAAGGTAATTGTGGGAATATGGCAGATGAGGTAACATAACCGGAAAAAGTTGTTTTGCTATTGCATAACCGATTGAATGCAGAGCTAATTCGGGTATAATTAGTTACATTTTAAAATTTAATAGATTACGGTTAATGGTTTAATAGTAAGACGGAATATATCAATTATTAATAATGTATATACTTATATATTATTAATAATGTATATACTTACTTATATATTTACCTCAAATATGCATTGCAAAGTATATATAATCATTTATAAAATTACTTTTATAAAGATACGAATCTTAACAATATATTACATTAATCATTTATCATAATATAATCATTTCAGCTCTATAAGAGAAATTACCATTTAAAATGTATCGGATTAGTGAAGAATTAAATTTTCATAAATTCAGATTTCAAGAATAATTTAAAAGAAAAGGGGAAGAAAATTGATTACGGTACATAAGACAAGTTTTCGCCTTGATACAGAAAACACAACTTATTGGTTTCGTAAAACCACATACGGACATCTTGAGCATATTTATTACGGAAATTTGCTTAGTAAAGATGACGTGGCTGACAGCCTGGCCCAAAAACGGACAGCTCCGATAGGCACCAGTGTCTTATATGACAGGAATAATTACTTATATAGCCTTGATTCCACATGCCTGGAATGGTCCGACAACGGACGGGGGGATTACAGGCAAAGCCCGACTGAATTTGTAATGCCTGACGGCAGTTTTGTTACAGATTTTACTTACTATAGTCATGAGATTATAGAAAGCAGTGTAGGTATGGATACCTTGCCCGGTGCTTACGGTGCGGATCAGACTTTAAAAATTACACTAAAGGATAAAGCCTTTCCGGTTTTTATTGATTTATATTATTCCGTATTTGAAAAAGCGGATGTCATAACAAGAAGGGCCGTTGTAAGAAACGAAGCAGACGGACCTGTAATTATGAGGCGTATAATGAGTATGCTTCTTGATATGCCGGATGAAAACTTTTATATGTATACCCTTGATGGAGGATGGATTAAGGAAGCCCATTTACATAAGCGGCAGGTTACATACGGGACTATTTCAAATTCGTCAATAACGGGAGCCAGCAGTAACCGCCATAATCCGGCTTTTATGCTTGCCGAAGCGGATGCCGGTGAAGATTACGGAAATGTGTATGGCTTTAACATAATATACAGCGGCAACCATTACAGCATAGTACAGAAGAACGAACGGGACTATGTCCGTATAAGCATGGGTATAAATCCTCATTGCTTTGAATGGAAACTTAAAAAAGGAGAAAAGTTTGAAACACCTGAATGTGTCTTAACTTTCAGCAGCCACGGCTTTAACGGAATGAGCCATCATATGCATGACTTTGTAAATGATCATATTGTACGGGGAAATTATAAGCGCAAGGAAAGGCCTGTGCTGCTTAACAACTGGGAAGCCCACTTTTTTGATTTTAATGAGGATAAATTACTTAAGCTTGCCAAAGAGGCCAAAAAGCTGGGGGTTGAGTTATTTGTCCTGGACGACGGATGGTTCGGGGAAAGAAACAATGATAAAGCCGGACTTGGAGACTATAATGTTAACACAAAGAAACTTCCGAACGGTATAAAAGGCTTTGCCGATAAAATAAGAAAGCTCGGCATGGATTTCGGTTTGTGGTTTGAGCCGGAAATGGTGAACGAAGACAGTGAGCTTTACAGGAAGCATCCTGAGTATGCAGTAAAATTGCCGGGTCGGGATCCTGCTTTAGGCAGAAACCAACTGGTGCTTGATCTGTGCAAAAAAGAAGTCAGAGACTATATTGTAGAGCAGGTATCGGCCATTTTGGATGAAGCGGATATAAAGTATGTAAAATGGGACATGAACCGGCATATAGCCGAAAACTTTTCAAGTGCTTTGCAAAATCAGGGGGAATTCTATCACCGCTATATAATGGGATTATATGAAGTGCTAAACCGTATCTTTGGCCCAAGGCCTCACATTTTGCTTGAGAGCTGCTCAAGCGGAGGTAACCGTTTCGACCTGGGAATACTCTGCTACAGCCCGCAGATTTGGAGTTCGGATGATACCGACCCCATTGAAAGGCTGAAAATCCAGACAGGCTTATCATACTTTTATCCCTTGTCGGTTATGGGAGCTCATGTATCGCAGGCGCCTCATCAGCAAACTTTAAGAGTTACCCCTATATCCACCCGTTTTAATGCGGCTTGTTTTGGCTGCCTTGGATATGAGCTTGATCTAAAGTACCTGACACCGGAAGAAAAGAAGGATGTTGCCGAACAGATTGAATTTTATAAAAAGTATAGGAAGGTATTCCAATACGGAAAGTTCTACAGAGTAAAATCTTATAAAGCCAATAAGGTTATCTGGGAAGTAGTGAGTACTGACGGCAAAACCGCATTGACAGGCTTCTTTCAGACTTTGGCAAATGCGGCAGAAGGCAGCGACAGACTAAGAGTAATCGGGTTAAAGGACGGCATATACACCGTAAGAACCAGGCCGCAGCGGCTTTATATCAAGCGTTTCGGAGGGCTGGTAAAACATATAATGCCTGTGGAACTTAATCCGGACGGTTTTGTACTTCGTATGGCAAACCGCCATTACAGCATGAAAGACTGTGTAGAGGAATATAAATGTTCTTCTGAGGCTTTAAAAGCCGGAATACCTTTAAATGATCAGTTTATAGGCACTGGCTATAATGAAAAAGTGAGAATGCTTGGGGATTTCGGATCAAATATTTATATTACGGAGACTTATAACGGAAGTGATAATATTACCGAAACAGACAATAAAACAACTGGGGCCTAAAATTTAACAAAAGATAAAGGTAAAAGTATTTTCGGATGGAGGTATTTTATGAACTTTAAGGAAAAAAGAAACTTAAACCGCTATACATTCGGACTGGGTACAGTAGGACGGGATATGCAATATTCTTTGGTTAGCATGTATCTTATGGTTTATCTTACGGAAATCCTCAATTTGCCCGATTCTACCATGTGGTGGATGACCGGGGCATTGACAATACTAAGAGTTTTTGATGCGGTTAACGATCCGATAATGGGGGTTCTTGTTGACAACACAAAAAGCAAATACGGCAAGTTTAAACCGTGGATTGTTATAGGAGGTATTATCGGAGGAATACTTACAATCTTGCTCTTTTTTGACTTTGGCTTAAGGGGAACCGGTTATGTAGCATTGTTTGTAGTCCTTTATCTATTATGGGATTTTACATATGGGGCAAACGATATAGCCTATTGGTCCATGCTGCCGTCCCTTACACTCGACCAAAAAGAGAGGGAGAAAACCGGCTCTTTTGCCAGAATATGTGCAAATATAGGGCTTTTTACGGTTGTAGTAGGCATATTGCCGGTAACTAAGGCATTGGGAGGAGATACCAGGGCATGGCTTATTACCGCTATTGCAATTGTTTTAATAATGTTGGCGTTTTTATGCTTTACCGTATTTGGGGTAAGGGAAGATAAAAGCATACAGGTAAAGCAGGAATCTACATCATTAAAGGAAATGTTTTATGTTTTATTTAAGAACGACCAGCTCTTATATACTGCAATAGCCATGGCTTTGTTTATGATCGGTTATACGACTACCACGTCTTTTGGTACGTATTATTTTAAGTATGCTTATAAAAACGAAAATATGTACTCAATATTTGCTGCTATTCTTGGAGTAACCCAGTTAGTTGCACTTACTGTATTCCCTGTATTTTCAAAAAGGTATACCCGTAAGACACTTTATGCTTTTTCTACCGTCCTTGTTGTCTTAGGTTATATAATTTTCTTCTTTGCGCCTATGGAAATGCTTTATATCGGTACGGCGGGTATCTTACTGTTTTTCGGTCAGGCATTTATTCAGCTTTTGATGCTGATGTTTTTGGCTGATACGGTTGAATACGGGCAGTGGAAGCTGGGAAACCGTAACGAAAGCATTACATTTTCTGTTCAGCCCTTTATCAATAAAATTGGGGGTGCAATAGCAAACGGTATTTTAGGGGTGACATTAATCCTTTCCGGTATAAATGCTGCAGAAACTCCCGAAGACGTTACCGAATCAGGCCTGCTTATGATGAAAATAGCTATGATGATTTTGCCTCTTATATTTATTGTGATAGGATATATTATTTACAGCAAGAAATTCAAGATTAACAAGGAGTTGTTTGACAAAATTATTGCCGACCTTACTGAACGTGGAGATATTAGCAAGCAGTAAAACTTATGGAAGGACGTATTGGGGTTATATGGCATAATACATACGACGGAGCTTATTATGCAACTTCTTACAAAGATTTACCGTCTAATTGTTAGAAATATTTCCATAAATATCAGAGGGAAGAATATTCGGGCAGTAATTATTTGAAGGAATACAATAGATAATTTTGGGATGTCCGTGGAGATTATAAACTTCCGGGTGTCGGGAAAAAGAAATATGAAAGCCGGACAGAAACTCTGGTAAGTGAAGTAAAGGAGTTGAGTTTTTTATAGTTTATAGGTTAATCTTAATTTTTCATAATTAAGCTTAAATATCCTGTAATATATAACGTGGACGGGGAGGAAGCTATGAAAAAACTATATGTCAAAATTATAGCTTTATTAGTAGCTTTATCTGCGGTTTTTCTGTTGCCGGGGTGCAATAAGAAAACTGATAATGAAGATAATGATGTTGTATTTGACATCAATGATTTTGAAATTGCCATGAAGGATAAGGGATATAATTTTGAAGTAAAAGATGCCGATAAGTTTCTTTTTCCTGCAACAAGAAAAATTATCGAAATCAATGAAGAAGCAATAAATATTTATATATTTGACAGTGAAGAAGAAATGGAAAAAGAGGCCGGATATATTGATGAAGGAGGTGCTTCATACAATAACGGGCGTAAGGCAACACATATAAGCTGGATTTCATATCCTCACTTTTATAAAAAAGGCCGCATAATTGTTCAGTATGTAGGTGAAAATACCGATATCATTAATGATCTTGAGGAAATTATGGGTGAACAGTTTGCGGGCTATAAATTGAAATAAAGCTATATAAAAAGAAGAGTTGTCCGACTTAGTTATAAAATGATTCTGTTGTATATATATTCTTAACAATATATACAAATGTGCAAAATGCCTATTTATATAGGGTTTAAAATTATAAGATATGTAAGATAATAATAATTTGTCTTACATATCTTTATTTATATTATATGAAAATTATACAATAAAATGTAAATAATGTCTAAAAACATATTGCAAAAACAGGAAAAATATGGTATATATAAAATGTAAATATTTACCGCGTCCTTTTACTGAGAATATTGGATGTTACAGATTTTTAATGCTATGTTTCCGCTTAGTAAAAAGGTGCGTAGTGTCGTATCTGCTTTACCGGTAAAGTGGTGTATAGGTTTGGGTCTGAAAGGAGGAAAAATAATGAGAAAGAGAAAAGTGAAATTGTTCCTGTCATTAATGCTGACCATGATTTTGCTCATGCCTGCTATGAGTGTACAAGCTGCCCAGACAATTTACAACAATGAAACCGGAATTCATGACGGATATCACTACGAACTTTGGAAAGACTACGGAAACACTTCTATGACCCTTAATAGCGGCGGTACGTTCAGCTGTCAGTGGAGCAATATCGGAAATGCCTTGTTCCGAAAGGGCAGAAAGTTTGATGAGACGCAGACACATCAGCAGATAGGAAATATCACAGTAACTTATGGATGTGATTATCAGCCTAACGGTAATTCTTATCTTTGTGTATATGGTTGGACAGTTGATCCTTTGGTAGAATACTATATAGTTGACAGTTGGGGAAATTGGCGTCCTCCCGGAGCCAGCTCAAAGGGTACAATCACAGTTGACGGTGGAACATATGATATATATGAAACTACAAGATATAATCAGCCTTCCATAAGAGGTACCCAGACTTTCCAACAGTACTGGAGTGTACGTACTTCCAAGCGTACCAGCGGTACAATCTCCGTTACACAGCATTTTAATGCATGGGAAAACAGGGGAATGCGCCTTGGTAAGATGTATGAAGTGGCCCTTACGGTAGAAGGATATCAATCCAGCGGAAGTGCCAACGTTTACAGTCATACTCTGACAATCGGTGGCAGCGGTACGAATCCTAATCCTACGCCTACTCCTAATCCGGGCGGAAATCCTACAAGAATAGAATGCGAAAACATGACCATAAGCGGACCGTATGCCGGAGTAATAAATTATCCGTTTAACGGAGTTGCCCTTTATGCAAATAACGACAAAGTTTCTTTCAATCAGTATTTTGCCTCCGGAACCCATAACTTTTCACTGCGCGGATGCTCGAATAATTCCAATATGGCCAGGGTTGACTTATATATCGGAGGACAATATAAGGGAACCTTCTATTATGGCGGAAGTTATCCGGCAGTATATACGATAAATAATGTAAGCCATGGTACAGGAAATCAGACGGTAGAGTTAATATTAACAGCTGACAACGGCACGTGGGATGCTTACATAGATTATCTGGAAATCAATTAATGGGGGTTATTAATATATTAAAAGGGGCTGTCAATAAAGACAGCCCCTTTATTCTGCTTATATTACTCAATAATTTTTAATATGATCTTCTATAAGGGGCAAATTTTTATGCCACAAGTCAGTTACAGCAATTCCTTTATTTTCTCTTCAATAACCTTAATATCCGTCGTCGGCTCAAAGCGTTCAACGACATTTCCGTTTCTGTCTATCAAAAATTTAGTAAAGTTCCATTTAATATCCGGATTGTTCTTATAGTCCGGATCATCTTTGGAAAGGATCTCATCCAGTTTGGAAGCGAGCGGATGACTTTCATCAAATCCTGAAAATCCTTTTTCCTTTTTCAAATATTTATAGAGTGGATGAGCATTTTCTCCGTTTACTTCTATTTTAGCATGGATAGGATAGGAAACACCAAAGTTCAGCTTGCAAAATTCCTGAATTTCTTCAACGGATTCCGGAGCTTGGTTTTTAAACTGGTTACATGGGAAGTCGAGAATAATAAAACCCTGATCGGAATACTTTTCATATAATTTTTGAAGCTCTGAATATTGGGGGGTAAAGCCACAACGGGTTGCCGAGTTTACAATAAGCATTACTTTTCCTTTATATTGGCCTAAATTAACTTCATTGCCGTTATTATCAATAACATTGAAATCGTATATATTCATTAGTTACCTCCTTAAACAAACGGTAGATATTTGACATCTAAAATAATTTGATACAACTTAATTGTAATAAATACATTGTAAAAAGTCAACTTAAATTTTTATATTTTTATAATAGTATTAATAGATTATAAGCCTATTATGAGAAAATAAAATAAAGCAGGAATACTATTATAAGTATGCCTGCTTTTTTTCTGTCGAGTATTAAATTATTCTTTAGAACCTAAATTATTATCTTTATTAATCTGAATATGAACCTTGTCTATTCTGTTTTTGTCTACAGCAGCGACTGTATATGTCACATTATTATCGATTACTGTCTCGCCTTCTTCGGGCAAATGATCCAGCAGAAATATGATATGCCCTGCGATTGAATCGTAGTCATCCGATTCAATATTAAGTCCTAGGGCTTCATTAATTTCATCCAGTTTTGTATTGCCGTCTACGATATATTCATTATCTGATATGGATTTTATGCAGTCTTCTTCGTCAAAGTCGTATTCGTCCCTGATTTCACCTACAATTTCTTCAAGTAAGTCCTCAATGGTTACCAAACCTGCAGTAGCCCCATATTCATCCAGGACTATCGATAAAGCGATAGATTCTCTTCTCATTTCAATTAACAGCTCTGAGGTTTTTTTAAATTCGTAGGTAAAATAGGGCTCTCTCATTATATCCAATATATTAAAATCTTCTTTACTTCCGTTATAAAAGAAAAGATCTTTCAAGTTAACTATACCAATAACATTATCCCTAGACTCCGAATATACAGGTAATCTGGTATATTTATCGGCAGCAAAGGCTTCGACAAGTTCATCATAGGAAAGATCGGCACTGGCAAAAGCCATATCAATTCTGGGAACCATTACATCCTTAACCAATGAATCTTTGAAATCTACCACATTGGCTATCATTTTACGTTCTTCGCTTTCCAGGCCACCGTCTTCATCTCCGGCTTCTAATATGGTTCTAAGTTCATCATCCGGTAATGAATCTGTTTTTTCATTATATTCAATTTTAAATAGCTTCAAAATTCCGCCGCAAATTTTTTGAATTATAAATACCAGAGGAGTAAGAAGTTTAGTTAACAATAAAACCGACCCGGCAACACCCAGTACAAATTTTTCGGCCCTTATACATGACAGTGATTTTTGGGTGACGTCGACAAATAAAAGAATAATCAGAATTAAAATACCTGTAGCAATTCCTACCCATTTTCCGTCTGCAATATTATTGATTGTTGAAACTGTAAGAGCTGCTGCCGAAATATTGGCTGTATAAATGCAAATTAATAAGGCGGTATGAAGCTTGCCAGGTTTTTCAAGAAGAGTTAAAGCATATTTGGCTCCCCTTTCATCATCATCTGCAAGGCTTCTTAGCCGAAGCCTATTAACTTCATTAAATGCCGATTGAATACCTGAGAAAAATGCAGATAGCAGTATAAGTATTAATAAAATAACCGCTCGAGCGGCTTCACCCGAATCCAATAAATCATCTCCTAATTTCCTAAATATAGTTATTATTATGATTTATCATCTTACAGGACTATCCATAAAAAGTCAATACAGTAGGGATTATTTTATGAAAAGCTATTATTATTATAATAAAATTTTGCTATTTTAATTATAATTAATCCTATTGTGATAGTATCCTAAATAGTGTAATATCGACAATGTAGATTTTTATAGACTGCTAATTATACTTAGATTTGAGGTTTCAGATGAGAAAGAAGTCACATATATCACTGGCTAAATTTTTGATTGACAATATTAAGGAACACAAACTGATTAAGCATAAAAAGGCTTTTTATATAGGAAGCATCTTGCCGGATTTAAAGCCCTCATTTTTAACAAGACGACATACTATTGAAGAAACATTTGACATACTTATAAAGGAAATAAAAAAAATAACTGTTGATTATGACGTAAGTAAAGGTATTGGCAGTTATTTTGCCAGACATCTTGGAATAATAACCCATTATTTGGCAGACTATTGTACGCTTCCTCACAATTCGGAATATACCGGATCCATGGCTGACCATGTGTATTATGAAAAGGAGATGAAATACCGGCTCAGGGAATTCATAGAAGTGGAAGGTATACATTCGCTGGCAATTCAAGGACAGAAGCTTTATACATATGATGAGATTATAAAATATATTATTAATACCCATAGGGAATATTTGTCGGGGCTTAAAGCTGTAAAACAGGATATTAAATATATAATAGAGCTGTGCAGCAAGGTGGTAGATGCTATCCTTACATTTATAAAAATGGCCATTGACTCAATCGAAAACGGCCATAATCATAGATTACAGCTTCATAATGCAATGGAATAGCATCAATGAATAGAGACATTGTTGCAAGTAAAGTATACTGTAAGATGAAAGAAAGATTAAGGAAAAACTGAATATAATGATAAACTGCATATAATGATAAACACACATAGAATATCATGTCAGATATACAATACTATGTGTGTTTATTTTTATGCATTTAATTAAGTGTTAAAACTATAAAACAAATATAGCTTTATATGCTATAATCTGTATCCTGATTATGGTAGATTCGAAGTATTTTGGTGACTTCAGCAATATATAAAGTATGATAATCTCTGTTAGGATACCAGGTATTTATAAGTTTTTCGTCCAGCAAATTTTCTATATTAAGAGGTTGTCGGAATAATTTTTTGCAGATCAGGACATGGTTAGCTTCATCAAAATAAGGGGTACCTTCAAAATCAACTACGGTTAATCCGGATTTGGCTATTTTATCTTCATCACGACCTGATACCGTTCCCAGATAGTTAAGTACTTTTCTGTATTCCTTGTCAAAAAAGCTTAATGAAAAAGTATCTTCTTTATCTACAAACTCTTTTGTATACCTTTGCGGCCTGATAACGATAAAAGCCACATTTTTTCCATACATAACACCCAATCCGCCCCAGGAGGCTGTCATCGTATTCACCTTTTCGCTGTTACCGGCAGTCACAAGCATCCAGTCTTTACCGATTAACTGAAAAGGGTTTTTACGAAACTGATCGGCTGTAATTATTTTATACTTATTCATCTTTTCATCCTCCCATGCCATATTCTCTCAGTTATTTTTAATTATATGATACCTTCGGCTATTATGCAATGCCGGGTTATGATGTAATTAAATAACAATCGTTTATCCTTAGCATATATTAATTAATAAAGTTTAATTCATGGAGAGTTAATAATGATAATCCATGTTGTGGAGCAGGGGCAAACTTTAAGTTCGATAGCAGAGCAATACGGGGTCACTCCCGAGAGGTTGATTATAGATAATGAACTTCCTAATCCCGAAAATTTGGTTGTGGGGCAGAGCTTAATTGTCAGAATACCGACTTTGGAACATACTATTGCTCCAGGAGACACTCTTTTGTCAATTGCTCAGACTTATAACGTAACTGTTGAGGATATTCTAAGAAATAATCCGTGGGCAGCGGTTCAGGCAGTTTTAACTCCCGGGCAAACATTGGTTATAACATTTGAAGAAGAAACTAAACTCGGCAATATATTAATAAACGGTTATGCCTATCCGTTTATTAACAGGGAAGTTCACAGAAAAACCTTACCCTTCCTCACTTATCAGGCGTTATTTACTTATGGTTTCAGCCCCCAGGGTGATTTGGTTCCTATATCTGACGAAGCTTTGATCTCTGAAGGATATACTTTCGGAGTTCCTCCTATTATGATGTTAGCTCCGATGACACCTGAGATGGAGTTTAATTCTCAGATTGCCCATGATATGTTTGTTAATCCTGAAGGCCAGAACAGGTTAATAGAAAATATCATAGCCACCATGCAGGAAAAAGGGTATATTGGGCTTGATATAGATTTTGAATTTATTTTGCCTGAAGATAGGCAGTTGTTTATAGATTTTATAGCAAATGTAAAAAGCCGGCTCCAGCCGCTGGGATTTTTGACTTTAGTGGCATTGGCGCCTAAGACTTCAGGCGAAATGACAGGGCTTTTATATGAAGCTCACGATTATCCGGCTATGGGGGCAATAGCAGATCTTGTACTTTTGATGACATACGAGTGGGGGTATCTTTTCGGGCCGCCCATGGCAACGTCTCCGCTAAATAATGTCCGAAGGGTTTTAGAGTACGGTGTATCGGTAATACCCAGAGAAAAAATTCTTATGGGAGTACCAAATTATGCCTATGACTGGTCCTTGCCATTTGTAATGGGAGAAGCTATGGCGGAGGCTTTAAGCAATCAGGAAGCCATAGCCAGGGCGGCACAGTACGGCGTTACCATACAGTTTGACGAAACTGCACAGGCCCCTTTCTATTTTTATACCGATGCGCAAGGGGTAGAACACGTAGTATGGTTTGACGATGCAAGAAGCATGAATGCCAAACTTCGCCTGATTCCTGAGTTTCAGATACGGGGTGCGGGGGTTTGGCAGATTATGAATTTCTTTCCGGCTTTATGGATGCTTGCAAATGGACTGTTTAATATCGAAAGGGGATAATTTACCATAATGTATAAGGAGTAAAATAACACATGGATTAATTTAATAATGATATGATTAATGAACATATATAGTATAGGATATATATTAAGATTGATGAGTTGAAGATAAATAAGGTCTGAAAGAATATGAACACTTTCAGACCTTGTATTTTATAAAAAACAGGATTTTTGAATTACGCTTAAAACTACAGTTGTCCTTTTTATAAAAATACCGGAATATATTTCTTGTATTATTTTTCTGCTATATTCTGTGCATAACGGCATTATTTTAATTACAATCGTTTAATTTACTTTGGCATTTATTTTCCTTCATACTTTGCTGAACAAGATATGTTGCGAGCGTGTCTCCCAGCTGGACAAAGGCAGCAGAAATAAGTTCAAGTTCTTCATCAGGAAAACATTTGATTATAGTACAGGCCACAGCGGTTATAAATGAAATAAGTTCACAATCATGCATACGAAAACCTCCCATACAATATAATATGAAGTATTTAAAAGTGTGCTTTAGAAATTGGCAAAATTTATAAAAATAATTGAGCAGGTTAAATATTTGTGGTAATATTAGTTTGTATGGGATTTTTTATACAAAAGAAAGGAGAAGATAGGGTATACCGTAAACACTGTTATCGGAAATGATATAATGGGGAATATGAGAAAAAGTACATATTGATTCTGTTATATATACTGTTATATATAATAGCAGTTTTGCTTTTTACGGTAGTATCCCTGAAATTCGATTGTACGGACGTATTAAATATTTTGTGTGTTAAATAACAAAAGGAGTGACATTATGAATAAGCGGATTATTATTAAAGAAATAATAAGCTGGGTTTTAGTAATTGCTGTTGCGTTTGTCATGGCTTTGCTTATTAACCGTTTTGTAATATTTAAAGTTGAAGTGCCGTCAGGCTCTATGGAAAATACCATAATGACAGGAGACAGGGTTTTTACTTTCCGCTTGTCGTACCTATTTTCAGACCCTAAACGGGGGGATATAGTAGTATTTCCTTTCCCGGACAATGAACAGGTGGATTATATCAAAAGAATTATAGGGCTTCCCGGAGATAAAATAGAAATCAGAAACGGTATCTTATATATTAATGATGAGGTTTATGAAGAAGATTATATATTGGAACCGATGGAGGAAGAGGACTTCGGACCGGTAGTTGTTCCGGAGGGCTGTTATTTTATGATGGGAGACAACCGGAATTCTTCCATGGATTCACGCTATTGGATAAATAAGTTTGTAAAAAAGGAAAAAATTAAGGGGAAAGCCATATTTAAATACCCAAAATTTACATGGCTTAATTAATTAAAAATATTATTCTTTTTCGGTTGTAATTATATGATCATTAAATTAACCTGCTGTGATTATATGCCGTTCTCAATATTTATGGCACAAAGTCACAACAGATTAAATTATTTTACAGCTAAAGTAATTAGACTATTGACAAAATTTGAAATTATATTATTATATAAAAAAAGGAAAAACAAGGAAAAATGTTACATATATATTGTAAAGGGCATAAAATGGCTCATATATTTAGTAAATTATTTTAATATATAAATTAAATACTACTAACTATATTGAGATAGTGTCAAGAATTTTGTGTAAATAAATTTATGAATACTTTAGACTAAACATTTCCTGAAGGTCATCATAAGCCATAGCAAAACCCCTTAGCTTCTTGGTAGACCATATTTCATTGTATTGAATGACTTTAAAGTACACCAGTTTGCTGCATGCATCTTCGTTAGGTAGGCTGTCTTTCGTCTTGGTTAGACGACGAACTTCCTTATTAAAGCGCTCTATCCAATTGGTTGTATAAATGCATTTACGAATAGATTCTGGAAATAGAAAATAAGTAAATAGTTGATCATCGTAACACCAGGAATCAACTACTTTGCGATAGGATTTTCCCCATTTCTGGTTAAGTTCGTCCAAAGCATTTTTTGCTAATTCCATGTTAGGTGATTCATATACGGCCTTTAAATCGGTAGTAAATGCACTTATATCTTTCTTACGGATATTTTTTATGGAAGAGCGGATTTTATGAACTATGCAGCGCTGAATTTCAGCTTTTGGGTATACCCTGTGGACTGCCTCATCTAAGCCAGCCAGACCATCCATGACAAAAAGAAGTACCTGCTCTACACCACGACTTTTGATTGCATGTAGGTTTTCTTCCCAAACATAGGCACTTTCATTAGTACCTATAAAGAAGTCAATTACTTCTCGGTAGCCATCTTCATCAATGCCAAGTATGAAGTAAACAGCATCAGAATCAACTGTAGTGCGTCTAAGTTTTACATGTAGAGCATCTATATAAATAATACTATAACGCTTCTTTAAATCGCGTTTATGCCACTTTTCTACCTCATCAATCGCAACATCGGTAATGTTGCTAATAGTTGTAGCACTATATGAATTACCGTATAGTTTTTCTATAATGTTAGCGATTTCTCTGGTGGAAACACCATTGGCATACATGCGTATAATGAGACTTTCTAGCCAATCATCTCGTCTGGCATAAGGAGGTATAAGCTGTTGGTTGAATTCATTGTTACGATCGCGTGGGATTTTTAAATCATGGATTGTTCCATACCTGGTTTCATAATCTCTATAATAGAAACCGTTTCTGGAATTACCTGTTCCACGACCGTCATAACTATATTTTTCATACTGAAGAACATTTGTGAGTTCTTCTTGCATGAGGCGTTCCATAGTCTGTTTTAAAAGACCAATCAGAAAATCATTTAATGTTTGATTAAGGTCTAGATTCTTTGTGGTATTTGTGTTATCATTCGTCATAGAGAAACTCCTTCGTTAAATGGTGTTTGTTTGATTTGGTCGTTAAACATTTTACCATAAGCCTCGGAGTTTCTCTATTTTTATTTACACAACTTATTTTACACTATCTATATTGATATTGGAGGATAAGTATGAAAAAAAAGTTTATAGTAGTTATTATTTTACTAGTTTTGTCTTTAGGTACTAATATATTTATGTTTAGCAGAATACAAGCGAATAAAATAAATTATGAGTCATTATTTGAAAAAAATTATGATAATTATTCAGATATAGTTGATTTAATAAATAACGATTTTAAAATTGAAGGATATGATGAAATACTTCATGACAAAAACTTTTTTTTAGCCCTTCCGATAGAAAGTAAAGAAACAGATTTAATCGGACGGCAAAAATTATTTGTTTATAAGAACCCTGATAAAGAGTGTATAATATTGCTGTCTGTTACTGCAAGCAAATATAATAATTTACATGAAAAAGAGGAATGGTCATCCAGTTACAGTTATTATCCAATGATGTTTAATAATAAAGAGGGAGAATATAAGTCAAGTTACAGCAGTGTATATCCGGATGTTCAGGTAGCAACCAATAGTTTCAACTTAAATGGATGCCACATATCATTGCTATCTATTTCTAATAATTATATTATTGATGATAAGGAAATAGATACAGCAGCAGAAGAGCTGGTTAATTTTTCAAATAATTTACTGGTCTTTTTGGAAAACAAGGGTATAAATAGAGAATAACTAAAAAATAATTTGAAAACCAATTCAAAGGTAGGAAAAACAGCATATTCTAAAATCTAAGTATAAAGAAATTTGAATTATATATATTATATTAAATTTTGATAATACAAATCCATAGTAATAAAAGGTCTGAAAGTATAGTAAAACACTTTCAGGCCTTTGTTTATTTACTTTATTGATTATTGTGTTTTCTGTAAGTGTTTATTTGGAATAAGTTTATTTTAATGGCTCTTTGTCAAGTGTTGGGGTATGATGTGTTTGAATCATGCTAAATTACTTGGCTTAGAGCCTTTTTAACATTTATCTTTAAAACACCTATTTTTGAGCATGACAAATAAACCTCGTGCCAGTCATATTTATTTTTATTTAATTACAAGAATGTAAAATTCGTGTCCGAAATCGTTCAAAGTTTTTTATGCCATATGATATACGCTTAAGTACCTTTATTTTATTATTAAATCCCTCGGTCACACCATTGCTCATCATATTCATAGCGACAGATTATTTCGGCTAAAAGAGTATCCTCCTGTTTTGATTCGTATTTTATTAAGTCCCCATGTTCATTATACTTATAAGATGATATGGTCGTCTTTCCGTCAGCAATTTCTGATCGTTTTATGATTCTTGAAAAATCGTCCCGTATATTTCCAGATCAATTTTTTGGTACATTCATAATACCTTCCTTTTTCTCAAGTTTATATATAAAATCAGGCAGGTTAAAAAGCTGTTTTTTCTATAACTATTGTAACATATATCTATAATTTGGAAATACAGAAAAAAGTAACGGATTGTAGTCACTGGACATATTAAAATAAATCATAATACCCTTTAACTAAATCTAAAATAGCTTCCTTTTAATATACAGCTTTTAAGACATAAAAAAGCCTGCTTAAAGCAGGCTTATATTATAAGAGTCATCATATGTAAATCATGTATTAAGCAAGTATTCTTCGTATATCTTTAATACCTTTTCCATGGCTTCTTTGCCCGGTGCACCGACGGTGTTTCTTTTATTGACGCAGGTTGTAAGGCTTATCGCATCATAGATATCTTCTTCAAAGGCAGGGCAAACGGATTTATATTCTTCCAGACTTAATTCATCAAGGGATATGCCTTTTTCAATACAGGTTAAAACCAGGCGGCCGATTATGCCGTGGGAATCCCTGAAAGGTATGCCTTTGTTTACCAGATAATCTGCCGCATCCGTAGCATTGGTAAAACCTTTCTTGGCACTGCTTTCTAAAATGTTCTTATTAAATTTCATGGTGAATAACATTTCATTTGACAGAGCCAGACAGCTTTTTACCGTATCGATAGCGTCAAAAGTCAGCTCCTTATCCTCCTGCATATCCTTGTTATATGCCAGAGGGAGCCCTTTCATGGTGGTAAGAAGAGACACTAAAGCGCCGTATACCCGGCCGGTTTTCCCTCTTACCAGTTCGGCTATATCCGGATTCTTCTTTTGGGGCATTATGGATGAGCCTGTAGAGTAAGCATCATCCAGTTCTATAAACCCGTACTCGTTGCTGTTCCAGATGATTATTTCCTCGCTTAAGCGGCTTAAGTGCATCATTATTATGGACAAGGCGGAAAGAAGCTCAATAAGATAATCCCTGTCGGATACGGAGTCCATACTGTTTAGGGTAGGACCGTCAAATCCCAGCAACATAGCAGTATACTCTCTGTCAAGAGGATAGGTAGTTCCCGCCAGGGCACCTGATCCCAAAGGACAAATATTCATTCTGGTTTTTATATCTGAAAGCCTTTGGCGGTCTCTTTTAAACATTTCAAAATAGGCACCCATATGATGGGCCAGAGTAACGGGCTGGGCTTTTTGCAGGTGAGTAAAACCCGGCATAAAGGTTTCGGTATTTTCTTTCATTATATTAAAGAGAGTTGTCAACATACTTTTAAGCAAATTGTCAACTGCATCTATTTCTTCTCTTATGTATAGCTTCATATCAAGTGCCACCTGATCGTTGCGGCTGCGGCCTGTATGAAGTTTTTTCCCTGCATCCCCGATTCTTTCTATAAGTTTTGATTCTACAAAACTGTGAATATCTTCGTATTCATCTGTTATCTCAAGATTTCCGTTTTCTATATCTTCCAATATACTTTGCAGCCCGCTTACTATAAGTTCTTTTTCTTCATCTGTGATAATACCTTGTTTGGCAAGCATCTTTGCATGGGCTATGCTGCCGCCTATATCCTGGCGGAAAAATTTTTGGTCAAATGATATGGATGAATTAAAATTAAAAACCAGTTGATTGGTTTCTTTGGTGAAACGTCCGCCCCAAAGCTTCATAATTTTGCTCCTTTCAATTATATTAAGAGGCAATCAGCGTTTGTAAACCTGATTGCCTTTGAGCTTATAAATATATTAACTTAAAATTATGCATTTTGCAAGCAAAATATTTATAAATATACATAAATTATAAATTTAAGTTATAATTATGCATGAAGTAATTGTATGTCTTTAAATATATGTCAGTATCATAATAACAGAAGGATATTAATTTATATTATTTATAATATGACCGAATATTTCAGCACTAGAATTTAATAATGTAAGTATTTAATTAGCCTGAGACAGGATAATAAAAAGTAATTGCCGCAACAATTTTTTCTTTTATCGGTAACCCTGAATTATCGTAAACGGTGGACTTTTTAAGGTCATTTGCTACATTAATAAGAAGCTGCAGATGTTGTAACCGGTATTGATTATGCTTATTCCAATTTCTTTGCAAATTAGAAAAAACTTTATAGAAAAAGCCTGCAATTAAGCAGGCTTATATGTTTAAAAAAATAAATGAAAAAGCTTCATTATACACTTAGATTTTATGGATTCATAAATACTTGTTATTACAGTTCATATAGCTTCTCATATTTTTCCTTCAGGTATTTTACATAATAGTCGGCATTAAATTCTTCACCTGTCACATCCAAAAGAATTTGGTTTGTATTTTTTGTGGCACCGTACTTGTGGATATTATCTCTCAAATATTCCCGTATAGGGAGCAGATTACCTTCTCTCAAATACTCTTCAAAAGGCATGACTTCTTTAATTTTGGCATATAATTGTGCGGCAACCGCAGATCCGATGGCATAGGAGGGGAAATATCCGAACTCACCATAGGACCAATGGGTATCCTGAAGAATGCCTTGAGAATAATTGGGAGGAGTAAGGCCTAAATATTCTTCATATTTTTTATTCCATATTTCCGGCAGCCGCTCTATATCAACATCCTCGGTAAATATCATTCTTTCTATTTCATAACGGATAATGATATGCAAAGGATAAGATAGCTCATCCGCTTCAGTACGAATAAGGCTAGGTTCAGCCTTATTGATTCCTTTTATAAATTGTTTAAGGCTTACATTTCTAAGGTTTTCCGGATAGGTATCGACAAGTTTCTGATAAATAGGAGTCCAGAAAGCTTCACTGCGGCCTATAATATTTTCATAAAATCTTGATTGAGATTCATGCATTCCCATGGATGTACCTTTACCCACCGGTGTCATTGTTATTGAATCGTCAATGTTCATTTCGTAAATGGCATGGCCGCCTTCATGTATTACCGAAAATATAGCGCTTTCCAGGTTATTTTCAATAAATCTGTTAGTTATGCGTACATCATGATTATGAAGGTTTAAGGTAAAAGGATGAGCGCTTTCTGCAATTACTCCTTTATTAAAGTCAAAACCTATATATCCGGCTAAGAATTTGCAGAATTCTTTCTGCTTTTCAATATCATATTTTAAAAAGTTATAATCCTTATCAACGGTATCTGCTTTTTTAGCTACCTCTTTTAATAAAGGGACGATTTCTTTTTTGATTTTATCAAAGAAGGAATCAAGATCCTTAATTCCGAAGCATTCCTCAAAATCTTTGAGCATTACTTCATAAGGCTCCTGATTATTTTTAGCCCGGTATTTGGCAAATTTCTTTTTGAATTCTATTACTTTTTTCAGATAAGGGGCAAAATGGCTGTAGTCGTTTTCTTTTTTTGCCTTTACCCATGCCCGGTTAGACAGGGAAGTAAATTCGTTAAATTCTCTGAATTCCTGGGGCGGTATGCTTTCAAGTTCTTCGATAGTCTTATTAAGTTCGTGAATTATTGCTTTTTCATTGGAAGTAAGTTCTTCCTGTTCCTTGTCTTCTTTAAGCTTTTTTACAAGTTTTTTTACTTCGTCGCATGTAAGGCATTTCATATATTCATCAGCTAAAATACCGATAACTTTTGATGTGTAGTCAGTTGACTCAATAGGCGCCAGAGTCTGAGAATCCCATTCAAACAGATTTCTTGCGGTTTGTAATGCCATAACCTTATCAAGATACGGTTGAAGTTTTTCAAATGTTTTGCTCATAATTTCACCTTTTTCTAAAGCAATCCTTTCTTTATTGTTTTATTATTTTTAATAAACACAAATTATCTTTGTTATAGTATATCAATAAAATTATATTATAACAAAACATAAATTACCATAAATATATGAAAAATTAACAATAGTTTAAAGAGGCAAAAGAAAATTTTTTAAGCTGAAAAAAATAAAATAGACTTGCCCTGTTTTGCTTTGTTATGTATTATGTAATATATGGAATAATGCTATTTAATTATTATTTTCTGTGACAGAAATCAAATACATAAACAATATTTTAGTGTATGGTATAGTTTGCATGTTTTCGTAAATAATAGAATTGATGCTTGCCAGAAACATGCAGAATTATAATTAAAAGGTCAATTCAATCAAATTATTAGTAAATAGAAAGGATGGATTGAACATATGAAGAACCTAAAGATTGAGAAGATAATCGGCCGGGAAATCTTAGACTCAAGAGGCAATCCTACCGTTGAAGCTGACGTAATTCTGGCTGACGGAAGCATGGGCAGAGCAGCTGTTCCCTCCGGGGCGTCAACAGGTGCTTTTGAAGCCGTAGAACTTCGTGACGGTGAAAAGAACAGATACCTGGGAAAAGGTGTCAAGAAAGCAGTTGACAACATCAACACCGTAATTGCTCCGGCCCTTAAGGGAATGGATGCAGAAAATCAGGCAGAAATAGATGCTGCTTTGATTGGGCTGGACGGAACACACAATAAGGGAAAACTGGGAGCAAACGCAATCCTTGGCGTATCTTTGGCTACCGCTAAAGCTGTTGCCGCAGCACTCGGCTTGCCTTTATACCGTTATCTTGGCGGTGTAAATGCCAAGACCCTTCCTGTACCTATGATGAATATTATCAACGGCGGTAAGCATGCCGACTCCAGCTTAAATATTCAGGAGTTCATGATTATGCCTGTTGGAGCAAATACATTTGCCGAAGCATTGGAGCAAAGCGCTACCGTATTCCACACCTTAAAGAAGCTACTTGCTAACGACGGATATGTAACCGCCGTAGGTGATGAAGGAGGATTTGCTCCGAAGTTTAACAGCGATACCCAAGCTCTTGACTATATCATGAAGGCTATAGAGGCAGCAGGCTACAGACCCGGTGAAGATTTCTATATTGCTATAGACGGAGCTTCCACAGAGATGTATGACGAGGCAAAGAAAGCCGGAAGAGAAGGAGAATACCTTTTCTGGAAGGCAGGAGTATATAAGACCGTTGATGAAATGGTTGATTTCTGGGATGATATCTGCAACAAATACCCTGTAATCTCACTGGAAGACGGTTTGGCAGAAGAAGACTGGGAAGGCTGGAAAAAACTTACCGAGCGTATAGGTCATAAGGTACAGTTGGTAGGCGATGACTTATTCGTTACCAACACCGAAAGAATCCGCAAAGGTATAGCCCAGAACGTATCCAACTCCGTACTGATTAAGGTTAATCAGATCGGTACCTTAACTGAAACATTGGATGCTATAGAGATGGCTAAGAACAACAAGTGGACAGCGGTAGTATCACACCGTTCCGGTGAAACCGAAGATGTTACCATCGCTGATATTGTTGTAGCAACCAACGCAGGCCAGATTAAGACCGGCGCACCTTCCAGAACCGACCGTGTTGCTAAGTACAATCAGCTCCTTAGAATTGAACAGGAACTTGGAAGCAGGGCAGTATATCTTGGAAAAAATGCTTTCAAGGTAAAAAGATAATTATTAAGGATTTAGACTTAAATTTGAGTTAATTTATAAGAATACAAAAAATTAAAAGGCTTTCTATGATTAAGTAAATTAATTATAGAAAGCCTTTTCTTACTTTTATGTAACTTTCATTTTAGAATTAGAATTATTAAGCACTAAATAATTATAATATCGTATTTACACATAAAGCCTGCCGTATATTCTGTTTATCTGTTTAAATCATATATCTTAAAATTAGATTCTATCAGAAGATTTGATTTTGCCGGTAAGTTTATTTAGTTTTTTATCACATATGGTTCATCTGTTAATACACATCTGTAACTTTTTATTAGATTTCCGCTTATCAGTGATATTTTTTTCTCGATATTCGAATCCCAGGTATAAGGCATGTTGTCATACAGGCTGAATCTGTCCCACATCGAATCATCATAGGGTCTAAGTGGATCAAAAGCATGACTGATTTCCGGCATGCTCTCACCTCTTTTTGTCTAGCTGATAATTTTAATATAAAATGGATCTTTTAAAATTTCAAGAGGAATGTCTTTTATTATTAAATTTTTTCTGAAGTTCCACGACAACAATAGGTGCCATAGAAAGCATGAGTACAATAGCCCATTGGCGGATACTTAAAGGTACAACTTGAAATACCCTGGCTAAAGGAGGTACGGATACTACCGAAATTTGCAATAAAGAACATATAAGGAAAGATATTACCAGTTTTTTGTTGGTAAAAATGCCGATTTCGGAAAGGGAACGGTGGCTTCTCATGTTAAAGGAATGAAACAGTTGCGACAGGCTTAAAACGGAAAAAGCCATGGTTCTTCCGACCCAAGGGATAAAGGTATTACTCTCATGGAGGCTGTGGTGGTCATAGTACCTGACACCGATTACGAATGCCGTAAGGGCCAGGGAGCCTATTAGTATGCCTTCTATCACAATCTGTAAGGCAAGGCCGTCCGCAAACATACCTTTTTTAGGCGATATGGGTTTCCTTTTCATTATGTCTTTGGGAGCCGGCTCAACTCCCAAAGAAATTGCGGGAAGGGAGTCTGTCACCAGGTTTACCCAAAGCAGTTGCACAGCCACCAAAGGGGACGGAAGGCCAAACAATATAGCAGCAAAAATGGTAAGGATTTCTCCGATATTGCTGGAAAGAAGAAAATGAATGGCCTTTTTAATATTTTCGTATATGCCTCTTCCTTCCTGTACGGCGTATACAATTGTCGCAAAATTATCATCCGTAAGTATCATATCCGAAGCTTTCTTTGCCACATCCGTTCCGGAAATACCCATGGCACAGCCTATGTCTGCGGCTTTCAGGGCTGGCGCGTCGTTTACCCCGTCACCGGTCATGGCAACAACTTCGCCCCTGTTCTGATAGGCTTTAACAATTCTTACCTTATGTTCGGGAGATACCCGGGCAAAAACACTGTAACGGGATATGGTGTCGTTTAGCCGTTCATCCGAAATTCTCGATAATTCTTCTCCGGTTATGGCTTCAGCGGGATTTGTAAGTATACCAAGATCTTTGGCAATAGCCTGGGCGGTAAGTATATGGTCTCCGGTGATCATGACCGGTTTAATTCCTGCCTGTTTGCATACTCTTACGGCTTCTTTTACTTCCTTACGGGGAGGATCAATCATCCCAATCAGTCCGATAAATATTAAATCCTTTTCAAGGGATGAAGCGTCGGTTGTGGGATTAAACCTGGAAAGGTTTTTATAGGCAACGGCAATAACTCTTAAGGCCCTGCCCGTCATGGTGTTGTTTATGGAGTTAAGTTTGTTTTTATCCCGTACAGATAGAGGATGAGGTTTGCCGTCTTTATAAATATGGGTGCATCGTTCAATTAAAACATCATACGCTCCTTTGGTAATACTTCTGTAAGCGGTTATCTCGGAAGATTTATGTACCGTAGTCATCAGTTTTCTGGCAGAATCAAATGGGATTTCATATATTCTTGGATATGCCAGGTCCAATTGGTTTTTATCGGCTCCTGTATTATATGCAGCCAGAACCAAAGCTTTTTCTGTGGGTTCTCCGCTGATTACAGGCAGGCTGTTTTCGGTCTGAAGTATCGAATCACTGCATAGGGCGGCATGAGAAAGCAGGAAGAACCCAAAATCGCTTTTCATTTCTTCTTTTCCGTTTACGGAAGCTATTTCCGTTACTGTCATAACGTTTTGAGTCAAGGTTCCTGTCTTATCCGAACATATTACCGTAGCACTTCCCAGGGTTTCTACAGCAGGAAGTTTTCGTATTACCGCATTTTTCTTTGCCATCCTTTGTACACCCAAAGAAAGCATAATGGTTACGATAGCCGGAAGACCTTCAGGAATTGCCGCCACAGCAAGGCTTACGGAGGTCATAAACATATCAAATGGAGGCAGTTTCTTATATATTCCAACCAGAAAAACCATAATACAGATGATTAGGGCGGATATCCCAAGTACCTTGCCTGTTTTAGCCAGCCTTTTTTGCAGAGGAGTATCCGGGGTATCGTCTTCCATAATCATCCTGGCTATGTGGCCTACCTGCGTATTCATGCCCGTAGCTGTAACTACACCTACTCCTCTTCCGTAGAGGACCGTACTTGTGGCCATAACCATGTTTTTTCTGTCGGCAAGATTGGTTTCGGGTAGCAAACGGACATTTGCACTTTTTTCTACCGGATGGGATTCTCCGGTCAGGGAAGCTTCTTCAACTTTAAGATTGACACTGTGGACTAACCTGCAATCGGCCGGTACAAAGCAGCCTGTTTCCAATATGACTACGTCACCCGGAACCAGTTCCGAGGACGGAATTTCGCTTACCCTGCTTTCCCTTAGGACATGGGCGGTAGGTGCGGCCATTTTTTTCAGTGCTTCCAAAGCTTTTTCAGCCCTGCTTTCCTGCAACACTCCCAAAAATGCGTTTAAAAAAATAATCATGAGTATAATAACCGGATCAACAAAATCCGGGTTACCGTCCATATATGATACTGCCAGGGAAACTATTGCGGCACAAATTAACACAATTATCATAAAGTCGGCAAACTGCGCAATAAATTTCTGCAACAGATTTTTGCCTTTTTTTGCTTCTAAAATATTTTTTCCGTATTGCTTTTGTCTTTCTTTAACATCGTTTTGGGAAAGACCTTTGTTAATATCCGTTTTTAACTCCCTTATGGTCTCTTCGATGGATAAACTATGCCAATGCATATTTCACTCCTTGTTTGGTCAATCTTCTATAATTATATGAGGATAAGGGGGGAATATGTAAGAAAAGCGTTTTTGGGAATGCGACATCTTTCTTATCAAATAATACATTTACAACTGATTTAAATTTAGTATAATATGATACATATTTTAGATTAGTTAATTGACTATATTAATTAAGAAAAATTTCCAAAGAGGTGTATATATGTCCAGAACTCTAGTGCGTGATATGACTAAAGACAGGCCTTTAAAATTGTTATTGGCTTTTACCGGCCCAATGCTTATCGGAAATATCTTTCAGCAGTTTTATAATATGGTAGACTCCATAGTTGTAGGAAAATTCGTAAATAAGGATGCCCTGGCGGCAATAGGTGCAACAGGCTCATCCATATTTCTTATATTCGGATTAACCTTCGGCCTTTCGGCTGGTATATCCATTGTAATATCCCAATATTTCGGTGCGGGAGATTATGATAACGTAAGGAAGAGTTTTGCTACAGCCATATATGTAGTATTTCTGGCATCTGTTATCATGGGGATAGCAGGTTTTTTTGTTTGCCGTCCCTTGTTGGAACTGTTGGATACTCATCCGGATATAATTGATCAGTCGGAACTATATATGAAATTATCCTTACTAGGTATTTTGGGTATTGCAGGTTATAACGGCATGTCCGCTGTTTTGCGGGCCCTTGGCGATACTATAACTCCTCTGGTATTTTTGATTGTGGCAAGTGTCCTTAATGTTATTTTGGATCTGATTTTTGTAATTGCATTTCACTGGAATGTTGCAGGTGTTGCCATAGCAACAATAATATCTCAATATGTATCAGCCATAGGTTGTATTATATATGCCCTAATCAAAATTAAATTTCTTCGTATACCTATTAAAGAACTTAAACCTGACCGGGATATATTTATAAAGTGTATCCGCTTCGGTATCCCTGTGGCTTTGCAAAATTCCTTTGTATCGGTATCGATGTTAGCTTTACAGTCGGTTATTAACAGCTTCAATGAAACTGTAATAACGGCGGCTTATACGGTTGTCAACAGGATTGAACAGCTTGTCATGCAGCCTTTTATGTCTTTAGGTGCCGCTGTTGCGGCATTTACCGGACAGAATATAGGGGCTAAGAAATTGGACCGGGTAAAAAAAGGGATGAAATCTGCAACTGTTATAGCCATAATATTTAGTCTGGTTATGCTGCCTGTGATGTATTTTTGCGGTCAATACATAATGATGCTCTTTACCAAAAAAGATGAGTTTGATGTGGTACTATACGGTGTTGAGGGAATAAGGATCACTTGTATGTTTTATAGCTTTCTTGGCATGATTTTTGTAACAAGAAATTTCCTTAGCGGTGCTGGTGATATAAGAATTCCCATGATAATGGGATTGATAGAAGTTGTATGCAGGGTTATTTTCTCCAAATACTTGTCCGTTACTATCGGATACAGAGGAATTTTTCTTGCAACGGCTTTAACATGGTTTGTCACAGGTATAGTAGGAACCGTCAGGGTATTATCGGGCAGATGGAAAAATAAATCCGTCGTAGGATAATATATTTTGAAACGGCCTAGTAATTAAAATATAAAAAATTTCGCCTTTATGTTTGGCTTTCGATTTTTTTGTTTTTTCTTTTTTTAAGAATACGGTTTAAGATTAAATATACGAAGCAAATAAAAATTACGGGAATCAGATTATGTTTATAGCGTTGGTAATATGACGCTACCCTGTCATAATTTTCCCTAAGGGAGTATCCCAAGCCTATTAAAAGGGTATTCCATATGGTAATACCAAGGAAAGATGAGGGAAAATATGTGGCAGGGTTTAATTTTGCCGCTCCTGCAACTAATGCTATATATGTACGGATAAGGGGAATAACTCGGCCGATGCATACGGCCCAGGCTCCGTTTTCGTTAAATTTTTCATATGAGGCTTTAATAGATTTTTCTGCTTTGGGGAATTTTCGTATGATTGAATTTATGATAGCAGCGCCTCCGAACCAGCCTATGGCATAACAAAGGCCGGTTCCTATCAAACCTGCAATTACGCTTACAGGCAGGATTACTAGAAAATGAATGTTATTTATAGAGGCAACAGCCCCGGAAAGGGGAAGAACAATTTCACTGGAAACAGGAAAACAGGCATATTCAAGCATTATTATCAGAAAAATAGCAAAAAGACCGTACTCTTTAATAAAATCAGTAATAAAGCCCATAAAACCTCCGTTTTGATATTTATTTTAAGTATATTATTTTAACTGTATTTTATGATTTGCATACATATTATTAATAAGCGTATTTGTAAAGATTTAAACCCCTGCTGTATCGATAGGTTTTGTAATTTATAAATATTTTTTAAGCATATTTTAATTTGTAAATATTTTGTATTTGTTATAATATAAGAAAAGCCGAAAGAAATATAATTTAAATAAGGTGGGAGTGTCTTTATGGCTATGTATGAGTTCTTTATTGTACCTGAAATTTTTTTTGTTACAGGAATTACATTATTTTCAGTCCTGACCGTTAAATCATTTAAAGATATGCGCGGAGATATTGGGCTTATATATATGAATAAGGATGATCTTGAAAAATTGTCATTAGAAAGCAGAAGAGTATTAAGAATGGATATTCTGAAAGTAACATTATTAATTACAGCCATAACCATAATAATCGGCCTTGTTTCATGTTTATATTTTGAAACTAAACGTATAAACTTAATAATTTGCCTTATATTACAGATACTGGTTAGTGTTATTGGAACAGTTCCGTTTTTCAAAAAAGTAAAAAAATTAAAGTCCCAGATTTTAAAGAGTGAAATTTGAATTGAAAATTGTGAAGTACCCTTAAAGCCCGGGAAATATTAAGTAAGAGATACTTGACAAAAGCGGAAGTAGTGCTATATTTATTAAGTATATTATATTTTATTTATTAAATTAATAAAAATTATATTGAAAAAAGCTGTGAAGAGGAGTATTAAGAGAAGATGTGCTTTCAGAGAGCTGCCGGTCGGTGGAAGGCAGCAGCAACGGTCTCCCAACTCGCCTCGGAGCTTTCCGGCTGAATTTTCAGTAGGTCGGAACGGATAATCCCCGTTAAAGGTTATAAGTGCGCAATAAGTATTATTGCGAATTAGAGTGGTACCGCGGAAATTACCTTTCGTCTCTATGCAGATGAAAGGTTTTTTTGTTATATAATATTTAAAATTTACAAAGCTTCCTGCTTATAAATCTTACAGCTGCATTATAAGGATATAAAGATTTTACACCAATATTTATCTGAAAAGTAAATAAGGAGGAGAAAAGAATGCCAACACCTTATAACCATAAGGAAATAGAGAAAAAGTGGAGAAAGTACTGGCAAGAAAATCCTGTCAATGTCAATGACGGCAAAAAACCCAAATACTATTGTCTGGATATGTTTCCTTATCCGTCGGGAAGCGGTCTTCACGTAGGACACTGGAGAGGATACGTAATAAGTGATGTATGGAGCAGATATAAGCTGCTTAACGGTTACTACATCATTCACCCCATGGGCTGGGATGCTTTCGGCCTCCCTGCAGAAAACTATGCCATAAAAATGGGCGTACATCCCAGAGTATCTACGGCAGAAAACATAGCAACATTCAAAAAACAGTTGGAAGATATATCCGCAATATATGACTGGGATATGGAAGTAAACACTACCGATCCCGAATTTTATAAATGGACCCAGTGGATTTTCGTAAAAATGTTTAAGGCAGGTCTTGCATATCAGAAAGAAATGCCTATTAACTGGTGCCCTTCCTGTAAGACAGGACTTGCCAACGAAGAAGTTGTTAACGGTGAGTGTGAACGCTGCGGAACTCCCGTTACAAAAAAGAACTTAAAACAGTGGATGTTAAGAATAACAAAGTATGCGGACCGTCTGCTTGAGGATTTAAATAAGCTTGATTGGCCTGAAAAAGTAAAGAAGATGCAGACAGACTGGATCGGAAAAAGTTACGGTGCCGAGGTAGACTTTGAGGTACAGGGAAGCGATAAGACCATAAAAATTTATACCACAAGGCCCGATACTTTATACGGTGCCACATTTATGGTCTTAGCTCCAGAACATGCCATGGTAAGTGAACTGACAAAACCTGAGCAGAAAGAAGCGGTAGAAGAGTATATCCAAAAAGCTTTGATGAAATCTTCGGTTGACCGTATGCAGGATAAAGAAAAGACCGGCGTATTTACCGGCAGCTATGCAATTAACCCGTTAACCAAGAAGCCTATACCTATCTGGATATCGGATTATGTGCTTGCCGATTACGGAACAGGTGCCATTATGTGTGTTCCTGCCCATGATGAAAGAGACTTTGATTTTGCTAAAAAATTCGGTATTCCGATTATTCAGGTTATATCAAAAGACGGCAAAGAAGTGCCTGAACTAAATGAAGCTTATACCGAGCCCGGTATAATGATCAATTCCGGTGAATGGAACGGAATGGATTCTGAAACCGCTAAAAAAGAGATACCGGATTTGCTGGAGAAGATGGGAATCGGTAAAAAGACGGTAAACTACAAGCTGCGTGACTGGGTATTCTCCCGTCAGCGTTATTGGGGCGAGCCTATTCCTATCGTTCACTGCGAAGACTGCGGTCCCGTTCCCGTTCCCGAAGAAGAACTGCCTTTGCTGCTTCCGGATGTAGAAAAATATGAACCGACCGGTACTGGTGAATCACCCCTTGCCAATATTCATGAATGGGTAAATACCACTTGTCCTCAGTGCGGAAAACCGGCTAAGAGAGAAACCAACACCATGCCTCAGTGGGCAGGTTCATCATGGTATTTCCTGCGTTATGTGGACAACAAAAATGACAAAGAACTGGTAAGCAAAGAAAAGGCGCAAAAGTATTTACCTGTGGATATGTATATCGGCGGTGTGGAACATGCCGTACTGCACCTGTTATATTCCAGATTCTATACAAAATTCCTGAAAGATATCGGAGTGGTAGACTTTGACGAACCTTTCATAAGGCTCTTTAATCAGGGAATGATAGTAAAGAACGGGGCAAAAATGAGCAAATCCAAAGGTAATGTAGTTTCACCCGACGATCTTGTCAGGGATTACGGCCGGGATTCATTAAGATTATATGAGTTGTTTGTAGGACCGCCCGAACTGGATTCCGAATGGGATGACAGGGGAATTGACGGTGTATACCGATTCCTGAACCGCTTCTATAATCTGGTAATGGATAACAAGGATAAAACTGTTGAACCGACTCAGGAAATGATTAAGCTCAGACACAGGTTTGTTCATGACATTACCACAAGGCTCGAGAACTTCAGTCTCAATACTGTTGTAAGCGGTTTTATGGAATATAACAATAAGATGATTGATTTGGTAAAAAAAGCAGGCGGTATTGACCGTGATACATTAGAAACTGCAATTATACTTTTGGCTCCGTTTGCTCCTCATATCAGTGAAGAATTGTGGGCACAGATGGGCCACGATACTTCGGTGTTCAAAAATACCTGGCCGACATATGATGAAGAAATGCTAAAGGACAGTGAAATAGAAATAGCGGTACAAATAAACGGAAAAACAAGGGGTACCGTTATGATACCTGCAGATGCATCCAAAGAAACCGCCATAAATAAGGCTAAAGAAGTTTTGGCAGGAAAAATATCAGGTACGATTATTAAAGAAATTTATGTACCCGGTAAAATAGTAAATATTGTTGTAAAATAAATCAGACCCTCTCCTTAAATTTTGATAATATAAGGGGAGGGCTTGTTTTTGTCTAAGAAATATATTTTATATTTTAGCTTTTAAAAAAACACCTTTGATAAAAATAAGGAATATGTTAAAATATAAGCTATAGTTGTAATTATATTAATAGAACGAAATATTTTAATAATATAGTTATGGAGATATGAAGATAGCAGTTATTTACTCATATAATTTCCTTTAATTAATGGATTGCAATGATATTTATATAAAGACATTATTAGCAGCATAAACTAGTAAAGGGGATTTTATTATGAAGGTTATATCTAAATTTAACAAGAAAGACTTGTGGAGCATCCCGAATATTTTGTGTTATATCCGCTTCCTGCTGATACCGGTATTTGTAGTGCAATATATTAAGGCACAGGAAACCAGGGAATACTTTCAGGCAGCCGCTGTAGTTCTTGCATCAGGGATTACCGATCTTTTGGACGGTTTTATTGCAAGAACTTTTAATATGGTTACCGAGCTTGGCAAGCTGATTGATCCGATAGCCGACAAATTGACACAGGCTGCTTTAATTTTTGTTCTGATAGTGAAAATTAAATGGATGTTTCTACTGCTGATATTGTTTGTATTAATGCAGTTGTTCCTGCTTATAGCCGGTCTTGCAATGCTTAAAAAGAATAAAAAACTGGACGGTTCTAAATGGTTCGGTAAGGTATCAACAACAGTATTTTATGCAGTAATGTTGGTACTGGTTGCTGTACCTAATCTGAATCAGAATATTGTAAATGTTATGTTGCTTATATGCGGTGCATTTTTGGCCTTATCTTTTGCTTTATATGTAAGAGAGTATATAAGAATGTACAGGGAGGCTAAGCTGGAGGAAAAAACAGAAACCATAAGATAACTAAAATATAAAATACGTAGACTGTGCAATTTGCTTTTATAATTGGAATAAGAGTAGAAAAAGAATAAAAAGATTTATATAGATGTAACCTTATACACTGATAAAAGAACATCTAGTTTATTTTGTGCGTAATAATCGGATATAAATGTTCCAATTATTACATACAAAATAAGTTAGATGTTCTTTTGTTATGCTCAGTATTGATTTGACGTATCCGGATCTTAATTTAAATAACAAGCCAATATTATTTTCCTGACATCAGTTTTCTTAGCATTTCAAACCGTGCCCTTTCTTTTGGGGACATATTTTTAGTCAGTATTTCTATTAAAACCTCGCTTTCATCTTTAGTAAAACTTAAATTTTGAGCCTGAAGCTTTTTGTTGGCACTTAATATAAGAGGGATTAATTTATCGATAGGTTTTCCCTGGGCTTCTTTAACCAACTCCATAAGAACGGCTAATTTCCGGGGATCTATGTTCTTCATTTTAGGATTATTCCAGGAAGAATCAGCCAAAATATCACTCCTTATCAGATTCAGGTTTCTTATTATCATCATATGACATAGAATCAAAAAGCATTCTCAGGTTTTCAAAAGTTTCTATCTGCTCCGGAGGTAACATGGCTTTAAGTGCTTCGATTAAATTGCTATTGTCAGGAGATTCTTTGGTTGCCTGATGTTTTTCAGTTTGACTATTGTTGTCTATGTTATTGTTATCAGGATCATTGGCGTAATTAATATTGCTTTTATTATAGTCATTATTTTCATTAAAGGTATCGTTGTTGTATAAATAATTGTCAGAGATATAATTATTGCTTTTAATAAGAGCATTTGCTGAATTATAACCGTTGTCCAAGCTTAGATCATTGGCTAAACTATAGTCTTTGTCTGGGCTTAAATCATTTTCTGCGTATGTATTATTATCTTTATGTAAGTTTACATCTATATTATCATCGCCTATAATGGCCGATAAATCAAAATCGGAAAAACTATCCATGAAATTGTAGGTATTGTCATTGCTGTTGTCATTTTCGGCAAACCCGTCAAAGCCTTCCATGGCTTTCATAGCTTCCATATATGTATTATACATTTCAAAAATTCTCTTGGCCTGAAATATATTTAATATTTTATCTACAAAAGCCCGCTCCTTTTGGTTACAACTCGGTCTGATTTTTTTTAACAATGCTTCCGCATCTACTTTTTCGCCGGTATTTTCAAAGCCACAGGCAGCCATATCTTTGGTCCTGAAATTGCGCAAGCAGGCAATAAGCTCATATAATTTAACGAGCAAATCCAAAATCAGTTTTGATTTTACGTCTACATAGGGCAGTGCGGTTTTTAGGATTTCCGCAGTATGAAGTAAGCCGTCCTCTGCCATAGCTTCTCCCATTGTACATACTCATTATAGTATATTCATGGGAATAACAATCATGCTAATAATCGGCAGTAAAACGGCTTAAGTTCCGGTGACATCTATATGGAATTATTTAGTTATGCCGGATAATTCAGGCGTTCATCATTTATATTGTACAGTACCTCGTCAAGGTATCTTTTTGCAAAGTGTTTTGCAATCGTCAGATTCATATCCAGATAATTGCCGCAATTTATCGGAGCTGCACCGGGAATTTCCCCTTCATAATCACGGATAAATTCAAACATTTCGATTATTAAAGGTACAACATCTTTGGAACTGTAATCTCCGCCAAGAAGAAGATAAAATCCGGTACGGCATCCCATAGGGCCAAAGTAAATGGTTTTGTCGGCATAATCTTTATGGTTTCGAAGATAAGTAGCTCCCAGATGTTCTATGGCATGAATCTCTCCGGTATTCATAACAGGCTCAAAATTTGGCCTTGTAATTCGAAGATCTAAAGTCGTTATGGTTTCGTTCCCCAGTCTGTCCTTTCTGGATACGTATACACCTGGAAGTAACCTTAAATGATCTACGGTAAAGCTTTCAATCTGCTTCATATGTCATCATACCTTTCGATAAAATTTTATCATTACATTAAGCATCGGTATATACCATATAAGATTAAGCAGAAAATCCGATACTTAATGTCTAAATAAGACATTCAAAAAATCAAATTAGAAATTAAAATTGCATATGTTATTGCTTCGAATATCATTTTATAGCTAGTTTACATTATAAAATGCCATATATCAACACTTTAATGCAGCAGGAAATAATATTGTATTTTTTAAATAAATAATAAATTTCAGTTGAATTATTTATGATGGTGATTATAATTATATGTAAAACGTTTTACCTAATCCTTTAAGAAGGGATTGAAATAAATGGTAACATTAAGAGATATAGCTAGAATGTGCGGGGTTTCTGTCAGTACGGTTTCCAATGTCCTTAATGGCAAGCCTAAAGTCAGTGAAGAAACCAAGCAAAGGATTTTGGAAGTGGTAAAAGAAACAGGATATCAACCTAATTATTTTGCACAGGGTATGAGAAAGAATAAAACCAGAATTATAGGTATTATTGCGGAAGACCTGGATTTATTCAGCACCCCGCCTATAGTAGAAGCCATTATGGCTTATTGTGATGACAACAATTATCGTACAATACTTGTAAACCTAAGGCTTTATGACAGATGGCAGAATACATGGTATTCAGACAAAGACAAAATTCAATCGGTCCTACAGCCCGCCATACAGGAGCTGCTGTCTGTTAAGGTGGACGGCATAATGTATGTGGCGGGACACTGCCGTTACATAGATTTGGAAATGTATAACTTAAATATTCCGGTAATTGTGGTGTACGGCCTTTCTACGTCGGCCCAAATACCTTCAATCGTTTTTGATGACGAAAAAGGCGGATATGATATCACTAAATATCTGATATCAATGGGACACCGAAGAATTGGTGTGATTTCCGGAGATGCCGGCAACCTTCATGCCCAGGGTCGAATTTTGGGATATCAGAAGGCATTATATGAAGAACATATTTTATTTAACCCGGATTGGATAAAATATGGCGACTGGTACAGGCCGTCGGGTTATAAATGTGCGGAATTATTAGTTAAGGAAGGGATTACGGCTGTTTTTTGCATGAATGATCTGATGGCAGCCGGTGCCTACGATTACTTTTATGACAACAATATATCCATAGGGAAAGAAATCTCAGTTGTCGGATATGACAATAATGTGATTTCAGAATATTTAAGGCCGAAACTTACAACCAATGACATTCCACTTAAATCAATCGGTATAGAAGCTGCAAAAAAAATTTTAAATATGATTGAAAGCAGGATAAAAAGTAATCATACAGTAATAAAATTGCCGTGTCAGATGATTATAAGAGAATCGGTAAGCAGCATTTAACCATTGCTAAAACATTCTTTCATTAGAAAAAGGAGGCAAAGATGAAAAAACAAGGATTTAATCCGTATCTTCCGTCATGGGAATATATTCCCGACGGTGAACCGTATGTTTTTGATGACAGAGTGTATGTGTTCGGCTCCCATGACCGTTTTAACGGTTATGCATACTGTTTGAACGATTATGTCTGCTGGTCTGCACCGGTAGACGATCTGGCCGACTGGCGCTACGAGGGAGTAATTTATGAAGCCACAGATGTGGAAAATAACGATGACAGGGACTCTTGCCTTTATGCTCCCGATGTGGCAAAAGGACCGGACGGGAGGTATTATCTGTATTATGTCGACAGCAAAAGTTCCGTAGTATCGGTTGCGGTATGCGATAAACCTGCGGGAAGATATAAGTTCTATGGTTACGTCCGTTATCCTGACGGGGTCAGATTAGGCGAAAAAGAGGGAGATGAACCCCAATTTGATCCGGCTGTTTTGGTAGAGGGCGATAAAGTTTATCTATATACGGGCTTTTGTCCCGTTGGAGATAAGAACAGAAGCGGTGCCATGGCAACGGTTTTAAGCAGTGCCGATATGCTTACGGTTATTGAACCTCCGGTAATAATTGCACCAAGTGAACCGTACAGCAAAGGCAGCGGTTATGAAGGACATGAATTTTTTGAAGCTCCCTCTATAAGAAAAAAAGGAGATACATATTATTTTATATACTCATCTGTTCTTATGCATGAGTTATGCTATGCTACCAGTAAGCATCCCACCAAGGGTTTTAAATTTGGGGGAACTATAGTAAGTAATTGTGATATGGGTATAAGTACCTATAAACCTGCAGATAAACCCATGTATTACGGAGGAAATAATCACGGAAGCATAATTGAGATAAACGGCAAATGGTACGTATTTTACCACAGGCATACCAACGGTACCAACTTCAGCAGGCAGGGATGTATGGAAGAAATTACTTTCCTGGAAGACGGCTCGATTCCTCAGGTAGAAATGACTTCCTGCGGATCAAACGGCGGTCCTCTAATTGGAAAAGGAGAGTATTATGCTTATATAGCCTGCAATCTGTTTTGCAGGGAAGAATCGGTTTATACGGATTTTACAGGGGCATGGATGAATAATCAGTTCCCTAAAATTACCCAGGACGGAAAAGACGGTGATGAAGAGATAGGCTATATTGCAAATATGAAAGATTCCGCAACAGCCGGGTTTAAATATTTTGACTGCAAAGGGGTTAAACGGGTAAAAATAAAAGTCCGGGGATATTGCAGAGGAGATTTTGAAATAAAAACATCATGGAACGGGCCGGCCCTGGGTAAAATACCGGTGGTATTTTCAAATGTATGGAAGGAATATTCGGCAGATATAGAAATACCGGACGGGATTCATGCCATATATATAACTTATAAAGGACAGGGAAGCGCAAGCCTGGCTTCATTTACATTGGAATAAAACTGGTAAACTTGCCCTTCGTTTTTCAATTTTAGCTTGTTGATAATAAAATAAGCTGAGCAAAAAATACTAAAAATGTTACTAAATCCATAAAATTTTATACATGTTGTACAAGTATTATTGACATATATTATAATTTTATATATTAGTTAATTAAGGACATCATAGTAAAACGATTTACATCTACAGAAATATGTATTTAAATTACAAAGGACGGAGGTTAAGAGTGAAGACTAAGGCTAAAAACATTAAGTTAAATTCTATCTTCTCAAAGGTAACCGGAAGTATACGCACCAAGTTAATCTTTGGTTTTTTGGTACCTGTAGTGTTTATTGTTATCTTAGGCATCAGCGCTTACATAAGTTCGTCTAAAGCCATTACTCAAATTTTTACGGATGCAACCATAGCGTCAATCGATAAAACCGGGGAATATTTTGGCTTGATATTACAAAATATCGAAGACAAAGCTGTTTCTCTTACGTTTGATGTTCAAATCAGAGATTATTATTCAGGCAAATATGCCGGAGATATTCTTGCGGAAGGTAACGCATATAAAGCAGCAAGAAGTCAGGTCTCAACTATTGCTACCTCCGACCGCTATATAGAAAATATTTTCATTATTCCTAATACGGGAAAACCCATAACATCCTTTGGCTCCTTTGATGATAATTTTGATCCTTATTCGGCTTTCATTGAAACCGAAGAAGCCAAGGTGATAAATGAACATCCCAATGTTAATCTTTGGCTGGGTTACCATGATTTTATTGATGAGCATCTGGATGTCACAAAAGATAAGTATGCCATAACATTGGTAAAACCTCTTTATAATTCATCGTCAAAGCAAATCGGATATATTTTTATGGATCTAACAATGAATGTTATATCCGAAGCCATGAGTACGTTAAATCTGCCTGAAAACAGCTATATTGCTTTTATATCACAGGATGGCAGGGAAATTACTCCGGACGGGATTGCCAAGGAAGCTCATTTTACCGGTCTTAAAGAATATCAGGATATACATAGCAGTCCGGAAGCTAATAATCATCTTACCATTGATTACAATAATCAGGATTATGAGTTAATATATTCAAAAGTCGGAAACAGCGGTGCCGTTGTCTGTGCTATGATACCCTCTTCGTATCTTAGGGATCAGGCCGGCTCTATCATGAAAGTTACAATATTCCTTGTGTCACTGGCTGTTATTTTGGCGGTGGCTATAGGGATATTTATCGCATATGGATTTGATAAAGCCATAAAAACGATGATCAGTACTTTATCTTCGGCTTCAAAGGGAAATTTGACAGCTGCAATTGATAAAATCCGAAATGACGAATTCGGTGTGCTGTCGCTAAGCATTAACGAAATGATTGCAAACCTTAAGGCAATAATTGATAAGGCAACCAAAGTAGGACAGACTGTTGTGGAATCTGCCAGAAAGGTTTCCGAAAATTCCGAATTTCTGTTGACATCTTCAAAAAATATTACACTGGCCATATCGGAAATTCAGCAGGGAAATGTCCAGCAAGCAGAGGATACCCAGCGGTGCTTAAAACTGAGTGATGATCTGGCTAATCAAATAAATAATGTCCATGACAATACTTTAGCTATCGAACAGATTGCGGAAACTACCAGAAGCATAGTTAAAGACGGTATAAATGTAATAGAAGAACTTACTAAAGCAGCAAATGAAAGTTTGCGGGTAACCAACGAAACTATCAGGGATATTTCCGAACTGGAAAGAGAATCGAAAGTAATAACGGAAATTATCGCTGTTATAAACGAAATAGCTGCCCAGACAAACTTACTGTCATTGAATGCTTCCATTGAAGCAGCCAGAGCCGGTGAAGCCGGAAGAGGCTTTGCTGTAGTTGCCGATGAGATCAGGAATTTATCAGGCAGATCGGTTGCGGCTGCACAGGAAATAGAAGAGATTATTAAAAATATTATCGCAAAAACACAAACTACGGTAAATACGGTTAAGCAGGCAGAAGTAATTTCACAAAACACCGAGGCCCGTCTGAATAACGTTGTAAAACTGTTTGACAATATTAATCTTTATGTTGACGACTTAGCCAACAAACTTGAAAAGATTGCAGGCAGCATCGGTGAAATTAATCAATCCAAAGTACATACACTGAATGCTATCGAAAGTATTTCTGCTGTGGCAGAAGAAATCTCCGCTTCATCGCAGGAAGTTGATGCTACGGCTCAGGAGCAATTGGAGGCTGTAACCAGACTGAACGAAGCGGTAAAAGCCTTAAATCAGGATGCATCCGACCTTGAAAAGGCTATTGAAATGTTTATAACCAAATAAAATATTACTTAACGCAAAGCATCTAAACCTCAATCATATAAACATATGAAAAAACCGGAAAATATACAGGTAAATTTAAATATAAGGGGTGTTTGTGACACCCCTTTTCATTAGACAAGACTTCTTATGTGTTGGTTTTGTATTATTAAGTCTTTAGTTTCGAATAACGGTATGGCATATACCCATTTAAAATAAATCAAAATTTTAAGAAGAAGGTGATAGCATATGTTGAATAAAGATTTAACTAAAAATCAGTCCCTTTATAGCCATGCCCTGTATTTTGACCCTATAAATCAAGCCAGGGTACCGGGAGGGAACGGCAGATTACATTTTAAAGAGTTTGAAAACGTGCCTGGTTTTAGGATTCTTGACAACGGTGACGTTGAAATTACTTTTTATGCACCGGGAGCAGAGACGGTTCAATTAAAAGGTTTTGGCGGTTCTCTTCCCGGATACTATGATTTTGAGCCTGTCAAGGAAATGCCCGGGTACTGGAAAACGGTTTTAAAAGGCATAAGACCGGGCTTTCATTATCATACATACTTTGTTAACGGGGTTGAAACTATCCATCCTCAGATGCCGGTAGGATACGGAGGATCTTATGCGGTTAACTTTATTGAAATTCCGGATCCCGATTTTACCGATTACCTTTTAAAGGATGTTCCTCACGGCAGTGTGCATATGGAAATATATAAGTCAAGTATAACCGGAAGGTACAGAAACTGCTGGGTTTACACACCTCCGGGTTATGAAAAAAATACCGATAAGAGGTATCCCGTACTTTATTTGCAGCATGGTGGCGGTGAAAACGAAACCGGCTGGTTGTGGCACGGGAAAATAAATTATATCATGGATAACCTGATACATGAAGGCAGATGCAAGGAAATGATTATAGTCTTAAACTGCGGATATAATTTTAAGCAAGTCGGTGAAGACAGGTTTATTCTTGAAGATATTGATGAAGTTATTTGTAAAGACTGCGTACCGATGATTGATGAGAAATACCGCACTATTAACGACAGAAATTACAGGGCTATAGCCGGATTATCTTTCGGTTCCATCCATGCCAGAATGACAGCTTTGGGGCATTTGGATCTATTTTCTGCTTTGGGTATATTCAGTGGAGGATTTAGTTACAAGAGCCAGGGAACCTTAGGCGTAGATTCTTTAGGAAATTATGATTATTCCGAAACATTTGCATCGGCAGAAATATTTAATAATAAAATGCATTTGCTGTTTGTCGGAATGGGTGATAAAGAAACCGAGATGGTTGAAGTGGCAAAACCTAAAGCAGATAAACTGGCATCCGAAGGATATAATATCGTAGTCAGAACCTATCCCGGATATCATGAATGGGATGTTTGGAGAAAATGTGCGGTTGATATGCTCGAGATGCTGTTTAAATGGTAAAGGCTTACATTTTCGTATAGGCATAGAATGTTTATAAAAGCAAATGTGTTGGTAAATTTATAAATTTTTATATATTAAGGTAAATGACCCAACTAATCATACAAATCTTGGAAAGGATGACTAATTATGAAGGCAAAACTGACTATAAATAAAGATTTTAAGGTTGGACAGATAGACAAGAGGCTATATGGTTCGTTTATAGAGCATTTGGGAAGGGCTGTATATCACGGTATTTATGAACCTTCTCATCCCACGGCTGACGATATGGGTTTCAGAAAAGATGTTCTTGATATGGTAAAACAGCTTAATGTGCCTATAGTCCGTTATCCGGGCGGAAATTTCGTTTCAGGTTACAGATGGGAAGACGGTATCGGGCCTAAGGAAAAGAGGCCCAGACGGGCAGAATTGGCCTGGCGCGTTATTGAAACAAACGAAGTAGGTATCGGTGAATTTCAGGAATGGGCAAAAAGAGCTAATTCGCAAGTTATGCAGGCTGTTAATCTAGGTACCAGAGGACCTGAAGATGCCCGCAATCTTTTAGAGTACTGCAACTTCCCCAAAGGTACTTATTACAGTGATTTACGCAGGTCCCACGGATTTGAGGAACCTTTCAATATCAAAGTTTGGTGTTTGGGAAATGAAATGGACGGCCCATGGCAGTTGGGAGCCAAAACAGCCGAGGAATACGGCCGGATTGCCTGTGAAACGGCAAAAATCATGAGACAGCTTGATCCTACAATAGAACTGGTTGCCTGCGGCAGTTCCCATCTTAATATGCCGACTTTCGGTAAATGGGAAGCTACGGTTCTTGAACATACTTATGACTATATTGATTATATATCGCTTCATAATTATTACGGAAACCATGACAATGACACAAAATCTTATTTAGCTTGCTCACTGGATATGGATAAGTTTATTAAGTCCGTAATAGCCATATGTGATTATGTAAAGGCTGTTAAACATTCGGATAAAACTATAAACTTATCCTTTGACGAATGGAATGTCTGGTTCCACAGCAATGAAGCGGATAAAAAACTGGAGCCCTGGCAGATAGCACCTCATCAATTGGAAGATATTTATACTTTCGAAGATGCTTTGGTGGTAGGATGTCTCCTTATTACTCTGTTAAAGAACTGCGACAGAGTAAAAATTGCTTGCCTTGCCCAACTGGTCAATGTTATAGCCCCTATCATGACGGAAAACGGAGGAAGCGTCTGGGCACAAACTATTTTCTATCCTTTCATGCATGCGTCAAACTACGGCAGAGGAGTAGCCTTAACCCCTGTGGTAAGCTGCGACAGCTACAGTACAGAAAAGGTAAAAGATGTGCCTTATATTGAAACAATAGCCGTAATGAATGAAGATAAGAAAGAACTGACCGTATTTGCGGTAAACCGTTCGCTTAAAGAAGATATTGAGCTTGAAATTGATTTGCGGGATTTTAAGAATGCAAAACTTATCGAGCATATTGTTCTTGAAAATGACGATATGAAAGCTACCAATACGGCTGAAAATCCTTTAAATGTAGCTCCCCATAATAATGGAATTACCAAAATGGGATCTGACTGTGCCGTAGCAACATTAAATAAACATTCATGGAATGTGATACGTTTTCAAATATAAAAATATTTATAATGATTGATTATTTTGCTTCCTAAATAATTTTAAAGTTTTTCGTATAGGAAGGCAGAGTTATACGGTATTAAGAGTAAGCAAAAATTTTATAAAAATATAAGAGATAATATTCTGAGGTGTTGTATATGAAAAAGCAACTGCAATTATCAAGCAAGGGCAAACCTTTTAATAATTATGTGACCCATTGTGTAGGTACCGGCCGTATGGGCCTGGCTTTGCAAAAAGAATATCAGGAGCATTTAAAATTTGTACAGGATAAAATAGGCTTTTCATATATCAGAGGCCACGGCTTGTTTTGCGACGATGTGGGAATATATCAGGAAATTGAAAAGGACGGAAAGCCGTTTGTTTACTACAATTTTACATATCTGGATCGGATTTTTGATTATTATATTGAAAACAATATCCGACCTTACATTGAACTGGGCTTTATGCCTAAAGCCTTGGCAAGCGGTGACAGGACCATATTTTACTGGAAGGGAAACGTTACTCCGCCGGCCGACTATAATAAATGGGTTGATATGGTAAAGGCAACTTTAACTCATTTAATAGAAAGGTATGGCAGGGACGAGGTTATAAAGTGGCCCATTGAAGTATGGAATGAACCCAATATCGGTTTTTGGGCTGGCACTATGGATGAATACTTTAAATTATATGAGTGTACGGCCCGGGCAATAAAGGAAGTTGATCCGGACCTTAAGGTAGGAGGCCCTGCTATCTGTGGGGTGGATACCGAAAACTGGCTGCATTCTTTCTTTAAGTTCTGCCGGGATAATAATGTACCCATAGACATGGTAACAAGACATTGCTATATGGCAAAACAGCCCAAAATAGTAGGCCGCTATGTGTACCAGGAAATGTTTGACCCTTCATATATGATTGATGAGTTAAAAATGACAAGAGAAATTATGGACCAGTACGATATTGTCAGGGATAAGGAATTACATATCACGGAGTTTAACAGTTCCTATGATCCGGTCTGCCCTGTCCATGATACACCGTTTAATGCAGCCTTTATAGCAAGAGTTTTAAGCGAGGCGGGAGATTACGCCCAAAGCTATTCCTATTGGACATTCAGTGATGTGTTTGAAGAAAAAGGAATTCCGGCGGCCGTATTTCACGGTGGTTTCGGCCTGGTAGCTAATTATATGATACCTAAGCCTACGTTTTATACTTTTGAATTCTTTTCCAAAGCAGGTAATGAACTGATTTACCGTGATGAAAATATTATAGTTACCAAGGATAAAGACGGCAGATACTGCCTTATCGGCTGGAGTTATCATGATCCGAGGGACGGAAAAACCTTAGATCCCGTATCATATGAGATAACACTGCCGGCAGAAAAAGCGCAATATTTTAGTGTAACTAAAGTTGTGGGCGGTAAATACGGCAATGCGGCCCAAACCTGGAGCAATCTCGGAAAACCCCGTACTTTAACCAAAAAACAGGCTGAAATCCTTAAAGAGGCAGCTAAACCTTTAAGATACGATTCAAAAGTATTTGCCAAAGACGGAAAAATAAGTGTAAATATGGATATCGAATGTAATCATCTTGTTATGACAGAAATTTTCCCGGTAAATGATATGACGGATACATACTGGGAATTTGACACTAAAGAATTTTACGGTCTTGAGTAAATCTGATTATCTATAATAAAGGGACTGTTTAATAATCATATATGGTATGCGGATATAAACATCAAACAGGTAACTTTTTGGCAGTAAATTTTGCGGTATTTTCCTGCCAAGTAATCATGCAAAGTGATGCTTATCTGCATACCATTTTTATTTTAAACAGTATTTTTATTTTCATGTGTATACTGCTTCCTTGCAATAATCCCAATTTCTTTACGTTAAAGTTCATAAGTTCCGTCTTTTTTAGTTATAAAATCAAGTTTAAATACTTTAAGAAGGGTTGACATAGGGCTTATTTTTAGGCATTATAACATACATGGGATTATTTTTTACATATATAAATAGACTATAAATTTATTAATAAAATATAATGCTTCATAGAAAGGTCAGGATAGTTAAATGTACGATAGCATAATTTTTGACATGGACGGCACCATATGGGATTCCACCAAAGAGGTGGCAATAGCCTTCAGTGAGGTTGTAAGAAATAAGTATCCCGAAGTAACTGATGAAATTACACCTGAAAAACTAAAAAGCTTATTTGGGCTTCTTCTTGACGATATTGCGGTCAAGCTGTTTACAAGTGTTTCGGAAGAAAAAGCAAAAAAAATAATGAAAGAATGCTGCGAATATGAGTGTGAGTACCTGGCAAAACACAATGCCAAAATGTATGATGGAATGGAAGAGGCTATAAAAGAGCTTCATAAAGATTATAAACTTCTTATCGTAAGCAACTGTCAGGACGGTTATATTGAGTGCTTCTTTAAGGCTAATCCCCATCTGGAAAAATATTTTACGGATTATGAATGCCCTGGAAGGACCGGAAAAGCCAAAGCAGAAAATATCAAACTGGTGATTGAAAGAAACAATTTGAAAAATCCGGTTTATGTCGGGGATACGGCCGGGGACGCCAAAGCGGCTAAAGAAGCAGGTATACCTTTTATATTTGCCCGGTACGGGTTTGGACAGGTTGAAGAATATGCTGATGTGATAGATTCTCCTTTGGAGTTGATCACGAAATTAAAACAATGATTGACATTTTCAGGCTTTATTTATATATTTGAATGAGAATAATTTATAGACCGATATAATTCTCGGATACATTAGTAGACTTTTATCCGTAGAATACAAATATTCGAATTGGAAGTGATAAGATGTTAAACGGAAAGAAATCTCTGTTTTCAGGTATGCAGGCTACGGGAACCCTTCATTTGGGAAACTATCTGGGAGCTTTAAAAAACTGGCTGGAATTCGAAGATGAGTATGAGTGTTTTTATTGTGTAGTGGATATGCACTCCATAACCGTAAGACAAGACCCTGCGGAACTCAGAAAAAAAGCAAGGAATCTCCTTACCTTATATATCGCCGCAGGCCTTGATCCTGTTAAAAACTGCCTCTACTATCAGTCCCATGTTTCCGCTCATGCGGAACTTGCCTGGATTTTGAACTGCTTTACCTATATGGGTGAACTCAACCGTATGACCCAGTACAAGGATAAGGCAGCCAAGCATGCTCAGAATATTAATGCCGGTTTATTTACTTACCCGGTTCTTATGGCTGCGGATATTCTTTTATTCCAGTCGGATATTGTTCCGGTAGGAGAGGACCAGAAGCAGCATTTGGAGCTTACCAGGGATATAGCCGAAAGATTTAATAAGATTTACGGGGATGTATTTACAATTCCCGAACCTTATATTAAGAAAACCGGCGCAAGAATTATGAGCCTGCAGGAACCTACCAAGAAGATGTCTAAGTCCGATGAGAATCCTAATGCAAGCATATTCCTTCTTGACGATACCGATACTATCATCAGAAAGTTCAAGAGGGCGGTTACGGACTCGGGTAATGAAATCCGTTACTCTGAAGACAAGCCCGGTATCAGTAACCTGATTGAAATCTACAGCATAGCTGCCGGAAAATCAATCGAAGAAACCGAAAAAGAGTTTGAAGGAAAAGGATACGGAGAATTTAAGCTGGCTGTGGGTGAAGCGGTAGCTCAGATGCTTAAACCTATTCAGGAAAGATTTGCGGAACTTAGCAAGGACAAGGAATACATTGATTCGATTATAAAAAATAATGCCGAAAAGGCAGAGTATTTTGCCAACAAAACCTTACGCAAAGTTCAGAAAAAGATAGGTTTTCCCGAAAGAATCAGATAATATAACTTATGTATAAAGGTAGCGATTATGCTTAATAAAGAGATTATGTAACATATATTTATAACAAAACCCACCGGGTTAATTCCGGTGGGTTTATTCTATGTGTAAAATCATATCACCAGGCAGGCTGCATATTTCGGAATAAAGAATATCCCGATAATCCACGGATGCTTTATCGGAAACATTGGGACTTTCTTTTGATTCCTGCTTCTGACTGATAAGATTTCCTTTATTTATGAAGTTCTTTAAGTAAACGTCAGATAACCTTTTATATTTTTTGGATAAGAGTATACTTCCTTTATTTACATAAAACAATTTTACTCCGTCAACCGTAGGAATTTTTAAAACCAATTTTTTGGAAAAAAGATTTTTATAACCGTTAATACCATGTTCAATATATTTAAGGCAATTTAATATATCTCTATATGCCGATGCCGTTTCATACCTGTAAGCATTCGCCGCTTCTGACATTTTTTCTTCTGCCTGTGAAATAAACAGCCTCATTTTATCTTCAAATTCAAAAATGCTTTTCAGTATTTTGTAATTATGATTATAATCATTCTTATCCATAACTACAGGGAATATATGATACTCAAAAACATAACGGTTATTTTCAAATCCGACAGGGTAAATATTTTTCATAAGACTTATAAATTCCAGCAGAAGATTACGGCTTCTGAATGGGCCATAAGAGTTATCGGTGCGTTCATTTACCAGAGACAAAACATTATATGGGTTATAATCATTTAATTTAAGATACACATAACCCTGGTCGTTTTTCATCTGTGAGTTAAAGTAGGGCTTAATTGATTTAATAAGTTCACATTCCAGCAATCTGGCTTCCAGGTGTGTATCGGTAACTATAAAATCAACATCATGTATAAATGAAACAAGTTTATTTATTTTTTCCCATTTATGGTCTTTGACAAAGTATGACTGCACTCTTTTTTTCAGACATTTGCTTTTACCCACATAAATAATTTGTCCTCGGCTGTCAAGCATTTTATAGATACCTGGTAACGGTGGGATATTCTTTATTTTATTTTTTAATTCAGGTTTTATTTCTTTCATGTAATCCTCTTTCAGCTTGTTTTAAATATATATAATTATATCTTCACAGAGATTCATTATCAATCAAAAACCGCCCGGTATGTTATTTTCTAAAACATCATACCAAGCGGTTTTTTACTTCTTTTATTTGGCATCTATACGATTTTTTATAAGCTTTGCGGCTTTGCTGTACGATAGGTTATATTCCCTTAAATCCCTGGAATCAGTATATAATAATCTGTAATAATACAGTTCTTTTATATCCTTAATATCATAATTATACTGCTTTTCCAAAAGCGGAAGAACAACCGGGGCTGCGTCAAGGGACAATTCCGTGGCTAAAAAGTAGAGGTCTTTTTCTTCCAATTTTTCCGTATGATTAACAAGATATCCGGCTATGTGGTAATCCGGCCTGCTTAGGGAAAACACCCCGTAGCATAGTGTAAGTACGACTACGGAATACGTGAACAGGGGAAAGCTTTTCTTATACAGGGATATGATTACACCGGCCAGTATCAGGGCATCTATAAGTAAAAACAAGAGAACAAAAAGCCGTAAGAAAGTCAGATGATACGCCCCTATATATAAAAGCATCCGATATGTGGCAGAAGCTATCATAATATAAGTACAGGCTGTTATAGCTGTAAGTATAAACCTTAGCCGTCTGTTGGCTTCAAAAACTTTTGAACAAACCAAAGTAAGGATTATATTAAAGCCTGTAACTGCCAGCAACTCAAAAAAACCGCGCCTTGCATATTCGGAATAGGTAAATTCTTCGGGCAGGGTAAATATTCCGCCGGCAAAAAGATACAAAATCTGAATTCCGCAAAAAATAATGTATGTGGCAAGCATAATGGCAGAAATCGTTATCCCTATTGTCGGGCTTGCTTTGATTTCTTTTTGTTCATCGGGAGTTTCCTTGGCCGCCCCGCATAAGAGGGAATAACAGCAAATGGCAGCTAAAATAACCAATATAAGGACAATGAAAATATCACTGCTAAAAATCCATGAAAACATTTTGCCTGTTATTTTTCCGAACAGCAAATCGGCTCTTGATAAAAGGGCAAGATTTATAATTAAGAGCGGTATTGCAATAATGCAGCCTATTAAAATATTTCTGAGCCTGTCGCTTTTTATAATCTTTTTGCTTTTAACAAAACGGTTTCCGTCTGTAAAGATCATTCCTATGGAGGATATGGCGTTAAAAGGAAGTTTAATTAACTCAAGCAAATTATCCGCAAAGTCCGGGGATTTTTTTATGCAAAGCAAACGGATTAAGGAGAAATCCCAAAGTAAAAGTATGCCTACATTATTTAAAAACTGCAAATTAAAGCTTGAGGTTAATACATTGGAAAGGCCCAACAGTAAGGCACCTGATAAGCAAAAAACAACTTCCGGTGTCATTTTTAAATTTAGTTTATTTGAAATAAATATAAAAAGCCCGGCAATAATCACGGTAAATAAAAGTGAATTTAGTCCGACACTTGCTCTGTAAAACAAAGCGGTGGAAGATATACCAAAAAGCACACTTATTCCCGCAAAAAATCCGAATTCACGGCGTATTTTAATTATCAAGTTGTTATCATCATGTTCCATAATATATAACCCCCTTAAAGATGAAAATTATATAGGTTCAGTTTTATTTGACTTTATAATTTCTATATAATTTATTATCATAATAATAATTGAAAGTCAATAAAAATTTATCGATAATCGATAAATTTTTATTGACTTTCAAAAAATGATGTTACATTACGAAGTACAGACGGAATATATTGAATCGGGAGGCCGTAAAATAAAAATAATACCAATCTAAAAACTTTAAGTATATTAGCTTTTAGTTTACGGCTGAGCATATACGATTTTAAGAATATGTAAAATAAAAAAACCGCCTTGATTGGCGGCCAATATGGACAGGTAAATGTCAGGCTTTAACATCGCTGCGGATTTCGTTTCCATCATTATCTTCATCCTCAACATATACCAGTATATCTCCGGGCTGGCAGTTTAGGGCCTTGCAGATTGCATCCAGGGTACTGAAACGGATGGCTTTTGCTTTATTGTTTTTCAGTATGGAGAGATTTGCCTGGGTTATGTCTACTTTTTTTGCCAGTTCGGCCAGTCCGATTTTGCGTTTAGCCATTACAACGTCCAGATTTACTAAAATCACTCAAATCCCTCCTTATATAGTCAGATCATTTTCAAGTTTATAAGTAACGGCCTGATCAAACACCTGGGCAAGCACCAGGGAAAACAAACCGGCAATTATAAATACCAGTATAAGTACCAAAGCAGCAAATGTTACCGTAAAAATAAGTTTTACTCCCATAAGTACGGCTATAACAAAAGCATAGATGCCCATTTTCTTAAGAGAAGTTACGTTTTCCCTTATAAAGGGATTTTCATTTATTACAGTTTTGAACATTTTGCGAAGCTCACTTAATATTGCCAGAGCGAATATTCCTGAAATTATATAAATTATGGATAAGGGTACATAATAGAGATCAAAAATATTGATATATCTTCCTGCATGCTTAAACAGGAAGGGGACACTTATACAAATTATTATCCCGCTAAAAAACATAAAGTCCAGCAATCCCTTTGTAAACAGAACCAGAGAAAATTTCTTCATTTTAAATCCTCCTGTAAATTAAACCTTATGTAAAATGCTGCATAGTTTGATTTAGCCGGTTTTTCTTGAAAATATCACATAAAAAAATGTAAGTCAATAAATATTTATCGATAATCAATAATATTTATTGACTTACAATTACTTTAGGACTTTATGCAAATTTTAATATCTTATCTTTCACTAAATAATTTCTTTTTGAATTAAAGCTACTGAAACACAAATCTTTAATTCAATCTTTTTTATTCCCCTTTTACTTCATTCCATTTCTGGATATAGAGGCTTTCGACTTCTTCGCCAAGATATTTGTAAGCGGTACATCTGTCAAGGATTTCCTGTGGCGGGAAAGCAATAGGGCTGTTTTTGATTTCCTCGTCCTCAATAAGCTCTCTGGCACCCATATTAGGTGTGGAATAGGTGATATATTCAAAGTTCTTTAAAGCTATTTCAGGTTTGCACATAAAGTTAATGAATGCTTCGGCATATTCTTTGTTTTTACTGGTCTTAGGAATTACCCAGGCATCAATCCATACATTGGAACCTTCTTTAGGAACTACATATTCAAGGTCAGGATTTTCTCTTTTGGTATAAATGGCTTCTCCGGAGTAAATCACACCGATGGCAGCTTCTCCGCCTATCATCTTATCGCGGACCTGGTCAACTACATAAGCCTGAACAAGAGGATATTGCTTCTGAAGCAGGGCTTTGGCTTCTTCCAGTTCTGCCTCGTTTGTGGAGTTTAAGTCATAACCGAGATATTTGAGGGCAATTCCGAATGCATCCCTTACACTGTCCATCATAAGGATATTGCCGGCATATTTTTCGTCAAATATAATGCTCCAGCTGTCTACCGGTTCGTCAACCATGGTCTTGTTATACAGGATGCCCACGGTTCCCCAGCAGTAAGGAACGGAGTACTTGTTGCCGGGATCAAATGCTTCGGCACTTTTTAAGTAAGCAGGATCAATATATTTTATATTGGGAACATTATCAAAATTAATCTCATACAAAAGATCATTTTCTATCATCTTCTGGATCATATAATCCGAAGGGCAAACAACATCATAATTTACTGCCCCTGATTGAATTTTAGGATACATATCTTCGTTTTGTTCAAATTCATCGTAAACTACCTTGATACCCGTTTCTTCCTCAAAAAGATCCAGTACTTCGGGATCAATATATTCACCCCAGTTATATACATATACTTTTTTCTCATTTTTTGAGGAGCATCCCGTAAGCATGACCGCAAATATCAAAAGGGCAGTTAAAGTAAAGATTTTTTTCATTTCGTGCCTCCTTATATTTTGATTTAAAATTATGACAATAAAAAGTTACCATATTTAATTAAATGAAAATATTACTTAATTAAATAAGCTATATTTTACTGATTATTGTATTTTTATTTGCATTCTTATCATTTTTACGATTGATGATAATCAGTAAAAGTAATACCGTTACAAACATTAAGGTGGAAAGGGCATAAATCTCAGGTTTTATACCTTTACGTACTTCCGTATATATCTTGGTTGAAAGAGTATTTATCTGAGGGCCTTTGGTAAAGTGAGTAATTACAAAGTCATCCAATGACATGGTGAAGGCCAAAAAGAATCCTGTCAGTACGCCGGGGAATATATCGGGCAAAATAACTTTAAAAAAAGCATAAAGGGGTGTGGCTCCCAAATCCAAAGCAGCCTCATATGTGTGAGGGTTTAATTGCTTTAGTTTAGGCATGACGCTTAATATTACGTAAGGTATGTTAAAGGTTATATGTGATATCAGCACGCTGGTAAAGCCCAAAGTAAACTTAAGCGCCACAAATAAAAGCATAAGCGAAATACCTGTGACAATATCTGCATTAAGCATAGGGATATTGGTTATCGCAATCATTATGGTCCGCGGAGTCTTTTTCATACTGTTAATTGCGATTGCGGCTGCGGTACCGATTATGGTTGCAATAAGTGCTGATAAAACAGCAATAATCAATGTAGTATATAAGGCATTCATTATACTTTCGTTTTTAAACAGCTCCCTATACCAGCGGAGGGTAAAGCCGCCCCATTTGGCTCTTGATTTTGAACTGTTAAAGGATAATAAAATTAATATAATAATCGGAGCGTATAAAAATAATATTATAAGCCCTACATAAAACCGCTCGAAAAATTTCTTTACCATAGGCTGCTTCCCTCCTTATCGTATTTGGATAATATAGCCATGCTTATCAAGATAAAAATCATAAGCACCAATGAAAGTCCCGAACCTGCATGCCAGTTACCGACACGGAATTGCTGTTCGATAACGTTACCAATCAGGACGATTTTGTTACCTCCCAAAATAGTTGAAATTACAAAGGTAGTAAGAGAGGGTACAAATACCATTGTTATACCGCTTATGACTCCGGGAAGGCTTAACGGAAGTATAATTTTTAAAAAGGTCTGCATTCCGTTTGCACCCAAATCTCTTGCCGCATTTATAACATCCTGGTCAATTTTTATCAGGACATTGTATATGGGAAGGACCATAAAAGGCAAAAAATTATATACCATACCGAGAATGATTGCAGCAGGAGTGTTAATGATATTAACTGTAGGCAGTTTGAAAAAGTTCAGTATGGTATTTATTATTCCGGTTTTTTCCAGGATGTTTTGCCAGGCTATAGTTCTTAACAAAAAGTTCATCCACATGGGAAGAATAATAATCATTACTATAAAGCTGTTACTGTTCATTTTTGATTTATTTAAAATCATGGCAAGTGGGTAAGCCAGCAATAAGCAGATAACAGTACTTACAAGAGACAGCTCCAATGCCTGTTTTAAGGCTTTAAGGTTTATAGGATCCATGACAAGTGCTATATTATTCAGTGTAAATGTGCTGTCTGATGTTGTCAGCCCGTAGTAAAAAATTACAACAAGAGGAATTATAATAAAGCCAATCATCCATACTATATAAGGGAAAGACAACCATTTTGCTTTCGGCATATTCGGACCGCTTGCGCTTTTGTGCACAGGAGATTTTGGAGTTCTGGTTTTTAAAACATTCCTTAACTTCATGGGATCCTCCTATAACTCTACTTCAACAGCTTCTTCGTCTTCGGATTCGGGTTTATTCATAATCTGGATATCAAAAGGATCCACCCAGATGCCTACCTCGGTACCTACAGGGAACAAATCCGTAGAATGTACCAGCCAGTCATGATCGCAAGCGTGAACTTCCATTTCATAATGGACACCTTTAAATATCAGAGAAGTTACTACTCCTTTGATGATACCTTCTTCAGGTTTAACCAAATCGATATCTTCGGGACGTATTACCACATCCACCGGTTTGTTTTTTCCGAAACCGGTATCAACACATACAAAGTTTACTCCGAATATGTTTACAAGTTTATCCTCAACCATTATACCGGGAAGAATATTGCTTTCTCCTATGAAATCCGCAACGAAAGCATTCTTAGGCTCGTTATAAATTTCTTCCGGAGTACCTATCTGCTGGATATAGCCCTGATTCATTACGACTATGGTATCAGACATTGTAAGGGCTTCTTCCTGATCGTGTGTTACATATACAAAAGTAATGCCGAGTTCATTCTTAAGCCTTATAAGCTCATACTGCATATCCTGACGAAGTTTTAAATCCAAAGCTCCGAGAGGCTCATCCAGTAAAAGCACCTTCGGCTCGTTAACAATTGCCCTGGCTATGGCGATACGTTGTTGTTGGCCACCGCTTAATGAATCCGGCATACGATTTTCAAATCCATCCAGGTTAACAAGCTTAAGGGCATACTTTATTTTATCCTGAATGTAGGCCTTGCTTTTTTTCTTTATTTTAAGTCCGAATGCTATATTTTCGGCGATTGTCATATGATTAAAAAGAGCGTACTTTTGGAATACGGTATTAACCTGTCTTTCATTAGGCGGCACTTTCGTAATATCCTTGCCTTCAAAAATTACCTGCCCTTTATCTGGTGTTTCAAAACCACCGATTATTCTTAATGTGGTAGTTTTGCCGCAGCCGGAAGGGCCAAGCAAAGTAACAAATTCATTTTCTCGAATATATAAGTTTAAATCATCCAACACGACATTGTCGCCATAGGATTTGGTTATATTTACAAGATTTATTAATTTATTATCCGTCATGGGCAATTCTCCTTTTTATATTTTAGAAACTCGGTGGTGTGGATACCCAGAGCAAGGTAGCTCCGGTTTTTTCTGAAGCCGTAACATAATGTTGCTTATTTGCCGTAAAATAGAATGATTCTCCTTTTTTGACCTTATAGGTACGGTTCCCGATATGTAGAGTTATACTGCCGCTTAATACATAACCGAATTCCTCGCCCTCATGGGGATTATCCGGGTATGTAGAACCGCCGGGTTCCAAAGTAAGGAGTATCGGCTCCATTATATTTTTTTGGGCATTGGGGATTATCCACTTTACCAGGCTCTTAAGTTCAGCATCATATTTCTCGAAATAATCTGACTTTTTAAAAACAACTTGTTCGGCAGAGGTACCGCTGAAAAACTCCTCCAAATTTGTTCCCAGACATTGTAAGATGTCTACCAGGGTAGCAATGGAAGGAGAGGTTAAATCCCGTTCTAATTGAGAAATAAAGCCTTTGGACAACTCTGCCCGATCGGCCAATTCTTCCTGAGTCAGGTTTTTTTGGATACGTAATTCCTTAATCTTTTGACCGATGTTCATAAAAAACTCCTTTTTTTGAAAATTTAATAAAAATAAACTTAGAGTTTAGCATTTCTAAACAAAATGCAATTACCATTATACATATAAAAATATGGATGTCAATACCTTTTTTTATTTAATTATAAAGTAGTTTCGGCATGGCAAAAAGTTATAGAAACTGTAATTTTATTCTATTAGATTGAGGCTAAAAAGTTAAAAAATGCAGTAATTATTTGAGCATATTCAGTGAATAAAATAATAAATGAAATAACTAAATATTTTAAATTGACTAAAATATTTCTTATAAATAGGATGTCACATTTAAAATAAGATATGAAAAGATAAAATTATGAATAGTAGGCAGAAATGAATAATTTTAGTTAAAATGAATTGATTTTTATGATTTGAACATAATTGCTAAAAGTAGATCGGATATGATTAAAATATAAAAACTATTACTGTTTATCATTTTATTTATATGGGCACAAAAACAAGGCTGTTTTAACAGTAATATTAAACTCACATCTAAACAGCCCTGAAATGATAGATTAGGTTATGGTAAGCACTTAAGGTTTTTTCTGTTACCTGTAAGGATATCCGGATTCTGATATATCAACAAATTTTCCGCTAAAACTGTCCCAATAGAGAGTAGACATATAATTATAGGATATTTCCATATGATCATCGAATTTTATTTCAACAATGTGCAATAATGAATTGTCTGTTACCGCATAAATATAGCTATCATCCTGATTATAATTTGATATGGGAATTGATGCCCAATTATTATCCTGTATTTGATACAATTGTGCCGTATAAGCCGGGATTCCCTGATAAACCGTATTGCCCACACATAAGATATAATCTTTTCCGTTTTCATATGGCAAAACATATATACTTACATTTTCAGATAGTATGGTTTGTTGAGTTCTGATATCAAGACTTTTTCTATTGTATACGGCAGCAATGTAATGGTCACGCCCGCCTATATCGTCATGTGAAACATGAAAAAGTACCAGTAAATCTTCTTCGTCATCGTCAGTAAAATCCCCGTAATAGATATTTTTAATCGAAATTATATTTTTTTGTTTTTCATCATCAAGAAAAGACAGGAAATCATCGGCTTTCCAGTCAAGTTGTGACAAGAGTAAATCCTCTATAGGCTCAATGTTTTCGCTTTTTTTCTTACAGCCATATAAAGATAAGAGAATTATGATGAAAATTGAAAATAATATAAAGTATTTTTGTGATTTCATACTAAACTAAAACCTCACTAATATATTATTTTAGCGGTTTATTTTTTTAATGTAAGTATATATCATTACATATCCATAAAATAATACATTAATACTTAACCTATATTTTACATATAATTCCATAAAATTATACTATAAGAAAACTAAAACTGTCAAATTTGTCTTATAGTTAATTTTTATTGTTTATATAGGTTATAAAATTCCTTAATCCGGTCCATTCTTGCGGTCATTCCCTGGAAAAGGAAATCAACCAGAGTAATTGCTACCATGGATTCTACCACAACAACGGCTCTGGGTACGATTATGGGATCATGGCGGCCGACAATCTGAATTTCTATATTTTCATTATTTTTATTAGCAGTTCTTTGAGGCCTTCCTATTGAAGCGGTAGGTTTTATAGCGGCTCTAAGGATTATTTCGGAACCGTCGCTTAAACCTCCCAATATTCCCCCTGCATGGTTGGTTAGTTTTATCAAGCGTTTATTTTGATCATAAGCAAAAGGATCGTTATTCTCTGATCCTGTTCGGGTAGTAACCTGAAAACCGTCTCCGATTTCTACTCCTTTAACTGCTCCGATAGACATAACAGCCTTGGCAAGAGCGGCATCAAGCTTGTCGAATACCGGCTCTCCAATGCCGGGAGGCATTCCGGTTACTATACATTCAATTACTCCGCCAACCGAATCGTTTTCTGCCTGTTTTTCCATGATATATTCTTCGGCCTTTTTTGCCGCTTCAAGATCCGGCATGTAAAGGGGATTTTGCATAGAGAATTCTTTACGGCATTTCTGATACTCGATAGTTACCGGGCCTATGGATTTTGTGTAGGCATATACCGTAATACCCAGTTCCTTAAGAATTGCAGAAGCTATAGCACCGGCAGCCACCCTGCTTATAGTTTCTCTTCCTGAGGAACGGCCGCCTCCCCTGTAATCTCTGAAACCGTATTTCATATCATAGGTATAATCGGCATGCCCGGGCCGGTAATAGGAAGCTATATCGGAATAATCGGATGAACGCTGGTTTTCGTTGAAAACTATTAAAGAAATAGGGGTTCCCGTAGTCTTTCCCTCAAAAACTCCGGATAAAATCCGTACTTTGTCTTCTTCTTTTCTTGGAGTAGAGAATTTTGACTGACCGGGCTTTCTGCGTTTTAAATATGCCTGTATCTGACTTTCGTCTAAAGGCAGGCCTGCCGGACAGCCGTCTATAACAACTCCGTATCCTTCACCGTGGGATTCGCCCCAGGTAGATATAGTAAAACATTTTCCGTAAATTGATCCTGACATTTTTATCACTCCAATATTGTAATTTATGCATTATTGAAATCTTTATCATAATAACGGGACAATAATAGGCAATATTTCTGCTTTATATATTATTGATGTCGATAAATAAATTTTCATTCAGAAAATTTATTTTAAGCATCGGCGAAAATATTTACTCATAGTATAAAGGAAATCTTATCCTGTTTCAACGGTTTAATGACATTTGTAAAAAATTAATCATATACTGAAATGACAATAAAACTGTGAGGCTTAAGATGGATAATCATAATAATTATCCTCGTTATTATTACGGATACGGATATACAAGGGATGAAGGAAATTATAAAAACACGAACCGTCCCGGGCATAGAGAAACCTCAGGCAGAAAGAGCGATGATGATTTAATTATAGAAGAGAATACAATATATGAAATAGACAGGGAATGTTTGGAACGGTTAAAAAGAAACAGAAAACGTTTAATATAATTTTATGTTTCATTATTTAAAATATTAAAAAGCAGTTATGAGGTCATACTTTTAGGCAAAATAATCATATTTGCTACGAAAACTGTATTAAAAAGCTGCGCAGACTGAAGTATAAAAACTTCAGCCTGCGCAACATTTTTTTATAAAGTAAAATATTAATACCGCTAAAGATTAGTACATTATATCATAAAATTTGATTTAGGCTAAACAAATTATATCTTCGGTTAATAATCATAACTTGTAAATATTATAAAAAAAGCTGCCGTAATCGTAGCTGTGCTACGATTTGACAGCTTTTTTTAAAGAATTTTTTTTGTCCCGTATTAGAAGCCGAAAACGTTGTTGTTGCAGCAGCAGAGGATGAGAAGGATAATGATGATAAGGAATCCGCAATTATCATCACCGTTACAATCTCTTCCTCCGAATACACCGTTATTGTTGTTGCAGCAACACAAAATCAGGATAATCAGCAGGATTAACCATCCGCAGTCATTGAATCCGCCGACGCCACGGTCGCAATGAGTAGCTGCTAAATCACTCATAGACTTCCTCCTAATATTAATTACACTGTATCATATGACAGACAGCTTGACTGATTTCCTGTTTTTATAATAAATCATAGATATTTTTGGAAACAAAAAACGAATTAAATGTGATTAGAATATTGGGTAAGCTGTCGGAATAGGATAATAAAAAAACGATTGGAGTTTTGCATGAAAGAAAGCAATAAAATACAAATTATAGTTCATTGTAAGGATTATGAAAGCAGGCGGATAGCATTAGAAGAGTTTGGACACATAAAATATAAATTACCCATGATAGATGCTTATGTTCTTGAAGTAGAAAAAAGCAAACTTGATTTGATAAAAGGGCTGGACGGGCTGATTGATATTGAGCTTGATGCCCATATAACCGCTCAGATGAATAGGGTTAACGATATAATCGAAACTAAGTGGGCCCATGAAAGAGGGATCTACGGAGAAGGGATAGGGGTTGCAATAGTAGATACCGGAATATGCCTTCATAGGGATTTTACCGAAGGCGGAAACAGGGTTATTGCCTTTAAGGATTTTGTAAATGCCAGGACAGAACCATATGATGACAACGGGCACGGTACCCATGTTGCCGGGATTATCGGAGGAAACGGATATTCATCAAAGGGCAAATATATGGGAGTGGCACCCAAATGCAATCTGATTGCCGTTAAGGTCCTTGATCATAAAGGAGACGGCAATATATCTGATGTCCTTGCGGGACTTCAGTGGATCATTGATAATCGGAAGAAATATAATATACGGGTGGTAAACGTTAGTGTAGGAACTACCGCTAAAGAAAGCCTGGATGAGAATTCACTGCTGGTACAGGGAGTAAATGCGGTTTGGGACAGTGGGATTGTAGTTGTGGTTGCGGCAGGAAATAACGGGCCAGAACCCATGACTATATCTACTCCGGGAATCAGTAGGAAAGTAATTACGGTAGGTTCTTCCGATGATAATATGTCAGTGGAAGTATTCGGCTCTAAAACCAAAAATTATTCGGGCAGAGGACCGACTCCATATTGCATAAAAAAACCTGATATTGTGGCTCCCGGCTCCAACATAATTTCCTGTAACACTAATCGTTTGGCAACTAAAGGCAGAATGGGTACCCCAAAATTTATAAGCGAATCTTTTCCTATGATGTATACGATAAAAAGCGGAACCTCAATGGCTACACCGGTGGTTTCAGGTGCAATTGCCTTGCTTTTGTCTGCATATCCATGGCTTACCAACCGTGAAGTAAAACTAAGGCTCAGAAACAGTGCGGTAGATTTGGGTGAAAAATGGGAAAAGCAGGGATGGGGACTTTTGAATGTAAGAAGGCTTCTTGATTTATAATTTATCGGCAGGTCGGGTGAATATCACAATGAAAATTATGGTTATAGTTGATAAATGGTCATCATACAAAAAAGAAAAAAAATGTTTAATCGAAGAACTTCTTGATTCGGGATACGAGGTTATACTTTTATCAGTTGAAAGAGAGCCTTTTTTTGATTCCTATAATAAGAGATATAAGCTATTTTACGTGTCCACAAACGGGCAAAAATATGTTTCAGGATACTTTAAATTTATGGTTTACTGCCTTATGGCATATAAAGTTTTAAAACCGGATAAAATCCTTCTTCATCTTAGCAAAGGGACTCTGGCAGCAGGAATAATGTTCAGGCTTTTTAAAAATACCATGTATTCTGTAATAATTGAAAGCCTTCAGCAAGTAAAAAGCAAAAGAAGCATTATGTACAGGCTGATGTACAGATACATAATAGGTCGTTCCAAAACAGTATTTTTTGTCTATAATGATGATTATGAAATGGCAGACAGATTTAAATTTAATTGTAAAGACAGGGCAGTTTTGCTTAGAAGCTGGGGGGTAAATATTGAAAAGGCATACGTATATCCCCTTCCAAAAACAGATTTGGTATATATGTCAATGCCTGTTTTATGCAGTCATGGAATAAAATGTTTTATTGAAACTGCAAAAATTGTCAGAGAGAAATATCCAAAAGTCAGGTTTTTGCTTTCGGGAACTTTAGCCGAAGAGTCAACGGTTTTATCAGAAGGGGAGTTTAATGAAGCATGTGAGAGCAAACATATATACTATATAGGAGATACCCCCGATATAAGACCATATCTGGAAGTTTGCAGCATATTCGTTCAAATAAATGTTTCTGTAAGGGAAGGACATATTATCGAAGCAGAAGCAGCCGGAAGACCGATACTGGCATCCGACCATCCGGTTAACAGAAGCCTGGTTATAGAAGGATATAACGGATTTATCCTGCCTGCTAACGATGCAAAAAAGTGGGCGGATAAGATATTTCTTTTGCTTGAAAATAAGGAGCTTAAAGCCAATATGGCTGATTGCTCCCGCGAATTATGCGGCAGAATGCATGACAGCAGGATAATAAGTAAATTAATCAAAGATAAGTTGGAACAGAAACTTGAAATAACATGGAGGATGTAATGAAAACCAAACCTTTGGTCAGTGTAATTGTGGCTGTGTCAAATAATGAGGAAACCTTATACGGGTGCATAGAAAGTATTATAGGGCAATCATATGCGAATTTGGAAATTATCTTAATGGTGAATAATTCAAAAGATTGCATTAACTTAATATGCCATAATCTTACCCTGATGGATTTTAGAATACGTATAGTTAACTATAGTCCTGACAATAAAGACAATGAAAAACTATCGGCTTTTTATGAGGGTCTTAAGCATGCTAACGGAAACTATGTCGCATTTGTTGACAGCAATGACAGGCTCCACAAAGATATGATTAGGATATTAGCGAGGATATGTTTAAAATATAAATGCCGGATAGCATGCTGCAAGACAGGTACAAAAAAGGATAGCAATACCCGGTACTTGTCAGAAAGGGGAAAAATCAGGGTATATAAGAGAACCCCGGCCTTTATGAGCCGAAAGTTTACTTATGATCTTTACGGCAAGGTCTTTGACATAGCTTTATTTGAAGACTTGTCCATGTCTGATTTCTATATGTATCCTTTGTATTACAGGACAGAGAAAATATCAGAAACAGAAAGAAAAATGTATTTTAAAGATCCTGAAATCGGCTTTAATAGTGAAATTAAATTATGTTTGGATACCGTTATGAAATATTATAAAGACAGAATTCAATATTTCAAAAACAGTGAAAGCGATCTTTTAAATTTGACCCATGAATATTACTGCGAATTTCTTGGGGATTATTATATTTATCAGCTTAAGATAAAAGAGGATCCGAAAAGTCTTGAAAATGCAAGAGCCGAATTTAGAAAAGAATACGGCATAGTTAGACATATTAAAACTACGCCGTTTTATACCAGAATGCGTCTGGGCCTGATATATTATTTACCTAAATTTTATCTTGCTTTAATAAAAATCTGTCGCATAAACAATAAATTGACTATGATAAATAATTTAAAAAGATTATAAATGTTTTTTAAAATCAGATGAGGTTTAAAAAAAGAAGCATGAGTAAGTTATAACCTGACAGGTACAAGACGGCATACATATGGCTGCCGTCTTTTTTGTTTATAATGATTCATCTTTTCCTGATTTAAATATCATTTTTAAATTAGGGGGTAAGGCGGGGAAGTGTTTTTATATATTTTTTTATTTAATAAGTGTATGATAAATCGGTGATAAATCAAACGGGAGTAAATAAGCAATATTAACAAAAAAATAAACAGATTTAGTATGATTATTAACATTTTCTAAATTAGTTTATTAAATTGACAAATTGTTGTTGTAAAATTGTCATCAAGGTATTATAATATAATCAGGTAATTCATTAGCAGTCTATATCAAGAATTTTATGATAAAGATTTTTTATAGAATAGATTACATATAATTGTTAAGCATATTTATAGTGCGTTAATTTAAATTGGTATAGAACACACAATGATTACCTGAACTGTTTTGTATGGCTTGGAGCTTTAGGTGTAAACAATAAGAATTTAATCTTTTATAAAAGGAGGAATAAAATATGGCATATTTTAAAGTTGACAAAATCCAGTATGAAGGCCCTCAAAGCAAGAACCCTCTCGCATTTAAGTACTACAATCCCGATGAAGTAGTAATGGGAAAACCCATGAAAGAGCACTTAAGATTTGCAATGTCCTATTGGCATACCTTTACCTACATGGGTAGAGATCCTTTCGGTGGAGATACTATGAACCGCCATTGGGACAATACCGAAGATGTTATGGAAAAGGCTAAAGAAAGAGTACGTGCCGCATTCGAATTTATGGAGAAAATGCAGATTCAATATTTCTGCTTCCACGATGCGGACATTGCTCCTATAGTTCCTAACGATCTTGCTGAAACAAACAGAAGATTAGATGAGATCGTAGCCGTTATTAAAGAAGAGATGAAACGCACCGGTATTAAGTGCCTGTGGGGTACTACAAATGCATTTGGCGATGCTAAGTTTGTACATGGTGCCGGAACATCCTGCAATGCTACCGTATTTGCATATACCGCAGCTCAGATTAAGAAGGCTATGGAAATCACTAAGGAGCTCGGCGGTGAGAACTATGTATTCTGGGGCGGCCGTGAAGGATATGAAACCCTTCTGAATACAGATACTGCTCTTGAACTTGATAACTTTGCAAGACTGCTTAGAATGGCAGTTGACTATGCTAAGGAAATCGGATTTACCGGTCAGTTACTGATCGAGCCTAAGCCGAAGGAACCTACAAAGCATCAATATGACTTTGATGTGGCTACAGTAATCGGCTTCTTAAGAAAATATGACTTACTGCCTTACTTCAAGATGAATATCGAAGCAAACCATGCAACACTGGCTATGCATACATTCCAGCATGAGCTTAACATGGCAAGAATTAACGGTGTACTGGGCAGTGTAGATGCCAACATCGGTGATCCTATGCTTGGATGGGATACAGACCAGTTCCCGACAAACCTTTATGATACTACTCTTGCTATGTATGAAATTCTGTTAAACGGCGGACTTGGTTCAGGCGGTCTTAACTTCGATGCTAAAGTACGTCGTGCATCATTCGAGGATGACGATTTATTCTACGGATATATTGCAGGTATGGATACATTCGCAAGAGGCCTGAAAGTTGCAGCTAAGCTTCTTGAGGATAAGGTATTTGAAAACTTCAAAGCTGAGCGCTATGCAAGCTACAGAGAAGGTATCGGTAAAGATATCGTTGAAGGTAAAGTCGGATTTAAGGAATTAGAAGCATACGCATTAAAGAACGGAGTAACTCCTAACAAATCCGGCAGACAGGAAATGCTTGAAAGCATCCTGAATCAATACATTATCGAAACAAAATAATCGATAAATTTTAAATATAAAAAATGCGGCATATCTTAAGGGTATGCCGCATTTTTTATGACTTATCATTTCTTTTAATTAAATTAATTCAAAATTAATTTTTATATGTACTATTCAACAGAAATTACTCCTACGGGACAATTGTCGGCTGCTTCCTTGGCTGAAGCTTCAGCTCCTTCAGGAATGGGATCTGTATAGACCTCGGCCAGTCCTTCGTCGTCTATTCTAAATACTTCCGGGCATGTGGCGGCGCATAATCCGCATCCGATGCATCCGTCGCGATCTATTTTTGCTTTCATATGCATTCCTCCATATAATTTTATGATAATATAATATATCACAAAATTTGGCTTAAGTCCATTTTTTTTAAGTATTTTGATTACGATCAAATTTTAAATCTTGAAATTTAGAATTAAAAACCGTAAAATGGGGAATGTTAAAATGAGGGTAATTAAAGGGCTGTGGGTAAACGTCTTTTAAGAGAAAGAAAAAACGCTGCAAAAGATACGTTTAAGTTTGCTGAAATTAGGGCAAAAGAATTGGCCGAATTGCTAGGTATAAATGAAGAAAAAAAGTTGAATATTTGGGTAGGCGAATTTGCCAAAACCGGAGACTGTAAAACAGCATTCGGAGCCGATGGGCAAGAAATATATGACGCTTGGGTAGAATGGTGCTTGAGATTTTAAAAGTATTGTGGTATACATAAAGTGTAACTAATAATATTTACTAACATATGGAGGTATATTATTATGAGAAAATTTGAGTGTACTGCTTGTGGTTACATTTATGATGAAGAATTGGGCGATCCCGATAACGGAATAGCTCCCGGAACTAAGTGGGAAGATCTTCCTGATGACTGGGTTTGCCCTCTTTGCGGTGTCGGTAAGGAAGACTTTGAAGAAATAAGCTAAAAACCGGGGTGTTGCTATAGCAGGGTTTTCCTTCATATGGCAGCACCCTATAAATTTATATAATATAAACTGGATTTATTTTTTGGGAGGATATTAATGCTTAACCAATTTTCAAGAACAGAATTATTGCTTGGTAAAGAAGCTATGGAAAAGCTAAATAATTCAAGAGTTGCTGTGTTTGGTATCGGAGGGGTCGGCAGTTTTACTGTGGAAGCTCTGGCAAGAAGCGGAGTCGGATACATAGATCTGATTGACGACGATAAAGTGTGTCTGACTAATCTTAACAGGCAGCTTATAGCTACTAGAAAAACCGTAGGAAAATCTAAAGTCGAGGTTATGAAAGAAAGGATACTGGAGATTAATCCGAAAGCCCAGGTGGTAACTCATCAGTGTTTCTTTACAAAAGAAACTGCCGATCAGTTTGAGTTCTCGCAGTACGATTATGTGGTGGATGCCATAGATACGGTATCGGGTAAAATAGAGATAATAGTACGATGCAAAGAAAAAAATGTTCCGGTAATAAGCTGCATGGGCGCGGGAAATAAACTTGATCCCACGAAGTTTGAGGTGGCGGATATATATAAAACATCTATTTGTCCTCTGGCAAAAGTAATGAGAAAAGAGCTGAAAGCAAGAGGAATCGAATCTCTTAAGGTAGTATATTCAAAAGAACCGGCTATGAAACCCGTAGAGGATATGAGGATAAGCTGTAAAAGCAATTGCATATGCCCTCCCGGAACAGCAAGAAAATGTACGGCAAGAAGGCAGATACCCGGAAGTGTTGCCTTTGTTCCTTCGGTTGCAGGACTTATTATAGCCGGTGAAGTTATTAAAGATTTGGTCGGACTAAATGACAGATAGGGCTTGTAATTCCTTTTTCATTGTTGTATATTCATACTTAACGAATAAATATGCATTATGTAAAATAAGCGGAAGGATGATGACAATGGGAAAAATACCTACCAGAGAAGAAGCCTGGGATTTGTTATGCGAATTCAATAAGGATGAATTCCATTTAAAACACGCCAGAATCGTTGAAGGGGTTATGAAATATTTTGCCCGGGAGTTAGGTCATGGAGAAGAGGATTTTTGGGGAGTAGTCGGTCTTCTTCATGATCTTGATTTTGAGATGTACCCTGATGAGCATTGCATAAAAGTTCAGGAAATTATGAGAGACCGAGGGCTGGATGAAAGACTTATTCATGCGGTGGCAAGCCACGGATACGGTATCTGCTGCGATATAAAACCGGAACATGAGATGGAAAAAGTTCTGTATGCGGTAGATGAGCTTACGGGTTTAATTGGGGCCACAGCCATTATGCGGCCTTCAAAAAGCACAATGGACCTTGAAGTAAGTTCGGTAAAAAAGAAATTTAAAACGCCAAAGTTTGCTGCCGGCTGCTCCAGGGAGGTTATAAGCAACGGGGCCAATATGCTTGGCTGGGAATTGGACAAGCTTTTTGAAAAAACTATACTTGCCATGAGGGAAGTTGAGCAAACGACTGGGCTTGTATAGTATGACAGGGAGGATAGCCGGTAATCCGGTGCTGGATAATTATGATAGGATTAGGTACATTAGGTAATATAGCTTTAATTTTGATCGGCTCAACCGTAGGACTACTGATAAAAGGGGGCCTTAAGCAGCGCTTTCAGGAAACTATTATGAGTGCTCTTGGGCTTGCGGTGATGTTTATAGGTATTGTAGGAGCATTGGAAGGCCTTCTCGTGGTGGATGACGGGAAATTGTCCGGTTCCAATATGATGCTGATGATAGTGTCTTTAGCAATAGGCAGCCTGATCGGTGAGGCTGTCAATATTGAAGAAAAACTTGACAGGGTCGGCGTTTGGCTAAAAGGCAAGTTAAAACTTTCAAACGGCAAGGAAAAAGGATTTGTGGAGAGCTTTGTAAACAGTTCCCTGCTGTTTTGTGTAGGAGCTATGGCTATTATAGGTTCAATTAAAGACGGACTTTCTGCAGATCCGTCCATGCTTCTTGCCAAAGGCCTTATAGACGGAGTAACCGCCATATTTTTTGCATCTACATTTGGTATAGGCGTATTTTTCTCAGTAATTCCCGTAGGTTTATATCAGGGGATTATTACTTTTGCTGCGGGAATTATCGAACCGTTTTTAACACAGAGGCTGGTGTCAAATCTTTCTTTTATTGGGTCTATACTTATTTTTGCAATAGGTATAAATATGATTTTCGGTAAGAAAATAAAAACCGGAAATCTTTTGCCGGCCATAGTAGTACCTATTATTTATGAACTAATATTAGTTATTTTGTAACTTGTTTAAATGTAAATTATCTGATATTAAATTATTCATTTTAGTATACCTCTAATAAGCAAATAATCACAAAAATCTGTCCGAGAGTATGTTAAACTTATTGGGCAGTTTTTGTATGAAAAATTTAGTTGACATACGTTAAATTGCTTTTATAATATTGAAATAATAGTAAATATATGGAAGCAGGGGAGTTGTACGGTATGAAAAAAATTATAGCCGTAAGTATAAGAATATTTGTTATGTCCGTAGCCATTGTTTTGGCAGTGATTTTTCCCGTATTTTCATTAAAATCTGCATTGTTTCTGGCTTTTGGATTTGGAACTTCATTAAGTTTATTGAAATCTTCGATGATTTGATATTTATACATATATCCGTATATACTCCCATATTTTTCTAAGTAAATATACTTAATAAAATTGATTTCTATTGGTATCTACATTCGCAGAACAGACTTTAGCTTATCGTAAATATCTTTGTTAAACGGGCTTAGGTCTGCAACTGCGATTTTTTTATTTTAAAGGGTAATATTTTCAAATTCAGGATTGACATTACATGTATTATTGTATACAATTATACAAATCATGATTGTGAATAAAAATACAAGGGAGTGGAGAGTAGACAATGGAACAGAGAAAAGTAACTATTAATCCGCAAAATAACCTGCTTCAGCTGGAAGAGCCCATCTACAGACTGGTTGATGTCGATGAGCCTAATACGTTTCGCAATTTGTTTCCTTATGATGAAGTCCCGAAAATTGCATTCAACGACAGAATAGTACCACACAATTTCCCAAAAGAAATATTCATTACCGATACAACATTCAGAGACGGGCAGCAATCCAGAGCTCCCTATACTACAGAACAGATCGTGACATTGTATGAGTACCTGCACCGGCTTGGCGGGCCCAAGGGAATAATACGCCAGTGTGAGTTTTTCTTATACAGCAAGAAAGACAGGGATGCCGTATATAAATGCCTGGAAAAGGGATACAAATATCCTGAAGTTACCTCATGGATCAGGGCCAGTAAAAAAGACTTTGAACTGGTTAAAGAAATAGGCCTTAAGGAAACAGGTATTTTGGTAAGTTGTTCTGACTATCATATTTTTTATAAAATGAAGATGACAAGAAAGGAAGCCATGGACCATTATTTGAATGTGGTAAGGGAATGTCTTGATACAGGCGTTATACCCCGTTGTCATCTGGAAGATATCACAAGATCCGATATTCATGGATTTGTAATTCCGTTTTGTTATGAATTAATGAGGTTAAGCAAGGAATATAATATGCCTGTTAAAATAAGAGCCTGCGATACCATGGGTTATGGAGTAAATTACCCAGGAGCGGTAATTCCCCGTTCTGTTCAGGGTATCATTTACGGTTTAACCGCCCATGCCGGTGTACCGTCCGAATGGCTGGAGTGGCACGGTCACAATGATTTTTATAAGGCTGTCGTTAATTCTACCACCGCATGGCTGTACGGTGCCGCAGCTGTTAACTGTTCACTTTTCGGCATAGGTGAAAGAACGGGCAATACGCCTTTGGAAGCCATGGTATTTGAATATGCCCAGTTAAAGGGGACCTTAGACGGCATGGATACCACGGTTATTACCGAGATAGCAGAGTACTATGAAAAAGAGATAGGTTATAAGATCCCTTCAAGAACACCTTTTGTAGGCAGAGATTTTAACGTAACAAGAGCGGGAATTCATGCCGACGGTTTGTTAAAGAACGAAGAGATTTATAATATTTTTGATACGGAAAAATTCCTTAAACGCCCGCCCAGAGTAGCCATATCAAATACTTCCGGCCTTGCGGGAATTGCTCACTGGATAAACAGCTATTATAGGCTTAATGAGGATAAAGCCCTGGATAAAAATCACCCGCTGGTAGCAAAAGTTAAAGATTGGGTTGACAAAGAATATGATGAGGGAAGGGTTACCGTAATTACCGACGAGGAACTGGTGGATGTAGTAAGCAAAGTAAAAGAAGAACTTGGAATTGACACATGGTAAGTACATATTTTAGGATCGGTTGACAAGGAAGATTCCTTAACTTACAATAAAATTATTACAATAAAGATGTGGAGGACGAATATGTTAAGAACGGAGCAAATTGAAAAGGCTAAGGAAATATTTGGGAAACTGCTTGCCGAGCAGTTGCAAAGAGTTGAAGAAATGAAAAACCAGGGTGATTTTATAGATTATAAGTCCCTGGATCAGATAATTATAGGGGTGTGCGGGGGAGACGGTATAGGACCCGCCATAACAAGCCAGGCAAGAAGGGTCCTGGAATATTTACTGAAAGACGATGTTGAAGCAGGTAAAGTGGTTTTTCGTAACATAGAAGGGCTTACAATTGAAAGAAGAGCCGCAGAAAATGCTGCGATTCCTCCGGCAGTTTTGGAAGAAATAAAGAAATGCCATGTTATACTTAAAGGCCCTACTACCACTCCCAGAAAAGGAGACCCCTGGCCCAATGTTGAAAGTGCCAATGTGGCTATGAGAAAGGAACTGGATCTCTTTGCCAACGTAAGGCCTGTAAGAATTCCGGAGCAGGGTATTGACTGGACATTTTTCCGTGAGAATACGGAAGGAGCCTATGCTTTAGGCAGCAAGGGCATCAATGTGACAGAAGATCTGGGAGTAGACTTTACGGTAGTAACTACTCAGGGATGTGAAAGAATTATAAGAGCGGCTTTTGAATATGCAAAAAACAATAATAAAACAAGAGTTACGGCAGTAACTAAAGCCAATATCATAAAAGTAACAGACGGCAAATTCCTGGATATATTCTATAAGATTGCCAAAGAATATCCGGACATCACAGCCGATGACTGGTATATCGATATCATGACAGCAAAACTGGTGGACGAAAAGAGAAGGAAGGACTTCCAGGTACTTGTGCTTCCTAATCTGTATGGGGATATCCTTACCGACGAGGCAGCGGAATTCCAGGGCGGTGTCGGAACAGCCGGCAGTGCCAATATCGGAAAAAGGTATGCCATGTTTGAAGCCATTCACGGTTCCGCTCCAAGAATGGTACAGGAAGGAAGAGAAATTTATGCCGATCCCAGCAGCATGATTCGTGCCGGGGCTATGCTTTTATCCCATATCGGATATACCAAGGAAGCTGAAAAACTTTACCGTGCTCTGGATATTTGCACCGTAACCGAAAAGAAACTGGTTATTACAGGAAGAGATACCGGTGCCACCGGTGAGGAATTTACAAATTATCTTATGGATACAATTGCCGTTTTATAAAAGTGTACGCACCTAAGCAATCTTAATATTGTTTCGGATAATAAGGAGGATTTCCTTGGAAGAGTATAATCTTCAGAAAGAAACAGCCGACAGATATACCCTTGGGGGAAGGGTTTACAATGCGATAAGGGATAAAATCCTGTCCGGCCAATACAAAGAAAGTGAAGAACTGAAGGAAAACGCCGTTGCCGCGGAACTGGGTGTAAGCCGGACTCCGGTAAGGGAAGCGCTTCGGCAATTGGAACTGGAAGGACTTGTAACCATAATTCCTAACAAAGGGGCATATGTAACGGGAATTACAAAAAAGGATATTCATGATATTTATATTATCAGGTCTTATCTGGAAGGGCTTTGTGCAAAATGGGCCTGCGAAAACATAACGGAAGCGCAAATTGAAGCATTGGAAGAAATTTTATACCTGTCGGACTTCCATGCGGGAAGAGGCCATTATGACCAGATGGTAGAACTGGATAATAAATTTCATGAACTGATATATAAGGCATCGGGCAGCAAGATATTAAACCATGTATTGTCTGATTTTCACCAATATGTGGAAAGGGTAAGAAAGGTAACGTTGTCCATGCCTTACCGGGCGGAAAAGTCCAGCAAGGAGCATGCGGCCATTGTGGAAGCCATTAAAAAAAGAGACGGGAAATTGGCCGAAGCCCTGGCTACCGAGCATATCATGAATACCATAAAAAATCTTATAGAACAGGGTTTGTAGATACTAAAATAATCCCCTGTATTGAGAAATTCGGTAAAATTCTCAATGCAGGGGACTTTAATTGCTTTTCATCATATCTTTTTTTATTAGTGTTAAGAATAGTTTCGCATTATTGGATTTCTGATTCTGAATAATAAACCTGTATTAGGAAGTAGTATAAGGCTAGCAGGACAGAAAACCTAAATAACCGAAATGTTTTGCCATAGGATTTTAGAGAGTAATATATATTGAATATCAAATTTCAGCTTAAATCCTCCATAGACAGTTTTTCCCACAACTTCAGAAGTTCTTCAAGCCTTGCCTCAATCTGCTCCTTTCTTTTATGAAGCTCCATAAGTTTTTGGGGATCCGTATAAATATCTTCTCTGACCAGAAGATCGTCAATTTCGGCATTTTCTGTTTCTAAGGCACTGATTTCATCTTCAACCTTTTTTAAGTCATTTTTTCTCTTTCTTATCCTTGCCTGTTCTTCTTTCTGCTGCAGCCATGTCATCTTATTGGAACTTACACTACCTGTTTCGGCTGCATTTTCTTTGACCGCCCAAGGGGTAGTTTTTGTACCTGTATTAGCCGACTTGTTCAAATTTGCGGCTTCCAATTCGGCTTTTTTAGTAAGGTAATAATCGTAGTCGCCCAGATAATTTATTATACGCCCGTCGGCCAGGTCCAGGATTCTGCTTGCAGTCCTGTTAATAAAGTAGCGGTCGTGGGAAACATACAGTATGGTGCCGCTGTAGGAATTGAGGACATTTTCAAGAATTTCTTTTGAGATAATGTCCAGATGGTTGGTCGGCTCATCTAAGATAAGGAAATTAGCTTCGGATAACATCAGCTTTGCCAGGGAAACCCTTCCCCGTTCACCGCCGCTTAAGTCTTTAATTTTCTTAAAAACATCGTCATCGGTAAAAAGGAAAGCAGCCAGTATATTTCTTATGCTTGTATTGTCAAGATGCGGGTAGGTATCCTGCAGTTCTTCGATTAAAGTTTTTTCCGGGTCAAGGCTTTGCATCTCCTGGTCATAATAGCCGATATGTACTTTTGAACCCAGGTATATATCACCTGAATCCGCCTGTACAGATCCGGTAATTATCTTTAAAATAGTGGTCTTTCCTGTTCCGTTATTGCCTATAAGGGCTACTTTTTCGCCTCTTTTTATTTCGAAATTTATATCCTTAAATAAATTTAAGTTGCCGTAAGACTTGCTTAAGCCTTCCACCCGAAGGACATCGTTTCCGGAAATAATTCTTGGCTCAATGGAAAAATGCATTTGCATATTTTCCGCCGGCTTTTCTATACGTTCAATTTTATCAAGCATTTTCTGGCGGCTTTCTGCTCTTTTAAAGAATTTTTCACGGTTATAGGAGCGAAGCCTTGCTATTACTTCCTCGTGATGCTTAATTTCTCTTTGCTGGTTAATATATGCTTTAAGCTGAATTTCCTTTTGGAGTTCTTTCTTTTTTATATAATCAGTATAGTTGCCTAAAAAAACTTGAGCTTTATGATGATCAATTTCAATGATCTTAGTTACAACTTTATCCAGAAAATAGCGGTCGTGAGCCACAATAATTACGCTTCCGTCATAATTTATCAGGAAGGTTTCGAGCCAGGCTATAGACACCAGGTCCAGATGGTTTGTCGGCTCATCAAGAAGCAGGATATCAGGCTTGGAAAGAAGCAGTTTTCCGAGAGCGATTCTGGTTTTTTGCCCTCCGGATAAGGTATCTACTTTTTTATTAAAATCATCTTCGCTAAATCCCAGGCCTTTTAATATGCCCGTGACTTCGCTTCTGTATGCGTATCCGTTTTTAACTTCAAATTCATGGTTTAACCTGGTATAAGTATTAAGCATTTGGTCAAGTTCTTTGCCCTGTGCATGCTTCATCTGTTCCTGAAGTTTTAAAATTCTTTCTTCCAGTTCGATTATATCTTTTCTTACATTATACATCTCCTCATATATTGTAAAGTCGGATTTTAAATCCTGATGCTGGGGAAGATATCCGACAGAAGTGTCTTTGGCAATTACTACTTCGCCTTCATCGGCTTGAAGATCACCTGTTATGATTTTAAGCAAGGTGGACTTTCCCGCACCGTTTATACCTACAATAGCGGCTTTTTCTCTTTCGTTAATATGAAAAGATACGGCTTTTAATATTTCTTCCGTACCGAAAGATTTATATATATTGTTACATGACAAAACCATGATAATAACCTCTTTCTCAACTGCCAAAATATAATGACTTTTTATATTTTAGCATATTATAAATATCAAGTAAAGGATGCCGAAAATGGACATATCCATAAATAAGCAATTGATTGACTTATTATTAACAATAAAATATAATAAACCATATAGACGCATAGCCGGAAGGAGGATATATATTGGAGAAAAAAAGGATTTCCAAAGCAGTTATAAATAGATTGCCCAGATATTACCGATATCTCGGGGATTTGCTTGAGAAGGATGTTGTCCGTATTTCTTCAAAAGAACTCAGTGAGAAAATGAAAGTGACTGCATCCCAGATAAGGCAGGATTTAAACAATTTCGGAGGTTTCGGCCAGCAGGGCTATGGCTATAATGTGGAATATCTACATTCGGAAATTGGAAAAATTCTGGGGCTGGAAAAACAGTACAGCTTAATAATTATCGGTGCAGGTAATTTGGGACAGGCCCTGGCAAATTATGCGGATTTTGAAAGAAGAGGCTTTTTTGTTAAGGGAATCTTTGATATTAACCCCAGACTGGTGGGAATGTCCATAAGGGGTATTGAAATAAAAAACGTAGATGAGTTAGAAGATTTTGTAAAAAATAATGATATTGATATTGCAGCTTTGACCGTACCCAAAGCAAAGGCGCCTCAGGTGGCTGCTGATCTTGTAAAATGGGGTATCAAAGGAATATGGAATTTTGCCCCTACAGACCTTAATTTGCCGGATGATGTAGTGGTTGAAAATGTCCATCTTTCAGACAGTCTGATGAAATTGTCCTATAAGCTATCAGAAAAAAGAAAACTTGCCGATTAATATTATATAAACTATTACAAGGCAGGTTGATTATGGGAAAACGAATGAAAGTTGACTTTAATTCGATTATCCGGGATAAAAAGGTTCCGATTTTGACCTTGGATTCAAGATGGCATGAACTGTTTCCCGATGAAAAAAAGACGGCACGTATAAAAGAGCTTGAGCAAAAAGTCAATCAGCTGTTAAAAACCCAGGGAAAATTAATAAACGATATAGAGGATATGAAAAAGCTCAAAAAAACTTTCCTGGATGATATCATTGTCAATATGGATACAAAAGAAGACATAAGCAAATCTAAAGAAAAGCGAATGGATAAGAACAAACGTTATATTGACAAGCTGAATGACAAGATTAAAGAAGCTTCCGAGCAGCTAAGGGAAATTCCGGATAAAATTAAAGAAGCAAATGAGGAACTTTTACTGGAAAGTCTTAAAGTCTGCTATAATAACATTTACGAAAACAGAAAAGAACTGGAAAGGATAACGGACTGGATAGCAAAAACAAGAGAAGAATTAAAAAGGAATATTCTTTTAAAACAAGACTTAGAAACTTTGACAAAACAGATCTATTCTCATATGCATGATATTTTAGGTGCAGAAATTATTGACATTTTTGACAAGATGCAGGAAAAATTATAACTATTGCAAGCTATTATAAAGGAATGATTCTGAATGATAGTAGGAATCGGTGTAGATCTGGTTGAAATAAATCGGATCGGCAAAGCCTGTGAAAAAGAAGGATTTCTTAATAAATGCTATACCGAAGACGAAGTAAGGCTTATAGATAATAACTGGCAGAAAGCTGCCGGGAATTTTGCCGTAAAAGAAGCCGTAGCCAAGATGTTTGGTACAGGCTTCAGAGGATTTTCTCCGAAAGATATAGAAGTACTTCGTGACAGCCTGGGAAAACCTTATGTGAATTTATACGGCAAAGCGGCTCAAATGGCCAAAGACCGGCAGATATCATATATCCACGTTTCGATTACAAATACAAAAGACTATGCAAATGCATTTGTCGTGGGCGAGAAAATTGATTAAGGATATATGGAAAGTTAAAGTGGTGTATAAAAATGAAATATATAGTTGATTCAAACAGAATGAAGCAAATTGACATATATACCATGGATGTAATTGGTATTCCGTCTCTTGTCCTGATGGAAAGGGCGGCTTTGGAAGTTGTTTCTGTCATGAAGCAAGTAATAAAAAAAGAGGATCGTATACTTGCAGTATGCGGTCCCGGAAATAACGGAGCCGATGGAGTTGCAGCCGCAAGAATCTTGTTTATGCAAGGTTTTGAGGTTGCAATTCTTTTGACTTTTGACAGGGAAAAATGCAGCAGGGAGATGCAGACGCAGCTTGAAATAGCTTCTAAATTGGGGATTAAAATTGATAACAGTATAAACATCGGTGAATATAATATAATAGTCGATGCTATCTTTGGTATCGGTTTATCCAAACCTGTTACCGGAGGATTTGCCGAAATAATTGACGAAATAAACGGTGGCAAACATATCGTATTTTCGGTAGATATACCTTCCGGCATATCGGCTGACAACGGAAAAGTGCTTAAAACTGCCATAAAAGCAGACTATACGGTAACTTTCGGTTATATGAAGCAGGGACTTTTAATGTATCCCGGAGTTTCATATGCAGGTAAAGTAACCGTATCGGATATCGGATTTCCAGATATCGCCTTACGTCAGGTAGGCCCCGCTGCTTTTTATTATACGGAAGAAGATCTTTGCAGGCTTCCTTACAGAAAAAGTGACGGACATAAAGGTACTTTCGGCAAAGTATTGGTTATAGCCGGAAGTGAGGGAATGGCAGGAGCCGCATATCTGTCCGCCAAAGCTGCATACAGAACCGGAGCAGGTATGGTAAAGATACTTACCGCGGCAAAAAACCGGAATGTTATACAGACATTACTTCCCGAAGCTCTTTTTGCGCCGTATGATTATGACGAAGATGATGAAGAAAATGAAATTATTTCGAATGGCAACAGAAGAGGCGAAAGTGTATCTATATCAGTGGGAAATTTAATTAAGGCGCTTGACTGGGCTGATGTGTCTGTTATCGGTCCGGGTCTTGGTATATCTGATAAATCAAGAGACCTTTTAACATTTGTTTTAGATGTCGTAAAAAATAAAAGAAAGCCTTTAGTTATCGATGCTGATGCAATCAATATACTTGCCGGGATGTTAGACAGGGAGAGTTTATCTGTTAAAGATCGTTTGGAAAAAATCGAATCCTTGCTTCCTGAAAATTCGGTTCTAACCCCTCATCCCATAGAATTATCAAGGATTCTAAACGTTCCGGCATCCGAGATAACAGATAATATAATTGACATTGCAAATCAATATTTTTATAATAGTAAATTAATATATGTCTTAAAAAATGCCAGAACAATTGTAATGGGACCCGGCGGTAAATATATAAATATTTCAGGCAATAACGGAATGGCTACCGCAGGAAGCGGTGATGTGCTTACGGGAATAATTGCGGCCCTTACGGCACAGGGGCTTGATGCTTATGAAGCGGCTTGCCTTGCCGTATATATGCATGGGTTGGCAGGTGAATTGGCTGCCCAAAAATCAAGTGTTTATTCAGTAATGGCGGGAGATATTGCCGATGCCATTGGAGAAATACTGCATGATAAGCAAAATACAATTTTAGAAACTAGGTGAAGGTTAATTGGATAGGTGTGATTATTACAGGGCGCAGGTTAATATAAATCTTGATGCAATACGTTCCAATATAAATGAGATAAGAAGACATCTAAAAAAAGATACAAAACTTATGGTTATAGTAAAGGCTGATGCTTACGGTCACGGAGCTGTCGCCGTTTCAAAGGCGCTGGAAAACGGTCTGGCAGATGCCTTCGGAGTTGCCATCATTGAAGAAGCAGTTGAGCTTAGAAAGGCGGGTATAACAAAGCCTATTTTAATACTGGGATTTACCCCCAAAGAGCAATTTGATCTCGTTGTATCCTATGATGTCATACAGACTGTTTATCAGTATGAAATGGCACAAGAACTGTCAAAAGAAGCTATAAAACAGGGAAAGACCGCAAAAATTCATATAAAAGTAGACACAGGCATGTCTAGGCTTGGCTTTTCTGATTCACAGGAAAGCATTACGGAAATAAAAAAGATATCAACCCTTAAAGGTTTATATATAGAAGGAATTTTTTCTCATTTTGCCAATGCGGATGAAAAAGATAAAAGCAGTGTAAACGACCAAATCAGGAGATTTAATGATTTTTACAGGCGGCTGGAAAATGAAGGCATACATATTCCGATTCGGCATATGGCTAACAGCGCAGGTGTTATCGAATTTCCTAATGCCCAGTATGAAATGGTCAGATGCGGAATAGTAACATACGGATTATATCCTTCCGAGTATGTCAACCATTCATTTGCAAATCTGATACCTGCTATGGAATTAAAAAGTCATGTGGTATATATTAAGGAAGTTCCTCCAGGTACCGGTATCAGTTACGGCTCTACATACATAACCAAAAGAAAAACAAAGGTTGCTACAATTCCGGTGGGGTACGCAGACGGCTATTCCAGAAACCTTTCTAATGTAGGAAAGGTTATAATCCGCGGCAAATATGCGCCGATTATCGGAAGAATATGTATGGATTATTTTATGGTTGATGTAACAGATATAGAAGATGTGACCCAGGGTGATACCGTAACTTTACTGGGAAAGGACGGGGATTGTGTAATCAGTGCGGAAACACTGGCTTTATGGTCTCATTCCTTCCCGTATGAAATGGTTTGCACCGTCGGCAAAAGAATTCCCAGAGTTTTTCTTAGCCAGGAAGAAAGTAAGTAATCGGTAAACTTTTTATTCAATTGTAGATTTAAAATATTACATATTGAATAAAAAAGATATCACTTTATGGAATACTCACGACGAAACTGGCAATAATAAGAGTAAAAGCTTGCAATGGAGTGTGAGTAAAGTGGTAATTAAAAGAGGAGATATCTTCTATGCCGATTTAAGACCGGTTATAGGATCTGAGCAGGGAGGTATCCGGCCGGTATTGATAGTCCAAAATGATACGGGCAATAAGCACAGTCCGACGGTGATATGTGCGGCAATAACATCAAAGATGAATAAGGCCAAGCTTCCGACCCATGTGGAACTGGCTGCCGATAAATATGGTATCGTTAAAGATTCTGTTATTTTGCTTGAACAGGTAAGAACTATAGACAAATCAAGATTAAAGGAAAAAGTATGTCATTTGGATAAGGAGGTATTGAAGAAAATTGACAAGGCACTGATTATTAGTCTTTCACTGGATACATATTTTAAAAATATATTATTTTAATTTAAGAAGGAAGGGATTATTTTTACAATGGATAGCGACAGTCCTTTATGGGGGATTTCGACTGTTATTCTGCTTATTCTTGTTATGGCTATCATATCCTGTATGAAAGCTGCACTGGAAAATGTAAATGAAAGCAGCATAAGAAAGAAAGCAGATAAGGGTGATAAAAAAGCAGCAAGCCTTCTGGCTTTTATTGAAAAAGGCACAAAATATCAAAATACTTTGGCTTTATTGTTATGCGGCACATCGGCAATTACAGTGATTTATGCGGAAGAATATATTTTGCCGGCTATAAAATACCATATATCTTGTATTATTTTCATAATTTTTTTGGTATTTTGCATGACCGTATTCGGTGTGGTGTTGCCGGAAAAAATTTCGGCCAAGTATTCGGAGAAGTTAAGTTATAGGTTATTAGGGCTTATTAAACTTATATGCTTAATTTTTACACCGGTCAGCTTTCTGTTTGATATTATCATGAACTTTATATTCAGGATTTTTAAAATAAATCCTGATGATAAAAATGAAGGTGAAATAGAAGAAGAGATTATTTCCATAGTAAATGAAGGCCATGAACAAGGTGTAATCGATGCCGGGAAAGCGGAGATGATATCAAATATTATAGAACTGGATGATAAGAAAGCCCAGGATATAATGACTCATAAAAAACGTATTGTAGCTATCGATGCCGAGATTTCACTTAAAGAAGCACTAAGATTAATGCTTTCGGAAAACTATTCAAGATATCCATTATATGTAGATAATTTGGACAATATAGTCGGAATTCTTCATTTGAAAGATGTAATATCCGCATACATATCCGGGGACGAAAATAATAAAACGCTGCAGGAAATAGCAAGAGAACCTTACTTTGTACCCGAAACCCAAAGTGTCAATTTGTTGTTCCGGGAAATGCAAGCCAAGAAAATTCATATGGCCATAGTTGTCGATGAATACGGACAAACTGCCGGACTGGTGGCTATGGAGGATTTTCTGGAAGAAATTGTGGGTAATATACAGGATGAATACGATATGGAAGAAAAGATGATAATTTCAGTTGAAGATGATTCCTGTGTGGTTAAAGGTTCCATAAGCCTGGAAGACCTGAAGGAAGAGCTTGATATAGTAATTGAAAATGAAGATTTTGATACATTAAACGGCTTTTTAATATCAATTCTTGACAGAATACCTGCAGACGGTGAAAAGGCTACTTTGCAGTATGGCGGATATCAGTTTGACATTCTTGAAACTATGAATAAAATGATAGGACAGGTCAGGATAACCAAGCTGCCTGTTAATCCGATGAGAATGGATGAAGACCTGGAAAAAACAGTAGTCGGATAGAATCTGTATATTTTATTAATAAACAACAATATTTATTTAAAAAGTGTAAAAAAGTCGGCCATTAAGGCCGACTTTTTCGGTAAATAACAGGGGTGTTAGTTTACCATAACGTATGATAGGGTGGGAGTAGAAGTGCTATTCACACTGTCTATGGTTATAATATACAACTAATATGTGTATAATTTGTGAATGATATATAAAATAAAAATAAATTAAATTATATTAATAAAAAAGTAAAATAAATAATTTAAAATGGAGATTTATGGAATACTCATAATAATTTGAATAAATAATTAAAGTAAATGAATCAAAAGGGTGTCTGATAAGCTGAGCTTACAGACACCCTTGAATCTATATATAAGTAGGGAGGAGGAGAGTGAAAAATTGTATTTAACACCTTCTGATTGTAGTATATACCAAAATTATGTTCAAATTATGGATAGAATAAAGATAATTTGTAAACAATTTAGTTCATTTTTATGTCAAAACATGAAATATATGCTAGGTGTACTATATACCCATTTTTTTCGGCGGTACCGGAGCTTTTTTACATGATACTTCATGTTTTATAACGATTATATAATTTTGGCATATATAATTTAAATATTTGTGTATATTATAACAAAGTATTAAAAAAAACATGGATGAGTTTAAAATATTGCTTAAATTCTTTGATAAAAAAGCTAATAAATTATATATTTTTTATGGGACTAACTTGCTATTTTATCGTTTATTATGTAAAATAAGTTGTAAATATTTTTAATCTTGTAAATCATGTTGTGTAATTTATAAAGGATAATGGATATGAAAAGATTTAGTTTTAATAACTTTAAAATCAGGACTAAACTACTCCTGATTTATTGTTTTTGTGTACTGATTCCTATCATATTAATCGATTCTATAATTCTGTATACGGTTCATCAAAATTATCAGGAAGACTATCTTAAGGATCTTACCAATACTATGGAGAGGATTAAGGTCAATCTTACCGACACCGTAGAGGGATGTATCTTATTTACATATAACCTTTATTCTGACGAGAAACTCGATGAATTTCTTTCCTATAATTATAAGAGCCATCTTGATTATTATGAAAAATATACAGAAATGCTCAAATATAAAAGCATAAGTTACAATTATAACTATGGAAGGATGTATAAAATAGTAATTTATGCGGATAATGACACTCTTGTTAACGGAGGCAGTATAGCTAGACTGGAAACAGCAAAAAGTGAAGACTGGTATAAGGCATATATCGAAAGTGGACAGGATATCTTCTTATATACTTATTATGACAGCGGAAAAAAGCATATCCCGGGAAGCGGTACCAGCAGAACAATAAGTGTTATAAGAAAACTGAACAACTTTGATAAACGGGGAATGTTAAAGATACTTAAAGTTGATCTGGACTATAACTATATGCTGAAAGATGTCCTAAATGAAAAAATAGAAGGTGAAATTTATGTAAGAAATAAGGATTATATTTTGTTTTCAAATTTACCGGGAACCAGCGGCCTTAAAGAATTTGAACCTGCAAACACCGTAAGGACTGAAGATGCCACCATGTCTATGACTTTTCAGACGGGTTTTGATGAATGGGAAATTCTTATAATGGCTGAAGAAACTCCTTTTTGGTCGGTTCTCTATATGAATAAATGGCTAATCCCAATAATACTTATTAGTATTTTTATTCCGACAGTTTTGATATATTTTGTGGGCAGATCCATAAGTAAGCGGCTTTCAATTATAACGGCTTATATGGGTAAAGTGGAAAAAGAACAGTTTGAAGTTATTGATATAAATGAAGGGGAAGACGAAATTGGCAAGTTAATAAACAGATATAATCTGATGGTTTCAAGGATAAAAGAACTTATAGAAGTAGTTTTTAAAGGCCAGGCAGAAAAACAGGCACTGGAACTGGCAAAAAAGAACGCTGAACTTAAGGCTATGCAGAGTCAGGTAAATCCCCATTTTTTGTTTAACACATTAGAATCTATTCGGATGAGAAGTTTATTGAAAAATGAACATGAAACGGCGGATATAATCGGTGAACTTGCAGTTTTATTCCGAAAGAGCATGACTTGGGGAGACGATTATATCACAGTTGAAGAAGAGATGGGATTTATCGACAATTATATGCATATTCAGAGATACAGATTTGGTGATAAGATCAAATATTATCACTATGTTATGGAAGACTGCAAAAAATGCCTGATTCCCAAATTGTCTATCAGTACCTTTATTGAAAATGCCTGCATCCATGGGTTGGAAATGACCGATAAAGAAGGGGTAATATCCGTAACCGTTACAAAACAGGATAAGGAATTGCTGATTGAGATTTCAGATAACGGTAAAGGCATGGATGAAGAAAGGCTTTCCAAGTTAAAATTTATGATAGCCAATGCAAGCAGTGAAATGCTTTATGAAGCAAGGAGTACCGGAGTACTTAACGCTTACCTGCGACTGAAAATGTACAGTGACGGTAATTTGCGAATTGATATAGACAGTAAGCCTGAGAAAGGAACGGATATATCGATATGGTTACCGATAATTTATGAAAAAAGCCAAAACGAAGAAAACCACAAAATACCGAACAGGGAGGAAATTTAAATGATTAAAGTTATGATCGTGGATGATGAACCGTATATCCGTCAGGGGCTTAGAATATTAATCGATTGGGAACAATACGGTTTTCGGATTACAGCGGAAGCATCAAACGGACATGAAGCGGTTGATGTATTGAAAAATACGGACATTGACTTGGTCATTACCGATATCAAGATGCCGCAGATGGATGGGCTTGAACTGATAGAATATACACGTAAACATATATCAAGTAATATCAGATTTATTATTTTGAGCGGGTTTTATGAGTTTGAATATGCCAAAAAGGCTATAAAATACGATGTTGCGGATTATGTTTTAAAACCGGTGCAAAGAGAAGAGTTAATAAAAGTGCTGGAAGAATATAAAGAGGCTTATTATCAGCATATTGAAAATTTAAAAAAGCAGCAGATGTCGGAACGAATTATTTTGGAAAGGCATTTGACTGCTCTTATGTCGGGAATATATGACAGGGAAAGTATTGATTATGTAAAAAGGTATTTAACCGATACGGCTAATATCAGGTATATCAGCATTGAGTACGATACAACCGACGAAAAATACAATCATTTGTCTGATGATGAAAAAGCCGGGGAGCAAAACCGCCTTTATGATGCGGTGAAAAAATGTCTTGGTAATCACTGGCATCATGTATTTATACCAAGTAATGCAAACCGGGATTATTCTGTCGGTTTCATATATGCGGGTAAACTGGCAGAGATGGAAGGCCTTAAAGAAAAAGATTACATAAAAAAACTTCATATAAATATTAGTTCATTATTATCGTTTAAAATATATTTTTATATCGGTCAAAAAGTAGATGATATCAGCCTGATTTCCGAATCTTTCAAATCGACTACCATAGCAAAAAATTTTCAGTTGTATTCAAAAGTTATGGATATTGCTTTTTATGAGGAAATAAAAGATAAAATCAGTACGGAAAAGTATACGGTTGATAAAAAGCTTATAGATGACCTTATTAAAGTGATAGAAGAAAATGATATCGAACAGATAAATTCGGCGGTAGAAAATTTATACACTCACTTTAAGGAATTAGCCGGCGAACCTGAGATGATAAAGATAAGCATGGATTATTTTCTGTTTAATTTAATTAGCCTTGCAAGAGAATTGGATTCTGATTTCGATTATGAGGAAATTTATAAGATGGTAAGCCAGGGAGGATATGCCATAAGAGGAAGCGTAAACAATTTTAAAAAGTTTGCTCTGGAGTTTTCGGATTATCTTAATTCATTAAGAAAGAATGTCTTTGGAGGAATTCTTGCCGATATTGAACGGGAAATAACGGAAAATTATATGCATAATATAAGTTTAAAATCCTTAAGTGAAAAATATTTCATTAACAGGGCATATCTGGGTCAGATATTCAAAAAACAGTTCGGTGTTTCTTTTAAGGACTATCTGAATAATTACAGAATTGAAAAAGCCTGTGAGATACTGCTTAGGACCGACGATAAAATCTATGAAATTGCAGAGGCTGTGGGCTTTAACAATACCGATTATTTTATCAGTAAATTTGTACAAATTAAAGGAACAACTCCACTACAGTACAGGAAGCAGTTTTTGAATAAAATGATATAAATAAGTATATATGTAAACTAAAATATATAATTTTTTATATTTAACCTATACTTTTTAAATTGAGGTATTTGTGCAATAATGATAGAATATACTTGGCTGGGAATGGTGAATTGGTTATTATATTAAAATTCACAGCTAAAAAGTATAGGGAGGAATAACATGAAAAAAATCAAGAAGTTGCTTATTGCAATCCTTGCAGTAACCATGTTGGCTGTTCTTTTTACCGGTTGCGGCAAAAAAGAACAGGATGCAACCAATGATACCAATGTGACTAACAATGACAGTAAGAATGAAGACAAGCAGCAGAGCAACGACAATACCAACACTACCGGTACTGAAAAGAAGGAAGAAAAAATGTTTACAGCATTCCATGCTGTACCGGGAACCGAAGTACCCGATGACAACCGTATGTTAAGAAAGATTGCGGAAAAAATCGGTGCTTGGGCAAAAGTTACATGGCTTACCGGTCAGACTGCTGATGAAAGAATCGGTATTATGATTGCCGGTGGAGAATATCCCGATTTAATTACCGGTTCTACAGGAACAGCTGCCCTGATTGAAGCAGGTGCACTTATTCCTATCGACGAATATTGGGATAACTATCCTAATATCAAGAATTACCTTTCCGAGGAAGACTGGAATAAGGTAAGACATTCCGACGGTCATATTTACTTAATTCCTCAGTTCGGTATTATTAAAGGAAAAGAAATGGAAACCGAACATTGGGATGAGGCATTCTGGATTCAGAAGAAAGTTCTCATCTGGGCTGGTTTCCCTGTTATCAAAACCTTGGATCAATACTTTGATTTAATCGAAGATTATTTGAAAGCTCATCCTACAACCGAAGACGGTCAGGAAACCGTAGGATTTAGTATGAGTACAGAAGATTGGAGATACTTCGGTATCGAGAATCCGCCTCTGTTCTTAGCGGGTTATCCTAACGACGGTGCCTGCATCATAGATCCTGAAACAATTACTGCATTAGACTATAATACTACTGATATTGCATATCAGTATTACAAGAAGATGAGCGAAGTTTGGAGAAGAAACCTTGTTCATCCTGAAACCTATACTATGTCTTATGACCAATACATATCATTGCTGTCCACAGGTAGAGTATTAGGTATCCTTGACCAGGCTTGGAACTTCACAACAGCAACCCAGGCTCTGGAATCTCAGGGTAAATTCGGAGATACCTATGTTCCGCTGCCTATCACCATTGACGGTCAAAGACTTGACAGATGGCACAGCCCGGCCGCTCTGGACGTATCCAACGGTTTAAGTATTACCAAGAGCTGTAAGGATATTGAAGGTGCTCTTCAGTTCATCAACGATCTTCTTGATGACGAAATCATGAAGATGATTTACTGGGGTGAAGAAGGCGTAGACTATCTGGTAGATACCGACGGTACTTTATATAGAACTCCTGAAATGAGAGAAAATGTCAGAAATACCGACTGGGTAACCCAGAACATGGTAAGCGGTGCATATGCTTACTTCCCTCACTACGAAGGTCTGTTTGATGACGGCATCAACGCTATCAATCCTGATCAGCAGCCTAGAGAATACTTTGACAGCTTAGAGCCTATCGAGAAAGAACTTCTTGACAGATATGGATATAAGACATTCCTTGAATTCTTAAGTCCTAGTGTTCCTAATGAGCCTTGGTATCCGATGTGGTCTTATACCAATACCTGGACTACTGATACCGATTACGGCAGAGCTAAAGCTAAGATTACTGAGCTTAAGCATGAATACCTGCCTAGGGCTATGATGGCTATGTCTGATGAGGAATTTGATGCCATCTGGAATGAATACATGGAAGTTTACAGAAGAGAAGTTGACATTGACGCATATCTTGACGAGCTTACTGCTGAAGCCCGCAGAAGAGCTGCAGTTGCTCGTGGGGAGTAATTTATAATATAGATTGAATGCCTTGTTGTATCGTATTTTCAAAATCGAATAACAAGGGATAGGTAGTTGCTAAATAGGGGTGTCTTAGAATATGGCATGTTTGCCATATAAGGCACCCCATATTTAAAGCTAAATATTGCGTGTTTGATTTACGAATTATGAGTGGAGGCTTATTATGAGCAAACGTAAACCGTATTTTCTGATAATAGCTGCCCTGTGTTTTTCAACCATTATAAGTCTTTTTCTCCCTTTTCTGCATCTTCCTCAACAAAAGGGAGTTACAGGTGATGGATACGTTATTGACACAACTCTGGCAGCTTTAAACAGTAAAGTTGTAAAAGATGTAGCAAAAGAATCAGGCATTCCCAAAAGTATTGTCTATAATACAGCAAAAAATATTGTAAACGGAAAAGACAGGCAGACAATTGAAAGCAGGCTTAAAGAAGAGGAATATTTTATTATCGATATTTTAGCGGAAAGAATGAATGAGAAGGTAGCGGAACTTCAAGAATGGGGAGAACTGGATAAGCGCACATTTAACTATATTGACATGATAAAATTGTCAGCCTCCGTAATAAAAGATTTTGAACAGGATATTATAAGTGCTTATTTGGTTATTATTACTTTGATAATGACAGTGGTATTGTCTTTTGTGGCAGGCTTTTGGAAACTATTCAACAAAAAAATAAGCTCTTATAAACTGGTTAAGATAATATCACTGATTAATATAGCATTGTCCGGCCTGGGACTTTTATGTATCAATGCAATCAGTATTGGGGCTTTGCAGGTAGAAAGTTTTTATAAAGAAAACTTTGGTATAGGATTTATGTTCATTGCAGCGATTAATTTCCTGGTATTGGTCATTGCATCAATCGGAAATATGCATGAAAGCTGGGCAGGAATTGTCACATTCAAAATGATTTTAAAGCAGAAACAGCTTATTCTGATGACATTACCGTTTGTTGCCTTTGTAATCATATTCTACTTTTTACCTTTATGGGGCTGGATTATGGCTTTTCAGAATTACAAGCCGGCCTTAAAATCTAATCAGGTTTTTGTAGCTTGGAATAAGTTTCAGACCCTGTTTAGTGATGTAGACTTTATCATGGCTTTCAGAAATACCATAGCCATGAGCTTGATAAACCTTGTATTAAGCTTTGCTTTTGCAATCGGGTTTGCGCTGCTATTAAATGAAGTAACTAATGTAAAAGGTAAAAAGCTGGTTCAGACAATTTCTTATCTGCCGCACTTCCTTTCATGGATTATAGTGGCGGCAATTGTAAGAAACGTGTTGTCGGTAGACGGCGGCATGCTAAATGACTTATTGAAGAGTTTTGGATTGATCGATTCGCCTATCAACTTCTTTGTCAATCCGAAATATTTCTGGTGGATTATAGGTTTCTCGGTTATATGGAAAGAAACAGGATGGAACAGTATCATATACCTGGCATCCATAACTTCGATAAACCCGGACCTTTATGAAGCCGCCTCCATTGACGGGGCAGGAAGATTTAGAAAGATGATACATATTACCTTGCCGGGAATAAGATCAACTATATTGGTACTACTTATTATAAATCTCGGTATGATAACAAACTCGGGATTTGAAGCACAATTGCAGTTAAAAAATGACCTTATAAAGAGTACTGCCGAGGTAATTGATACATATGTCCTTAATAAATCATTCTATCATGGTGCGGACTTCTCAATAGGTACTGCTGCTGGTATATTCAGAAGTATAATCAGCATCCTCCTGGTTTCAGTTTCAAACAGGATAGCAAAAGCTTTTGGCCAGGAAAGATTATATTAGGAGGGTGGGCTTGATATGAAAGAAGTAGAAATGATTAAAACAAGTAAGAAAAATAAAATAAAAAAGAGTCCGTACGACATAGCATTTATAATTGTAAATACAATAATACTTACAATTTTTTGTATAGTTACTCTGTATCCTATAATAAATACTTTGGCTATATCATTTAATGAAGCGGTTGATACTTTGACGGGCGGAATTCGTTTATTGCCTAGAAAGTGGACTGTGCAAAATTACAGAACCGTATTAAATATGAGAACCCTTATGAGGGGTGCCTATGTATCGGTTCTCAGAACGGTTATCGGAACTGTTTCGCAAACTTTTGTTACTGCTATGCTTGCTTATGTTCTTTCCAGAAAAGAGTTTTACTTCAATAGGCAGGTATCTTTAATTTATGTTATTACAATGTACGTTAATGCGGGTATTATTCCTACACTGCTTCTTTATCAAAGATTAGGGCTTACCAATACGTTTTGGGTATATATAATACCCGGTATGGTATCTGCATTCAACATGATAGTTATTCGTACATACATGAACGGTTTGCCGGACAGTTTCGTAGAATCGGCCCAGGTTGACGGAGCAGGGCATGTAAGAATATTCTTGCAGATAATATTGCCATTATGTAAACCTGTTTTGGCAACGGTTGCTCTGTTTGTAGCTGTAGGGCACTGGAACTCATGGTTTGATGCAATGATTTATAATGCACAAAGAGAAGATATGACAACTTTGCAATATGAGCTTATGAAACTTTTGTCAGCCGTTTCGCAGCAATCCGGTGATCCGAATGCCGTTAAACATGCATCCAGCATGGTAACACCGGAATCTGTCAGAGCAGCTGCAACAATGGTAACAGCGTTACCTATCGTATGCCTGTATCCTTTCTTGCAAAGATATTTTGTAACCGGTTTAACAATCGGTGGAGTTAAGGAGTAAAAGTTTTTAAGACTTTTCCCCCAAAGCGATTTATATAAAATGAGGCTGTTCCAATATGAAGTATAACTTTTGGGACAGCCTCTTTTCTTGTATAGAGTAAAATAAAGAGGGTGTCGTATAATTCTACCTATGATATAGATATAACAAACAAATTACTATTTGCTTGGTTATATCTATATCATCTTAATTTAATTTTGAAACAGCCCCTCCCGGTAAGCTTTAGTTTTAAGTTAAGAAACTCCTATGTTATCATGAAAATGGTTTGCCAACCACAAAAAAACGTAAAATATTAATTAAATCTGATGCAGTACAAATTATGAGTAGAGTAGATTAACTTACAATGCATAGAAATATTATTGTGGTAACCCTTATTATTGATATAAGGTAAATTTAAATAACAGCTATAGAAGGGATTTAGCATTAAGTAAAATACATAATCTAAGCCGTACTTGAAATAATATATAATTCTTTGTACAATAATACTAAAGTATAAAATCTTAAAGGATATAGTTTTGAAAAATATGTTAAATATTAATAAAAAATATTCTAATTAATAATTGTATCCGTTAAACTCATAATAACTTATGTTCGGGCTTTAATTAGGTTAGGAAAGAAAAGGAATAAACTAAAAATGAAATTGTCTCTGATTTGTGTCGGAAAAATTAAAGAAAAGTATCTTAATATGGGTATAGATGAGTATAAAAAAAGGCTTGGGAGATATTGCTCTCTTGAAATAATAGAGCTTGCGGACGAAAAAACTCCCGATAATGCTCCTGCGGCCGTTGAAGAAGCTATAAAAAGGACGGAAGGAGCCAGGATTCTTAAGGCAATAAAAGAGGATTCATACTGCATAGTATTGGATATAAAAGGCAATATGCTGTCTTCGGAGGAATTAGCCGGGTATATGGAAAAACTTTTTATCAGGGGAAAAAGCCATATCAGCTTTGTGATAGGCGGATCATTGGGCCTTTCCGATGAAGTATTGGAAAGAGCAGACTTTCGGCTAAGTTTTTCTAAGATGACTTTTCCCCATCAACTGATGCGAATGATCTTACTGGAGCAGATTTACAGGGCTTTCAGGATTATGAATAATGAGCCGTATCATAAGTAAACTGCTTATTTCTATAAAATCTTAAGCAAAATATAGTTTTTACAGTAAGGTAAAATTACTTATAGGATATAAGGAGGCGAAAATATGCAAAAGACCCTGGAACTTGCCATACAGCTTGAGATTGAAGGACAGAAATACTACCTGGAACAGGCTAATAAAAATAAGGATAATGAGCTTTTTAAAGTTTTCAACCTGCTTGCGGACGCCGAAAAAGAACATGAGAAGCTGTTAAGAAAAAGACTGAATGATGAAGATTACGTACTTGACAACTCTAATATTGACAAGATAAAAGAAGTTTTTAACGGACTTAAAAATTTTGATGTTAAAAATACTTTTAAGACAACACAGCTTGATGTATACAGATTGGCAGTCGATATCGAAGAAAAAAGCATAAAGCTGTATCAGGATATGCTTAAAGAAGCTGATAATGACAAGGATAAGGAGCTGTTGAAATTTTTAATAAATGAGGAAAATCAGCATCTGATTTTATTTGAAGAGTTTGTTAAAATGGTTTCCCGACCGGAGGAATGGGTTGAATCTGCCGAATTCGGATTAAGGGAGGACTATTAGTTTCTGGAGTATGAAAATAAATCTATAAATAATCTGTAAACTACAAATGCAAAAGAGAGTGTTTTATTAAACCCGGTATGAAGCAAAAACTTCTTATCGCAGCCTAATAAACACTCTCTTTACTTATTTAATTATAAAAAATTAGGTTTAATATGATAGATTTTAGAATATCTGTTTTAAGCACAGGTTTTTCATAAAGGCTGCTATATTCAATTACTTTAAAAAACTTTAAAACACCTGATATTACAGGTTTATTCTGGCGCAAAACCGAAGTACCTGAGAATGCCTATATACATACCATAGGCAAACTGATATTGGTTATCACGAAGTTTGGCTGCGTCGGAGGTATTTGTTAAATAACCCAGTTCAACCAATATTGAAGGCATGGTGGTCCGCCTAAGAACATATAAAGTCTGATTGACTCTTATTCCGTTATTTCTTGTACCGGCAATCTGCACAATGCCGTCCATTACATGCTGTGCCAGCCAGTTTGCCTGGGTACCGTACTGGAAGATGTATATTTCAGTACCGTTTATGGCAGGATTTGGATTTGCGTTACAATGGATGCTTAAAAAATAATTGGCCGGCCATTCGTTGGCCATACGTACCCTTTCATACAGACTTGTTGCATTATTTGTACCAAGAACTGTGGTAGGGGTAGGCCTTGATACACGGGCTTCAAATCTTGAGTCGTTATTTAGTAAATTGGCAAGGTAAATCCCTACCTGATAAGTAATATCCTGTTCCAATAAACCGTTTCCTGTTGCTCCTGCATTATGAAATCCGGTCGGATTATGACCTTGATCGATAAAAATTCTTATAGCCATAGAGGCACTTCCTTTTCACTCTATAAAATTTTATATACAGCGGTTATTTTATCATATTCTATAAATTGGAAATTGTTACTTGCTAATTTTTCATTGCACTGTAAAAATTATAGAAAAATTTAAAATAATATGATATTCTTTTATATATATTTCTAAAATATTTTTATGGTCACAAGCAATAAGAGGTAAAATATGCTAAAAATTGTTAAAAGAAAACAGAAAAATAAGGTGATTATGCTGGCTGCTATTGTCAGCATATCTGTCGGAGCTTTTATTATTTTGACAGGAATGGCTTTATATAAAAATCGGTTATCCCAATTAGGGCTTGCCGATAATTTAAATTACCATAAATATAAATATCATTATGCTATTATTTCCGAAGAAGCGGACGCGCCTTTCTGGAAAGATATTTATGAGGGAGCATATGAAAAAGGAAACGAATTAGATATATATGTCGAACGAATAGGGGGTAATCTTCCAAGCACTTATTCCCTGCAAGATTTAATGAAAATGGCAATATCCTATAAAGTGGACGGTATTATCATAGAACCCAACGGCGAAGAGGAAATAGCAAATCTTATCAATCTGGCGGATGAAGAAGGGATTCCGGTTGTAACAGTACTAAATGATGAACCGAACAGCAAAAGAAAAAGTTTTATAGGAATCAATTCATATAATCAGGGACAGATATACGGTAAACAGGTACTCGAGGTTGTAGAAAACGGGAGAAAAAATGTCACGATTCTTTTAAATTCCGACAGCAGTGACTCCAGCAAAAACATGATTTACTCAAGTATCAGTGAAATGGTTGCCGGCAAAAATGTCAATGTTAAAACCGTAAACGTAAATACTCAGAGTACTTTCAGTTCCGAAGAAGATATTAGAAATATTATAAAGGACAATAATGATCCTACGGAAGTGTTGGTGTGCCTGACGGCTGTCGATACCCGCTGCGCATATCAGGCGGTAGTGGATTATAATAAAGTGGGAGTTATTGATATCATAGGCTATTACGATTCCGATTTGATATTGAGCGGAATAAAAAAAGGAATAATACATTCGACTATGACAATAGATGCAAGACAGATGGGGGCATATTGTGTTGAGGCCCTGCATGAATTTATGCAAACCGGACAGGTAAGTGATTATTTTTCGGTGGATATTTACGCTATCGGTAGAGAAAATATAGACAATTATATAAAATCAAGAACTGAAAAAAATCAGAATCAACAATAGTAGTATTTTTATCATATCGTTTTAACTTGGCTGGTGATTGTTATGGGGAAAAAAATAATTAACAGTTCTATCAGATTAAGACTGGTATTAATATTTGTCTTAACAACCGGAGTTGTATTTTTTGCCAATATGTTCATGTGTTATAATATAAACAAATCCATTTCCAATATAGATGAAGTATATGTAAGCAATATAAGCCTTAACGAACTTATGGAATCTCTTTCGAAACTTCATGGATATGTTTATGAATACCTAAATACAAAAAGCACCGAATCGCTTGAGAATTATTATATAAGTGAACAGGATTACAGAAATATGCTTCAGGATCTTAAAGGGGATATAACAGACAATAATATGATTCTGATGCAGAAAAACATAAAAAATATGTCCGAGACCTATCTGAAACTGGTAGATATGGCGGTGGATGCCAAGCGTGGCAACAATATTGAAAAATATAAGACCAATTACGAAGAAGCTACGAAAATGTATGATTTTATAAGTACCCATATCAGTACATTGAATAATGAGCAGTTTAAATATAATTCCAATAACTATGACCTTCTCAGGACATCCCTGAATTATCTGGAAGTAATAAGCACTTCCGTATTACTCTTTATTATGGCATTTAATATTATTTTGATAGTTATCGTAACCAGAAGCATTACCGGACCTTTAATGGAACTTACCAAGGCAGCAAATGAAATTGCAGCAGGAAATTTTGAAGTAGACCTTGTTCCGGTTACGTCTTCAGATGAAATAGGAATTGTAACTAAAGCATTTAACACAATGACTATAAACATCCATCAGTACATTAAGAGAATAAAAGAAAGCATGGAATTCGAAAGCAGAATGAAAGAAAGAGAGCTGATGATGACCAATCACTTAAAAGATGCTCAGCTAAAATATCTTCAGGCACAGATTAATCCTCATTTCCTTTTTAATACATTAAATGCCGGGGCACAGCTTGCCATGATGGAGGGAGCCGATAAAACCTGTCTTTTTATTGAAAATGTTGCTGAGTTTTTCAGATTTAACATGAAGTGTTTTAATCAGGATTCTACTTTACGGGATGAGATTAAGCTTGTTGACACATATATTTATATATTAAATGTTCGTTTTTCAGGTAAAATTAATTTTTCAAAGCAGATTGATGAAAGTGTACTTGATGTAAAGGTCCCCAGCATGATCTTGCAGCCTATAGTAGAAAATGCTGTAAACTACGGTATAAGGGATATAGACTATGAGGGAAAAATTTTGTTGAAAGTAGACCAGGATGATGATTTAATCCGGATTACAATTCGTGATAACGGAATCGGTATGGACAAGGCAATCATAGACCGGGTAATGAATTTTAAAATAGAATCTGAAAAGGCAGAAAAAGAAATTAACCTTACCAAAGATTCCAACGGTATAGGGCTTGGTAATGTAATCAACCGTCTGAAATTATACTATGATATGGAAAATGTATTAAATATCGAGAGTGAAGGGAAATATATGGGGACAACTGTTACCATTCTTATACCAAAAAATAAAATACCATATATGAATCAGTTAATTAAAGAATCTTGACAATAGCAAATTAGCAAGATACTTTAAGCAGTTTATACGTTACAGATAGTAGCTTATATAAAAAACCTTGACAGACAAAGCTTATACAGCCGCTTATAATAAGGACAATAATTCCGATGGGAGTGTATAGACATGTATAAAATTATGCTGGCCGACGACGAGGGTATAGTTATCGATTCCTTAAAATTTATCATAGAAAAGAATTTCGGAGACAAATGTAGTATTGAATATGCTCATACCGGCAGAAGTGTAATTGAACTTGCAGAGAAATTCAAGCCGGACATAGCCATAATGGATATACATATGCCGGGCATAAACGGAATAGAGGCTATGAAAGAAATCAGGAAAACCAATAAATCGGTAATTTTTATAATTATGACGGCATATGATAAATTCAATTATGCAAAAGAGGCAATAAACCTTGGGGTCTTGGAATACCTGACAAAACCTGTCAATCAGGCGGTTATAACCGGCGTACTGCAGAAAGCCATGGACATAATCGAAGCAGAGAGAAAGAAAAGAAGCAATGACCTGATGATACGGGAAAAGCTGGAAATCGTTATTCCCATAATAGAAAGTGACTTTATATATTCGGCTCTTTCCGGATCTGATTTTGAAAGGGTCAAGGATGATTTTTGCAATTTGCTTGGTATTAAAGATGAGTATGGCATGATACTTATTATGGAGCTTGGAGATGCAATTATTGAAGGGCATCTTACAAATCCGGTGGGAATAAGTGTGAAAGCCCAGTCCTTTTATCATGCGATACGGGAAAGTCTTAAGGGAGAATTTAATTGTATTGTAGGGCCTCTGATGGTAAACAAAATAATTGTATTTATTCCGTCAGACAAATCACAGCTTGAGTATGATGACAGGATTAAAATTATCGAAAAGGCCAGAAATCTGGTAAGGGAACTTACAAAGAAGATAGATATCCAGATTAAAATAGGTATAGGATCAGTTACTCCCATCAACAGACTTGAAGATTCCTATAAAGAAGCTTTAAGCGCCATAAGAAACAGTAAAGGAAGGGTAGCTCATGTTAAGGACCTTCCTATCGGATGCGAATACGAAGAAGATTATCCGGTTCATATTGAGAATGCGTTATTTGAAAAAATAGAAAAAGGAGATATCGAAGGGACCCAGGCAGAAGCCAACAGCTTTTTTGACTGGATGGTTTCGAATTATCCTGAGCATGTGATGGATATAAAATTAAAGGTTCTTGAGTTCGTCCTGTTTGCGGAGCAAAAAGCTTTTTTAAGCGGCGGAATGAAATACTATTTCCTTTACCGAAAAGACTATCTTCCTACTTTGATTCAAATTGAAAACTTTGAGCAGCTAAGAAAATGGTTTATAGACAAGGTTACTCAGGCCTGCAGGAACATTGTAACAAAACGCCAGGAGCAGACCAGGGGGCTTATAAGCAAGGCCAAGGCTTATATTGAAGAAAACTACAACAAGGATATATCCCTGGATGAGGTATCAAGGAATGTGGACATAAGCCCCTATTATTTCAGCAAACTGTTTAAGGAAGAGACGGGGGTAAATTTCATAGATTACTTGACAAACATAAGGATTGAGAAGGCAAAAAGACTTCTTTTATACACCGATATGAATATAAAGAACATATGCTTAGACATAGGCTACAGTGACCCAAATTACTTCAGCAGGATATTTAAAAAGCAGGTAGGGCTAACCCCTACTGAATTCAGGGAAACCGATAAAGCAAATAAAAATTAAATTTCGTGCCTGCTAGACTTGCTCATCAACCTCATTAAAAAGGCAAGCACTGAGGATGGGAGTGTTATGAAAAAAATAGTTTTTATTACTGTAATTCTTGTGGCGATTTTTACCTGCACAGGATGCAGGAACAGTAATTTGCCTGCCATTGATAAAAACGAAACAGAAGAAAAGATTCAAATAGGCCTGTCTTTTGATTCCTTTGTAATCGAACGCTGGCAAAGGGACAGGGATGTATTTGTTTATACTGCCGAAGAACTGGGTGCCGAAGTTAATGTACAGAATGCCAACGGGGATGTGAATAAGCAAATTTCACAGATTGAATATTTTATCGATAAAGGTATGGACGTAATAGTTATTATTGCCGTAGATTCCGAAGCCTGCAAAGATGTGGTAAAAAAGGCAAAGGAAGCGGGTATAAAAATTGTTGCTTATGACAGACTCCTGATTAATTCCAATGTGGACCTTTATATCTCATTTGATAACGAAAAAGTGGGAAGTCTTATGGCAAAAACATTAAAAGACAATATTCCTCCAGGCGGCAATATTGTAACAATCTTCGGGCCCACAACAGACCATAATGTTATGTTGATCGAACAGGGATTTTGGAAAGTCATTGACGGGTCTAACCTGAATGTTGTATATTCGGTCAATGCTGTCAATTGGCTTGCGGAAGAAGCGTACAATGCGGTCTATGAAGCTTTGAAAATAACACCGGATATTGCCGGGGTGCTTTGCGGCAATGATAATCTGGCAACCGAAGCAGTAAGAGCTTTGGCAGAAAACCGTCTTGCAGGCAGCGTCATAGTAACTGGGCAGGATGCCGATCTTGCGGCATGTCAGCGGATAGTTGAAGGGACTCAGACCATGACCGTGTATAAACCTGTAGACAAACTGGCAAAAGCGGCAGCAGAGTATGCCATAAAACTTGCAAAAGGAGAAAGTATTGATGTCGATACAACAATAAATGACGGCACCTGGGATGTACCATATGTAAAACTGGAGCCTATAGCCGTAGACAAAAACAATTTGGATGAAGTAATAATTGAAGGCGGTTTCCAAAAAAGGGACGAGGTATATTTAAATGTAACTGACAAGTAAAACAGAGTTTTCTGTATTATTTTTTGATTTTTAATTATTAAATTTCAAAAATATGCTAGCATATTTTTGTTGTCTTACCATATTTGCAATTTTTAAATTTGTCCTCCCAATAAAAATTTACGGTATTTAGCAAGATAGTCCTGCTTTTGCAGTGATATATTTTAAATGTAGGCAACGTAAATTTTTATAAAGGGAGGATATTTATTATGAAGAAAAAAATTATTGGGATTTTGCTGTGCATCATGATGGTTGTCTCATTGCTGACTGCTTGCGGAGCTAAAGAGACAGGAAACACAGGTAAAGGAAAAACCGTAGGTGTTTGCATGCCCACAAAAGACCTGCAGAGATGGAACCAAGACGGTGACAACATGAAGAAGGAGCTGGAAAAAGCCGGCTATAAGGTAGACCTTCAGTATGCAAACAACGAAATTGCTACTCAGGTCAGCCAGATTGAGAATATGATTACCAACGGCGTAGACGTTCTTGTTATAGCATCCATCGACGGAGGATCACTGGGAACTGTTCTTGCTGATGCCAAGAAAAAAGGGATTCCTGTTATTGCATATGACCGTCTGATAATGGAAACCGATGCTGTATCATACTATGCAACTTTCGATAACTACAAGGTTGGTCAAATTCAAGGTGAATATATAGTAAAAACTCTTGATCTTGATAATCAGGACGGACCTTTCAATATCGAACTCTTCGCCGGTTCTCCTGATGACAACAATGCCCGTTTCTTCTTTGGCGGAGCTATGGATGTATTACAGCCTTACATTGACAGCGGAAAACTTAATGTAGTATCCGGTCAGACATCATTCGAAGAGGTTGCTACCCTTAACTGGTCAACGGAAACTGCTCAGAGCCGTATGGAAAACCTGATAACCGCTTATTATTCTGACGGTACTCCGCTTCATGTCGTATATTCCAGCAACGACTCTTGTGCTATCGGTATAACAAATGCTCTCGTTAATGCCGGATTTACAAAGGATAACTTCCCTATAATTACAGGTCAGGACTGTGACATTGCTTCCGTAAAGAATATTTTAGCGGGCCTGCAGTCCATGTCCGTATTTAAAGATACCCGTACATTGGCAGCCAAAGTTGTTGAAATGGTTGAGGCCATAATGAAAGGTGAAGAGGTACCTGTAAACGATACAAAGACTTATGATAACGGCACCGGAATTATTCCGACATACTTGTGTGACCCTGTATTTGCTGACATAAATAATTATAAAGAACTGTTGATTGATTCAGGTTATTATACAGAGGACCAGCTTAAGTAATCGGTTATTTTAAACTAATGGGTATTGCGGTTGCCTTTAGTGCCTCCTTATGCAATCGCAATACCCGTACACTTATTTTTCTAATGAATGTTAGGAGGAGTAAGATTGGCTAATTTTATTCTGGAAATGAAAAACATAACCAAGCGCTTCCCGGGAGTAAAAGCACTGGACAACGTCAATCTTAAGGTGGAGGAAGGGGAAATCCATGCTCTTGTGGGAGAGAACGGTGCCGGCAAATCCACCTTGATGAATGTGCTTAGCGGAATTTATCCGTATGGAAGTTATGAAGGCCAGATTCTGTATCAGGGAGAAGAATGTAAATTCAAAGACATAAAAGACAGTGAAGCAAAAGGAATTGTCATAATACATCAGGAACTGGCCTTGGTACCTTATATGACTATCGGAGAGAATATATTTCTGGGAAATGAATGCGGCTCGGTTGTTAAGATAAATTGGGATGAGACCTATGCCAGGGCTAAGAAATTGCTGGATATTGTAGGTCTGCACGAATCACCCAGAACACTTATTAAAGACATAGGTGTCGGCAAACAGCAGCTTGTAGAAATTGCCAAGGCATTGTCAAAGAATGTTAAACTTCTGATACTGGATGAGCCTACGGCATCATTAAACGAAGCAGATTCGCGTAAACTTCTTGATTTGCTTTTACAGCTTAAAAAGGACGGAATTACTTCAATAATAATTTCCCATAAGTTAAATGAAATAGAATATGTTGCCGACAGGATTACGATTATCAGAGACGGGGCAACAATAGAAACATTGGACAAAAAGAAGGATGACATAACTGAAGAACGGATAATTAAAGGTATGGTAGGACGGGAATTGACAGACAGATTCCCCAAACGGAAAACAGGTACGATTGGTGATATAAAGCTGGAAGTTAGAAACTGGACCGTATATCATCCCATTTACGAAGGCCGTAAAGTGGTAGATAACGTTTCTTTCTATTTGCGAAAGGGTGAAGTAGTTGGTATAGCCGGGCTGATGGGTGCCGGCAGGACGGAACTGGCAAGAAGTATTTTCGGCAAAAGTTACGGAAGCCAAATTTCCGGAACTATACTCATTGACGGTAAAGAAGTTAAATTAAATAATACCAGACAGGCAATAGATCATAAAATTGCCTATATAACCGAGGACAGAAAAGGAGACGGCCTTATTCTGTCAAATCCGATCCGTGTAAATACTACTTTGGCTAAGATGAAAAAAGTTAGCCGCTATAATATCATAGATCACAACCTGGAAGCAAAGGCCGCCAAAGAATTTGTTATAAAGCTAAAAACCAAATGTACATCCATAGAGCATATGGTCGGAAATTTAAGCGGCGGTAATCAGCAAAAAGTTCTTGTAAGCAAATGGATGTTTACAGATTCGGATATCATGATTCTGGATGAACCGACCAGAGGAATTGATGTCGGTGCCAAATACGAAATTTACTGCATTATTAATCAGTTGGTAGAAGAAGGTAAATCTATTCTGATGATCTCTTCGGAACTTCCCGAACTTATCGGTATGTGCGACCGCATTTATATAATGAATGAAGGCAAGATAGTAGGAGAGGTGCTTAGGGAAGAAGCAACTCAGGAATATATTATGGGACAGATATTAAAATCTAGCAAAGGAGCGTAGCAATGGATAAAGTAAAGGAAGTATTAAAAAAGAATACAATGCTTGTAGCACTTATCATAGTTACTGTCATATTTTCCATAGGTACGGGAGGAAAACTGCTTTATCCCAGAAACGTTGCCATATTAATAGGGCAAAACAGCTATGTGGTAATACTGGCGGTCGGTATGCTTATGTGTATCCTGACCGGAGGAAATATCGACCTTTCGGTAGGTTCTATAGTTGCACTGATAGGGGCTATAGCAGGTACATTGATTGTAAATATGAATGTAAATATATGGGTTAGCATTATTGTATGCCTGCTTATCGGTATTTTGATCGGAGTATGGCAGGGCTTTTGGATAGCATATATAAGAATACCTGCATTCATAGTTACTTTGGCAGGTATGTTAATCTGGCGCGGTGTTGCCTTAATCGTACTTAACGGACTTACCATTAATCCGTTTCCTGAAAATTACCTGAAACTGTTTAACAGCAATATACCAGATATATTCTCAGGTTCGATAAATATTACTGCTTTGCTGATCGGAGCTATATCCTGTATTATTTACATAGCTTTGCAGGTAATTAAAAGAATAAATGCAATCAAAAAAGGATATGAACCGGAAAAAGTATCAATGCTTGCGGCTAAATCTATCGTATTTTCCGTAGTTATAATGGTATTGGCATATACTCTGGCAAAACATGAAGGGGTACCTACAATTTTAATCATACTTCTCGCGGTTGTCCTGATTTATTCTTACTTTACAAATAAAACCGTACCGGGCCGCTATATATATGCCATGGGCGGAAACGAAAAGGCCGCCAAGCTTTCGGGTATAAATACCAATAAGGTGCTGTTCTTTACATATGTAAATATGGCATTCTTAAGTGCTGTAGCTGCTTTGGTATGCGTGGCAAGGTTCAATTCAGCAGCTCCGACTGCAGGACAAAACTATGAGATGGATGCCATCGGGTCTTGCTTTATCGGTGGAGCTTCCGCATACGGCGGTATAGGTAAAGTATCCGGTGTAGTAATCGGTGCGATATTTATGGGCGTGCTTAATAACGGTATGTCCATTATGGGTGTAGATACAAATATTCAGAAAGTCGTTAAAGGTTTAGTTCTTTTGGCTGCGGTAGCCTTTGACGTAATATCCAAATCAAGAAAGAAATAATTGGTGTCAGGCACTGTAAACAAAATGTGAACAATCTGAATAGATTGTTCACATTTTGTTTACAGTGCCTGACACTTATGATATAATATCCCACATATATTTTATATGTTCGGGAGGTAGCTGATGAAATTTTTTATCCCTGAAGGTTACAAGCCGCATTTAGATATAAAAGAAACGGAAATAGCCATAAAAGAAATCAAGGACTATTTTGAAAGAGAGCTGGCAAAAGAGTTGAATTTGACCAGGGTTTCGGCGCCCCTGTTTGTAAGAGCGAATTCCGGTTTGAACGATAACCTTAACGGAGTGGAAAGACCGGTTGCATTTGATATAAAGGAGCAAAATGAAGCCATGGTGGAAATAGTACAGTCCCTGGCAAAATGGAAACGGCTGGCCTTAAAAAGATACGGTTTTGAACCGGGAGAAGGCCTTTATACCGATATGAACGCCATCCGCAGAGATGAGGAAACGGACAATATTCATTCAATCTTTGTAGACCAGTGGGACTGGGAAAAGATTATCAATAAAAATGACAGAAATGAAGAAACATTGAAACAAACCGTCAGGCTCGTTTATAATGCCCTTAAAAATACCGAAAAATATATAGCGGGTAAATATGATTATACAAAGGAAATTCTTCCGGATGAAATATATTTTATAAAATCACAGGAGTTGGAGGATAGGTATCCCAACCTAACCCCAAAAGAAAGGGAATATAAAATAGCCAAAGAAAAAGGTGCGGTATTTATTATGCAGATCGGGGGAAATTTAGCCTCCGGAAAACCTCATGACGGCAGATCCCCGGATTATGATGACTGGAAGCTTAACGGAGATATTATTGTATATTATCCTGTATTGGATATTGCTTTGGAGTTGTCCTCTATGGGCATCCGGGTGGATGAAGAAACCTTAATGGAGCAGCTTAAAGAACGAAACTGTCTGGAAAGAGCCGAACTTCCTTTTCACAAGGCTCTTCTTAACGGTGAACTTCCTTACACTATAGGCGGCGGCATAGGCCAATCAAGAATATGTATGTTCTACTTAAGAAAGGCCCATATAGGAGAAGTGCAGTCATCCGTATGGCCGGATGAGGTCACAGAAGAGGCGCAAAAGAGAGGAATTCCTTTATTATAATAAATTATAAAAATGTAAAAAGGATATAAAGTGTTAAGTATAAATATTTAATGGGGCAGGTTTATTAATTTATCATGGTAAGTTATTTTTCATTTGTTTATATAAAGATAATTTTTACAGGGTTTTTTAACAAGTTATTATAAAACAAGTTTTATATAAAAATAAAAGATGGTTACTTAAAACCATCTTTTATTTTATACCTATTTCTATTATTTATAATATTCGCAAATAAAATAATTTAAATTTGATTAATCCAACCATTAAAGTATATATAACAATCAGAACGGGGCGGTGTCCGGATGGGACCCGGTTCTTCCGAGTTCTTCAAGAACTTTCATGGCTTCGATATCTTCATCGGATAATTTAAAATCGAATATATCGGCATTTTCCAGGATTCTTTCTTTCGAGGATGCCTTGGGAAGAGGTACAAAGCCTTGCTGTATGCTCCAGCGCAGCAATACCTGGGCTACAGATTTATTGTATTTCTTTGCAATTTCGACCAAAACAGGATGGTCGAAATCTCCTCTGATTAATGGACTGTATGCTTCTACAATCATTCTGCGGTCCTTGCAGTATGTGACCAGTTCTCTTTGTACAAATCTCGGATGAAGCTCAAGCTGATTTACCATGGGAGCAATATTTGCAGTATCAAGTAAAGCATCCAGATGGTGTTCCATAAAGTTGCTTACACCGATTGCTTTGATTTTACCTGCTTTATAAAGCTCCTCAAATGCTTTCCATGTACCTTCATTGGCCTCTTTCCAGGTTTCACGAACAGGAAGCGGTCTGGGCCAATGTATAAGATAAAGGTCAAGATATTCAATACCCAAATTTTCCATTGTCTGTTCAAATTCTTTTAATGTGTTTTCATAGCCATGACTAGCGTTGCTTAATTTTGATGTGACAAAAATCTCGCTTCTTGACAAGCCGCATGTACGTATAGCTTTACCTACAGACTTTTCGTTTTGATACATAAAGGCAGTGTCTATATGCCTGTAACCGCAATCAATTGCTGTCTTTATTAAATCAACCGTAGAATCTGCATCAGGCAGTTTCCATGTTCCGAAACCTACGCAGGGAATTTTGACACCGTTTATTAATACAAGACAGTCTTGGATGCTGTTCAGATCATTCATATTAATCCTCCTTTTAAGCACATAGGTTTATAGAGTATTTATACTATATCATTTTTAACATAGGGATTGTAAATGGACAATATTATATTGTTTTGGCATTTCTGTCTTAAAAATTTTCTTTTAGCCACATTGCAACTCCGTCTTCGGAATTTTTTCCGATTACGGCATCGGCTCTTTGCTTTAATTCTTCAATAGCGTTATCTACAGCATAGAATTTATCGCAGGCTTCAAAGAGGGATAAATCATTTTGATTGTCTCCAAACCCTATGACGTAATCTGCAGATAGGTATTTTCTAAGATATTGCACGGCATGGTATTTTGAAGCCTTATTTGAGAATATTTCAAGATACCACATATCTTTTTCATAATTATCTTTATAAAAAACACTGTTTATATTCGGAAGATTTTCAACCAAACGGTATATGGGTTCTAATTTTTCTTTATAATCCATAAGGACAAAATAAATAATAGGCTCGTCCTTAATTTCTGCAAACTTATTGACCTTTGTGAAGGGTTTTTTATATCTTTTTACTCTAATTTCATAAAAATCCCTAAGGGCTTTATTGCTTAATTCTTCATAATAGGTAGAAAGTTTTTCGTTCTTAACAGCATACATAAATCCTTTAAGATTATTTTCTTCGATAAGAGATATCAATATACGTATATTTTCCTTACTTAATGTTTCTACATTTATATATTTCTGATTCACGGGATCATAGATACATACCCCGTTCATCAATATCACAGGAAGGGTAAGTTTTAGATCTTTGAGTATATATTTGACTGAGGCAATACTTCTGGCTGTGGCTACGGTAAAAAGCATTCCTTTATCAATAAGGCTGTTAATTATATTTAAGCTCCTGTCGGATATTTTGGCGTTATTGTTAAGCAGTGTACCGTCCAAATCGGATACATAAAGCGTCTTAGGTGTTAATTTGCTAATCATTGTTTGTATTATATTCCTCCTGTAGCAAACCAAATATATAGTAATCGGTCATTACATTTAGTATTACCCCGTTACGAATTAAACCTTCCTGTTTGAAACCGAGTTTTTGTGCTATTTTTGCGGAGGCTTGGTTTTCTTTAAAACAGCGGATCTGAAGCCTCTTTAGTTTTAAAGTTTCAAAAGCAAATTTTACGATTGCAAGCCCTGCTTCGGTAGCATATCCGTGGCCCCAATATTTCTTATTCAGCCTGTAACCCATATCGGCCTGAAGATCAAGCAAAAAATCATATAGGACTATTTCGCCGATAACTTTTCGGTTTTCTTTAAGTTCTATCAGCCAGGTCAGTTCTCTGCCGGCTTTATATTCTTTCATCGTTTCATAATAATGGGCATCCAACCTGACAACTTTTTCAGGCTTTTTGTCAGGCTCTCTTTTTTCGTCATACAGGCCCCAGAACCGGTATACATCGTAATCATTGATAAATTCTAAGCAATCTCTGCCGTCGCTGTCACTTAATGTAATCTGGCGCAGCAGCAAACGCTCTGTTTCAATTGACGGCAGGGCAGGAAAGTATTTGGAAAAGTCCAATTTTATTCTCCTTTCGAAGATAAGCGTTAATTTAAGTCTATTATCTTACAAAAGGATAAAAATATCAATCAATTTAAAAAGTTTTGTCTTATATTATAACATAAACCTACAAATATAATTTCCCTACATATGTTCTGCAAATATTTTTACTCCTATTAATATAAGCAAAATACCGCCGCCTAGTTTTGCTCTGATACCTAACAGCAGACCGAATTTGCGTCCTATAACTACCCCAACTGCGCAGCAAATAAAGGTAACAACTCCGATTATGAGGGAAGTAGTAGAGATATTGGCACTAATGGCAGCCAGACTGACACCAACCGCCAATGCATCAATACTGGTAGCTACCCCTTGTAAAAGCAAGTTTCCGACTGCAAAGATGTTTTTTGTACTGCATACATTTTCGGGATGTTTATATTCCTTTATGGCATCAACGACCATGTTAATCCCTATGGCACTAAGCAAAAATAAAGCAATATAATGTTGATATTTTGATATTATTTCTGTAAAGGTACTGCTAAGGGTATACCCAAGTAACGGCATAACCGCCTGAAAAGAGCCAAAAGTAAGAGCTGTGGACAAAACATTTTTTTGATTAATCTGACTGCTGCACATCCCGTTGGTAATAGAAACAGCAAATGCATCCGCAGCTAAGCAAAAGCCTAGCAATATCTGGGTTATCAAATCCATGCAGGTATCCTCTCCGTTTTTATATGTTATATAATATTACTTACTTGCAGATTTAATATTTAATTTATCTGCTTGTTTCCCTTCGCATAAATAAAACTCATGCATGGTTATTGAGCCATACATGAGTCTCGTTTTTTAAGGTAAGCCAGATTTGCACAGTGGCAAATCATGATGTTGACTTACACACATACCATAGGTATGCAAACTACTCCCTCATAAGGTTATTTTATTGTCAGGATTATAACATATCGGTTAAAAACTGTGCAAGTACTAATATCATTTTTATGATAATTTTAGAATTTATTAATATATTAGAATATAAGAACTCATTTATGATTACATCATAGGTTTTTATGTAAATTACTTGCTATAATAGTATTTATCGTATAAAATTATCTATAAAGTTATCGTAAAAAGGGGATTGGTTATGAGAGATTATGTTATAGTAAGTGACGCAACTTTAGATTTACCCTATTCCATAATAGAAGAATATGGGATTATGGTAATACCTATGGGAGTCGATATAGACAATGTGGCATATAATTTTCATCCCGATGAAAAAGAACTTAAGATTGATGAATTTTATGAAAAGTTAAAGGCGGGAGCAGATACCCATACAACTCAGATTACTCCGATTGTATTTACGGAGTATTTTAAAAATATTTTAGATGAAGGGCTTGACCTGATCTATATAGGTTTTTCGTCGGGTTTAAGCAGTACATACAATGCTTCGCAACTGGTAATGGAGGAACTTATAAAGGAATATCCGGACAGAAAAATTTACTGTATTGATTCAAAGTGTGCTTCCATAGGAGAAGGGTTGCTGGTATATCATGCCGCGCTTCAAAAAAGAAACGGACTTACGATTGACGAACTTAAAGAATGGGTTGAAAACCATAAATATAATTCCAGGCATTGGTTTACGGTTAAAGACCTGTTTTATCTAAAAAAAGGCGGAAGAGTTACGTCAGTTGAGGCGGTAGTAGGTACGGCATTCCGCATAAGGCCTGTTTTAAGTACCGATGAAAACGGGAAGCTGGTTGTTGTATCAAAAATCAGGGGATCAAAAGCAGAAACCGAATTTTTGATAAACAGAATGATTAAGGAAGGCGAAGATCTTAAATCCCAAACAGTCATTGTAGGCCATTCAGATAATCTTGAACAGGCTAAAAAGCTTGCGGAAGAAATAAGAAGCATGAACGTCGTAAAAGACGTAATAATATCCCAGATCGGCCCGGTAATAGGAACTCATACGGGTCCTGGTATGCTGGCTTTGGTATTTATGGGCAAAAAATGCGATTTATAGGGTTAAATAAAGCAGGTTAAAATAATTAAGGTGGCACAGTCCAAAAAATCATAAAACCTTTGGTTTCCTGTCAGGATATAAGTTTCGGGGTACTGAAGGAATATACGGACTGTGCTATATTAAATAATAAGTTTCGGATAAGGAATTAGTTTAATAATAAAAATTAATATCGGAGTTATGCTATGGAACATAAAAAAGAAGGTAAAAATAGTTCTGATAAAGTTCAAATTAAACCATACAAAAAAGACGCAGAATATTCTTATACCTTGGGAGCATTCCCAACCTATGAACTTATTTTAAGTAAACCCGAAAAGGTACGGCAAGTAGTGGCCCACTCCAGCTATACGGATATGGACGGGCTTATGGACCTTTGCAAAAAGCATAATATACCCGTGGAAATCAATGACAAGCTTATAAGTAAATTAAGCGACAAGGAGAATTGTTATGTGGCAGGAATATTTGATAAGTATTCCTGCAGGCTGTCACAGGACAAGTCCCATATAGTTCTGGTAAATCCAAGCAATATGGGTAATTTAGGTACTATCTTAAGAACAATTGCGGGCTTTGGCATTTATGACTTAGCTATAATTCTTCCCGGAGCCGATATTTTTAATCCAAAGTGTGTCAGGGCATCTATGGGAGCTTTATTTAAGGTTAATTTTCAATTTTTTGAATCTTTTGATGAATATCGAAGGCAGTATAAAGATCATGACGTATTTACTTTTATGCTTAACGGTGAAAGAACGCTTGATATAGCCGATTGCTCCAAATCGGAGCTTTTTTCTTTGGTTTTTGGCAACGAAGCTACGGGACTTGACGATTCGTTCCTTAACGCAGGCACAAGCGTTAAAATTCCGCAGACTGAAGATGTGGATTCACTAAATCTTACAATAGCTGTCGGAATCGGAGTATATGTTTTTAACGCCAAGAATTTAAGGTAGTATACTTAGGATTTAATAGTAGTTGTCGTATGATATTATTTAAAAAGGGATGTCGGGTAATTTGATTTACCTGTATCTATAATGCCGCAAAGGCTTAACAGGAGAAGGAATGAATGGAGGGTTATGATGAAACTGAATTACAAAAGGACATTTTTTGTGGGGTTTGCGTTTTTATCAATCTGTGCATTTTGGGAGCTTTATGACGGCATAATCCCTAAGATGCTGGAAGGCACATTCGGTCTAGGAGAGACGGTTGTGGGTGCTATTATGGCTATAGACAATGTGCTTGCTTTATTTTTGCTTCCGCTTTTGGGGGCCTTGTCGGATAAGGTTAATACCCGATTAGGCAGGAGAATGCCGTTTATTGCCGGAGGAACTTTTGCCGCATCCTTATTTATAATTATACTGCCTATAGCGGAACATTTAAGAAACTTTACGTTGTTTATAATAGCTTTAGGTTTTACCTTGCTTGCCATGGCATCCTATCGTTCACCCGCGGTAGCCCTTATGCCGGATGTTACCCCAAAACCTTTAAGAAGCAAGGCAAATTCTATTATTAATCTTATGGGAACCTTGGGCGGGGCATATGCCCTTGTTATGACCCTGCTTTTGTATAAGGATGACGGGTCCATAAATCTTCCCGTATTTTTAAGCGTTGTTGCAATAATGATTTTATCGGTAATTTTTCTACTACTAACAATAAACGAGAATAAGTTAAGAGAACAGGTAGCAAAAGAGGAGAATGAAGCAAATATAATAGGGGAAGATGAAAAACCGGCGATTAACGATGTAGCTGATGCAAAGATGCCTGCGGATGTAAGGCGCAGTTTTATATTCATTATGACATCGATTTTTCTTTGGTTTTTTGCCTATAATGCTGTAAAAACCGCATTTTCAAGATATGCGGACAAGGTTTGGGGATATTCGGGCGGATCATATACATTGCCTTTGATGGTGGCTATGGTAGCGGCTTTAATAAGCTATCTGCCCATAGGTATAATTTCAAGTAAAATAGGAAGGAAAAAGACAATTATAGGCGGTATAATACTTATGACCTTTTCCTATATATGCGGGCTAATGTTTAAAGAAGCTTCACCTCTAATAAACGTTGTATTTGCATGTACCGGTATAGGATGGGCAGCCATCAATGTCAATTCCTATCCTATGGTGGTTGAAATGTGCAAGAGTGCTGATACCGGCAGATATACCGGATATTATTATACTTTTTCAATGTCTGCCCAGATAATAACCCCTATTGTATCCGGTTTTCTTTTGGAGAAGATCGGTTATTATACCCTGTTTCCTTATGCCGTAGTATTCTCCCTGGCATCTCTTTGTACTATGCTATTTGTTAAGCACGGAGATTCAAAACCGCCGAAAGGTTTAACAGAAGATATTGAATAGGAAAATGGGAGTATGGCAATAAAAAGATATTGCATTTTTAAATGCAGTAATTATAATTGTAGGTTGCTTGTATTATTAAAATTTAATACATAACGTTATTAATTTTAACATCTAAGGAGAAACCGATATGTTACAGGGTTTTTTGATTTTTGCTGCCGTACTGATACTGCTTTATCTTCTTGCAATTATGCCAAAGCTTAAGAAAAATCCTGAGCTTAAGAAATTTGACGGGTGGCTTTATGCCCACCGGGGTTATCACAATAATAAGTCCAAGGCTCCTGAAAATTCACTGCCTGCATTTAAGCTGGCTGTAGAAAACGGTTACGGAATTGAACTTGATGTTCAGCTTACAAAAGATAATGTTCCGGTGGTATTTCATGACTATGATTTAAAGCGGGCCTGTGGCGTTGATAAGAAGGTAGCAGAACTGACTTACAAAGAGCTAAAGAATTATAAACTGTTTAAATCCAAGGAAACTATACCGACTTTCAGGGAAGTCCTTGACTGCATAGACGGAAAGGTGCCGGTAATTGTTGAATTAAAAATTCCCTGGGAACCCGGTGAAACCTGCAGGGCGGTAGCTAAAGAACTGGCAAATTATAAAGGTTTGTACTGTATAGAATCTTTTAATCCTTTTGGACTTATATGGTATAAGAAGCATTATCCTCATGTAGTCAGAGGCCAGTTGTCTACCGATTTTATTAAGGATAAGATAGAAGGCAGCAAAATGCAGTTTTTTATCTTAAAGCATCTGCTTTTTAATTTCCTTACAAAACCGGATTTTATTGCTTATCATCATATTTATAAAAAGGACCTTTCTTTTTCAATATGCAGAAAGCTGTATAAAGTAAAAACGGTTGCATGGACTATAAAATCGCAGCAGGAGCTGGATGAAAATAAAGATTATTTTGATTTAATTATTTTTGATAAGTTTAAACCGGAAGGCTGATCATAGAAAGGTATAATCTGTTTATTATTGGATATCCTAATGGTATCTATAATATACGGAGATGGGTCATGATAAAATTTTTGCTTTTATGGTTTGGTACGAATATATGGTGGCTTTCCGATATGATTATTAGGCCCAAAAGGTTACCCAGTGACAGGGTATATCGTATGGAGTTAAAATCCGGCAAATTTGATGAGGAATTATACAAGAAAACAAAAAAGGAAAGATTTAAGATTTTTTCAGATTACGGATATTACCTGTCCTGCGAACTTTTAGACGGCAGAGAGTACAAAAAAGACCGCATAAAATCTAAGGATTCCGCTTTAGAAAACGTAAGCGATACCGGGCATCAAAACAGTAAGATACCGATTGCAATTCTGTGTCACGGTTTTTGCCAAAGCAAATACAGATCCTTGATTTATGCGGAAATTTTTTTGAAAATGGGTTTTATAGTAATAATCTATGACCACAGAAATCATGGTTTAAGCGGAAAAGCTTATACCACTATGGGTTACTATGAAAAATTTGACCTAAAGAAACTGGTTGATTGGTGTTATGACACTTACGGGCCCGGTTGTCAGATAGTAACCCACGGAGAATCAATGGGGGCTGCTACCGTTTTACTTCACCTGGGTATAGATAACAGAGTAGTTTGCGCTATTGCCGATTCTGCTTATTCAGATTTGAAAGAGCTACTAATACACCAATTCAAACATTATTATCATATGCCTAAATTTCTGATTCCTTTGGAAAGCTTTGTGACATATTTAAGGGCCGGTTTTCGGTTTGAAGACGTTTCACCGATTTTTGCAGTGAGCAAAGTTGACACACCGATTTTATTTATTCACGGTAAGAAGGACAATTATGTCCCGGCAGAAATGTCAAGAAAAATGTATGCAAGCAAAAAGAAAAACAAGGCCTTATATTTGGTTGCCCATGCCGGACATACCAAGTCCAGTGTTATTAACAGGGATGAATATGCCAAGAAGGTTGAAAATTTTGTAAGAAAATATATAAGCATATGATTAATATAATAAAAGAAACTACAATTTATTTGGAAAACTGTTTACCTTATTAACGTAAATAGAAGAATTAAGTTGATTTAGAAAAAAAGATTTGAAAACTTATTTAATATTGGATTGTTAAATTTTAAATTAACTAAAAATAAGAACTAAATAATCGTATTCAATAACAGGGTGTATTCTACTGCTTTAGTATAGAATACACCCTGTTTTATGTAATAATTACGACGTTATAAAATTATTCATTTTTCCTCTTAGGAAAAATTCTTTGCCAATTTGCAAATACATTTTCGATATGCCGGAACGGATATGTAAACCGAAGTCAAAGTTGCAGGCGAATTGTTTATAACCCATACTTTAATGCACGAACTTTCATAGGTAAACCAAATAAGTTTATAAATCCTTCCGCATCCTTATGGTCATATAAATCTCCCGTAGTGAAGGATGCTATATTTTCATCATATAAAGAATAAGGAGAAGTTGTTCCCTGCTTGATAATGTTTCCTTTATACAGCATCAGTTTGACTTCGCCGGAAACATATTCCTGGGTAACATCCACAAAAGCCTGATAAGCCTTTCTTAAAGGAGTAAACCATTTGCCTTCATATACTAAAGAAGCAAAGCGGTTTGCGATTTCTTTCTTTACGGACAGGGTATCCCGGTCCAGTATCAGCTCTTCCAGTTGAGTATGGGCTTCCATAAGTATGGTTCCACCGGGTGTTTCATAAACTCCTCTGGATTTCATACCTACAACGCGGTTTTCTACTATATCCACAATACCTATTCCGTGTTTTCCGCCAAGCACATTAAGCTCCTTAATAATTTCGGTAGGAGTCATAGATTTGCCGTTTAACGAGGCAGGAATGCCTTTTTCAAAGGTCAGGCTTATAGTTTCACCCTGATCCGGAGCTTTTTGGGGCGGAACGCTAAGAACTAATAGGTTATCATAGTCCGGAGCTATTGAAGGATCTTCCAATTCTAAGCCTTCGTGGCTTAAGTGCCAGATATTGCGGTCACGGGAATAACTGTTTTTAGCCGAGAACGGCAGGGTAATGCCGTGGTCGGCGCAGTATTTTATTTCTTCTTCCCGTGACTTAAGATTCCACATTCTCCATGGAGCAATTATTTTTAAGTCGGGAGCCAGGGCTTTGATTGTAAGTTCAAATCTTACCTGATCGTTTCCTTTGCCGGTTGCACCGTGACATATTGCGGTCGCTCCCTCTTTTCTTGCGATTTCAACAAGCCTTTTAGCTATAACCGGTCTTGCCATCGAAGTACCAAGAAGGTATTTGTTCTCGTATACGGCACCTGCCTTTACACAGGGAATAATATAATCATTTACGAACTCATCCACGGCATTCTCAATGTACAATTTGGAGGCCCCGGACAATTTTGCCCTTTCTTCAAGGCCGTCGAGCTCACTTTCCTGGCCGACATCTACACAGACACATATTACCTCATAATCAAAATTTTCTTTCAACCAGGGGATGATGGCAGTAGTATCCAGGCCGCCTGAATAAGCAAGAACTATTTTTTCTTTCATAAAAACCCTCCGTTTTGTTTTATAATTAAGATTGGTGTTATATATCCGATAGTGTTTCATAAACACATAAGCCAGGCTTTAAATGCAAAGGTCCCAAATAAGAAGTATCAAATTTGAATTAATATATTTAATCAGATAAAATTTTATATGTTTAAATATACAATACTATTTATAAAAATGCAATATTTTTCTTTCAAAAATTTATAAAAATACAAAATTGACATTTATCAAATTATTCTTATAAATAATATTAATATTTTGAAGAAATTATTTATCGGAAATGTTATATAATACAATTAGCAGCTTGTACTTGTCTTATTTTTGTTCTTATTGTAGGTCAATCGGAACATGATAAACCGGAAAATATGAAGTAACTACTGAACTTAACTAATAGCCGGCAGAAATTCTCAACCGACAAAATATTAAGCAATATTTAGTCCAAAAAATAAAAATACAAATGAAAGGGTAGAAGAAAATGTATCGTATTATTTTAGCTTCAGGATCACCGAGAAGAAAAGAGATAATGAATCAGATGGGAATTGGTTTTGAAACCGTTCCTTCTTATGTAAATGAAGATATTAAGGAATCGGATCCTTCTAAACTGGTGGAGGCTTTGGCTTCTGTAAAGGCTAAAGAAGTAGCAGGCCGTTTCGCTGACGAAAGGGAAAATTTAATTATTATCGGAGCAGATACCGTAGTTTATCATAAGGGGCAGGTTTTAGGTAAACCTAAAGACAGAGATGATGCAATAAGAATGTTAAACGGCCTTTCCGGTGATATTCACGACGTATATACCGGTGTGGCTATTATTATAAGAAGAAATAAGAGTGATAATGCAGACATAAATGGAGAAGAAAGTATAGTATTTAATGTGAGAACCCGGGTGTCGGTTAAGCTCTTGTCAAAAGAAGAAATAGAAGATTATGTAGATTCGGGAGAGCCTTATGACAAGGCCGGGGCTTATGCAATCCAGGGGGAATTCGGAATTTATATAAAAGAAATCCAAGGCGATTATTATAATGTGGTAGGTTTTCCTATCGCAAGGATATACGAAGAATTATTGAAAAAAGGTATAAATATAAAAAAGATAAAAAAAGGTATTGCATAAAATTTAATATATATGTATAATTATAAATAAATTACTAACTGAATTGTTTATAAATAATTATTCGTTGTAATTTGTTTTGAATAACCATTCAAATACGGAGGAAATAATTTTATGAAAATTATTGACGGAGGAGTTACAGCCCCTAAAGGTTATAAGGCGGCCGGAATATACGCAGGCATAAAAAAGAAAAGAAAAGATATGGCTTTGGTATACTCTGTTGTTCCTGCCTCAGGGGCAGGGGTATTTACTACAAATGTGGTAAAAGCTGCACCGGTGAAATGGGATATAAAACTTACGAAGGAAAGCAAGAATATACAGGCCGTAATTATAAACAGCGGTGTTGCCAATGCCTGTACTGGGGAAGAAGGCTGGAAAAATAATTACCTTATGGCAAAAACAGTGGCCGAAAATCTCAATCTTTCCACTGAAGCTGTGTATACGGCATCTACCGGGGTTATCGGCAAACAACTTCCTATAGACATAATAGTAAATAATATACCCAAACTTGTAGGGGAACTTAAGGAAACAAAAGAAGCGGGAACCCTTGCGGCAGAAGCCATTATGACTACGGATACATATTCCAAGGAATGTGCCGTTACCTTTAGTATAGGCGGTAAGGAAGTAACTTTGGGCGGTATGGCTAAAGGATCGGGCATGATTCACCCCAATATGGCCACAATGATAGCTGTTTTGACTACAGACCTGTCAATAAGCAAAGAACTGCTTCAGGAAGCATTAAGCGAAGACGTAAAGCATACCTTTAATATGATTTCCGTAGACCGGGATACATCTACCAACGATACTCTTGTAATACTTGCAAACGGTATGGCGGGCAATCCCGAGATAAAAGAAAAGAATGAAGATTATTACACATTCTGTAAAGCCTTAAATATGGTTACAACTAAGCTTTCTAAGATGCTGGCGGCAGACGGAGAGGGGGCTACAAAACTTCTTGAAGTAACAGTAAATGGGGCCAAAACATGGGAAGATGCCGCTACATTAAGTAAATCCGTTATCTCTTCGAATCTTGTAAAAAGTATGATATTCGGAAAAGATGCCAATTGGGGAAGGGTTCTTTGTGCCTTAGGTTACAGCGGTGTTGATTTCGACCCGGAAAAGGTAGATTTGGTTATAGAAAGTACATACGGTAGCCTGATGCTTGCCAAAGACGGTTTAGCCGTTGATTACTCTGAAGAAAAGGCAACCGATATATTTGCAGCCGATGAAGTAAAGGTGCTTGTGGATATAAAACAAGGTTCTGCTGCTGCGACAGCATGGGGATGCGATTTAACATATGATTATGTAAAAATAAATGCGGACTACCGGTCTTAATCTTAGTTAATTATAGTACTTTCTTCTGAACATATTTCAAAATATAAGCTGAAAGGAATTTTGCTATGCAGGACATGGATCAGATTGTGCTAAAGGCTCAGACCTTGATAGAAGCCCTGCCGTATATACAGAAATTCAATAATAAAAAAGTTGTAGTAAAATACGGCGGCAGTGCAATGCTTGATGAAAATCTTCAGTCCAATGTAATAAAAGATGTTGCACTCCTTAAATTAGTCGGAATGAAACCTATTATTGTCCACGGTGGAGGAAAGGAAATAACAAAATGGCTGGAAAGGCTTGGCCATAAATCGGTTTTTGTTGAGGGACTTAGGGTTACAGATGAAATTACCATGGAAATTGTGGAAATGGTGCTGGGTAAAGTTAACAAAAGCCTGGTCCAGATGGTGGAAAGGCTGGGGGTTAAGGCCGTAGGTATAAGCGGAAAGGATGGAAATACCCTCAAAGTTGAAAAAAGATATGTAAACGGCAAAGATATAGGTTATGTGGGCAATATCAAAGAGGTTAACACCGACCTTATAAATACTTTAATCGACAATGATTTTGTACCGGTTATCGCTCCTATAGGGCTTGATGAGAATTTTGTCAATTACAATATAAATGCCGATGACGTTGCCTGTGCCGTGGCAACTGCCATCGGTGCTGAGAAGTTGGTGTTTCTAACTGATATTGAAGGGGTTTATGCCGATCCGGAAGATAAAAACAGCCTTATTTCGGTACTTACCTTAGAAAAGGCCGATGAACTTATTGCAGGAGGTTTTGTAGGGGGAGGCATGCTGCCTAAATTGAAAAACTGCGTGGATGCGGTCAGAAACGGTGTATCCAGAGTACATATTTTGGACGGAAGAATGCCCCACTGCCTTTTGCTTGAGTTCTTTACCAACAGGGGGATAGGGACTGCTATTATTCATAAAGAAAGCCTTTTTGAAAATGAAATACTTGAATTTTAATAACGAAACTATCGGCAGAGGGGATGTGAAATGATGAGTTTAATCAAACATTATATCGATGAAGCAAATAAAGTCCTTATCCATACCTACAATAGGTATCCGCTTGTGCTTGACCGGGGAGAAGGTATGTATCTTTATGACATAAACGGAAAGAAGTATCTGGATTTTACATCCGGTATCGGGGTTTTTGCCCTGGGATACAACGATGAAGAATATAATCAGGCTTTAAAAAAGCAGATAGACCTGCTTTTGCATACATCCAATTATTTTTACACCATACCGGCTATAGAGGCGGCTCAGAAATTGGCAAAAGCATCGGGAATGGACAGGGTGTTTTTCACCAACAGCGGTACGGAGGCTGTGGAAGGAGCCATTAAACTTGCCAGAAAGTACTATTATAAAAAAACCGGCAAAACCGGTGGAGAAATAATATCAATGGAACGGGCATTCCACGGCAGAAGCATGGGTGCTTTAAGTGTTACGGGCACAAAAAAATACAGAGATCCTTTCGAGCCTTTAATCGGAGGGGTAAAGTTTGCCGAATTCAACAATCTTGATAGCGTTAAAGATTTAATAAATGATAACACCTGCGCTGTCATAATGGAGCCGGTACAGGGGGAAGGGGGGATATACCCCGCCGCGCAAGATTTCATCAGAGGTGTAAGAGAACTTTGTGACAGCAAAGGGATAGTGCTGATTTTTGATGAAATTCAGTGCGGTATGGGTAGGACCGGCTCCATGTATGCTTATCAGCATTATAATGTTAAACCGGATATAATAACCTGCGCAAAGGCCTTGGGTTGCGGAGTCCCTGTAGGAGCTTTTGCGGCAACGGAAGAAATAGCATCCGCCTTTGAACCCGGAGATCACGGAACTACCTACGGGGGTAACCCTTTTGTAACAGCGGCTGTAAGCAAGGTATTTGACTTGTTCGAAAGCAGAAACATTACGGAAAATGTTCAGAAAACGGGACAATATCTGTATAAGAAGCTTAACGAATTAAAGTCCAAATACAGCATTATAAGTGACCATCGCGGAATTGGCCTTATGCAAGGCCTGGAATTTTCGGTTCCGGTGAAAGATATCATTAATGATGCGTTAGAGATGGGCCTTATTCTGATTTCAGCCGGGGCCAACGTTATAAGATTTTTGCCGCCTCTCATTGCAGGCAAATATCATGTGGATGAAATGATCGGTATACTTACCGATTGCCTTGATAAGGCTAAAAAGAATTGAAAAAATAAATAACAGTCTAATTTTATAATATAACCGCCCAAAATATTTATGCCTCCGATATTTTGGGCGATATTTTTTGTTATGTATTTTATTTAATTTCTATGTTTGTTTGATTAAATATTATAGCTGTAAGGCATAAATCTTAAAATGAAAGCTGTATAGCAAGCCCCAAATTTGGAAATGTTATTGAAGAAGCAACCTGATGACTGATAATTTTAAACAATAATAAAAGAAAGGTTTGATTCTTCATGTGGGGTATTATAATTGCTATAATTTCCGGGGCATTTATGAGCATACAGGGTGTGTTTAATACGGGAGTAACCAAGCAAACGGGCATCTGGGTTTGCTCCAGTTTTGTCCAGTTTACTGCGTTTTTGGCATGTCTGGGTGCCTGGTATGTGACAGGCAGGGATCACAGTTTTTCCGAACTTTTAAAAATTGATAATAAATATATGCTGCTTGGAGGAGTAATAGGCGCAGCTATTACTTACACCGTTATAAAAAGCGTGGAGACTTTAGGACCGGCAAGGGCCAACATGTTTATCATCACATCCCAGATGCTGGTAGCGTATCTGATTGAACTACTCGGAATTTTTGGGGCGGAGAAAGTTGATTTCGAATGGCGTAAGTTGATTGGAATCATCATAATTATTATTGGTATTATAACATTCAAATGGAAATAGTGACAGAAAATTAAGATTTATTTGACGAAATGCCTATTGTATTCGATTATCTGTTTATGTAAAATAAAGATACTAATAAAGAAAGTATAGAGGGAACTTTTAGATCTTCTGATATAATTCCTAAATATGGGATTGTAAAGGAAGATTGAAATGAAAAATAGGAAATTAATAATGGTTATATTATCCTGCCTGTTTTTTGCTGTGGCGGGACTGATTTACACCTGTTCATTTGATAAGGGAAAAAATGATTTAATTACATCTTTGGAAAGCAGCTCTGATTACACGGACCTAAAAGACGGTATTCCTGACGGTACATCAGAAATAACCGGTGATATAATTGAAAACGGTTTCGATGCCCGGACTGATGAAATTCCCGTATTAATTTATGTTCATCTGTGCGGTGCGGTAGAAAATCCCGATGTATATAAGGTGGAAACAGGAACAAGACTGGCGGAACTTATAAAACTTGCCGGAGGATTAAAAGCCGATGCTGCCGGTGATTATGTTAATCAGGCCATGGAAGTTAAGGACGGGCAAAGAATTTATATCCCTACAAAAGACGAGCTTAAAGACTTAACACCGGCTGAGTATGTTCAGGGAAATGAAAGCGTAAGTTTTAAGGAGGATGTTTTAGACTCCAGAGTGAATATCAATACAGCCGATGAAAGTGCCCTTATGAGCCTGCCGGGCATCGGACAAGCAAGAGCAAAAAGCATAATAGAGTATCGTGATAAGCATGGCAATTTTTCCGATATTAAGGACCTGATGAAGGTTCCGGGGATTAAGGAAGGTTTGTTTAGCAGGATAGCCGATAAAATTACAGTCGGTAACTAATTAGAAATAAAATTAATTTTTATTTTAAAGAGATTAAAATAATGTGAAGAGGGGTGCGTCAATGGCAAAGAGAGTGCTTGTAGTTGATGATGAGAAGCTTATTGTAAAAGGAATTCGATTTAGCCTGGAACAGGACGGTATGATTGTAGATTGCGCTTATGACGGCGAAGAAGCATTGGAAGCGGCACGAAAAACCGAATATGACGTGGTTCTTCTGGATGTCATGTTGCCTAAGTTATCCGGTTTTGAAGTATGTCAGCAAATTCGGGAATTTTCATCTATGCCCATAATTATGCTTACGGCAAAAGGGGATGACATGGACAAAATTCTCGGTCTGGAATACGGTGCCGATGACTATATAACAAAGCCTTTCAATATACTTGAAGTTAAGGCCAGGATAAAGGCAATAATGCGCCGAAGCGGCAGAAATACAGCAGCACCTTCCAATGAAAAGAGTAAAGTTATTACATTTAATGACATGAAGATTGACTGTGAGAACAGAAGGGTTTATATAAAGGATAAGGAAGTTAACCTGACTGTAAAAGAATTTGATTTGCTTGAACTTATGGTATTAAATCCCAACAAAGTATATAGCCGTGAAAATTTGCTTAATATCGTATGGGGATATGATTATCCCGGAGATGTTAGAACCGTTGACGTTCATATAAGAAGACTTCGGGAAAAAATAGAAAGCAATCCAAGCGAACCAAAATATATACATACAAAATGGGGTGTCGGCTATTTTTTCCAGAATCAAGAGTAAATTAAAATTTATAAACAGCATGAGAATGCATATGCTTCTCGTATTTATTGTGGTAGGTCTTATTCCTCTGTATATTTTCATGTATATTTTGCTTGACAATTACGAGGAAAAAGCGGTAAGCAGCAAGTTTAGCCAGATGCAGGACCAGATTATTATGCTTTCCAACCAAATTGTACCTACCGGGTATTTGACTCTGGCGGATGTACCTGAAATCGATGCGGAAGTAAACAGAATAGCGGAAGTATTTCAGGGGCGTATTCTTATAGTAAACAGCAACCTGAATATTGTAGAAGATACCTACGGACTTTATGACGACAATAAATATCTGATATCAAAAGAAGTAATCCAGTGCTTTAACGGCAACATAAGCAAAGTCTATGACAAGGAAAACAATTATCTGATACTGACACACCCTATCACCCATACGGTCGATAATCAAAAGACTGTAGTGGGTGCTGTTGTCATGAACTCCTCTTCCAAAGACATAAAAAGTATTCTGCTTAGTTTGGAGCAAAGAGCCGTCATATTTTCATTGGCTTTAGCCATATTTATAGTTTTATTTGCTATTATTTTTTCAAGAAAGCTAACCAAGCCTTTAACTGATATTGTCAGCTCCATAGACAGAATATCGGAAGGCGTGATGGATGAAGGGGTCTCTATCAAAGGATATTACGAGATTGAAAAAATATCGGATTCTTTCAACCAGATGATTAATCGGCTTCAAAAAATTGAAAATTCAAGGCAGGAATTTGTTTCAAACGTATCTCATGAGCTTAAAACCCCGATAACTTCAATTAAGGTTTTGGCAGATTCTTTGCTTATGCAGGAAGACGCACCCGTAGAGCTGTACCGTGAATTTATGGTTGATATAACGGAAGAAATCGAAAGAGAAAGTAAGATTATCGATGATCTTCTTGCCCTGGTTAAACTTAATAAAACCGCCGGTGACATGAATATAAGCAGTGTCAACATAAATGAGCTTTTGGAGCAGATATTAAAAAGGCTGCAGCCCCTTGCCAAAAAGCAAAACATAGAAATGATTTATGAGAGCTTCCGCCCTGTTACTGCCGATGTGGATGAGGTAAAATTATCCCTTGCTCTGACAAACCTAATAGAAAATGCCATAAAGTACAATGTGCCGGACGGCTGGGTAAGGGTATCACTAAATGCCGATCATAAATATTTTTATGTCAAAGTATCTGATTCCGGTATAGGAATACCTGAGGATGCGCTTGATTTGATATTTGAAAGATTCTACAGGGTGGATAAGGCCAGATCCCGGGAATCGGGCGGTACCGGACTGGGGCTTGCAATTACAAAGAGCGTTATCCAGATGCACCGTGGTGCGATTAAAGTTCATAGCGTGGAGGGAGAAGGGACTACCTTCAACGTAAGGATACCGCTAAATTATATAGCCTGATTGTGGCAATAAAACAAACAGCTTTAACGGGTCAGGATTTTTAATATTTATATAGTAATCGGCGTGATTTTAACATTTCTCTTTTATTATGAAATGAGGTATATAGATGAAACGGGCTTTTATCGCATTTTTAATTCTTGCAGCGATGATGCTTATATCATGCGGCGGCAAAAATGAAAATATCGATATCTTAAAAAATGAATATCAGATTTATTATATAGACAGCAAGACTTCGGGACTTGTCAGTGAAAGTTATGTTCCGGAAGGAAAGACTAAAGAAGAGTTGGTCGCCGAGCTTTTGGAGGTATTGCAGAATGAACCTGCCAATAAGTTTTATAAAAAGGGGCTTCCGGAAGGTGTAACTATCAAGGATTATAGTATTTCTGATGATCAGCTTATAATTAATTTCGATTCCAGTTACAACGAGCTGAAAGGAATTCCGGAAGTGTTATGCAGGGCTACCATTGTAAAAACCATGTGCCAGATACCGGGAATTGATTTTGTTTTTTTCAACGTGAACGGTCAGCCCTTTATCGACTCCAACGGGGTACAGACCGGTCTTATGACAGCGGAATTTTTTATCGAAAATACCGGAGCTGAAACCCATTATAAGGTAACCCTGTATTTTGCCAATGAAACGGGTGACAAATTAAAAAAGACTACAAGGAATATTTTTTATACGGGAACTTCGCCCATAGAAGAACATGTAATTAATCAGATTATTAACGGACCGACAGAAATGGGATTATACGCTACCGTCCCGGAGGGTACTACGGTTCTTAATGTATCAACTAAGGAAAAAATTTGCTATGTAGATTTAAATGAAAAGTTTTTGGAGAAGCTTCCTACCGTGACCGATGAAGTTGCCATATATTCCATAGTAAATTCCTTGGTTGAACTGCCGGGTATAAACAAAGTTCAGTTCAGAATCAACGGTCAGACAGTCGAAATGTTCCACAATACTCCCTTCGACGGGTTGTTTGAACGAAACCTTTCCATTAACGAGGAAGAAGAATAGGAGGGATAAAATAAGTTGATAAAAAGACCCTTCCTGTGGGGGATCGTGGCTTTTGTCGGAGGAATTCTGTTTGCCTTAAAAAAGATCCCCCTGCCATTTCTTTTAATTCCAAGTCTTTTGATATGGTTATTTACGTATCTGTTAATTTACCGTTTCAAAAAATATCTAAATCGAAAAGACAGTTTCTTGTGGATTCTCCCGCTTCTTATGCTGCTCGGATTTCTGGTTATGAAAGATCAAATGAAGCCGCCGGATATGGATACGGCATTTGAAGATAAGGCATCCTGTATACTTACCGGAAAGATTAATTCGATAGCTAAAAGAGAAAAGGGCTGTATTTATTATTTAAAAGATAACCGGATAACCTTATCGGATGACAAAACATATCCAGTGGAAAATATTATAGTATATGCCAAAGACCATGACGATTTTAAGATCGGAAATTTGGTAACTGTATCCGGAACGGTTTATAAATTTTCCCCAAATTCAAATCCCGGAGGATTCAACGAATACCTCCATTATAAAATCCAAAACATCTCTTATAAAGTATATTCTGAAAACATATCACTTACCGATTCGTCTTATTCCATTTTCAGGTCGGCATTGCATAATTTAAAAGAGCGGCTTATTAATACATATATAAAAATTCTTCCAGATAAGGAAGCGGGAGTCCTTACGGCTATGATCCTTGGAGAGAAGTATTTGCTGGATGATGAGATAAAGAATCTGTATCAGGAAAACGGAATATCTCATATTCTTGCCATATCAGGCCTTCACATCTCCATGTTAGGTGCGGTTATATACTATTTTCTCAGAAAATTGAAGCTTGGGCTTTATATATCTAGTGCGGTATCTTTGATGTTTATTTATTGTTACGGTATCCTTACAAATTTCAGTGTATCTACCAACCGGGCTTTAGTGATGTATATAATTATGCTGTTTGCAAATCTTATCGGAAAAACCTATGATTTACTGTCAGCCCTTTCTCTAAGTGCATTTATCATCCTTCTTCAAAATCCCATGCAGCTTTTTCATGCCGGATTTTTGCTGTCTTATGGCGCAATACTTGGTATTGCTTTAATTGTTCCCTGCCTGAATAAGCTGTTTGAGGCTAAGAATGCGATATTAAGCGGAATTTATGTAAGTGCCGGGGCACAAATTTTTACGCTGCCGCTTGTGTTATATTATTTCTTCCAGCTTGCTTCCTATGGGGTAATTATTAATATGTTGGTTGTGCCATTGTCATCTTTACTTATGGTTTCGGCATTATGTTCCGGAATATTTGGGATGATATCATTGCCTATAGGAAAATTTTTGGCGGGAGGGGCCAATTATATACTTATATTTTATGAAGTTCTTTGCAGACTGGGGACAAACCTGCCGCTAAGCCTGATTACGGCAGGCCGGCCTGAAAGATTGAGGATAGTTATTTACTATTTATTGATTTTTATATTCATTGCTGGGGTGCAAAAATACGGAAAAAAGAAATTATTAATAATTCTTGCCCTTGCCATAGTTGTTTTGATATATCCAAAAAACAGGGAGGGGTTAACAGTCGCCGTTCTTGATGTGGGCCAGGGGGATGCTATTTTTATGGAAACAGAAAATGGTACAACATTTCTCATTGACGGCGGCAGCATGGATGTTGAAAATGTGGGTATTTACAGAATCAGGCCGTATCTTTTGTCCAGAGGGATTGACCGTATCGATTATGCTATAGTGACCCATGCGGATACGGATCATATAAGCGGGATTATGGAGCTTATTAAAGATAATAAAATTACCGTATATAATCTTGTTTTGCCAAAAACCGTTTTGATCAAATACGGGTATGAAAATGGAGAAATTGATATGGCGGTTATGGCAAAATCTGATACCTACAGTAGGCTGGAGAATCTTGCAGAAAGATATAATGTCAAAACCATGTATATTAAGGCCGGAGATTATATAAAGGAGGGAAAACTGGAAATAATTTGCCTTAACCCTGTTGAAGGATACAATTATTTTTCTGAAAATGCGGCCTCAACCGTTTTAAGTGTGACTTATGGAAATTTTGATATGCTTCTTACAGGAGATTTAGAGGCGGAGGGGGAAGAATTGATAATTTCAATGTTGGGAAAAAACAGGTTAAATAAAGAAAAACGGATGACTTATAATTACGATGTATTAAAAGTGGCCCATCATGGGTCAGGATATTCTACAAGCAAAGAGTTTCTTGAAATTGTAAAACCGAGGTTTTCCCTGATATCCTGCGGAAAGAACAACCGGTATGGGCATCCCCATAAGGAGCTTCTGGAGAGATTGGATGAGATAGGCAGTAATTATTTTATTACATACGAGACGGGAGCAATAACTATTTGCACAGACGGGGACAGGATGGTGCTTGATGAATACCTTGATAAATAGGCAAATGAAAGAGGACAAAATACCCTGATAAAACATATACAGATATCCTCACAGGGAGTTTTTTGTAAGGTTAAACATAAAAAACCAGGTGAAAATAACGTTATAAAAAGGAACAATTACAATATAAGCCGGGTTTTAAAAAAGGCTAAAAAGTATGAAATGAGATGTGGTTGATACTATGAATGTCTTTACAGTGGTATTGATAATAAATTAAAATAATAACATATTATAAACTAGCGGTGGTAATTAATATGGAATATAAATATGCAATGAATTGTAATTACGAAGATTTTGCAAGTGGCAGAGTTTTATATAATGTTAGCGGGGTGCCAAATTTTCCTGTCAGGCTTATAAATGAAATATACGGAAGATGCCTGGGCTATTCAGGTAAAAAGGAAGAAATATGTTTATATGACTGTTGCTGTGGAGGGGGATATTCTCTAACGGTATTAGGATTTTTAAATCAGGGGTCTATAGCTAGAATTATAGCCAGTGATATAGATTTTATGATGCTTGAGATAGCAAAGCGCAATCTCTCATTATTATCCGAAGAAGGTATTAAACGCAGAATAAGTGAGCTAGAATCGCTCTATAAACAATATAATAAAGAATCGCACAATGAAGCGATAAAGAGTGCGAAAAAATTATTAAATATGATTCAAAAAGAAATTGAGGTGCAGGTATTTCAGGCAAACGCTTTTGAGAGTATTGAATTAGATGTTAAACCTGATATTATAATAACAGATGTTCCTTATGGGAATTTAGTAGATTGGCAGGGAGGAACAGGTGATGTCAGCTGTTTGCTGGAATCATTAAAAAATATTTGCAGTAAAGAAACGGTAATTGCAGTCAGTATGAATAAAGTTCAAAAAATTAATACTAAAAGTTTTATCCGATTAGAAAAACAGAACGTTGGCAAACGGAAGTTTGAAATTTACAAATTGGCAGAATGATTATGTTAAATGAACTACCTATTGATAAAAGATTGGAGAGAAAAATGGCAAGAATAAGCATTGCTCCTATGATTGATATAACTGACAGACATTTTAGGTACTTTTGCAGACTGCTTACGAAAAAATCCGTATTATATACGGAGATGATTACAAGCAGTGCTATCGTTCATGGAGACAGAAATAAACTTTTGGATTTTGACCCTTTTGAAAAGCCTATAGCACTGCAGATAGCTGGATGTGACAAGAAGGAGATAGCGGAAGCGGTAAAAATTGCTGAAGAATGGGACTATGATGAGATAAATTTAAATGTCGGCTGCCCTTCAGACCGGGTTTCGGGAAACCAAATGGGAGCAGCCCTCATGGCATATCCTGAAGCTGTCGCAGAGATAATCCAGGCTATGAAAAACGAAACAAATAAACCGATAACCGTAAAACACAGAATAGGAATCGACGGAACCAATGTTTTGCCGGACTCTTTAAATAAAGTGGTCTTTGATAAATATGAGGATTTGGAGTATTTTGTTAAGGTTCTTTCCCAGGCAGGAGTAGAACATTTTATAATTCATGCCCGTATAGCTATCCTGGAGGGTCTAAGTCCGAAAGAAAACAGGGAAATCCCGCCTCTTAGGTATGAAGAAGTATATAAAATAAAGCAAGCCTTTCCCCGTTTATTTATAGAGATAAACGGAGGAATAAAGACTATAGAAGCTATCAGGGAACATTTACATTATGTGGACGGAGTTATGTTGGGCAGAGCCGCCTATGAGAATCCGTTTTTATTGACTAAAGTAGACCAATTTGCTGATGGCGGTAAAGTAAATAATATTTCAAGGCGTGAAATAATAGAAGGTCTGATAAAATATGTTGAGAGGTTTGGCGATGACAGGAAAACGGGACAACAGGCTTTGAAAAATGTAATCGGGCTCTTTCACAATAAAAGAGGAAGCAGATTATGGAGGCAAATAATAACTCCTCCTTGGGCAGAAAACGAAAGTGTAAAATATATATTAAAAAAGGCATTATCTGTATTGCCTGAAGAGGTACTGGACGAAAGAAATTGACGGTGAAATGAGGGTATAAAGGTCTAATGCCAGGCGTGGTTTTGTTCCAAATGACGAAAAAGAATTGTCTTAGCAGTCAGTAAATGGAATAAGGCTTCGGTTTAAATAGACGGACTGGAGTTAAATTACATTAAAACCTAGGGGGATATATATTTATGATGTATGCACTTGTTACAGGAGCTGACCATGGTTTAGGGCTTGCGTTGGTAAAGGGCTTGCTTAACAGAGATTTTTTTGTGGTGGCCTGCAGATTAAACCCGAAGGAAACATTTGTTGACGAACTTAAAGATACTTATTGCAACCAACTGGAAATTGTGGACCTAGATATAGGAGATGATACAGATGTTAAAGCTATGAAAGATAAAGTGGCTTCCTTAGTTCCACATATTGATTTTTTGGTTAACAATGCCGCAATTCTTGGCGATATAGAAAAAGTACTTGGCGATGATCTGGATTTTAATGAAATATTGCATGTTATTAATGTGAATGCTGTAGGTCCCCTTCGTGTTACCAATGCCCTATGTTCTCTTGTTATGAACAGTAAATTAAAAACTGTCTTAAATATCACATCCGAGGCAGGAAGCATAAAAGATTGCTACAGGGAAGGCTGGTTTGGCTACTGTATGTCTAAGGCTGCAAATAATATGCAGTCAGCTCTTGTACATAACAATATACGAACTAAGGGCGGCAGGGTAATTGCTATGCATCCGGGCCATGTGGCAACATATATGAGGGGGCATTTAGATACGACTGCAAAACTTAGTCCCGATGAGGCTGCCAATGGAATACTTCACGTGGTTTTGGATATGGACCTTCCTGTTGAGGAAAGGCCTTTATTTATAAATTACTGCGGTGAAAGGCTTTCATGGTAGCCTTATTTAAAGTACTGAAATTATGAATATGTAAGTGACAGGAAATAATTAATTTATTTTTTGCATAATAATAAAGCATATGATAAAATATGGAAAAATAAAAAATTTATATACAATATATAAGTACAAACATCTAAATTAATGAAAATATGAAATTATTTCTTTACTTACTCATATAAAAATATAATAAATCTAAACGGGGAGAATCGGGGTATGAAGTATTTATGTAGTAGATGTATTTACCGATGAACATTTTAAGGGCAATCCAGCCGGAGTCTGCATGCTTGACGAATGGCTTTCGGATGAACAGACGGCTAAAAAACCGAGCTGTTGATAAAGCAATTGTCTAAAAGGGGCGGAATTAGCCGCCGGTAAAGACAGGGGAGAGGACAGAAGCTTTATATCAAACTTGATATTGTGGATATTTTGCATAAACCGGACCTTGAAATTGTGAATTAAAAGGGAAAGGCAGGGAAAAAGAGATTTATTTCGGTTATAGCTTATGAAATGCAAATAGGGGGGGAGTACGGTTTGAAATTTAAATTGTTCCATAAAAAAACTGTATTCATCGTCTGTGTATGTTTGCTTATAATCGCTGTAATTGTTTTGGCTTTTATTACACTAAACAGAACGGTTAATATAGAAACTAAAAAATCTTACACCAAACCTGTTTCGGTAGGTGAAGTACGCAAAATAAATTTCTATACCGTAGATTCCGGGCAGCGGGAACTTATCAAAAAATACGCGGAAGAATATTGGGATTTTGAGTATTTTATTGATTTTCATGACATTGGTTTGGATTACAGTACGAAAGATATCACGGAAATAATAATGGATAAACTGATAAATGAGCCTGATTCCATAGATTTATATTGTGTACCGGCATATGCTACACAGTTTGTTAAAGGAGAACTTTCAGAATATGCATGCACTTTTAAAGAACTTGGTATTGATGTAAAGAAAGCTTTAAAAAAGGCTGATATTCCTCAATATATTATTGATAACGGAAGCAATCCGGAAGGAGAGTTAATTACTCTTCCATATAATGCAACCGTATCTTTATTTGTTTATCGGAGGTCAGTTGCAAAAGAGATTTTTGGGACGGACGATCCCGATGAGATAAATAAGATCATTGGAGGCGGTACAAACAGTTGGGACAGGTTTATAGAAGCGGCCAAAACATTAAAAGAGAACGGTTATTATATAGTATCCGGTTATATGGATTTGGCAGTTGCGGTTGACAACAGTTTTTCCTTGACTGATAACGGCGAAATTAATCCCGCATGGATCGAATATATGGATGTGGCAAAATATTTATATGACAAGGGTTATATAAAAGATACCCGTATTTGGACACAGAATTGGTATGATGCTCTTGACGATAAAGGCGATAAGGTATTCGGATATATAACATTTACAGACAATTTCATAAATATGACACTGGAAAATACGGCAGAGGATTGGGCGGCGTGTATGGCCCCTTATAATATTATTTATAATTTTAACCTCGGAATAATGGTAAACAAAAATTCTCCAAACAAGGATATATTGGGACCTTTTATTGAATGGCTAACTTTAGACAGTTCAAAAGCAGGATATCAGTACAGGGCTGCTTCCGAAGGATATCAAAGGAACAGATATACTTCGAATGACAAAATATCTGTCATTTTAGGAAGGGTACTTAAAAAAGCAAACGGCAGCCGCAAGTTTTTTGAGGGACAGAATTTAAATCCATTAATTTATGAGATATTAAAAAATCCCTACAATAAATCATACAGTTATTACAGCAATTATGATGAGGATTTTTTATCCTGGCAGGATGATGTTGTCGGGCCGTATGTAGTTGAAGGAAAGCCTAAAGATGAAGTCATCAAAAATTTTATGAGCCGGCTGGCAATGCAAAAGCCGGAAGAAGACAAAGTTATAGTATGGAAAAGCAAGAATTTTGAGAATGTTATTAGAAAAATACTTTTAAAACCTACGAGTGACATATATCTTAGCGACCTGTATAAGATAACTTCATTGAACCTGGACTACAGAGATATCGAAAGTTTGGAGGATATCGTTCATTTTAAAAATTTGAAATGGCTTTCCTGTCAATCCAATCAAATAAGCGATATTTCTTATCTTAAAGAACTGCCTGACCTTCAAGCCTTATACCTTAATAATAATAAAATCAAAGAAATTGACAGCTTAAAAGAATTAAAAAAATTAAAGGAACTATCATTGTGGAGCAATGATATAAGTGATATTTCGCCTCTATCTGGGCTTACTGAAATAAAAACCCTGTATTTGGGCAGCAATAAAATAAAAGACATCAGCAGCCTGGAGAAAATGATAAATTTGGAATATCTGGATTTATCCTATAATGATATAAGTGATATAAGCGGTCTTAAAGGATTGAAAAAGCTTACATATTTAATGCTGAATGACAATAAGATCAGTGATATAAGTCCATTGACGGGATTAAAGGCTTTAAAGAATTTGAATTTAGACAATAACAGTATAAGCGACCTTTCCGGTATTGAAGATCTTATTAATCTTGAAAGTCTACATATGTCAAACAACAATATCAGCGATGTCACTAAACTTGCAGGGCTTACCAATCTTATGTATTTATATCTTAATGACAATAAAATACAAGACATTGGCGTGCTAAGCAATTTAAAAAACCTAAGAAGCCTTGAAGTAAGAAATAATAAAATTAAAGATATAAGTAACTTAAGAGGTCTGCCTCATCTGGGAAGTCTGGATATGTCAGGCAATATTAGAAATGTCGGTGATAACAGCATCGAAGTAATAGATGAAGAAATAATCATTGAAGATACGGCAGAGTGATCGGTAGATTTAAACTAAAGCATACCGGGTTTATATTCGGGCACAGATTCAATATTTTTTACCTGAAAGGTTTTGAATATATGAAATCAAATCAAAGGGATATATAATACAAAGTTCAATGTATAAGCTGAAAAGTTTTAAAGCAATTTTCCTAATAATAACAGAAAGGAAAAAAGAAGATGGATAGAATAAGCAAAGAAAGAGAAAAGCAATTGTCGGTTGATCTTTGGATTATACTTTTAACATCGGTTATTGCCCTTGGAATATATACGGTTTTAGGAAATAATATTAATAAGTTTATAAAAGACGATTCGGTAAATATTATTTTAAGGGTATTATCGATAGGCGTATTTCAGTTTGGAGTAGCCGGATTAGGGTCTGTTATAGTGAGCATCATAAGAAAAGACAGTTTTTTAAATCACGGATTGAATACCAAAAATTTAATTAAAGCTCTGGTACTAAGTCTTGTCTTTTGTATTCCCGAATTTGCCTTTAGACTATACATAGGTGAAATCCATAAATGGGTACCCTTTATAAAAGTTAATACAACAGCCGAAATATTATCAAGCGGATTCCCGTGGAATGTTTTGGGTATGCTTATTACCGCAACTTGCTGGGGATTCTTTGAAGGATTCAATTATGTTATTATTCGGGATAAATTAAGCGAATTGATGCCGTCAAAGTATAAATATTTTGATTGGGGAGCATTAATATGTGCCCTTGTGTGTATTCTTATTCACGGCATGATTGGGATAACTCCAAAATCAATTATAGAAATGACAGTTACCATGTTTTTAATATATGGGATGCTGATTGTAAGAAAAATTACAGGAAATGCATGGGGATGTGTATTGGTATTTTTGGTTTACTGGAATGCATTTGATTAAGCAGCTTTTTTAAGCTGCTTTTTGCTTGGAAATATTTTGCTTATATTTTATTAAGTAAGCAAGTCTAAATGATATTGCCTTAATGTATAAAAGAAGGCTATAAGGTATCATGGCTTTAAAGAAATATTACAGAAATAAGGCAATATTCGAAAATTACATCGCAGAAGAAAATACGCCAGCCACGCTGCAATAATGAAAAAATGTGTAAAGATTTAAGGTTAAAATATTCCAGAAAAAATGAGTAAATATATTTAAAATAAAATTATTCGGGAAAGAAAAAATTGATGGAAAAGTAACAGTAAATATTGTATGATTTATTTAAGAAATCGAGTTCGCTTTCAAGTAGAAAAATGGAATAAGAAATGGATGAATATTCAAGAAAAAAATTGTATAAAGGATATCAATAAAATTAAAACAGAAGAGGCATAAAAAAAGAAACAAGAATCTCACTCAAGATAAATAGAATTAATAATACAGAAAATATGCCCCTAATATGCTCCCTGAAACAAATTATATTATTGATCTGAAAAGATAAAAAAATAAAAGTAAATTTGTTGAAAGCTATCCTAAAAAATTTCAAAATATAAAAAGATGATAGGATTATATCCTCCGGGTCTATTCTGGAGGATTTTGTTATCCTTAAATTTTCTTTACAAAATCCCAAATTAGCCTATAATTAGATATATGATTGGGTGAAAAAGCAATAATTGCAATATTTATACCAAAGAATGCAACAGAAAAATATGCATATGGGAGTATAATATAATAAAAAAACCCATAGGAGGACTATATATGTATTTGAAAGATTTATTGGAACAGGTCGAGTATACCTGCCTGCAGGGAGACGTACATACTTTCGTCACAGATTTGGTTTATGATTCTAGAAAGGCTAAAAAGGATTCTGTGTTTGTATGTATTTCGGGTACAGTAACAGACGGGCATAAGTATATTCCCGATGTATTAGATAAAGGAGCAGCAGCCCTGATTGTGGAAAAGGATGTTGAAGTTCCGAAAGATATCACCGTAATCAAGGTAGATAATGCAAGAAAAGCCCTGGCATATATGTCTGCCGCATATTTCGGGCATCCTGCTGAAAAACTTATAACCATAGGTGTTACAGGAACCAAAGGAAAAACTACTACAACTTATATGATAAAATCAATTTTGGAAAATGCGGGTATTAAGACTGGATTAATCGGGACAATCGAAACTATAATAGGAGATGAAGTAATTCCTGCAAGCAATACCACACCGGAATCATATATTATTCAGGAGACTTTTGCAAAGATGGTTGAAAAAGGCGTCCGGTGTGTGGTAATGGAAGCCTCATCTCAGGGATTTAAGCAATACAGGATGGACGGATTTATATTTGATTACGGAGTGTTCACAAACTTGGGCTACGATCATATAGGCGGAAATGAGCATGAGGACTTTGAGGATTATTTAAAATGTAAAAGCAAATTGTTTAAACAGTGCAAGGTTGGTTTGGTTAATATAGATGACAAATATGCCGAAGAAATCTTAAAAGGTCATACCTGCAAAGTGGAAACCTACGGTTTTAGCGAAAAAGCGGATATATATGCTACGAATGTTCAACTTATCCATGAACCGGGTTATCTTGGAGTATCTTATTCGGTAAGAGGGCTTTTGAATTTTGATGTAACAATAGATATTCCCGGGAAATTTAATGTACTGAATTCACTGTGTGCCATTGCCCTTTGCAGGCATTTTGACGTGTCCGAGGAAGACATCAAAAAAGCGTTAAGAAATATTAAGGTAAGGGGCAGAGTTGAACTGGTTCCCGTTCCCGGAAAATATACTGTTATGATTGATTATGCCCATAATGCTATGAGTTTGGAAAGTCTTCTTACAACAATTAGGGAATACAACCCTAAGAGATTGGTGTGTGTATTCGGTTGCGGCGGAAACCGTTCCAGAGACAGAAGATTCCTTATGGGTGAGATTTCTTCAAAGTTGGCGGATTTTACGGTTGTAACCTCCGATAATCCCAGGTTTGAAGAACCGGAAGACATTATAAAAGATATTGTTGAAGGCGTTAAAAAAGGACCGGGACAATATATAACTATAACTGACCGCAGGGAAGCAATTAAATATTGTATAGACAACGCCCAGGAGGGAGATGTTATAATTATTGCAGGTAAAGGCCACGAAGATTATCAGGAAATTAAGGGCGTTAAATATCATATGGATGACAGGGAGCTTGTTAGGGACGCCATCAGCTAATTGCTTTACAAAGGAGGACTGTTATGTCTTATCAAAAGTATGCCGACATAATAATTGACATATCCCATGAAAATTTAGACAAGACATATCAGTATGCCGTTCCTGAGGAATTCTTGTCTTCGGCTGTTATCGGCGCTCCGGTGGAAGTTCCTTTTGGGCTTGGCAATCGCAGGATTAAGGGTTATATCGTGGGACTGTCGGATGAACCTAAAATAAACGTAGAAAAAATTAAACCCATTCACCGTGTTATAGTTAACGATCCTGTTATAGAAAGCCATCTTATTTATCTGGCTTACTGGATGAAGGAAACTTTTGGCGGAACTATGATAGACGCCCTAAAAACAGTGATACCGGTAAAAAAGGCCGTTAAGATAAAAGAAAAAAGAAGAATTGTGCCTGCCGTATCAGGGAATGAAATCCAAAAGCTTTATCTGGAGCAGAAAAAGAAAAACAATGCGGCCAGGGTAAGGCTTTTGGATGCTTTATTAAAAGGCCAGGTTTTGGATTATACTGATGTAACGGAAGGCCTTAATATAGGCAGGACCGTATTAAAATGGTTTGAGGAAAACGGTATAATAAGAATTGAAAGGGAGTTAGTTTACAGAAATCCTTTCAGCAGGCAAAAGGCCCAGAAAGAACCTGTAATTCTCAACGAAAAACAGCAATTTATTGTGAATCAGATAATAAATGATTATAATAATGGAAAGCGTCATACCTATTTGATCCATGGGGTAACCGGAAGCGGAAAAACCGAAGTGTATATGGAGGTTATATCTAAGGTAATAGCTTCGGGTAAGCAAGTTATAGTACTGATACCGGAGATAGCCCTTACCTATCAGACCGTTAACAGGTTTTATGAAAGGTTTGGAGACAGGGTTTCCATCCTAAATTCAAGAATGTCTGACGGTGAGAGGTACGATCAAAGTTTAAGGGCGAGAAACGGTGAAATAGATATTATAATCGGACCAAGATCGGCACTGTTTACACCGTTTAAAAATCTGGGGCTTATTATTATAGATGAAGAGCATGAGGGAAGTTATAAAAGTGAAATTACACCCAAATATCATGCGGTAGAAGTAGCAAAAAAACGGGCTGAGCTTACCGGGGCCTTTGTTATTTTAGGCTCAGCAACCCCGTCCCTTGAATCATACATGAAAGGGCTTTCGGGTGAATATAAACTTTTTACCTTGGATAAAAGGGCAAAGGAAGCAACCTTGCCTAAAGTCTGGATAGTAGATTTACGGGAAGAATTAAAACAGAAAAACAGGTCCATATTCAGCCGCAAGCTTAAGGAATTGATGGAAGACAGGCTAAAAAAAAACGAACAGATTATGCTTTTTATAAACCGCAGAGGTTATTCCGGTTTTGTATCATGCAGAAGCTGCGGGCATGTAATCAAATGTAATCATTGTGATATAGCTTTAACATCCCATATTCATGGGAAACTTATATGCCATTACTGCGGATATGAAGAAAGAATGCCGGCTTTATGTCCTATGTGCGGTTCAAGATATATCGCAACTTTCGGTACAGGTACCCAAAAAGTAGAAGAAATGGTAAAGAAAGAGTTTCCGAAAGCAAGAGTTCTTAGGATGGATATGGATACTACAAAAGGCAAGAACGGATATCAGGAAATTTTGTCCGCATTTTCTAATCATCAGGCGGATATTTTGGTAGGAACCCAGATGATAGTTAAAGGACACGATTTTCCTTTGGTTACTTTGGTGGGAATCATCGCTGCCGATTTGTCTTTATATGCCGGGGATTTCAGAGCCGGAGAAAGAACTTTCCAGCTGCTTTCCCAGGCAGCAGGCAGGGCCGGAAGGGACACAATTCCGGGTGAGGTGGTTATACAGACCTATCATCCTGAACATTATACCGTTACTGCGGCAGCCGAAGGTAATTACAGGAAATTTTACGAACAGGAAATGCTTTACAGGCAGCTTTTGAATTATCCTCCCGCAGCCCATATCCTTTTGGTTTTAGTTACCGCAAAAGACGAGGGCCTGGCAGACCGGGCTATAGCCGTAATAGGCGAAGCCTTAAAAGAGCATATCCGTACAAAAGATTTTAAATCAAATATAATAGGTCCTGCCCCTGCTTCAATATCGAAAGCCATGGATATTTACCGCAGGGTTATATATATCAAAGACGGAAACTATGATGTACTTATAGAACTGAAGAATTATCTTGAAGAATACTTTAAAGAATCAGGGCTATTTACGGGCTGCAGCCTTCAGTTTGATTTCGATCCGATGAATGTTTATTAGTAAATTGATTGTTATTTAAGAAAGGAAGATAAAAATGGCAATAAGAAATATAAGAAAAATAGGTGACAGTGTGCTTACTAAGGTAAGCAAAGAAGTAAAAAAGGTAGATGAGAAGCTGCTTGTTTTAATCGATGATATGTTAGAAACCATGTATGATGCCGACGGGGTAGGGCTTGCGGCACCGCAGATAGGAGTTTTAAAACGGGTGATTGTTATTGATGTTTCCGAAGAAAGGAATAATCCGATTGTTTTAATTAATCCCGAAATTATCGAATCATCAGGATGCCAGATCGGAGAAGAAGGATGCTTAAGCATACCCGGTAAAGTCGGAATTGTAGAAAGGCCCGATTATGTGAAAGTTAAGGCTTATGACAGATATATGCAGGAGTTTATAATTGAAGGTACTGAACTTCTTGCAAGGGCTTTGTGTCATGAAATTGACCATCTTAACGGTATCCTGTATGTGGAAAAGGTGACAGGGGAACTTAGAGATGTTTATAAAGATGATACGGATGAAGAAGATTTCTCTGACGAAGCAATGGACGAATAATCGGATATAGATATGGTCATGTCTGTTAAGTAAGATATAAAGTTTTCTTAAAATTTGATGAAAATGTAGATTTTGCTGTGTGTTTGCAGTTATAATAATTAACAGGTATATTATTTTGGTGATTTTATAACGACAGTAAATATTTTTGCTTATTCATCGTTTATTAGATTTCTTAAAATTACTTGCAAATGTTAGCTTTATAACCATTATAATATTATATAAGTAATGATTAATTGACGGATAAATAATAGCTATCATTGAAAGAAGAAAGGAAAAAGCGGCATGAAGGTTATATTTATGGGTACACCGGATTTTGCGGTAAATACCTTACGGGAAATAGTAAAAGCCGGTCATGAAGTCGTAGGAGTTGTCACTCAACCCGACAAAGCCAAAGGAAGAGGGGGAAAATTATGCTTTCCGGAAGTCAAGGAAGCGGCCCTTGAACTTAATCTTCCTGTTTATCAGCCTGTTAAGGTTAAAGATCCGGAATTTATTCAAAAGGTAAAGGATTTAAAGCCGGATGTAATAGTAGTGGCGGCTTTTGGCCAGATTTTACCTAAGGATATTTTGGATATACCTCCTTACGGCTGTATAAATGTCCACGCGTCGTTGCTTCCCAAATATCGTGGAGCGGCACCGATACAGGCGGCTATTATAAACGGAGAGAAAGAAACCGGTGTTACCATTATGCATATGGATGTGGGACTGGATACTGGCGATATGATTTTGCAGGAAAAGATTCAGATTAGTGATGATGAAACCGGGGGAAGCCTTCATGACAAGCTGGCTGTTTTGGGTGCAAAACTGCTGGTTAAAGCTTTGGAGCAGATAAAAGAAGGAACGGCTATAAGAGTTCCTCAGGATGACTCACAGGCTACTTATGCAAAAATGCTGGACAAGGAAATGGGAAATATTGATTTTACAAAACCGGCTGTGTATATTGAACGATTAATCAGGGGGCTTAACCCATGGCCCAGTGCTTATACGAAACTTAACGGCAAAACCTTAAAACTTTGGAAAGCAAAAGTAAAGGAATATTCAGCCGGCGCAAAACCCGGAGAAGTGGTGGAAGTAAACAAAGATTCCATAGTCGTCATGACCGGAAAAGATGCACTTGAAATTCTGGAACTTCAGCTGGAAGGGAAAAAGAGATTATCCGCAGACGAATTTTTAAGAGGATACAAAATAGAAAAAGGAATTGTTCTCGGATAACTTATCATAAATTAGTCATAAATTTATCATATTGAATATAATTTTTTCTAATGAAACAAGATATTTGAAAGAGGTGATCTTATGGGATATCCTTTTTATTATTTTGACCCGACATATATATTGGTGCTGATCGGAGTGGTCTTGTCTTTGGCGGCACAGGCGAAGGTAAGGTCAACCTTTGATAAATACTCCAGGGTAAGAAGTATTTCCGGAATGACCGGAGCCGAAGCGGCTCAAAGAATCCTTCACCGGGCAGGCATCTTTGACGTACAGATTGAACGCATAAGCGGACACCTGACCGATCATTACGATCCGAGAAGAAAAGTATTAAGACTTTCCGATTCCGTATACGACAGCAGTTCCATAGCGGCTATCGGTGTGGCTGCCCATGAATGCGGTCATGCCATACAGCATCAAAATTCATACATCCCTTTGATGTTCAGAAATACATTGGTTCCGATAGTAAATTTCGGAGCTGCTATCGCATGGCCTTTAATTTTGATCGGACTGCTCCTTGCCGGATCACAGACACTGATAAATCTGGGCATTATTCTGTTTTCTACGGCGGTATTGTTTCAACTGGTTACTTTACCTGTGGAATTTAACGCTTCAAGAAGGGCAATTCAGAGGCTTGGGGAAACAGGAATTTTACACGGTGAGGAAATAAATTATTCAAAGAAGGTTTTAAGCGCAGCCGCTTTGACCTATGTGGCAGCGGCAGCCACATCGATCCTGCAGTTATTGAGGCTTATTATTTTATTCGGCGGAGGAAGACGTCGTGACTGACCATAAAAACGAACGGGAAATAGTGCTTGATATGCTTCTTGAAGTAATTGAAGGCGATCAGTTCAGCCATGCTGTTTTAAATAATACATTAAAAAGATACCAGGACAGGCCAAAACATGAAAGGGCTTTTATATCAAGGCTTTTTGCAGGAACCGTAAAGCATTATATAACATTGGACTATATAATCGAACAGTTTTCTTCCGTGCCGGTAAGAAAAATGAAGCCCCTTATAAGAAACCTTTTAAGGCTTAGTACTTATCAGCTTATGTATATGGATAAGATTCCTGCATCTGCCGTATGTAATGAAGCCGTAAAACTGGCAAAAAGGCGGGGGTTTGCAGGATTGTCGGGATTTGTTAACGCCAATTTAAGAACTATAGCAAGGCGTAAAGATGATATTAGATTTCCCGACAAGGATAAAAATTTTGGCTATTATTTAAGCATAATGTATTCGGTGCCGCAATGGATAGCCGATATGCTTTTAAAGCAATATAAACCTGAACAGGTAGAGACTATGCTTATAGCTTCTTTAAGGGAAAAGGATATTACTATTCGCTGCAATATTAAAAAAGCTACTCCAGATGAGTTAAAAAAATTACTGAGCAATGAAGGGGTAACAGCAGCAGAGCATCCTTACCTTAAAGAAGCATTTATAATTAAAGACTTTGATTATTTGGAAGGGCTTGATACATTTAAAAAGGGGCTTTTTACAATACAGGATGCCAGTTCCATGCTGGTCGGTAAAATAGCCGGTGCAAAAAATGACGATTTTGTGGTTGATGTTTGCGCGGCACCGGGCGGAAAAAGCCTTCATTTAGCGGAAAATGCCGCACTTGTTTCTGCCAGGGATCTGACCGAATATAAGGTGGGACTTATTAATGAGAATATCCGCCGCATGGGATTAAATAATATAGAAACAAAGGTCTGGGATGCAAGGGTACTTGATCCGGATATAGTAGGAAAGGCCGATATTGTGATTGCGGATCTTCCATGCAGCGGATTGGGGGTTTTAGGTAAGAAATATGATATAAAGTATAAACTGACACAAAATCAACAAAAAGAACTTGTAACATTACAAAGAGAAATTCTGGATGTTGTATGTCGGTATGTAAAGCCGGGAGGAGTATTGATTTATTCTACCTGTACGGTTGACCGACGGGAAAACATAGACAACATGGACTGGTTTTTGAGAAACCATAAAGATTTCGAAGCAGAAAATATAAACGACTTTTTGCCTGAAGAATTACACTCAGATACTACCAAAAATGGATATCTGCAGCTTTTACAGGGAGTTCATCCGACTGACGGATTTTTTATATGCAGGTTAAGAAAAACGAAACAGACGCTTTGTTAAAGGAATACGATGGTTATGGATATAAAATCCTTATATATTGATGAATTAACGGAAGAAATGAAGAAACTAAATCAGCCGGCATTCAGGGCCAAGCAGCTTTATGACTGGATGCACTGTAAGCTGGCTGCGTCATATGATGAAATGACAAATTTGCCAAAAGATTTAAGGCAATTACTGAGTGAAAACTATCCGTTAACTGTGCTTAAGGCGGTTGACAGTCTTGTATCTGAAAAGGACGGGACTGTTAAGTACTTATTCAGGCTCAGTGATAATGCTGTTATTGAAAGTGTCCTTATGAAATACCGCCACGGCAACAGTGTATGTATTTCATCCCAGGTAGGGTGCAGCATGGGGTGCACTTTCTGTGCTTCAACCATAGGTGGAAAAGAAAGGGACCTGTCTGCATCGGAAATGCTTGACCAGGTATACAGGATACAGGTTATGAGCGGTGAGAGGGTCAGCAATGTGGTGGTAATGGGAACGGGAGAACCTTTGGACAATTATGATAACCTGGTACGTTTTATCCGTATTGTAAGTGACAAAAACGGCCTTAATTTAAGTGCCAGAAATATTACCGTATCTACCTGCGGTATACCCGATAAAATAAGGTGCCTGGCTGAAGAAGGCCTTCCGGTTACTTTGGCATTGTCACTTCATGCCCCCAATGATGAATTAAGGCAGAAACTTATGCCGATAGCCAGAAAGTACAAGCTTTCGGAGGTAATGGATGCCTTTATATATTATTATGAAAGAACAGGAAGAAGGCTGACCTTTGAATACAGCCTTGTGCAGTCAGTCAATGATGAAGAAGAGCATGCTAAAGAATTGGCACAACTTCTTCAAGGCTATAATTGCCATGTTAATTTAATACCTGTTAATCCTATAAAAGAAAGAAATTATGTAAGGTCGGCTAATGCCAGAGTACAAAAATTCAAAAATATACTTGAAAAAAATAGAATAAATGTTACTATTAGAAGAGAAATGGGCTCGGACATAAATGCTGCCTGCGGGCAGCTTAGAAAGAGCTATATGGACAGGTGTAGCAAATAAATTGTTGCGGTTAGTTGTATCCCATATCTTTGTTTTAAACCTGATAAGATAGGGTGCATATAATGATACCAGAAATTAAGACAGACAAAACGGCCAAAATAAGTTAGAATGGAACTATGGAAAAGAGAAGAAATTTTACACCGGAAGAAAAAGCAAAAATAGTGATTGAGGTCTTAAGGGAAGAAAGAACGCTGAATGAGATTGCTGCCGAATATGAAATACATCCGAACCAGCTAAGTCGCTGGAAGGCAGAATTCATAAGCAATGCAGGCAGAGTTTTCAGCAAGGAAACTGATGAAGTAGAGAAGGTCAAACAGTCGTATGAAAAGGAGAAGGACGAACTGTTTAAGCAAATTGGACAACTTTCATATGAGGTTGCCTGGCTTAAAAAAAAATCTGGCCGACTCTAAGTCCCGTGAAGACCGCATGAAGATGATTGACAGAGAAGAAAAGAAACTGAGCATCACAAAGCAAGCCGAACTGTTGGGAATTAACCGTACAAGCCTTTACTACAAGCCGGTTCCAGTAAATGATGAGGAATACCTGATTAAGCGTATTATTGATGAGATTTACACGGCTCATCCGGAGTATGGCTACCGCAGGATGACGAATATCCTGAACCGGGATTATCACATTCATATCAATCGAAAGCGAACCCGGCGTTACATGAGGGAAATGGGGATCCATGGTTTCTGTCCTGGACCTAATCTTAGCAAACGTCTGCATGGCAAGTATTTGTATCCGTATTTGCTGAGAGGCTTGAATATTGATCATCCAAACCAGGTATGGTCTATAGACATAACATACTGCCGGATGAAACGTGGTTTTATGTACATGGTAGCCATTATAGACTGGTATTCCCGGTATATTGTTGGATTTGAGTTATCAAATACTTTGGAAAGGACATTTGTATTAGAGGCAATAAAAAAGGCGATCAAACGGTACGGGAAACCTGAAATTATGAACAGTGACCAAGGTTCACAGTTTACCAGTGATGATTACATAAACTTACTAAAAAGTAACAATATAAAAATTTCAATGGATGGGAAAGGAAGAGCACTGGATAACCAAAGGATAGAGCGCTTCTTTCGATCTTACAAGTGGGAAAAGCTTTATCTTGAGGATTGCGAAACAGGGCACCAACTCCGGCAGATTACCAGGGATTATGTTGAATATTATAACAACCGGAGACCTCATCAGTCGTTAGACTACAAAACGCCAGCAGAGTATTATTTCGGGGTTTACAAACAGTTTCAGGCAGTCGTATAAAACCTTGGGGCTCTGCCCCAAACCCCGTCCTCGCCGGAAGGCAGCCGGTCTGTCATGACAGACCGGAAAGAAAAATGATGTATGTGTATTGGATGTCAAGGGTCAAGATGAACTCGCTTACGCTCGCCCTTGACATCCTCAGACATAGTAAATAAATGTAAAATATAGAAATTTAAAGAAAGGAGAATCTAACTTAGAAAAGCTGAAAAATTGTCTTGACAATGGGGGGCATTATAGCACCTGCCAAATTCCAAATGTTTTGGGATGGACGAGGAGGTGCAGGCTTGAAAGCATTTTCTATCACGGATATAGGAGAAAAACGAAGGATAAACCAGGATTATGTCTTTTGCGAGACAAATCCTATCGGCAATTTACCGAACCTTTTTATTGTAGCCGATGGGATGGGAGGGCATAAAGCCGGTGATTATGCTTCAAGGTTCTGCGTTGAATTTTTTACGCAATTTATAAAAGAAAGCAATATAACATCCCCGATAGCACTTATGGAAGAAGCCATCAGGGCTACTAACGAAGCTCTCTATACAAAGTCAAAGCAACAGGAAGAATTGGAAGGAATGGGGACCACATTTGTAGTTGCTACAATATGCGGTAAAGAAATGTATGTTGCAAACATAGGGGACAGCAGGCTTTATGTTATCGGCAAAGAAATAAGGCAGATAACAGAAGATCACAGCCTGGTCCAAGCCATGGTAAAAACGGGTGAATTAAACAGGGATGAAGCCAGAGTTCACCCGAATAAGAACATAATAACAAGAGCGCTTGGTGTCAATGAAAAAGCCCAACCGGATTTCTTTGAAGTGGAACTTGCAGAAGGGGATATTGTTTTGATGTGCTCTGATGGTCTTACCAATATGCTGGAAGACGAATATATAGAAAAGATTATCAGGGAAAATGCAGACGACCCTAAGACTGCTGCCGAAACATTGGTAAAAACAGCCAATCAGTACGGGGGGAGAGATAATATAGCAGTCATCGTTATTAAAGTATGAAAAAGAGGTGAAAGATAATGTTAAAACCCGGTATGTATATAAGCGATCGGTATGAAATAATTGATATTGTCGGTTCAGGCGGCATGGCCGATGTTTATAAGGCAAAAGACCAGCGGCTGAACCGTTTTGTTGCGATTAAGGTGTTAAAACCGGAATATGCCAGCGACACAAGCTTTGTAAATAAGTTTATAGGTGAGGCTCAATCGGCTGCCGGCTTATCCCATCCCAATATCGTTAATGTTTATGATGTCGGCAATGAAAACGGCTTACATTATATTGTTATGGAGTTTATAGAAGGAATTACCTTAAAGCGGTTTATCGAAAGAAAAGGAAAGCTTGATATTAAAGAAGCCGTTGGTATAGCCATACAGATTGCCCAGGGTATGGAAGCAGCCCATGACAATAATATTATTCACAGGGATATAAAACCCCAGAATATTATTATATCCAAAGACGGAAAAGTAAAAGTAACCGATTTTGGTATAGCCAAGGCTTCCAATTCCAATACAATTACATCAAATGCCATGGGATCTGTTCATTATTTATCCCCTGAACAGGCCAGGGGCGGTTATAGTGATGAGAAAAGTGATATCTACTCTCTTGGAGTAACATTATATGAAATGCTTTCAGGACAGGTACCGTTTGCTGGAGACAATACCGTATCGGTAGCTTTGTCCCATTTACAGCAGGAACCCATACCTTTAAGAGAACTGGATGAAAATATTCCGGTTAGTTTGGATAAAATAGTTCAAAAGTGTATGCAAAAAAGACCTGAGAGAAGATATCACTCTGCCTCTGAGTTAATTGCCGATTTAAAGAGGGCACTAACCAATCCTGACGGGGATTTTGTCCAGATTCCTGCCTTTGTGGCCAATGATTCTCCGACTATCAATATTTCGAATGATCTGGGAAGAATAAAGAACGGTGTTTACTCTACAGACAATCTTCACAACAGGAAAGATGATAAGGCAATTGACGATGACGACGATGATCTGGAAGCCATGGATGAAAAGGTTGATAAAATCTTTTCGGTAATTACGATAGTTACTATAGTGATTGTGACAATAGCAATATTTTATATTGTCGCTCGTTTTATCCTGCCTAGGAAAGAAGAAAATCCCAATACAGATCCGATAGTTACGGAGACACCTACTCCCGAACCTACTGAAGAACTAACTCCGACACCGGAGCCTACTCAGGCAATTGAAACATATAAAGTTCCTAATGTTAAAGGGCTTAAGTATGAGGATGCCAAGGCTACTATTGAAGCAAAAGACCCGACTGCTTTAGTAAGATCTGAAGAAGAATATTCAACAGAAGAACCCGGTTTTGTCGTAAGGCAATATCCTAATCCGGATACGGATTTCCCTGTGGGGTCAGAAGTAATCCTGTATGTAAGTGTAGGGCCTGAATCTTTTGTGATACCTTATGTATATGGTTTGACCAAAGAACAGGCTGAGCAAAAACTTGCCGAAGTAGGGCTTAAGGTCAAGTTTGAAACTATGAACAGCAACGAGATACAGGCAGGAAAAGTTATTTCTACCGATCCGCCGAAGGAATCAGTGGTAAAAGAAGGAGATACCATAACAGTATATATCAGCGCAGGTCCCGAAGTTAAACAGGCGGCAGTTCCCGATCTTATCGGAAAGACTGTTGATGAAGCAAGGACCTTACTTGCCAATGCCGGTTTGGCTCTCGGAAGTGTAAGTGAAGAGCCTTCGGAAAGATATCCTGCCGGACAGATATTCTATCAGGATACTACAGCCGGTGAGCTGGTTGATCAGGGTACCAAGATTAATGTAAGCGTTAGTACCGGACCGGAAAGTGTTGAAACAGGTCCTTCAACCGGTCATTCCGGTAATGTAAGATACTTAGGAACGTTAAGAATTAGCGATATTAATCCTTTGGATTATGTGGGAGACAATCAAGCCGAAGTTATTCTGGAACTGGAGCAAAACGGCTACAGCACCGAGATTTATAACGAGGTTATGACTGTCACGGACTTCCCTCTTGAGCTTACGGTTGAAGGAGAAAGTGAATCTGTAGGCATAGTGAGAATGTATATAGACGGTGAATTGTTTAAATTAAGAGGAACCGATGAAGCTTATGTATGGTATGTAAACTTTAATGCAGTGGAGGAATAGCTTGAAGGGCAAGATAATCAAAGGTATAGCCGGATTTTACTATGTGCATGTACCGCAGGAGGATAAAATATATGAATGCAAGGCAAAAGGGGTTTTTCGCAATCAAAATATAAAGCCTCTTGTCGGTGATAATGTGGAAATTGATACCGATGATCAGCCTGAAGGTTCGGGTGTTATAACCGATATTCTTCCGAGGAAAAATGAAATTAAGCGGCCTGCTGTCGCAAATGTGGATCAGGCTTTGGTCATGTTTGCGGCAGCACAGCCGGATCCGAATTTAAACCTTTTGGACCGTTTCCTTATTATGATGAAAAGGCAGAACATAGATGCTATAGTCTGCTTTAATAAAAAGGATATAGCAAGTCAGGATGAGATCCGCCTGCTGATGGATACGTACAGGATATCCGGGTATAAGGTTATCGGCATAAGTGTGCTTATGCAAGACGGGTCTACTGAAATATGTGATTTATTAAAAGGAAAAACCACAGTTCTTGCCGGTCCTTCAGGAGTAGGAAAATCATCATTGATAAATTTGATAAAACCGGATGCCAAAATAAAAACCGGTGAAGTAAGCGAAAAGATAAAAAGAGGCAGACATACCACCAGGCATTCGGAACTTATCTGTATAGATAAAGACACCTATATAATGGATACTCCAGGATTTAGCTCCCTTTATATAGACGAAATAGACAAGGATGAGCTGAAGGATTATTTTATAGAATTTAAAGAATATGAAGATATGTGCCGTTTTATAGGATGCATGCATCTTAATGAACCCGGTTGTGCCGTTAAAGAGGCACTAAATGAGGGTAAAATCAGCAGCATCCGATATGAAAATTATAAGGATTTATATGAAGAACTTAGTGAAATAAAACGGTATTAAAATAACAGTATTTTAAAATTAATAAATATGAATCGTTGGCTAAGTGAATTTTTATAATATATAGCATATATTTACGGACAATATATAATGAATTTACTTGTTATTGTATTTACTGATGGAGGCCACTATGATTAAACTTGCGCCGTCAATTTTAGCGGCTGATTTTAATGTACTGGGAAAACAAATCAAAACAGTAGAAGAAGCAGGGGTACCTTACTTGCACATCGACGTAATGGACGGTAACTTTGTGCCCAATATCAGTTTTGGTATTCCGGTTATATCTTCAATCCGGGAAAAATCAAATTTAATTTTTGATGTGCATTTGATGGTAAATGAACCCGAAAGGCTGCTTGAAGATTTCAAAAAAGCGGGAGCCGATATAATAACAGTACATGCGGAAGCATGCACTCATCTTCATAATACCATTCATAAAATAAAAAAACTGGGCCTTAAAGCGGGAGTGTCCTTAAATCCCGCAACCGGCCTTAATGTTTTGGATTACATTATAAATGATATCGATATGGTTCTGATAATGAGTGTTAATCCGGGTTTCGGAGGACAAGCATTTATACCAAGTTCATTGGATAAAATAAGGGATTTAAAAGAAAAGGCCCAAAAAGCCGGTGCTAATATAGATATTGAAGTAGACGGAGGCATAACACCGGATAATGTTGCCGACGTTTTGGAAGCCGGAGCAAATGTAATTGTTTCCGGAACAAGCATATTTGAAGGAGACATAGCGGCCAATATAAACAGATATTATGAGGTATTCAGGAAATTTGAGCAACAACATAAGTAAGAATAAAGTTTTGATAGTAACCGGGGGCAGTATAGAACATGATTTTTTACGTTCCCTGATTTTAAATGAACAGTATTCCGTGATTATAGCAGCGGACAAAGGCTTACTTGCATTGGACAGGCTAAATATTTTGCCTGACTATATATTGGGGGACTTTGATTCCGCAGGTTCGGAAATATTAAGTAAATACAGGGAAAAATCCATACCGATAATGACTTTTCCTTCGCAAAAGGATATGACTGATACCGAGCTGGCTTTTGAGCTGGCCTTAACAAAAAAGCCTTCGGTTATTGATTTTGCAGGAGCTACCGGGACCCGCCTGGATCATACTTTGGCTAATATTAACCTTCTTTATGTTGCATTGGAAAAGAAAATTGATGCAAAAATTATAGATGCAAATAATAAAATTTATCTTAAAGCCGAAAATTTTGTCATAAAGAAAGACAAGCAATACGGCAATTTTGTTTCCCTTCTTCCTTTTACTTATCAGGTAAAGGGATTAAAGCTGCGAGGTTTTAAATATCCTTTGGACGGAATAATACTCAAAAAAGGAAGCAGCCTGGGAATCAGCAATGAGATTACAGATAAAGAAGGAATAGTCGAATTTGATGATGGGATTTTAACCGTATTTGAAACAAGGGATTAAATATAAGAAGAAATCTTTACATTATATAAGGAAGGAACGAACATATGAAACTAGGTATCGTAGGCTTACCCAATGTAGGCAAAAGCACACTGTTTAATTCATTGACAAAAGCCGGTGCGGAATCGGCCAACTATCCTTTTTGTACTATAGATCCGAATGTCGGAGTTGTATCCGTACCTGACAAAAGACTGCAGGTACTGGCTGATTTATATAATTCTGAAAAAATTATTCCGGCTATCATTGAATTTGTGGATATAGCCGGACTTGTAAAAGGAGCTTCAAAAGGAGAAGGCCTCGGCAACCAATTCCTCTCCCATATAAGAGAGGTCGATGCCATTGTTCATGTAGTCCGTTGCTTCGAGGATTCGAATATAGTCCATGTAGAAGGCTCGGTTGATCCGGGGAGAGATATTGAAACCATAAATCTGGAGCTAATATTCTCCGATCTGGAGATTTTGGAAAGAAGAATTGCAAGGACTGCCAAAGGGGCCAAAAACGACAAGGATTTGGCTAAAGAGCTTGAAATGCTGGAAAGATTAAAAGTGCATCTGGAAGAAGGAAAACCGGCCAAAACTTTTGCGGCGGAAGAAGAAGAGAGTAAACTTATAGCCACTTATAACCTTCTTACCGCAAAGCCTGTTATCTATGCTGCAAATGTTAATGAGGAAGATTACGCAAATGACGGAGCAAATAACCCGTATGTAAAAGCGGTTAAAGAGATTGCGGCAAAAGAAAACTCAGAAGTGTTTGTTATATGTGCCAAGATCGAGCAGGAAATGGCAGAACTGGACGATGAAGAAAGAAAAATATTCCTTGAGGATTTGGGACTTGAAGAATCAGGTCTTGATAAACTAATAAAAGCAAGTTACAGGCTTTTGGGCCTTATCAGTTTCTTAACTGCAGGTCCAAAAGAAACTAGGGCCTGGACAATTACGGCCGGCACCAAAGCACCTCAGGCGGCAGGTAAAATTCATTCGGACTTCGAAAGAGGCTTTATAAGGGCAGAGATAGTCAATTATGATGATCTGGTAAAATGCGGCAGCTACAATGCGGCTAAAGAAAAGGGCCTGGTACGCCTGGAAGGAAAGGACTATATTGTTCAGGACGGAGATGTCATTCTTTTCCGCTTTAATGTATAATATTGCACGAGAAAGTGGTGAAAATAATGGGAATACTGCTTAGCAGTGAAGCCTTAACCAATATTAGGTTTCCGAATTTGGGAATAGAGTTAAAGAATGTTCCGACAGGTATTGACATCTTCGGTTTTCGAATTGCCTTCTATGGCATGATAATCGGGTTTGGAATGTTGTGCGGATTTCTGATAGCCGAATGGGTCGCAAAAAAGACAGGCCAGGACCCGGAACTTTATTTGGATTTTGCCTTGATTGCCATAGTAGTATCTGTAATTTTTACAAGACTGGGCTATGTAGTTTTTTCCTGGGATGAGTTTAAGGACAATCTACTTGAGATATTTAATCTAAGAAGCGGCGGCCTGATGATTTACGGAGGGATATTCGGAGCTATTTTATCTGCGGTGGTTTTTTCCAAAGTCAAAAAATATCCCTTTTGGCTCCTTGCGGATACCGGATGTATAGGTCTTATAACAGGTCAAATAATCGGCCGCTGGGGCAACTTCTTTAACAGGGAGGCATTCGGCAAATATACCGACAGTCTTTTTGCAATGCAGCTAAATATAAAGGACGTATCCTATGATTTCAGAATGCCTGTTGTAAGTTTGGCTGAAAAATATGCGGGAAGACAGGCTGCTTTTGAACGGATTATGGAAATCAGAAATAATATTGTCTGGGTAAATGGTGCCGAATATATTCAGGTTCATCCGACTTTCCTGTATGAGTCTTTATGGAATCTTGCCGTATTGATAATACTGATAATTTGCACCAAACGCAAAAAATTCGACGGTGAGATTATGCTTCTGTATCTGGCAGGTTATGGTCTCGGCCGTGTATGGATTGAAGGACTCAGGACCGACCAATTGTTTTTGTGGGGAACACCGATTCCCATATCCCAATTGATTTCAGCCCTGATAGTATTGTTCTCTGTGGGAATGATTATTTATAAAAGAGGGAAATTAAAAAAATCTAAATAGCAGTAGTATTTGAAATCAGCTAAGCTGCAGCAAGCCTAAGATTTGCTGCAGCTTTTTTATCATTAGAGATTTTTTCGTTTTCCCGTGAAAAATAGTCTAAGTAAACTTAATTACTATAAGAAATATTTTAATTGCCATAATTTTTATAAACCGGGACCAATTTCCTATATTCCGGAAAATCGCCTATATATTGACATATTTTGTTCGATTTTTGATTTTAGTACAATATATTGTAAATTTACCTCATAAAAGCACAGATTTGCCAGTAATTATGGGCTTTCTGTGCCTTTATTTTTTTGGATAAGTACTTGATTAATTCCCATTATTATAATAAAATTAAGTCAGAAGTGGAGCAAAGTGGTGTGAAGTGGTGGTAAAATCCACGAAAGTGGTGAAAAGTTATAAGGGAATATGACCATATAAGTGGTTAATCACTACAGTACAACCACAAATTTGCAGTAATCATTGGTTTTACACAATTACCAAAACCACTAATGTGGCTAAAATGCAAATGAAATGCCATTTAATTATAAATATAAATGGTACAAGCCATGTTACTTATGAAGACGGGTGCTGCCTATGTTTATGGGTGAATATGTCCATACAATAGATGCAAAAGGGAGGATTATTATACCATCCAAATTCAGGGAAGAACTGGGTGAAGAATTTGTTCTAACCCTGGGGCTTGACGGATGTCTTTTTGCGTACCCATATTCAGAATGGCAGATATTCGTTGAAAAACTTAAGACACTTCCGGGGACAAAAGAAGCAAGACAGTTGCAGCGCTACTTTATGGCAGGTGCTGCTGCATGTCAGGCTGACAAACAGGGAAGAATATTAATACCTGCAAAGCTTCGTGAAAGCGCCGCTCTTGAAAAGGAAATTGTTTTTGTCGGTGTTTTAAACAAGATTGAAATATGGAACAAGGAACGCTGGGAGCAGAACAATCAATATGATGATGTGGATTCAATAGCGGAGCATATGTCACAATACGGTATTAATTTCTAAATCCCCTATGGATAAGGAGCCTGATTATGGCGTTTGAACACAAACCTGTACTATTGGATGAAGTTATCGAAAATCTAAACATTGATCCTGCCGGTATATATGTTGACGGAACAGTAGGCGGAGGCGGCCATTCTTTTGAAATAGCCTCAAGGCTTACCACCGGAAGACTTGTCTGTCTGGATCAGGATGAAGCAGCCATTGATGCTGCCACAGCAAGGTTGGCTGAATTTAAAGATAAAGTTACGGTAGTAAGAAGCAATTACAGCAATATAAAAGCAGTACTCGAGGACCTACGAATTGATAAAGTCAACGGAATCCTTCTGGACCTTGGGGTGTCATCTCATCAATTGGATACCCCGGAGCGGGGCTTTTCATACCGTGAGAACGGTCCGCTTGATATGAGGATGGACAAGCGAACTACAACTACCGCAAAAGATATTATAAACACCTATAGTGAGGCGGACCTTTACCGTATCATAAAAAATTACGGTGAGGATAAGTTTGCCAAAAATATAGCCAAACACATTGTCCGGGCACGGGAAAAGAAAACTATAGAAACAACTTTTGAATTAAACGAAATAATAAAGGAAGCTATACCCGCCAAGTTCAGAGCTACGGGAGGACATCCGTCCAAGAGGACTTTCCAGGCTATTAGGATCGAATTAAACCGAGAACTGGAAGTTCTTAAGGAAACTTTGCAGGATATGATTGATTTGCTTCTGCCCAAAGGCAGACTGGCTATAATTACTTTCCATTCCCTTGAGGACAGAATTGTAAAAGAAGCCTTTAAAGTAAATGAAAATCCTTGCACTTGTCCGCCGGGTTTTCCGGTCTGTGTATGCGGTAAGAAACCTAAAGGAAAAATTGTAACAAAAAAACCGATCCTACCCTCGGATGAAGAGATAGAATTTAACAAAAGATCAAAAAGCGCAAAATTAAGAGTATTTGAAAAGACATCAGAGGATAACATTTAAGACGTTAATGGGTGCAGAGAGGGGAAAAGTCATGGCTCAAAACAGAAGCAATTTTCAGTATCAAACAAGGACAAGCTATATAGACGGCAATACGGCCCGCAAAAGAGAACTAAGCGGGCGATATGCCGTGAACAATTATAATACCGCTTACAAGGCTGCTCCGGTAACCGAGCCAAAAATAAGGGAGCATGCCAGACCGGAAAGACAGGTACGCACACAGCCAAAAGGCTTATCAGGCATAAGCAAGGCGTCATTGTTTGTGTTGACCTTAGCTATAGGTGCGACTTTATACTTTTGCATAGAGTTTTTAATGCTGCAAAACGAGGTAAGCAGGTTGGAAAAAGATATTATAACTATGGAAAAAACCCTTGCTACCATGAAGAATGAAAACGATGCGGCATATGAACAGATAAATATGGTTTATGATCTTGATTATGTATATAACGTAGCCGTAAATGAGTTGGGGATGGTATATCCCAACAATAATGAGGTTATTACTTATAAAAAAGCCGAAGAAAGCTATATCAGACAGTATGCAGATATACCGGATTAAGATTATGCTTTGTAATGAGGTCAAAGTACTATGGAAAAAACAACTGTAAAAATAAAGCAATTTACTTCCAGAATGCAAGCAAGATTATTGCTTGTATTTTGTGTAATTACCCTGCTTTTGGCCGGTCTTATCGGAAGACTGATTTACATAATGGAAACTGACGGCGAAAGGTATGCCAAGCAGGTTCTTTCAAGGCAAACCTATGTCAGTTCTGTAATACCGTATAAAAGAGGAGAAATTCTCGACAGGAACGGTACTGTCTTAGCCAGAAGCGAACTTAGATATCGATTGATTCTCGATCCGGAAAATCTCTTGCTTAATTCGGATAAAATTCCCAGCACAATAAAAGCCCTTAATGAGTATTTCCAAATTGAACCTGACACAATTAACAAAATACTTGAAGAAAGTCCCAAAAGCAGATATAAAATTTTGCTTGATAACCTGCAATTGGCTCAGGTAGAGGAATTTAAAAAACTGATAAAACAGGATTCAAATATTAAGGGCCTCTGGTTTGAAGAAAAATATATCAGAGCATATCCTTATGATACCCTGGCTTGTGATGTCATCGGATTTACATCCGCAGACAACAAGGGGTATTTTGGAATTGAGGAATATTATAACGAAGAATTAAACGGGAAAAACGGAAGAGAGTATGGCTATTATGATTCTTCTCTAAATATAGAAAGGATCGTTAAGAAGCCGCAGAACGGAAATACGATAGTAAGTACAATCGATGTAAATGCCCAAAGAATTGTACAAAAGCACATACGTCAATTCCTTGAGGAATTCGGAAGTAAAAGCATAGGGGTTCTGGTGATGGATCCCAACAGCGGGGAAATCATCGCTATGCATTCAAATTATGAGTATAATCTGAATTCTCCAAGAAATCTTGAAGGAATATTTAGCGAAGAAGAGCTTGCCAATATGACTCTGGAACAAAAGATTGAAGCCATGAACCGGATCTGGAAAAACGATATTATCAGTTCTGGATATGAACCCGGTTCAACATTTAAGCCATTTACTGTAGCTATAGGGCTGGAAGAGGCGATTATCACCGAAAACAGTTCATTCTATTGTGACGGGTCGGAACAGGTGGGAGGCTGGACTATCAGATGTAATGCCAGATACGGCCACGGGGAGCTGACTTTGGCCGAAACCCTGATGAAATCATGCAACGACGCAATGATGCAGATATCAAGGCTGGAGGGAAGGGATTTATTTTATAAATATCAAAAATACTTTTCCTTTGGTCAAAAAACCGGAATAGACCTGCCAGGAGAAGAAAGCGGTATTATTACTTCGCTTGATAATCTTAATGCGGCTGAACTGGCTACAAGCAGTTTCGGACAGACTTTTAACGTAACCATGCTTCAGATGGCTGCGGCTTTTTCGTCCCTGGTAAACGGCGGATACTATTATCAGCCTCATGTGGTAAAGGAGATAATGAATGACGAAAAAGCTACTATTAAGAAAATCGATCCTTTACTGATAAGGCGTACTGTATCGGATGAAACTTCAAGGTTTATACGGGAAGCCATGTATCAGACCGTAGAGATGGGAACCGCAAAACCTGCAAAGGTGGAAGGATATACTATAGGCGGAAAAACCGGTACTGCTGAAAAGTTTCCCCGAAATCAGGGCAATTATGTAGTGTCTTTCCTGGGGGCAGTCCCGGCACTTAATCCTGAGATTGTAATTTATGTTGTTATAGACGAACCTCAGAATGTAGAAAGGCAGGATGACAGTTCCATAGCAACCAAATTTGCAAGCCGTATAATGAAGGAACTTCTTCCCGCACTTGGCATTTATCCTGAGGGTGAGATAGATTACCTGCTTCCAAAAGACGGTAATGGTGTGAGTGTCGGAGATGAAACCGGCGCAAGGATTATTGACAATACTGACGGAAATACTTTGGATGATGAAAAAGAAGACACGTCCGAAAACTTAAATCAGACTGATGAAACAGCAAACGATAATACAGCAGATAATTCCGGCAGCAACACAGGCAGTAATACCAATAATGCAAGCGGTAATAGTACAAACATAAACAGCGGCAATGCAAACGGTAATACAAATGCCGGTAGCTCCGATCAAAATACGTCAAACGGCAATAATTCAAATAGAAATGGCAATAACAGCTCAAATGACAACAATTTAAACGGCAACGGTACCAATGATAATAATGTTAATAACAATAACTCAAGCAGCAATAGTACAAACATCTCTAATGATGCGGGCGAAGATTCAAACCTTGAGGTAAATCAAAACACGCAAAACTCAAACGGCCATAATGACAGCATAGACGAAAATCCCAACGGACCGTAAAAATCCGGCCGATTAAAAATTACACCAATGAATAAAGCCATATCATCGGTAATAAAATAAAACGATAAGAGTATTGGGACTGATGATATGGCACGAAACAGGACTTATAACAGAAGAAATATATTAATTGTTTTATCGGTTATTTTGCTGGTAACTTGTATACTGACAGGAAGACTTGTTTATTTGATGATATTTAAATCTGAGTATTATTCTGCCAAGGCTAAGGCTCTTCATGAAAGGGAAAGGCCCATTAAAGCCAAGCGAGGCAGCATATATGACATAAACGGTGTAGAACTGGCAACCAACAAACCCGTATGTACAATTTCGGTAATCCACAGCCAGATAACGGATCCTGAAAAGGTGATTTCCGTCCTTTCCGAACATCTGGGTTTAAGCGAGGAATACGTAAGGAAAAGGGTGGAAAAAGTATCGGCAATCGAACGAATAAAATCCAATGTAAGTAAAGAAATAGCCGATAAAATCAGGGAGTATAAACTGGATGGGGTTATGGTTGATGAGGATTACAAAAGATACTATCCTTACGGCAACCTGGCATCCAAGGTAATTGGATTTACAGGCAGTGACAACCAGGGAGTAATCGGCCTGGAAGTAAAATATGAAGATTATCTTAAAGGAATAAACGGAATGATTCTTACCCTTACAACCGCCTACGGAGTGGAAATACCGAATGCGGCTGAAGACAGGGTAGAACCTCAGCCGGGCAACGATCTTTACATAAGCCTGGATATAAATATACAAAAGTATGCTCAGCAGGCTGCTTACAAAGTGATGGAAGCCAAGAGCGCAAAGAACGTAAAACTGATAGTAATGGACCCAAGAGACGGCAAAATTTATGCTATGGTCAATGCACCTGAGTTTGACTTAAACGATCCCTATACTTTAATAAATGAGATTGCAAAAGATTATGTAGGAGAAACTTTAAGTGATGAAAAGCTTAATGAACTTCTAAACCAGATGTGGAGAAATGCCAGCATCAGCGATACATATGAGCCGGGATCGGCTTTTAAAATAATTACGGCAACTGCCGCTTTGGAAGAAAATGAAGTAAAACTTGAAGACAGATTTTTCTGTCCCGGATTTAAGACGGTTGAAGACCGGATTATCCGCTGCCATAAGGCCGGAGGCCACGGCAGTCAGAATTTTGTTGAAGGAATAAAGAATTCATGCAATCCGGTATTTATAGAAATCGGAGCAAGACTTGGGGCAGAAAGAATGTATGATTATTTCAAACGTCTCGGCCTGTTTAACAGGACCGGTGTAGACATTCCCGGAGAAGCAAATTCCATAATGCACAATATAGACAATGTAGGTGCTGTGGAGCTTGCAACCATGTCATTCGGACAGTCCTTTCAGATAACACCCCTGCAGCTTCTTGTGGCTGTAAGTGCGGTTATCAATGGAGGTAAACTGGTTACACCTCATTTCGGTTTGCAAATCAAAGCACCGGACGGAAGAGTAATAAAAACTCTGGAATATAAAACGACTGAAAATGTTATCTCAAAGGAAACATCTGAAACAATGAAAAAACTTTTGGAAGCCGTAGTATCCGACGGTACCGGAAAAAGAGCTTATCTTCCCGGTTTTCGTGTAGGAGGAAAGACAGCTACTTCCGAAAAACTTCCGAGAAGATCCGGTAAATACATATCATCTTTCGTAGGTTTTGCTCCTGCGGATGATCCTCAGGTAATCGCCATTGTACTTATAGACGAACCGGTAGGAATATACTACGGAGGAACCATAGCGGCTCCGGTCATTGCAGAATTATTCGATAATATTCTTCCTTATTTGGGAATTGAAGAAAGATATACCGAAGAAGAGCAAAAGGAGTATAAGGTCGGTACTTTTACTGTTCCTGACTTTATAGGTAAGACCAAAAAGGAAATGAAAGATCTTTTAAGAGTATACGAATTCGGAGAAATATATACTCTCGGAGAAGGCGATATTGTTATTGAACAATTTCCGCTTCCGGGCGAAATTGTAAATAAATACAGTCCTTTGGTACTTTATTACCAATAAATTTTTGTAATTTTTACAGTTCAAATAATATTGTTATTTTACATGTCATAAAGTATAATAAACCGAGTGTTCCTATACAAAAATTACTTTTATTATTTTGATAAGTTTAAGTTTCAGGCCACTTGTTTATAATAATCAGAGACAAATACATAAGAATTATACCTAAAAAAAGACAGATAAGGAGTTTTTTATGAACTATTCGGATTTTCAGGTTATTTTACCGGTTATAATATCATTTGGTGTTTGTGTTGTTTTATGTCCCTTATTGATACCTATTTTAAGACGTATGAAGTTCGGCCAGTATGTAAGACAGGAAGGACCGGAATCCCATCTTAAAAAATCAGGAACACCTACCATGGGCGGAATAATAATTGTTTTGAGTATTTCTATTACTTGCCTTTTTTACCTGAAAGACAACAAAGAAATAATTCCCGTTTTGTTTGCCACTATAGGTTTCGGTATCATCGGATTTTTGGATGATTACATAAAAGTGGTTATGAAACGTTCTTTGGGGTTAAAGGCATGGCAAAAGCTTTTGGGACAGATTTTAGTTACCGCGATATTCGGTTTTTACCTGGTGGGTTCCGTAGAAGATGTTACATGGATGATGATTCCGTTTTCCGGAGGTAAATATGTAGATATTTCATACCTTTTTATTCCGATGATGTTCTTTGTAGTTTTGGGGACCGTAAACGGTTCCAATTTTACCGACGGACTGGACGGACTGGAATCCAGTGTTACCGTACTGATTGCCACGTTTTTTACGGTGGTATCTATTGGCCTTAAAAGCGGTATATCCCCGATTTGTGGGGCAGTAGCCGGAAGCTTGCTTGCGTTTTTGCTGTATAACGTATATCCGGCAAAAGTGTTTATGGGGGATACCGGTTCGCTGGCTTTGGGAGGTTTTGTAGCCTCTGCGGCATATATGCTTAGAATGCCATTATTTATTGTTCTAGTAGCATTCATATATTTGATAGAAGTAATCTCTGTCATACTCCAGGTCGGTTATTTTAAACTTACCGGAGGCAAAAGACTGTTTAAGATGGCTCCCATCCATCATCATTTTGAATTGATGGGCTGGTCTGAGACCAGAATAGTAGCCGTGTTTTCTATAGTTACAACAATACTTTGTCTTATAGCTCTGATGGGAATCCATTAATTAAGCAAAGTGGGGCATGGTAACTGAATGAATTTAAAAGGCAAGCAAGTTTTGGTATTCGGTGCAGCAAGAAGCGGTATTTCTGCAGTTAAGTTACTGCAAAAATCAGAGGCAGCAGTATTATTATATGAAGAAAGAAAAGATTTTGATATTACTAATTTTTATGGGAAAATAGATACTGAGAAAAATTTCAGGGCTTATCTCGGAGACTTTCCTTCATACCTTCTTGATGAAATTGACCTTATGATTATAAGCCCCGGAATAACATTGGAACATCCTTTTGTAAAAAAGGTGCAGGAAAGAAAGATCCCCATATGGGGGGAACTGGAACTGGCTTACCGATATGCAAAAGGCAAAATAATAGGCATAACGGGAACCAATGGGAAAACCACGACTACTTCTTTGACGGGAGAAGTTATAAAAACATATTATAATGAAGTGTTTGTGGCGGGAAATATCGGAAATCCATATTCCGACATTGCCCCGGATACTACCGATAAGTCCGTAACGGTACTTGAGGTAAGTAGTTTCCAGCTTGAAACAGTACACGAATTTCATCCTCATATAAGTGTTATTCTGAATATTACACCGGACCATTTAGACAGGCACCATACCATGGAAAACTATGTTAGCCTTAAAGCAAATATAGCAAAGAATCAGGATAAAAATGATTTATGCATCCTAAATTATGAGGATGAATATACAAGAGAAATAGGAAGTCGCATAAAAACGCAAGTACTTTACTTTTCAAGTGAAAGAAAGCTAAAAAAGGGCTTGTACCTGGACGGGGATGACATAGTTTATTGCAAAAACGGGTACATAGAAAAAATTATAAACGTAAATGAGCTTAAGATTTTAGGCAAACACAATTATGAAAATGTCATGGCTTGCCTTGGTATCGGCCTTGCCATGGGAGTTCCAGTGGAACTTATAAAAAAGGCAGTTACATCCTTTACGGGAGTTGAACATAGAATTGAATACGTAGACACTATAAACGGTGTAAAATACTACAATGACTCCAAAGCAACCAATCCCGATGCTGCGATAAAAGCAGTTAAGGCTATGAAAAGTTCTACCATACTGATTGCGGGAGGATACGATAAAGGGGTGGACTTTGACAGCCTTATACAGTCTTTTGAGGGAAGGATAAAAACATTGGTTCTTTTGGGGCAGACTGCAAAAAAGATAGCAGATACTGCCGTAAAATACGGCTTTTCTGATATTATTACGGTAAAAGATTTAAAGGAGGCCGTTTCTGTAAGTGCAAAAATAGCCAAGTACGGAGATGCGGTTTTGCTTTCTCCGGCCTGTGCCAGCTGGGGAATGTTTGACAATTTCGAACAGCGCGGCACGATGTTTAAAGAATATGTTAAAGAATTACGCAAGTAAAGATGGGAGATCAAATGGCAAGAACAGCAGGTGAAGTAAACGCAAAAAAAACATATCATTATTATGATTATAGTATGTTATTCCTGATTCTTTTTCTTGTGTGCTTTGGCCTGGTCATGATATACAGTACATCGTCCTACAATGCTCAAAGGATCTATGGAGATGCTACTTATTATCTGGCAAGACAGGCACTTTTCGGAGGAGCGGGAATACTGATAATGCTGTTTGTATCCAAAATTGATTACAGAATATATATAAGAAAGCTCCCTATAATTAAGCTCAGACCCATAACGATACTTTATTTTTTATGCGTAATGCTTCAGGCATTGGTATTAGTATTCGGTGAAGAAGTAAAAGGTGCAAAACGTTGGATCAACATAGGTTCTTTTTCATTTCAGCCGTCTGAGCTGTCCAAGATAGCGGTCATTTTAGGAACAGCGTTCATAGTAAATCTGGCACCCAAAAAGCTGGATAAAATATGGGGATTCCTTAGGGTATGCTTATTTATGGCACCCCTGGTTGGCCTTATAATTGTCGAGAACTTATCTACCGGCTTAATAATAGGCATAATAATAGTTTCAATATGCTTTGTAGCCAGCAGAAAAAAGGCTTATTTTATAATATCGGGTATTGTCATGGGCGGATTGGCCTCCCTTATGATATTCTTCGTAGACTTCAGATCCACCCGTATTGAAGCATGGAGAAATGTTGAAACCCATGAACTGGGGTATCAGATTCTTCAAGGCTTATATGCCATAGCTTCGGGCGGAATATTCGGTAAGGGCTTGGGAGAGAGCATGCAAAAGCTGGGCTTTATTCCCGAATCCCATAACGATATGATTTTTTCGGTAATTTGCGAGGAGTTGGGATTGTTTGGGGCAGTTGCCCTTATCCTTTTGTTTATTCTTTTGTTCTGGCGTATTTTTATTATAGCCATAAATGCCCCGGATTTGTACGGAGGCCTTATAGCGACCGGCGTTCTTGCTCATATAGCATCTCAGGTATTAATAAATATTGCGGTTGTAACCAGCACCATTCCGCCTACCGGAATACCTCTTCCTTTTATCAGTTACGGAGGAAGCTCGCTTCTTGTTATCCTGTTTGAAATGGGGATAGTTCTAAGTGTCTCCAATCAAATAAAGATACAAAGATAACGCAATATTTCGTTATATTGACAGTAAATAGCCAAAAACCGGTTTTGAACAGCAGATTTAAGCCGTAATATTTTAATATTGGGGCTTTAAGTCCTTGGTTTTGCTCCGGTTTATGGCTACTAACTCATAGATTATTGCCACTTTATCACCCGGACAAAGGAAATATCATATAGTGTATTGTATTTCCATAAATGTCTGAGGTGTGCTATGTCGAGCATCAAGGTTATCGGCGGTGGCAGTTTAAAAGGAGAATTAACAATACAGGGTTCAAAAAATGCAGCATTGCCGATAATTGCTGCAACAGTTTTGAATAAAGGTTTAACCATACTAAAGAATTGTCCCAAGATACTGGATGTATTTCATATGATAAAAATACTTAAGGAGTTGGGGTGTTCGGCCGAATGGGATGAAAATACTCTGATTATAGACACCTCAAAACTTTCATCTGCAAAAGTATCAGAAAGTTCTGTACGGAAGATGAGAAGCTCCATTCTGTTTTTGGGATCACTACTAGGAAGATGTCATGAGGTTTCCATAGCGTACCCGGGAGGATGTTCAATAGGAAAAAGACCCATAGACTTTCATCTGGACTCTATTAAGAGAATGAATGTGAGCCAGGAGTTTCTGGGGGAGGACAAGGATATAATATACTGCCGGACGGAAAAAATTGTCGGAACCGATATCTTTCTAAAATTTCCAAGCGTAGGGGCAACACAAAATATTATACTTACGGCGGTACTTTCGGAAGGGGTTACCAGGATATTTAATGCAGCAAGAGAACCGGAAGTACTGGAACTATGCAATTTCTTAGTTGAAGCCGGAGCAAGAATCTGCGGAAAAGGGACTGCCTTTATTGAGATAGAAGGCGTAAAGAGTCTTCGTGATGTGGAATTTACGCTTTCACCGGATAGGATTGTAACAGGAACATATATGGCAGCCGTAGCAGCTGCCGGAGGCGATGTGATTTTACAAAACACCCCTGTAAACCAATTGGATTCTGTTATTAGGGTGTTAAGTAAAGTCGGATGTGACATAAAGACAGGTGCAAATTCCCTTAGAGTAAAGTGCGATAAAAGGCCTTTACCTATTGAAGTACTTAAAACTCAGCCTTATCCGGGATTTCCTACCGATATGCAGTCTCAACTGATGACCGTCTTAAGTCTTGCGGACGGAAAAAGTACCATTATAGAAACAATATTCGAATCACGGTTTCAGAATGCTTATGAACTAAAGAAGATGGGGGCAAATATTACTATAGATGAGAAAGAAAAGAAAGCAGTTATATCGGGGGTTAAAAAACTTAAAGGAGCAACAGTAAAAGCCCATGATCTTCGGGCGGGTGCTGCCCTTATTATAGCAGGTATAGCTGCTGAAGGAACTACAATAGTAAAGGAAGCGGACACAATCGAGCGGGGTTACGAGGATATATGCAGAGACTTAGGCAGCCTCGGGGCTAACGTAAGTTTTTGCAGTGAGAATATTTTATAAGCCCATTATACTACTATGAATATGCACCTGAATGGAGTATATTATGGATAACAAATTATACAGGAAGAATAACAGTGTACTAAGACGGATAAGCAAGCGCCTTATTAAATTAGCTGTTTTTCTTGGAATACCGGCTGCAATCTTTATATATTATTTTCAGTTAAAAAATATTACGGTAACCGGTTCTTCAAGGTATAGCCAGGACCAAATTGTTAAAAGGCTGATAAATAAGAGGGAAGACAAAAATACGCTTATATTTTATCTGAAGTACAAATACTTTGTTGATATCAGGATTCCGTTTGTAGAAAAAATGTCCTTTGAACTGGTAGACAGAAATTCCGTCAGTATCAGGGTTTATGATAAGAGAATTATAGGCTGTATAGAATTCATGAGTGATTACTTCTATTTTGATAAAGACGGCATAATTGTGGAAAGCACGTCAAATAAAATTGACGATATTCCGCAGGTCAAGGGACTGAAATTTCAAAAAATTGCATTGAACGAAAAACTGGAGGTGCAGAAAGAAGAGCTATTTGATGTAATTCTGAATTTGACACAGCAGATTGAAAAGTACGGTCTTAACGTAAATACAATAAGTTTCAACAATAAATATGAAGTAACGTTAGATTGCGGCGATATAAAAGCAAAGCTTGGCAAACGAAGTACATATGATGAAGTTTTGGCAAAATTAAAAAACATTTTGGACGAGGTAGAGGGCAAAAAATTAACCATAGATATGACAACCGGCACAGATTATTTCATAGCAAAACCGGAATCGGAAGATTAGATAAAAAATTATCAAATAATTCATAAAATAATAAAATTATGCTTGATTATTTGGGAATTTAAAGATATCATATATAATAAGAAATATACAATAAGTAGTATTATGACTGATTTTTGTCCCATTATAATGTGGTTTAATATGGTATAATTACCAATAGATCAGATTGTAAGTAGTTCAATTTTGAATAATACGATGAAGGAGGAATTGACCTTGCTTGAAATAAGAACTAATGAGGCGGAAAATACTGCGAAAATACTTGTTATCGGAGTAGGAGGAGCAGGGAACAACGCCGTTAACAGAATGATAGAAGAGAATATAAAAGGTGTTGAATTTATCGGGGTCAATACGGACAAGCAGCATCTTAAAACCTGTAAGGCTCCTGTATGTATTCAGATAGGTGAAAAGCTGACAAAAGGCCTTGGTGCCGGAGCTCAGCCTGAAATCGGGCAGAAAGCCGCCGAAGAAAGCAGGGAACAATTAACTGAAGTAATTAAAGGAGCAGACATGGTATTTGTAACCTGCGGCATGGGAGGAGGAACCGGTACCGGTGCCGCTCCTGTAATTGCACAGATTGCAAAAGACATGGATATTCTTACGGTAGGAATAGTAACGAAACCTTTTAAATTCGAAGCAAAGACCCGTATGGCAAACGCTTTGGCGGGAATAGAAAGGTTAAAGGAACAGGTTGATACCCTAATCGTAATACCTAACGATAAATTGCTTGAAATAGTCGATCGCCGGACAACAATGCCGGAAGCTTTGAAAAAAGCGGATGAAGTATTGCAGCAGGGTGTTCAGGGAATTACGGACCTAATCAACGTACCGGGATTAATTAACCTGGACTTTGCCGATGTTAAGACCGTCATGAAGGATAAGGGAATTGCCCATATAGGTATCGGTTATGGAACCGGAGACGATAAGTGTATAACTGCAGTAAAGCAGGCAATTACAAGTCCGCTTCTTGAAACAACCATACAGGGAGCCACTCATGTAATTATTAATATATCCGGTGATATCAGCCTAATTGAAGCAAATGACGCCGCCACATTGGTTCAGGAATTAGCAGGGGATACGGCAAACATAATTTTCGGTGCCATGTTTGACGACTCCACTCCGGATACGGCATCTATTACAGTTATAGCTACCGGTCTTGAATCAAAACCCAGAGAACTGGTAAAAACACCGGAGTTCTTAAAGAGAACCACTTCCCCTTCATCATTACATAATATTTTAAGAACAGGTCAAAGCTCATATGTTCCTCCTAGGACAAGCTTTAATACGGACCCTGATCGTAAGCCTGTAAGCCAGTCAGGTCAGGCTAAACCGCCAATAAGCAGCACAACCGATACGGGCGGCATCAAGATACCGGAATTTTTACAGAAGAATCGTCATAATAAATCGTGAAATAATAAAGGCTCTTTG
>NZ_CVTD020000015.1 GCF_002904165.1 Herbinix hemicellulosilytica | reverse complement strand
ATAATAAAAAAAGAATATATGAATATGTAAACTGTCAGGTTATTGGTTTTCAATAATCTGGCAGTTTTTTATTGGGTTTTGTCAGTTTTGTCAATAATTATTATTTTTATGTCTATTATTATCAAAAAAATCAGTTAATTTACAGAAAATATTTCTTGACATTACCAAAAACTGTAAATATAATAGGGGGCAGGTCCTTAAAAATACATAGAATTATATTCAATAGCTGTTATAGATATTCATGGTTTTAAGGAGAGATAGACAATGCAGACTGATAGCTTGATTAATCATAACGGTGGGTATTATGGTACGAATACATTAGATTTAAGTAATGTACTGGTAGATGAAAATTATGATTACAGTGATATTGTAATAAATTTTAATAAACACAGGACTTACTTTATTGTTAAGCGAATACTAGATATTTTTTTATCATTTATTGCACTTGTTGTCTTATCTCCGATTTTTTTACTTACTGCAATAGCGATCCGGCTGGAGAGTAAAGGAAAAATTATATTTACACAAATGCGGACGGGTAAAGACGGGAAAGTTTTTAAGATGTATAAATTCCGCAGTATGTGTGACGGGGCTGAACAGTTGCGGTCTAAACTACTAAATTTAAATGAAATGGATGGTCCTGTTTTTAAAATATCCAATGATCCGAGAGTAACAAAAGTAGGCAGATTTATTCGAAAGACGAGTATTGATGAATTACCGCAACTAATAAATATTATAAAAGGCGACATGAGTATCGTTGGACCAAGACCTTTAGTTACTTATGAAACAGATCAGTTTTCCGACTATCATAACCGGCGGCATATGGTAAGACCGGGACTAACCTGTTACTGGCAGATAAGCGGCCGTAATGATATATCATTTAATGAATGGATGGCGCTGGATCTGAAATATCTTGAGGATATCAGTTTTTGGACGGATATCAAGATTATATTAAAAACTTTTAAAATGGTACTAACCGGCAAGGGAGCTTATTAAACGTTATATACCTCTGTAAATGAACAATTATATTAAGATTATTAAGAGAATAATTATTAATAAGAAATAAAAATGCTATAGCAAAATGGGAATGCCGATTTATTTAGTGCCTTACCGATTGCCGGCCTTTATTACAAAAGCCTAATTAATGTAAGAGAACAAGTGACAAATGATATTTTACAAAGACTAATAAAATTAAAAGTAGGTATGTGATTGTAATGGATATGGTTTCGGTTATTACACCGGCATGGAATAGCGAAAAATACATAGAAGAAACAATAAGATCGGTTCAAAGGCAATCTTACACAAACTGGGAAATGATTATAGTGGATGACGGTTCAACAGACAATACCGTAAAAATTGTAGAAAATATTTCTAAAAATGATACAAGAATCAGGCTTATAAAACTTAAAGAAAACGGCGGAGCTGCAAAGGCAAGAAATTGCGCCCTGATGGAAGCAGGCGGGCGTTTTATAGCATATCTGGACGCTGATGATATCTGGAAGCCGGATAAGCTAAAAAAACAGGTACAGTTTATGCAAGAAAATAGGTACGGTTTTTCATGTACATCCTACGAAGTAATTGACGATTCCGGCAAACCCCTGAACAAATATATACATATGTTGCCTAAAGTAGATTATTATGGCTTTCTTACCCATAATCTTTTGCAGACCGTCGGAATTATGGTTGATACATCTATAGTAGACAGGAAATACCTGATAATGCCTGATATGAAAAGAAGACAGGATGCGGCAACCTGGCTTAATATACTTAGAGCCGGATTTTGCTGCTACGGGCTTGATGAGATACTGGCAGAATACAGGAGAACAAAAAATTCGCTTTCAAGCAATAAGTTCAAAGCGGCAAAAAATATGTGGTTTCTTTACAGGAAAGTGGAATGCCTTTCTTTCCCTTTTAGTTGTTTCTGTTTTCTGAAATATGCCATGTTGGCCGTATGGAAGAGAATGTATTTCATAAATAAATCAATGGTCAGTGAGGAGTTATGAAAAAAGAAATTATCAGATCATTAAGGAAATTATTATCGAAAATAAATACAGATTTATCATGTAAAATAATGTACAGAGCTTTTCTTAAGAAAAATCCTGATTTGGACAACCCAAAATCGTTTAATGAAAAGATATGCTGGTTAAAGCTGAATGTATTTCCGTACGATAAAACTGTTATAGACTTAGCGGATAAACTTAAAGCCCGCAGCTATATCACGCAGAAAGGATATGCCGATATTTTGGTACCGCTTATCGGTGTATGGGACAGGGCGGATGATATAAAATGGGACGAGTTGCCTAACAAGTTTGTTTTAAAATGTAATCACGGTGCCGCTTATAATATATTGTGCAAGGATAAAAATAAATTAAATATAAAGGTTACGGTTAAAAAACTAAAAAAATGGATGGCCGAGGATTTTGGGCTGGTTTCTGCAGAAAGGCATTACAGCAAAATTGAAAGAAAGATAATATGTGAAAAATTTATAGAAGGGGAAATAGAAGATTATAAATTTTTCTGTTTTAACGGCAATGTACGGTTTTATTATGTATCCCGTATAAAAAACGGTGATTTTCATAATATGGTGTGTGATTTTTTTATGCCTGACGGAACACCGGCAGACTTTTACAGAACCGATCATCAAAGATTTGAGTTACTTCAAAATCCACCTGAAAATTTGCAGGAAATGCTGAAAATAGCTCAAGATCTGTCATCGGGTTTCCTCTTTGTGCGTGTTGATTTAATGAGAGCGGGAAATAAAATCTATTTTACGGAAATGACATTTACACCTTCGGCAGGGATGATGCCGTTACTGCCTGAAGGAACCGATGAAAGACTGGGTAAATTGCTTGATCTTAAACAGTATAAAAAGGTTTATTTGATGAGGAAAATCGGTGTAATCGGACGAACGGCATATAACTCGGACTTGTGTGACGGACAAACTATTAAAACCAGAATACTGGTTGAAGAATTAAAGAGAAAATATCCATATGCAAAGATTAAAATAGCGGATACTTATAATTACAAAGTAAATTTTATAAAAATTTTATTAAATATATTCTTAATAGTTAAAAACAGCCAGGTTATTTTTATATCCCTTTCCAGAAACGGTATGAGGGTAATATTTCCGATTGTGAATTTTTTGAACAGGTTTTTCAATAAGCCGGTTTTGCATGTCTGTATCGGAGGATCATTGGACGAATTGGTAATTAAGAATAAATGGATGAAAAAACAGCTGAATAAATTCCGGGTTAACTGGGTCGAATCGGTTCAATTAAAGGAAAGACTTATGGCACTGGGAATTGTCAATGCTGAATATCTTCCCAATTTTAAACGTCTTGACCCTGTCAAAGCCGAGGCCTTAATACAGCATAATGATGATACATTCTGCTTCTGCACGTTAAGCAGAGTAAATAAGGCTAAAGGTATTTCGGATGCGGCGCAGGCAATTATATCTATAAATAAAGAATTCGGATATAACAAGGTATTTTTGGATATATACGGACCGATTGAAGATAATTACGGAGCAGTTTTAGACAAATATATCGCCGAATCTGACGGATCAATAAAATACAAAGGTGTTGTCGATTATACCAAAACGGTCGATGTACTTAAGGATTACTATGCCCTTTTGTTTCCTACAACATATTACGGCGAAGGATTTCCGGGTACATTACTGGATGCATTTAATGCCGGCCTGCCGGTTATAGCAACAGATTGGCATCTAAATCCGGAGATTATCACCCATAAGAGTACCGGATATCTGTATTCCTGGCAGGATCCGGACGGTTTGAAAAGGTGGATAAAATACGCGATCGAACATCCGGAAGAAAATTTCGTTATGAGGCAAAACTGCCTGCTTGAGGCAAAAAGATACACCGCCGACTTTGCCATGGATATTGTAGAAGATTATCTGTTAAAAATTGCAATAAAAGCCGGATAAAATTATAACAATATTATAACTGAGGTTTTGAAAGAAGCATAAAAATCACATTTTATTAAAAAGACATTTATGGATGGTTAACCAAAGAAAGGTAGATTTTATATGCCCAGGAAAAATATAGCCATAATAGTTCCCACATTAAATAAAGGCGGGGCTGAACGGGTAGCGGCAAACTTATCAGCAGAATTTTCAAAATATTACAATGTATATGTTATTGTACATGACGGAAGAGATATTACTTACCCATATGGCGGAATATTATGTGATTTAAAAATACCGCCGTCAAATTCGAAAATTAAAAAAATAATTAACCTTATAAAGCGTATTCGGGCGGTAAGAAAAATAAAGCAAAGATATAGTATTGACTATACTTTAAGCCATTTGCCCCCGGCCAACTATGTAAATATTTTTTCTAGAAAAAAAGATAAAATATATACATTTGTTCACAGCACGGAGAAAAATACGCTGAAAAATATAATACGCATGAAGACGGTTGCCTTGTTATCGGATAAAGTAATTTGCGTATCTGAATGTATCCGTAATAATCTTATACATAATTTTAAAATCTCTGAAAAAAAACTTGTAACGGTGTATAATTTTTGCCCCGGGTTAAAACCGGGTGACAATTATTGTGAACTTGAACACAGAGAACATAAACAGAGTGATACAATAACTGTTGTCAATATGGGAAGGCTGTCTAAGCCAAAAGGCCAGTGGCATTTAATCAGGGCCTTCAGTCATGTTGTAAAAAAACATAAAAATGTTCGGCTTGAGATTATCGGTGACGGGGAATTAAGGGATGATTTAAAGGAACTTACAAAAAAACTAAACATAGAAAATCACGTATATTTTGCCGGGTTTCTTATAAACCCCTTTGAAAGGTTGGCCAGGGCAGATATTTATGTTTCTTCTTCTCTTTATGAGGGACTGCCTATGGCATTGATTGAAGCAGGAATGTGTGGCATACCCATTATATCTACAGATTGCGACGGATGCAGGGAATATGTCGCACCGAATACTGTTGAGGCAAAAAATAGTATGAATGAAGACAAATTTGGTATCCTAGTTCCTGCTTTTAATGAGGGGACAATCAGTCAGACAGAATTAACCCCAAATGAAAAAATACTGGCGGATGCTATAGAGACTCTGATTTCTGACCGGGAAAAAAGGAAGCATTTCGGTATTATGGCAAGGCAAAGATCATTGGATTTTATACCCGATAAGATTATGAAACAATGGTTTGAACTTCTTACTTAGGGTGAGGCTGATGAAAATAAGAATCGACAAAGATTTTTTTATAAGAAGCGAATTGTTTATATTGCTTTTACTGGGAATTACACAGATAAGATCTATGGAAACGACAAATTTGCTGCTTAATATCCTGCTTTTGGCAATAATGGCTATTATGAATATTGATACCATGACGATAATGTTATTTGTTGCGTTGCCGTTTTTTAACCTGATGAATTATAAAATGGGAACAACAAGCCTGTATTATTTGGGTATCATAATATTTTTAGTTAAATATTTTTTTACCGCAAAAACAGCAAAAAAAGCAAGCAGGCTTCTGATACTGTTAGGTTTAATTATATTAAGAATACCTAGCGGTGATTTTATTTTATTGATTAAATGGACTTTACTGATATCGGTATTAATTTTTACATACAATGAAGAATTTTTCGTCGGCCAAATTAAGGATATTATCAAATATATTTCGTTTTCAACATTATTCTCATCTGTTATAGGGTATTACATGTTAAAAACCGGAACATCAATTTACACAAGGTCGTACGTATTCACATATGGAATAGGTAAAACAACAAGATTTGCCGGACTCATAGGTGATTCTGTGTTTTATGCGCAGTTTGTTGATATTCTGATTGCGGCAAATTTAATAATTGCATTTTACAATGACAGAATAGTGAATGTTAATACACTTTTGGCAGCGGCATTGACACCGTTTGTTGTTATAACATATTCCAAGATGGGCTTCATTTTGCTGATATTTTCATATGCGGTTTTTGCGTTTTCTTCAATCAGACACAACGCCATAAACCACAATAAGATTTATAAGTCCCTGTTTTTATTGCTTTTTTCGGTTTTGTTCTTTTCAGTTTTGACAGCATATATAAGTTCCAACAGAGATTTATATGTTGTAAAAAATTATATTACCAGGTTTTCGAGCAGCGATTTGTCGACAGGAAGAATAAAAATAATTAAGCATTATATAGCTTTATTAGGCAAAAGCTGGAGAACGCTGTTTTTTGCAATGGCCCAAGATGTATATACCACACCCTTTACCACAAATGGGATTAACATGATTAACAGGTCTCACAACATTTATTTGGAAACAGTCTGTGCCTTTGGCCTGACGGCTTCAGTCATAATTTTTACCTGGATAATAACAAGGATTTTTAAAGCCTGTGCCGGAAAAGAATACGTAAAAATACTTCCCGCTGCGATTTTGCTGGTCAGTGGGCTGGTTTTGCATGGGCATTTTGAATTTCATTATTATGCTTTGGTTGCCCTTGCCATGGCGTTTTTAAGCTGCAATTTAAGCAAATTTGATGTAAGAAAAGAGGCCTTAAATTGAAAACGGTAGGTATTATAACATATCATGCATCCAAAAGTTACGGGGCCTGTTTACAGGCAAAAGCCACATTGGAAATAGTAAGAAAATTAGGGTTTTACCCAGAGTTAATAGATTATATCAACCGAAAGGAGCAAAAGAGATTTAAAACGCCTGTTAACAGCCTTGGCAGTGCCGCAAAGTATATTCGGTGGAAAATAAAATCGCTTATATTGAGAGACTCTTATTGGGCGAAAAAAGCATTCGGTTATACAGGTCTTTTTTATCAGGGAGCGGTTACCCACACTAAGTATACTTCATTGGATGAATTGAATAAAAGCAGTTATGATATTTTATTGGCAGGAAGTGACCAGGTTTGGAACCCTGCGATTACGGGGGGGATAGATAAAGCCTTTTTGCTTGGATTTGGTATGGCAGAAAAACGCATTTCTTATGCTTCCAGTATGGGCAGCCATGTAATTGCACAGGAAGAGAAAAAGATTTTTAAAGAATGCCTGGAAAGGTTTTCTGCCGTAAGTGTGCGGGAGGTACATGCAAAAAACGAAATAAAAAAGGTTATTGATATTCCGGTTAGCATTGTGGCGGACCCGACGTTGCTATTTAACCGGGATGAATGGCAAAATTTTTTGTCTGTACTTCCGGACCGGTTTAAATCTATAAAGGATAAATATATTCTGTCTTTTTTTGTGGGCGGCAGTACTGACACATATTACAGTGAGGTCAGTCGTATCAAGCAAAAGATGGGCTTGCCGCTTTATAATATTCAAATTAACAAATACAAGAGGAAAAATGTTGACAGGGCGTTAGCCGGGGTCAATTGTGCGGAATTAATATCATTAATAAAAAACGCGTCCGTTGTGGTGACTGATTCATATCACGGTACAGTTTTTTCGATTCTGTTTGAGAAAGATTTTATTTGCTTAAGCAACAAAGCCAATCCGGTCCGTGTCAGGGAATTATTAAATTCTTTGGGGCTTGATGAAAGATTGGATAATTTGGAATGCTTAAATGATAAAATTGATTACGATTCGGTAAGCAAAAAACTTATAAAAATCAGAGAGGAAAGTATAGAATGGCTGAAGAATGCGTTAACAGCATAGAAATTGAAAATATCTCCGGTATCGGCAGAAATTATTGTACAGGCTGCCTGGCCTGTATAAATGTTTGCCCGGCGCAGTGTATTTCGGTGGATTATGACAGCGAAGGTTTTTTTTGGCCATCTATTAACCATAAGGAGTGCATAAGATGCAAAAAGTGCACTAAGGTTTGCCAGGTTATGTTCCTACCGCAAAAAAACAGCATTATAAATGGGTATGCGGCAGCAATCAAAAATAAAGACATTTCAAAAGAAAGCTCGTCGGGGGGCATTTTTCCTGCTTTGGCTTTAAGTTTTATAAGTGACGGGGGATATGTCTGCGGTGCCGGATTTTGTCCTGATCTGACGGTCCGCCATACAGTTACGGACAAACCTGATAATGTTCTTAATATGAGAGGCTCCAAGTATGTGCAAAGTTTTCTGTCCCCCGATACATACACAGAAATTGAAAAGTTACTAAGCGATGGTAAAAAAGTATTGTTTGTCGGTACACCCTGCCAGGTGGCAGGCATGAAAAATCGTTTTTCGCAGGCGGAAGGCTTATTCTGCATAGATTTGATATGCCATGGTGTTCCAAGCCCTGTAATATTAAAAAAACACCTGGAAAGGAACTATCAGAAAGCTGCGGGCAGGATTTACAGCGTAAAATTCAGGGAAAAGACCAAATGCGAAAATAATGAATTCAGATTTGTTATTAATACGGAAAGAAAAAAAATAAGGGTTTATGCCTCAGATGACCCTTATTACAATGCTTTTTTACAGGGGAAATCATTTAGGGAGTGCTGTTATAACTGTAAATTTGCCTCATGTGACAGGACAGGGGATATTACAATTGGAGATTGCGCCAATCATAAGGCATACAGCGAATATTTCGCATACGGCGAAGTATTGTCTACGGTATTAATAAATACTTCAAAAGGAATCGCTTTGTGGAACCGTATTAAAGACCGGTTAAATTACGTAAAGGCTGATATCCGGCGGGAAGCAGAGCTTAATGAGCAGTTAAGCAGGCCTTTTATAAGGCCTGCGCAAAGAGACGAATTCTATAAAGATTTTTATTCCATGGATAAATCTTATTTTGAAAGCAAATATGTATCTTACCTTCCGGCAAAGGCCAGACTAAAAAGGACTTTGCGAAGAATTATACCGTTAAGTATAAAGGGGATTATAAGATGGGCGGTAAAAAATTAGACAAAACATTACTTAGCAATACTTTTTTTCTGTACTTGCTTACTTTTTCATCCCGCTTGTTTAGTTTGGCAACAGTTCCGTATCTTACCAGGATACTTGGGGCAGTAACTTACGGGAAAACGGGAATTGCATTGGCTTATATGTCGTATGTGGCAATTATAATGGATTTGGGATTTATATTATCGGGAACACAAAAAGTTGTAAATCATAAGAATGACATTTTATATATCAGCAAATTGATATGTTCGGTTGCTCTTATAAAGTTTTTGCTGGGAATATTAGTATCAGCCATTTTTACTGCATATATCCTGTGCAATCCTAATATGAGATATGACTTTTGGTTTTACTTTTTCTATTTGGCAGCTTTTATTGTCAATGCATTTTTGCCGGATTTTTATTATCGCGGGATTGAAAAAATGAAAGTAATAACTTATAGGACTTTAGCGGTTAAAACTATTTTTACGGTTTTAATTTTCATACTTGTAAAAGATGACAGGGATTATTGGCTCATTCCGCTAATAACTTTGCTTGGCAATGCCCTTGCCCTGATTATCATGTATTACGATCTGAAGAAAAATTACGGCATACGTTTTTGCCGGGCAAGTTTATCGGAGGTATGGCAGATTACAAAAGATACTCTGCCTTTTTTTGCGTCGAGGATTGCCTCGACTGTTTATCAGGCATTAAATACTATCATATTAAGTTTTGTATACGGCAATTCACCGATAATCGGATATTATACGTCGGTTGACAAAATAGTGTCATTGAGTAAAACTGTTTCCTCGCCTTTGGCGGACAGCCTTTACCCGTATATGTTAAGAGAAAAGGATTTTAAAACGGTAAAAAGATTACTGATAAAGACAATGCCTGTTATTATAATAGGGACATTAATTATTTTTATATATGCAAAGCTTTTGTGCATTTTTCTGTTTGGCAGGGAATACGCTTCTGCAGGAAATATTTTACGGTGTCTGTTACCGATAATTGTGGTTATTTTGCCGACATATCTGCTTTGCTTCCCGGTCATGGTACCTCTTGGTTTGTCCAAATACGCCAATATGTCCAATATTGTAGGTATGGGTATCCAAATAATCGGTCTTGTAATTTTAATTTTCACAGATAATATCAATGTCTATTCCATATGCATAATGTCTTCTGTTACGGAAGTGTGTGTATTTTTGTTCAGGCTGGCGGCAGTGTTGGTTTACAGGCAAAGAATAAGGCACAAAAGGTATTTCAGATATACTGAAAACAGCATATCTTAAGTATTTGTCAGTTCCATAATAATAAGGAAAAAACATTTAGGATTAAAGAGGTTGTTATTATGTTGAAGAGGGGAAGTATTAGGAAGATTCTTCTGATATCCGGTGCTTTATTCATATCTGTACTGTTAATTATTGCAATCTCTGTCTTTTTTATAATCCGTTCATACATAAAAAAAATAAATATAGTTTCGGCTGTAGAAGAAACATACATAGATGAGGAAGAATTGGAACCTGAGCCGGAAGATTTATTTGCCGATATAACTGATTCACCTAAAGAAGAAATTGATTTGATTGAAGAACGGATTCGCAAAAATATGGAGGATAATCAGACACCGATTGTAAATGATGATGATGTAACCAATATTCTTCTAATCGGAAGCGACACAAGAAAGAAAGGCGGTTTTGGTCGTTCGGACGCTATGATAATCGTTTCTATAAATAAAAGGAATAAAACTATAACGGCCACATCAATTCTTAGAGATATTTACCTAAAAATACCGGGAAAGAAGAACAACCGTATAAATGCGGCATATGCGCTTGGTGGGGCCGGCCTTCTAATGGATACGATAGAAAAGAATTTTAAGATAAAAGTAGACAGGTTTGTATCGGTAGATTTCTATGCATTTATAGAAATAGTTGATGCTGTCGGCGGAATTAAACTGGACGTTACAGATAAAGAAGTCCCTATCATAAATAATTATGTCGAAGAGCTTAACCGGTTAAATGGCCAGGACGAAGCCCTTGATAAGCTAACCGGCCCAGGATCTTATCTTTTAAACGGCAAGCAAACGCTTGGGTATGTCAGAAATCGTTATATAGGTACTGATTTTGCAAGAACTGCCAGGCAAAGAGAGGTTTTGGAAAAGATTTTTAACGGAGTAAAAGGATTAAGCATTACAAGGCTTAACGGTTTAATGAACGAAATACTGCCGGAAGTTACAACTAATTTGACTGAAGGTGAAATCTTCTCATTGATTTTATCACTACCGACATATGCTTTGTATGATTTACAGCAGCTGACTGTTCCCGTAAGTAATTCATATAAAAATTTACGTATAAACAATATGGCTGTCTTGGGAATTGATTTTGAAAAGAATATAAAAGAAATCCGCTCAAAAATATACGGCGCAGAATAACGGTTTAATTTAAGTATGATATATTCGATGGGTATAATATCCCTTTTGTACGAAAAATCCGTTTGGGTCATGTCAAAAAATGACTCTGTGACAAGTATGATGCCTTATATAAAAAACCTTATTACTTGTCCCGGAGTCTTTTTTTGTCTTTAATACGTCGGTTTTTGACATGCCCGGTTATAATTTGTTTTTATGGTATTATAAGAAATTAAACAGATATAGTCAGCTATGATTTTTATGGAATGAACTTTCTTCCGACTCCTATAATAAGATTTTTAATCTATAAATGTAAAATTTAGTAAACAAAAAATCTGACATAATAACCAGAAATTGACAAATTATATATTTCAAACAAGTTATAATTATACATATAAACAAGTTTTTAAACCGGAGGTGAATGTTGTACCTTGAAGTCTATCCGGATATTGTGTTTCTTTTAAATTTTTTATTTGACTTGATTTTAATAATTATATTAAAAAAAGCGGGTAAAAAAAACAGCAGCCCTTTAAGGATGATATCGGCTGCCTCGCTTGGAGCAGGTTTTGCTGTAATTTTAAGTATTTTTCCTTGGATAAATTATTTTTTTAAGTTCATTGTGATGTATGTTGCTGCTTCATTGCTGATGATTGTGGTTGCGTTCGGAAGACTTAAAGCAGCGGATCTTTTTAAGCAATGGGTAGTTTTAAATTTAATTACATATTTTATTGGTGGATTTATAAATGCCGTTTATTATCATACAAATTTGAGGCTACATTTGATTAACATCGGCAGGGGAGTAGCCTTCAGTAATATTCCTATTTTATATGTTTGTGCGGCGGCAGTAATTGTCGCAGTAACCTCATTGTTTCTGATTTGGCTTCTTAGGCTGTATCAGCTTCACAGGCCGTTAATATATGACGTGGAGTTGATTTTTAACGATCGGAAGGTTAAAACCAAAGGGCTTATGGATACGGGAAACTGCCTGTATGATCCGCTTCGAAGCAAGCCTGTTATGGTTATGGAGAATACCGTTATGGAACAGCTTATGACACCTGAAATAAAAAGTTACGTGGAAGAAGCCAAAAGTTTTTTGGAGGGAAAAGCAAAGGATTTTTATTGGGAAAAGCAAGCGGATAAGATAAAAGGCTTTAGTTTTATACCTTACAGGAGTGTGGGTAAGTGCGGAATGCTGCTTGGTGTATGTCTTGATAAGGTAATTATACATACAGGAAAAGAAGTTATTTGCAACGAACAGGTGACAGCCGCAATCTGTGATAACCCACTGACCGATGGTAAGGATTATCATGTAATTTTACATAAGGAACTGCTGTAAAAGTTTGTAGGCTAATTAGTGAAAGTTATGGGGAGGTCAAATATGCTGTTAAAGTTGTCTATACCGAATAAATTTAAGATTCGCATGATACCTGATATAAGATCAATTTTATTTGGACAAAAGGGCGATATTCATTACATAGGTGGTGCTGAGATACTGCCTCCGCCGCTTGATGCCGTACGGGAAGCAGAAATCATAAATGAGCTTGGAACCGAACGGGACGCGGAAGTTAAAGCTATTTTAGTGGAACATAACTTAAGACTGGTAGTTTACATAGCAAAAAAATTCGATAATACAGGTGTGGGTGTGGAGGATTTAATATCAATCGGCACCATAGGCCTGATTAAAGCCATAAATACTTTCAATCCGGATAAAAATATTAAATTGGCCACATATGCCTCCCGTTGTATAGAAAATGAAATTCTCATGTATTTAAGGCGCAACAATAAAACGAAACTGGAAGTATCTATTGACGAGCCTTTGAATGTGGATTGGGACGGAAATGAACTTTTACTGTCGGATATTCTGGGAACCGATGAAGATGTTATATACCGCAATATAGAAGAAGAAGTTGACCGAAAGCTTCTCAGAAAAGCTTTATCAAAATTATCCGAAAGGGAGAGAATCATAGTAGATTTGAGATTCGGATTAAGCAATGATGACGGCAACGAAAAAACACAGAAAGAAGTAGCTGATCTTCTCGGGATTTCCCAATCATATATATCCAGATTGGAAAAAAAGATTATAAAACGTTTAAAGAAAGAAATGGTAAGAATGGAATAAATTAATTTTATATGGAAATTATTACATTGAAAATTACCGTATAAAGAGCCATTAAAAAGTGAATCATTATTTTAGCAAAAAATATTATTGACATAATGATTCGGAGGTTTCGTTATGGCTCTTTATAAGGTAGAGATATGCGGAGTAAATACATCCAAGCTGCCATTGCTGAAAAACAGTGAAAAGGAAGAACTGTTCCAAAGAATTTTAAAGGGCGACAAGGAGGCAAGGGAGGCTTATATAAAAGGAAATTTGCGTCTGGTTCTGTCCATTATTCAGCGGTTTTCCAACAGCAACGAAAATGTGGACGATTTGTTCCAGATAGGCTGTATAGGTCTGATGAAGGCTATCGACAACTTTGATGTAACTCAAAATGTTAAGTTCTCCACCTATGCCGTTCCAATGATAATCGGTGAAATAAGAAGGTATTTGAGAGACAACAATGCAATCCGTGTCAGCAGGTCCTTAAGGGATACGGCATATAAGGCGATCTATGCCAAGGAAGCTTTGGCAAAAAAGAATGATAAAGAGCCGACAATCAGTGAGATAGCCGAAGAAATCGGTATCAGCAAAGAAGAAATAGTTTATGCCCTTGATGCAATCCAAAGCCCTGTATCGCTGTATGACCCAGTATACGTTGAGGGCGGGGATGCCCTGTATATAATGGATCAAGTCAGCGATAAGAAAAACAGAGAGGAGAACTGGATTGAAACCATATCTTTAAAGGAGGCCATGAAAAAGCTACCTCCGAGAGAATATAATATTATAAAGCTTAGGTTTTTCGAAGGAAAAACACAGATGGAAGTTGCAAAAGAAATAAATATTTCACAGGCACAGGTCAGCCGCCTGGAAAAATCGGCTTTAAAGAACATGAGAAATTACCTGATGGGATAACTAAATAAAATATGTACGGCTTTTTATTTTTTCTTCCCTGTGATATACTTTTAAAACAGTATAATATGAACCATACTTATTGGGTAAAAGGCTTAATAATGGGAAGCCTACCGGCTTATAGGAAGTTTTTGAAGGTAGTTTAAGCTATATAATAAGTAAAAACGAAATATCATGGGGAGGAAAAATGAAAGATAAATTGCTGAAATGGTTTAAAGATGTTTACAATTACAATGACGGGGTACAGGTATATTTTGCTCCGGGCAGGGTTAACCTGATCGGAGAACATACCGACTATAACGGAGGACATGTGTTTCCCTGTGCCCTGGAGATTGGTACTTACGGGGCAGCACGGCTTCGTAGTGACAGAATATTTAGATTTTATTCCATGAATTTTCCCGAAAAGGGGATAATATATTCATCTCTGGATGAAATTTTATCTGCGGGTGTTTTAAGCAGTAACAGAAAGAATGCCTGGGCAGATTATCCCATAGGTGTACTGTGGGCATTTGCCCGGCATTCATTTATGCCCAAAATTGACCGGGGTATGGATATTCTTTTCTTCGGAGATATTCCCAACGGTTCAGGCCTGTCCTCATCGGCCAGCATTGAAGTGCTTATGGCATACATAGCAAAGGATTTGTATGACATTGATATAAGTTTAAAAGACATATCTCTGCTTACTCAGTACGCGGAGAATAAATATGTCGGGGTTAATTGCGGGATTATGGATCAGTTTGCCGTGGCTATGGGCAAAAAAGACCATGCCATATTTTTGAATACTTCAACCCTGGAGTATGAATATGCGCCACTCAATCTGAAAAATAAAAAAATAATAATTGCCAACAGCAATAAAAAAAGAGGTTTAAATGAATCTAAATATAATGAGCGAAGAAGCGAATGTGAAGAAGCATTAAGAAGACTGCAAACTGTCATTAATATAAAGACCTTGGGGGATTTATCAAGGGAAGAATTTGAAACCCATAAGGATGTTATAAAGGAAGAAACTTTAATCCGTAGGGCAAAACATGCCGTATATGAAAACCAGAGAACAAAAGAAGCCTTTGAAGCTCTTAAGAAAGATGACATTAAAAAATTTGGTTTACTTATGAAAGAATCCCACATATCCTTAAGAGATGATTATGAGGTAACCGGCCTTAATCTGGATACGCTTTTTGAAGCTGCCATATTGCAGGATGGGGTAATCGGTGCCAGAATGACCGGAGCCGGTTTCGGCGGTTGTACCGTAAACATTGTAGATGAAGAGTGTGTAGGGGCATTTATGGAAAATGTGGGCAGGATTTACGAAGAAAAAACCGGAATGAAGGCAGATTTTTATGCCGTTAAATCCGGCGACGGGCCATACAGGCTGTAAAATCGGCATAATAATTTAAATATAATATGCTATGGACATAAAAAGAGTGTAAACATGTTTAGTTGTTACACTCTTTTTGCTATTTAAACTTTACAATTATATTACTTGACAGTGCAGAAAAATGAAGTTAACCTGGGCATCGGCTTAAATTGATTTGCCAAATAATTAAAAGAAAATTGAGGGCAAAACGTATTTTTTTAAGTAAAAGCTGCCGTAAATTTTTTGGAAAAAAAGAAAGGCGGCTTGGCAACGGTTATTAAATCATGTATCATAGAATAAACAATAAAATAATGTAAAATCAAAATAAAAGAGAGGTGATCCGATTGAAAAGCAAGTTCAAAGAGAATGCCAAAAGGCATCTTAAAATAAATAATAAGAGCTATATTATATACAGCCTTGAAGCTTTGGAGGATTACGGATATGACGTAAAACACCTGCCTTATTCCATAAAGATACTGCTGGAATCTGTGCTTCGCCAATGGGATGGAGTAGCCATAACGGACGATCATATTACGGATCTGGCAAACTGGGCAAATCACAGGGGAGGAAAGGGGGAAGTACCCTTTAAACCTGCCCGGGTTATCCTGCAGGATTTTACCGGTGTTCCTGCCGTACTGGATCTGGCATCTATGAGAATGGCTATGGCAGAATACGCAAAAGCATCATCCGAATCGGAAGCCGATAAGAAAGAGGACGCCGTAGATATTGAAGCATTGGTAAAAAGAATTAATCCGGAAGTGCCTGTTGATCTTGTTATCGATCATTCGGTACAGGTAGATTATTATGGTTTGCCGGATGCATTAGCAGGCAATGTAAAGAAGGAATTTGAAAGAAACAAGGAAAGATACCAGTTTTTAAACTGGGCACAGAAAGCTTTTGATAATTTCAGTGTAGTTCCTCCTTCAACGGGAATAGTTCATCAGGTTAATTTGGAATATCTGGCAAAGGTAGTAATAGAAGGTAAGTCAAATGATAAATCCGAGGGCAATTTAAACGAAATTTCAGATTTAAATGTACTCTATCCCGATACTCTTGTAGGAACCGATTCCCATACCACAATGGTTAACGGACTGGGAGTACTAGGCTGGGGAGTCGGCGGAATTGAAGCCGAAGCCGGAATGCTCGGACAACCCTCATATTTTCCTATACCTGAGGTTGTTGGGGTTAGGTTAAAAGGAAAACTTTCAGCCGGAGTTACGGCAACCGACCTTGCTTTAAGAATTACCAAGCTTCTAAGAGACAAAGGGGTAGTAGGCAGGTTTGTCGAATACTTCGGAGAAGGGATTCATGACTTAAGTCTGGCTGACAGGGCTACCATAGCCAATATGGCTCCGGAATACGGGGCCACCTGCGGTTATTTCCCTGTAGATGACGAAACTTTGAATTATCTGCTTCTTACAGGAAGAACGAGGGAACATGTAGAAAAAGTCAAAGAGTATCTTAAGGCCAACGGTATGTTTTATGAAAAAGGTAATGAAGACCCGGTATATACTGAGGTTATTGAACTGGATTTGTCGACTGTTGAAACCGCCCTTTCAGGGCCTAAACGGCCTCAGGACTTAATTCCTCTTAGCAAAATGAAGGAAGCTTTCAGAACCAGTGTTACGGCACCTAACGGTAATCAGGGTTATGGCCTTACAAAAGATGAATTTAATAAAGAGGTTATGATAAATTTGCCCGACGGAAGGAATGGGGTTATGAGAACCGGGGCTGTGGTTATAGCGGCCATAACTTCCTGCACCAATACTTCCAACCCGTCCGTTATGCTGGGTGCGGGTATTCTTGCAAAAAAAGCAGTAGAAAAAGGGTTAAAAGTCCCTGCTTATGTAAAGACATCCCTTGCACCAGGTTCAAAAGTGGTTACGGATTATCTTATAGAAGCGGGACTTATGCCGTATCTTGAAGCTTTGGGGTTTAATGTTGTAGGCTACGGATGCACTACCTGTATCGGAAACTCCGGTCCCCTTCTTCCCGAAATTACGGATGCAATAGTAAATAATGACCTTTTGGTAGCTTCGGTACTATCGGGCAACAGAAATTTTGAAGGAAGAATTCATCCTTTGGTAAAAGCAAATTACCTGGCTTCCCCTCCCCTAGTAATTGCATATGCCCTAGCCGGAACGGTAGACATAGATATGACAAAAGATCCCATAGGATTAGATAAGAACGGCAACGAAGTATTCCTTTCGGATATTTGGCCTACTTCCGAGGAAATCAGGAATGCTGTTGTTAAATATGTAAAACCTGAACTGTTTAAAAAAGAATACGGTAAAGTATATAGCGACAATGAGCTTTGGAATGAAATAAAAATCAGTGAGGGAAGCTTGTATGAATTTGACGAAGAATCAACATATATAAGAAAACCGCCTTTCTTTACCGGCCTTTCCCCGAAGCCGGATAAAGTAAAACCGTTAAAAGGGCTTAGGGTAATCGCAAGTTTGGGTGATTCGGTAACAACGGACCATATTTCCCCTGCGGGAGCCATCGGAAAGAATACCCCGGCAGGCAAATATCTTATGGAACACGGTATAGAACCGAAAGATTTTAATACTTACGGTTCAAGAAGAGGAAATCATGAAGTAATGATGCGAGGGACATTTGCCAACATCCGCATCCGCAACCGTATTGCTCCGGGAACGGAAGGTGGCTATACCACTTACTGGCCTACCGGTGAAGTAATGCCGATTTATGATGCATGCATGAGATATAAAGAAGATAATACAGGCCTGGTAGTCCTGGCAGGCAAAGATTACGGAATGGGTTCATCCAGGGACTGGGCAGCAAAGGGGCCGAGTTTGCTGGGAGTAAAGGCTGTTATTGCAGAGAGTTTTGAAAGAATTCACAGGTCAAATTTGGTTATGATGGGAGTTTTGCCATTACAGTTTATGGAGGGCGAATCGGCGGAAAGCCTAGGCCTTACCGGAGAAGAGATTATAGATATAATGCTTGATGATAATATAAAACCCGGGGATTTGGCTGATGTTGTCGCCACGGCAAAAGACGACAAGAAAGTATGTTTTAAGGCAAGGATAAGATTTGATTCTGTGGTCGATGTGGACTATTATCGTCACGGAGGAATATTGCAGATGGTACTGCGCCAAAAGATGGACCTGTAAATACGGATACTAAAAAGTGTATTACACGAATGGCAATGCAAGGCCAAGGAAATGCAAAAACCTCATCTATATAAATTAACAGAAAGGACGGGCAGAAATTATGAATGATTTTGTGTATTATACACCTACAAAGGTTTATTTCGGCAGAAATTCCGATGATTTAATCGGAGAAGTTTTAAAAGAGTTTGGGTGTAAAAAGATCCTTCTTCATTACGGCAGCGGGAGTGCAGAAAAGACCGGCCTGCTTGGAAAGGTAAGAAAACAACTGGATGAGGCAGGTCTTAAATACGTGGAACTCGGTGGAGTGGTGGCAAATCCGAGAATAGACCTTATTAGGAAAGGAATCGAATTTGCAAAGAAGGAAAATGTAGATTTCATTTTAGCCGTAGGAGGAGGCAGCGTTATAGATTCTGCCAAAAGTATCGGCATGGGACTGGCAAACAATATGGATCCCTGGGATATGATAATAAACCAAATAAAGCCGACCAGAATGTTTCCTGTTGGGGTTGTTCTTACCATTGCTGCTGCCGGAAGTGAAATGAGCAATTCACATGTGGTTACAAATCCCGAAAACCATTTAAAACGTTCATTAAACCATGATTTGCTAAGGCCCGTAGTCGCCTTTATGAATCCGGAAAATACTTTTTCCGTGTCCAAATATCAGACCGCCTGCGGGATTGTAGACATATTAATGCATACTTTTGAGCGGTATTTTACACCGGATGAAGATAACGATCTTACCGACCGGATTTCGGAAGGCCTTATGGTGGCCGTAAAAAATGCCGGACTGGTTGCCATAAACGAACCGGACAATTATGAGGCCAGGGCTACCCTAATGTGGGCATCAAGCCTTTCCCACAACGGTCTTACAGGCTGCGGCAAGACTGCGCCTTTTTCAGTCCATAAACTGGAGCATGATTTCAGCGGCCTGTTTGACGTGGCTCACGGGGCAGGCCTTGCGGTATTGTTCCCTGCTTGGGCAAGATACATCTATCATTATGATATAAGAAAATTCAGCCAATTTGCCAACCGGGTTATGGGGATAGAAATGGACCATGAACATCCGGAAAAGACAGCCTTAAAGGGAATCGAAGCCTTGAAACAGTATTTTAAAACCATCGGTATGCCGACCACTATGAAGGAACTTGGCATAGATCCTTCTGATTATGAAAAAATTGCCGATATGACCACGAACGGCGGAAAGATTCAAATACAATCCTACATCCCTCTTACCAAGGAGGATATTTTGAATATATACCGTCTGGCAGAGGAGGAAATTTAAAGTTTAGGGATGAAGGTGATGGGATGTTTTTCATTTTTGGCATATCAAACGGAGAAAAAGAGATAAAATTTAATCAAACCATGATTTGCTCCAGATGTGGCCAATTCGGCAGATTAAATGTATATATGACCTATATGTATTTTAGCCTCTTCTTTATACCTATATTTTTTTGGAACAAAAAATATTTTGCCAAAAGCACTTGCTGCAACACGGTATATTCCTTGTCTTCTGACATAGGCAAAAAAATAAGAAGGGGAGAGGAAGTTATAATTTCTGAAAATGATCTTATACCGATAAGCGGATCCGGACAGAATTTTGCCGGATTTTGCCCAAGTTGCGGTTATCATACCGAGCCGGATTTTGAATACTGTCCTAAATGCGGAAGAAGATTATAGAATTGTATGCGGCCCGTATTTATATAAGTTGTATTTATGTAATAAAATCGGGATTGTAGCGTATCTTGTATTAAGTATAGATTTAGCCCAAAGAAATACTTGGCTTACGAAACTTGGTATATGAATAGAAGCGGCGCAATTAAATATGATCTTCAGGAACGGATTTTTCAAAACAACGGTACATATGCTTCCTATCCATTTGTTATATCAGGAGGGAGCAAAGAAGAAAGGGATGCCTTAAACAAAGTAATCTTGGGAGATATCAATAAAATACTTAGCCTATATTCTGCGGATGCTTTTTTGCCGCCTGCTAAAGATACGGATCTTTTTTTAAGGGACACTCTGCATATCGGTTATGTTATAATGCGCAATGACGAGACTTATCTGAGCATATTTTATACTGCGGATTTTTTTAGCCCCTACGGGGCTTATCCGACGCAAATGATTTATACAACCAATATAGATCTTAAAAATATAAAACGGTTAAAATTGCAGGATTTAATTACGGTAGACGTAAATTTTATAGATAAAGTATTATCGGGAAACCCTGTTAATGTAAATCCCGATTATATCAGGGGAATTAAGGATTATTTTCAAGGGTTAGGTATGGATGTGATAAACAGAGGCTTTGCTTTTGCTGATATAATCGGACCCGGCAATTTTTTGGGCATATTCAGTTATATTAAGCCTGATGTAATAGGTATAAGCATATCTGTACCGAATTATCTGGGGAATCATGTTGAGTATGAAATAGAATGACTGCCTAAGACAAACAATATTGCTTGCCACCTTAGGCAGTCATAAATTTATGTGAATTATGGGGATATCATTGTTTGTTTAAATCTTTTTCGTTCAAAATCTTTTTCAGTTCGTCCATAAAAGTATTGACGTCTTTGAATTCGCGGTAGACAGACGCAAACCTTACATACGCTACCGGATCAAGCTCTTTTAATTTATCCATAAGGATTTCACCGATTACGTAACTTGGAATTTCCTTTTCTTCCATATTAAAAATAGTTGCTTCGACTTCATCAACCAAAGCCGTGATTTGATCAACCGATATCGGCCTTTTATGGCAGGACCGAAAAACACCCGCCTCTATTTTAGATCTATCGTAAGGTTCCCGATTGTTATCTTTTTTTATAACCACGAGGGGAATAGATTCAATCTTTTCATATGTAGTAAATCTCCTGTTACAATTGTCGCACTGTCTTCTTCTGCGGATTGATGTATTATCATCCGCCGGTCTGGAATCTATAACTCTTGTATTATCTTTTCCGCAAAACGGACATTTCATTTTTGCAAGCCTCCATATAATTTATCCTTGGTTAAACAGGAATTCCGGTAGATATATACAGAAATTTATACTTGATGTTGAGTATAAGAAAATTTTATATACTATACTTAGATTATATTGAAATTATGTGATCAGGTCAAGTGAAAAATCTAAATATTTACATTAATTATATTTTAAATATCGATAATTATAGATAATATTTCACAAAATAATTTATTATTCGCATTTTACCAGACATTTTTCCGCATCAACATCAACAAGAATTATATCGGGACCGATTTGTTTGATATGGCAGCAGCTTATAACGTATTCCTGATCCCGGCCCAGAATTCCGAATATTTTACAGGGGCCAGGAACAATTATGTGTGTTATGCATCCGGTACATATATCAAATTCAATGTCGCAGACATAGCCCAGTCTTTTGCAGTCCCTGCAGTTTATCACTTCTTTTTCCCTTAAATCACTAATACGCATAAAATCACCCTTACTTATTCTCGGTTCATTATATGTCGCTTATTACTGAAAATCTCTTGAGGCAAGAGTTATAATTTCAATATCTAAGGTATAACAGTATAAAAATTATAAAATCAGCTTATTTTCAGCTTTACCGGACCGTTAATATGTGCTGTATATAAATCTGTTCATAATTAAATTACATAATTTTTTGTGGCAATTGGCAGCAAGTTACAGGTAAGACATTGAAAATTATTGCAAAATTTTACATAATTTGCTATACTAGGTTTTGGCAAATGATTCCTTCATTGTTGGAGAGACAATGAAAGGAGTATATTAATGTTCAGTAAGGCATACAGTGCCACAATTCATGGGATTGACGGTCTTATCGTTTCTGTAGAGGCAGATGTAAGTGACGGCCTTCCTTTGTTTGACATGGTCGGGCTTTTAAATTCCGAGGTGAAAGAAGCCAGGGAAAGAGTAAGGATAGCCCTGAAAAATTCGGGATTTATGCTGCCTGCCAAACGTATAACCGTAAATTTATCACCGGCAGACATAAGAAAGGAAGGTACGGTCTTTGATTTGCCTGTCGCAGTGGCAATTCTTACGGCTTTTGGCCATATCCCTGATGAAAATTTAAATAAAACCCTTATAATAGGAGAGCTGAGTTTAAACGGTAACGTAAAAAAGGTAAACGGTGTGTTGCCTTTTGTGTATTCCGCAAGGCAGCAGGGATTTGAAAGATGTATTGTACCGAAAGAGAATGCCAAAGAAGGGGCGGTTGTTTGCGGTATTAAGACCTACGGAGTAAACAGCCTAAAGGAAGCAGTAGAACTTCTTAGGGATTTTAGTGCTTTTGAGCCTGAAACCGTGGATATAAGGCAGTTGTTTGAAAACGAACAGGAAGAAAGCGATATGGATTTTTCCGAGGTTGCCGGACAATATGCGGTTAAAAGGGCCATTGAGGTAGCCGTATCCGGTATGCACAACATTCTTATGATTGGGCCTCCGGGTTCGGGAAAAACCATGTTGGCAAAAAGGATTCCCTCAATAATGCCAAAACTCACTTTTGATGAGAGTATGGAAATCTCAAAGATTTACAGCATAGCAGGCTTGCTTGACAGTAAAGCAGTAATAACTAAAAGGCCTTTTAGGGCTCCCCACCATACGATTACAGCAACCGCCCTGGTAGGAGGGGGAACTGTTCCAAAACCCGGAGAAATCAGCCTGGCTCATCTGGGTGTTCTTTACCTGGACGAGTTTCCTGAATTTCAGAAAAGCACAATTGAAGTATTAAGGCAGCCGCTGGAAGAAAGAAACGTAACCATATCACGCCTTAATGCCACTTTTCGTTATCCGGCAAGCTGTATGGTAGTTGCGGCTATGAACCCGTTATTATAATTTACATACACATTATTAAAAAAAATAATTAACAAAATTTCCAATATATTTTTATCTCGCTTTCGTAAATAATAATTTTTTTTATAAGCGAGTTTATAAACATTCTTTTTTCCTCCATACTACCATTTTTAAAAACATCCGATGCGTTTATAAGGATATCTCGAGCTTCATCTAAAGTTATATCTGGTTCTTTCCCAGTTAACTCTTTAATTTCATTTGACAAATTTTCCTTTTCCTTTTGGAGTAATTCTATTCTTGCTGATATATCTTGAAGTGGCATAAAATCAAGCTGATATAAATCCATGAGCTTTGATACCTGTTTATCAATTTCTTTAATTCTCTTGTTCAATATTTCTATTTTATCCTCTGGAACTGCTCTATTCTCATTATATATTTTCTCTATAGCCTCTCGATCAAAGGATAATTTAAGTATTTCATTAATTATAATATTATCTAAGTCTTCCATTTTGTAATTTGGGTTTTTACACCCTTTCATTTTACTCATATGACCATGGCCGTCACGAGAATAACATATATAATAACGAGTAGTTTTACCATTTTTTCTCACTACACTATGTGTAAAGTATCTTGCCCCGCAATTTCCGCAGAACATAAGGCCGCTTAATAGGTGTTTACCGCGATATGGCGATTTTTGCTGATGCCCCATTTTTCTTTTAACTTCTTCATATCTAATTTGTGCCAGTCTAAACGTTTCTTCGTCAATTATTGGCTGATGTCTACCGTCATAAACTTTGCCTTTATATCTCAATTTGCCTATATATGTTGGATTACTTATTATTTTGGCTATAGTATGAGCATTATTCCAACTAGAGTATTTATTGGTATATTTTTGTTTCATTATTTTTTGTATACTGCAAAAAGTATGTCCTTTTATAAACAAACCAAATATTTCTTTTATTTGCATAGCTTCGTACTCATCAATTACTAGTTCTCCATTCTTGAAATAATACCCTATAGGAACACCAGAGCCACCTCTCCAATACCCTTCTTTTGCACGTCCTATATTACCCATAGCCATGCGTTCTTTTATTTGCTCCCTCTCTAATTGTGCAAACACAGACAATATTCCGATCATAGCTTTACCTAAAGGGGTTGATGTATCAAAATTTTCGCTCATAGAAACAAACTCGACCTTATTTTTTAAGAAAACATCTTCGATAAGGTAAAGCGTATCTTTTTGGCTTCGTGATAACCTATCTAATTTATAAACAACAACAATATCTATATTACCTGTTTCTACATCATTAATTAGAGACTTTAATGCTGGACGGTCTGTGTTAGCTCCGCTGTAACCAGGATCGGTATATGTTCTAACTATAGTCCATTCTTTAGCTTCGCAGTATTTTTCAAGCCTCGAAATTTGCTCGGAAATTGAATGTCCTTGTTCGGCTTGTTCAAGAGTTGATACTCTAACATATATTGCAGCACGCACTAGTATCATCCTTTCTTATTGATTATGGGCGATATGTTCTATTATATCAACATCATAGGCATAAAAATCATCGCCTAATATATGTTTTAATTCATGGAGATAGCATAATTTTTGCTGTTCATAACTTAATCGACTATTTAATATAATTGTATATGATCCATCAAGATTTATGGTGGTTAAAGCCTTTGTTTTGATTGGAAGATTCATCATTTGTACATTAATATCAATCATGATATATCCCCTTTCTTTTGTATAAAAGGTTAATCAAGATGATTTTCTTTTGCCTTTAGTCTTTTTATCAAATCTGCTACATATAATAAATCTTCGGGTTTGGCATCCCTGCTGGCATCAAACAAAATCCTTAACGCAGGATTTTCGTAAATTTCTTGGGCTATTTTTCTGGTTTCTTCATTTATATAATAACCTTGCGTTTGGCTATCTGTTTTATCATCAATTAAATCTGATTTTTTGATTCCGAAATAATCTGCTAGTTTTTGTATTTTATCCATTCTAGGAATCTTTGCCCCAGTACACCAACTATTGAACGTAGATAAACTAATACCGAGAGTGTCTGCGACTTCTTTTTGCGACTTCCTATTTAATTGCAGGAAATAATTTAAATTTCTGCTAAAAATGGCTTTTTGAATATCGTTAGACATTTTAAGTGTACCTCCTTGTAAAATTCTGTTTTTAATTATACACTTAAAGTATAAAATTTGCAACAATAAAATAAAAAATTTACTTTAAGGGTATTGACAATACACTTTAAGTGTATTATAATCAAGATGTAGATACAAATATTACAAATATATACAATATATTGAAAGGATGGTGTTTATGAACGAATGTAAAGTTCCGGATATTAAAATTAGTCTTGTTGCTGCCAGAATAAACGCAGGGCTTACACAGGAAGAGGTAGCAAAAAAATTAAGTATTAACAAAAAGACTGTGGCTAATTGGGAAAGCGGCAAGACAATACCCGATATTAATCAATTTCGTAAGTTGTGTGCTCTCTATAATATGCCTGGAGATTATATTTTTGTACCAGAAAAATCCACTAAAAGTGTATTTTGAAGTTAATTAATTTAATTGATATACACTAAAAGGAGAATGAGCATGAGAGAATCGATTAAACCAAAAATTATACATATCATGAGCGACGGAACAGTTAGGCCAGACATTAAGGACATGGTTATACCTGCAAGCGGAGAAATGATGTCAGCATATTTAATTTTGGCAAATATCAAAAGAAAGGTTGGTGCCAATGAACGAGTTGCAAGTTAAAACTGAATTAACTCCCATTGAAATCGCTTTAGGAATTGATGAACAAGGGAGAACTACAGCGAGAAAATTATACGAATTTTTAGGTTTGGCAAAAAGCCAATTCTCCAGATGGTGCAGGACTAACATTCTCGACAACGAATTTGCAGAGGAAGGAATAGACTATGAGGGGTTCGACATCAATGTCGAGGGTAATATAGTAAAAGATTATAGATTGTCCGCATCATTTGCTAAAAAGTTATCTATGACAGCTAAAAACGAGAGGGGAGAGCAAGCAAGAGAATACTTTGTTAGGGCAGAGGAAAAATTAAAAGGTTTTGCAATCCAAATATCCAAACTTCCGCCAGAAATGCAAATGTTCAAGGCTCTCTTTGATCAACAGGCAAAGCAGTATTTAGAACTGCAACAATTAAAAGAAGATAATCAAAAATTAAAAGAGGATAATCAAAAGATTGCGGAAAAGATTGAATCAATAAGAGACGTAATTTCTCTTGATACAACATCATGGAGAGATGATACAAGTGCGATCTTAAAAAGAATCGGAATGAAATATGGTGGCGGCGAGGCATATAGCCAGGCTAGAGTTGAAAGCTACGAACTTTTAAATAAGAGAATGGGGGTGGACTTGCATACAAGATTAAATAACAAAAAGAAACGCATGGCTGAAATGGGTATACCTAAATCCAAGATAGACAAGCTTACATATGTAGACATAATTGCAGAAGATAAAAAGTTAATTGAGGGATACACGGCGATAGTTAAAGAAATGGCTATTAAATATGGAGTTACTTAATAAACAAGGAGGTTTGTATTTATTTCCCGGCGTGTGATGTTTAATGACGGTGAAATATCAATGACGGCAGACTATGTCCTGGATATTCTACCGAGGGAAAATTAATCAACAATCATTCTTGTAACGTCAGTTAATTTATGTTGCCAATATTGTCGTTTTACTCCTTAAATATCGAAACAATCAATGAAGCAATAGCTACTAATAAAGATATCCATGATTGAAGCTTAGCAGTAAATACATCTCTTTTGAGTTTTTTTATAGCTTTTTCGCTATGTGCCTCCATAAATGCTAATCCATCTCGAGTAATACGGACATTGCCAGTAGTGTCCATATGTAATTTACCGTCGCCATCGCACCATACTTCAATGTTAGTCAAATACTTATTTTCTATGCAATATGCAATGACATCTAATGTATCGTCGCGGAAATCATCTTCCAAGAGCAATGAATCTATGTCTTTACCACAAACAATATCATGTAACAAATCATTTACGGCATTATTAAATTCAATAAGGTTTTTAAACATATAATCACCCATAAAGATTATACCACATTATAACAAAATATACCATATAGGAGGGTCGAACATTGGCAAATAAATTAAAACACCGACAAAGAAGCCGGAGAAGCCACAGAAAGTACATACCGCAATTCCCGCAATCATTTAGCAGAAAACTGCTAAAAGAATCTTTTAAACGCAACAATATATCTTTTAGCGATTGGGTTGCGACTATGTTTGCATTATTCAGAGGCCACAATAACAGAAAAGGTAAATAAGGAGGGAAAAGCCATTAAATACATAAAACGATTACTTGCCATCATCGGAATATTTGGTGGAATAGCCGGGATAGTCTTCCTGACTGGCACAGCTTCAAACGGGGCAATCCCGGAATGGGTGTTTTACACCGGGCTTATAATAGCCTGCATAATTGAATATCCATGTATCCGGTACATAGACAGATATTTTGACGGACAAGCCTGGACAGACACAAATAAAAAGAGCCCAGGAGCTGGCACTCCATAAAGGCTCAAAAATAATATATATCATATTTATTTTATCATGGTCTTTTAATCAGGTCAATTAAGGAGGGGAAAAATGATTATTTATATAGCCGGACCTATTACAGGCGTAATTGATTATAAAAGAAAATTTGAGGCAGCAGAAAAGATGCTTATCAATATGGGGCATATAGCAATAAACCCAGCTTATTTGCCAAGTGGTTTAAAAGATTATATGCCTATATGCAAAGCCATGATAGACCAGGCGGATGCTGTTTATTTTCTGACAGGATGGCAACAGAGTAAAGGTGCTAAAGAAGAATATGAATATGCACAGAAGAAAAAGAAATCCATGTATTTTGAGGAAGATTTTATAAAAGGAAACCATGATATACCCCTTAAAAACACCCCTGATTTTATCAAAAAGTATTTGAGCTATAAAAACAGCACAAAACCCTTAATAATCTAGGGCTTAAACAGATAAAAGTCAATGCAATATAATATCAAGGTTATCTTGCATGGCGTTCTTGCAATAGAAGGTGATCGCAGATGCTTACAAAAGCATTATTAGTTAATCAGGTAGAAGAATTTCTGACCGAACTTAAATATAACGAGAAAGCTGACAACACAATAAAAAAGTATGCCGGTAATCTAAACTGTTTTTTCAACTGGCTTGATGATGAAACTGAGATTACAAAAGATTTAATGCTTAATTTTAAAAAGCATCTAATAGATAGTGGTTTTGAAACAAGCACTATAAACAGCTATATTGTAACGGTTAATAAATATTTGAAATGGCTCGGTTATAAAGAATTGGTGGTAAAACAACTAAAACAGCAAAGAAAAAACAGTTTAGAGGATGTTTTAAATGTAAAGGAATATAAAAGACTTTTACGCTTTGCAAAGGCAGCAGGAAAAATAAAGATTTATTACATCATGAAGGTGTTTGCCATGACCGGCATAAGGGTTTCAGAATTAAAGTATATTACGGTTGAAAATCTAAAGTCTAATTACATAAAAGTAACAAACAAAGGAAAAGAGAGAGAGATTATCATAAGGCAAGACCTTTTAAGAGAATTAAGAAAATATTGCAGAGAGAACGGTATTTATTCAGGATATATTTTCCCTGGAAAAGTAAAAGGAAAACTTATAAGCGAATCTACTATCTGGCGAAACATGAGAAAAATCGGAGGACAAGCCAGGGTTAAATTATCAAAAATTCATGCTCATTCATTCAGACACCTATTTGCAAAAATGTACCTGCAAGAGTACCCAAACAATATAACAGAGTTGGCAGATATTTTAGGCCACAATTCCCTTGAAACTACGAGAATTTATACAAGGAGTACTTCTCAAGAAAAACGTGAAAAGCTCGAAAAGATTAAGTATTAAAGTTCAATTAAGGAGGTAAGTATGAACGAAAAACTTAGAAATTTAATAATAGATGCTTATTACAATTGTTACAATGCTGCGGAAGTTGCGGAATTATACGCGCAAATACTGCATGTAAATCAACAGCTTATGGAAGAGTACATGGATAGATTAACTCAAAACGACATCAAGTAAATACACGGTAGTACGCTGACGCGTTGCATCAGTATAAAATATCACAGCCATACCATGACCTAACCGGGGCAGACAAATTGCCCCGGAGAAAGGAGGGTTTTTAAAATAATGGCCGAGGTAAAAAAATATTACTGGCTTAAATTAAAAAAAGATTTTTTTAAACGACATGATATTCGCATCATAGAGGATATGCCAAACGGTAAAGATTACATACTATTCTATCTCAAGCTTCTTGTCGAGAGCATTTCTCACGAAGGAAGATTAAGATTTTCCGACACAATACCATACAACGAACAGATGCTGTCAACAATCACAAATACCAACATTGACATCGTCCGCGCAGCAATGAAAGTCTTTTGCCAATTACAGCTTGTAGAAATCCTAGATGATGAAACCATCTATATGACTGAAGTAAAAAATATGATTGGTTGCGAAACCGAATGGGCAGAGAAAAAGAGATTATACCGGCAAAAGCAATTACTCTTAGTGGACAGTAAGAGGACAGACAAAGGACAATGTCTGGACGTTGTCCGACAAGAGAAAGAGATAGAGAAAGAGAAAGATATAGATATAGATAATAAAGAGAGTAGCAACAAACCTATACGGTTTGTACCTCCCTCTTTGGAAGAGGTACAAGCCTATTGTAAAGAACGGAATAATAATGTAGACCCGGAACAGTTTATCAACTTTTACGAGGCAAAGGGCTGGATGGTTGGTAAAAACAAAATGAAAGACTGGAAAGCTGCAGTAAGGACATGGGAAAGGCGAGATAAAGAAGAAAAGCAGCAAATCAATTCTAAGGCATCCAATAAGTTTAATACATTTCCACAACGACAGTACACTTCGACGCACATTTCCGAACTTGAGCGCAAACTTATCAATAAAGGGTTGTAAAGGAGGGGAGAGATTGAAAGGCATTAGTAATATATACGATGTGTACGACACGATTGAGAATAAATACCTACTACAAGGGGTAAGTGCCAAGGAAACAGAGAAGATAACTGGATTACCACGGAATCAAGTTTCACGATATGCAATCGACGGAATTTTGTATAAAGATAGGTACCGGATTGTAAACAAAGATGATCAAAAACTTATGGAAGAGTGGAATCGAGTACGTATTATTATAAATCCCAAAGCTAAAAGATAAAAAACAAACGGCTTTTTTAGGCTACATATATCAAATAAACATTGCGAGATATTTAAGTTTCCATTCTTATCTAAGATTTACAAGGAGGAATAAATAATGGGAATAAAGAATACATTAGGTGACTTAAACAATTATCTGTTTGAACAGCTTGAACGGTTAAATGATGAAGATTTAAAAGGTGAAGCTTTAGAAGAAGAAATTAAAAGGGCAAAAGCTATTAATGATGTTGCCACAAATATTATTATGAACGGAAATTTAATTTTACAAGCTCAAAAGTTCGCTGATTCAAAACTTGATGCAGACAGGAAACTTCCAAGATTACTGGAGGGCTGATATGGCTAAAAAGTATTCAGAAGAAATAAAAGAATTTATAAAAAAGAATGCCCCTGGAACTCCAGTAAGAACATTGATTGAATTAACTAATAATGAGTTCAGGACAAATTTTACATATACCAAAATGAAATCATTTCTGAAAAACCATAACATAAAAACAGGCACAACAAAAGGCAATCCTAAAGGATATTCCAGGATTTATACGCAGGAAATTAAACAATTTATTTTAGATAACTATAAAGGGGTTGGACCTAAGGAAATGACAGAATTGATAAACAAAACTTTCGGCACAAGTTATACTGTAGGACAATTAAAAAGTTACTATAGTAGAAATAAACTTAATAGTGGCATAACTGGATATTTTGAGCAAGGACATACTCCATGGAATAAAGGAAGAAAAGGAGAATATTACAAAGGCTGTGAAAAAACATGGTTCAGTAAAGGTCACATTCCAGCAAATTATCGACCTGTAGGGTCCGAGAGAATAACCAAAGACGGATATACGGAAGTAAAAGTTGCTGATCCAAATAAATGGAGACTAAAACATAACATTATATGGGAACAGCATAATGGACCTATACCTAAAGGCCATGTTGTTATTTTCGGAGACGGCGATAAGACCAATTTTAATATTAACAACTTAATATTAGTGTCTCGAGCTCAACTCGCAAGATTAAATCAAAACAGGCTAATACAAAATGATGCAGACTTAACAAGGACAGGAATAATTATTGCTGATTTAATTTCCAAAATTGCAGAAAAGAGCAGACATAATAAAGATATGAAAACACGGAGGTATCGGAATGAGCAAAGCAATACTCGAATTAAATAAAATGCCAAATCTTTGTGAGGAGTGTTTGTTTTATAAGATTACCGGTATATGCGATATATTATCAAGCAAAAACCACTATATGCCAGTATATACGCCACCAAAAAATAGCAGGCATCCAGATTGTCCGTTAAAAGAAATTAATAGTTTGACTGCAGGCTTTACAGTGATTGACAATACAACTGGAGAATATCCAGACACAGAGAAAATAGCACTTACAGAGGATTGGGCTAATAAACTCATATACTGCGATATATACGGCTTTGCACTGCTTGAGGACGGACATATGTTATTGGTCGATGATTGTGGTAATGCGGTGCATTGTCCTCCTGATAGGTTCAAGGTTATACCTATCCAATCAACCATAGACCTTGAAAAACGTTAAAGACAAGACGTACAGGAATAATACAGCCAAAAGCGTTATACTCACAGTCAAATATTATAGCGCCGTAATTATCCTTATAAGCATTGACTCTACTAATTTTATAGCGATAACGCATTCCGTTTAATTCAACACCAAATGCAACCGGTCTAAATTCAGCTAATACATTATATACAACTGCAACACAGACTGGTTGGCCGGGACGTAAAATATTCGATTTTCGAGATGGACGGTATCCGAAAACAGGCATAATAACACCTCTATAAATATTTATTCAGGGAATCTAATTATAGAACAGATGTTTGGTTTTATCAATGGAAAATTTTGCTGAGTAATCAGGGAAAGGAGTAAGTATGAAAGTTAAAGAGTTAAAAGAAATCCTTGATGGAGTGAATGATGATGCAGAAGTATTTACCGGGAAAGAAATGGATTGTAACATGTTTAATGTTGTAGCATACGAATATCCCGATGGTGACAAGTCAGAATGGGGTTTTATAAATTTGGTGCACGATTAATTTATCATATCTACAGGAGTTGCGCCCCAACATTAATGAGGATCGGAATTAATCTTGAAAAAGCATTATTAGAAAAGCACGAATATAATAAAACCCGGCCTTACAGACATGGCGGGAAGGTAATGTAGAAAGGGGATAGAAGATGGAAAGATTAACAGACAGATTCGATAATGGCGATGTTGGAGTTGTCCGCATTTTTGACAAAGATGATTTAATATATGTACCTGATTACATAGATGATGCTATAGTTAGCGCAAGTATACAGGAGGCTATAGACAAACTTGCTGAATATGAGGACACCGGATTGACACCGGAAGAAATTATAGAACACGAAGAAATGTTCAAATCTTATCGCCATGTTTGTGGCGGGATGTCGCCAGAAGAAGTGGCATCCCTAAAAGAACAACGAGATTTTTGGCGAAACGAGGCTCGGAAATGGGCATCGATGTTGGGAGAAATAAAGATGGCTGAGGCGCAAGGGTTAATAACAAGATACCAATGTAAAATTGGAGATATGGTTTATGAGGTAAACAAAAATACAAACACTATTTCCGGCTATATAATAACTGGAATAAATACATACGAATACGGGCATAAAAATGTTTTCTACAAATGGGAGTTGATAGAAGGGATTTCTACCGGGAAGGAAGGATTTTATGCAAAGGAATTGGGAAAAACGGTATTCCTTACAAAAGAAGAAGCTGAAGCTATGAAAGGCAGTGGAAATTATGTGGGCGACAACAACTGATCTGTCAAAACTAACGCTGAACGATATGCGGCGAGAGGTCATGCAAAAAGTTAAATTCGGAGATGAAATAACAGTTGATATACCTTTTGAGGATGGAACGAGGAAAGTAAGAATAGTTGCCTTTTATGAAAATCATATATTATGCCGCAACGAATTTGGTTATATGACATCAATACTTTATTACGATTTATGGACAAGACTGCATCCAAAGCATACCAATGTGAAAATCCCGGACCGTTTTAGAGGGGTGATAACTTGACAGAGAATGAGAAAAAGAAAGAATACTTTAACAACTATAAAAAACTATGCAATAAACTAAAATCATTGGAAGATCAGTTACAGTCTTTACGGGAAACGGAAGAATCAGCTAAGATACCTTCTATATCGGACATGCCTAAGGCACATAAGCAGACAGATTTATCAGACATTATGGTGAAAATTGAAGCTGTATATACAAAAATAGTTAGACTAAGGGCAGAATGCATTAAACGAAAGTTAGAGATAGAAGATAGAATAGCTGATATGCAAGATGGCGTTGAAGCAGATATTCTACGAAAACGGTACTTAGAGTTCAAGCCATGGGAGCAGATATGCATTGAAATAGGATACAGCTGGATGCAGACACATAGGCTACATAGTAAGGCTTTGAGTAATTTTAACTTAAACAAAAAGTTATGAAAGCAAACAGTCTTAAATAAAAAAATAAACTGAAAATATAACATGATATATTATGATACACAAGGATATGCTAAAGTATAACAAGGAAGGTTATAAAATGGTTGACTTTCTGTCGGCCAGTCAGTGTCTTAACTGATTGGCCGTTTTATGTTTTGTTAACTATTGGCTGAACTAATAGATTTCATTTTGAAGATAAATAATATGTCATGTAAATTTTAAATAGATTATCATTGCAGTATAATTTTGGTTTATGTATAATTATGATAAGTAAAATATATCATGAATATACATAAGAGGCGTTTTATGGTAACTATAAATTTTCCTCAGGTAATTAAAACATGTAATGAAGGCTATGGTTATACATTACTAGCAGAATGTATAAAACCATTACTAGAAGCACCACCAGGGGAAATTGTTTTTTTAGATTTTTCAAATTTATTTTGGTTAGATGCAAATTTATTACCAATTATTGGTGCGTGTTTCGAACATAGAAAGTCAGATCTTATCATAAAGTTTCGAGAAAAGCAAATTAGGGATTCTATTAAAAGAATATGGGGTAAAAACGGGTTTGGAAAATATTTTGGAATAGATTATGTAGATGACGAGTATAATAGTGTAATAGCTTATAAAGTTTTTAAAGGTACTGATGGGAAAAAATTTGGTAAATATATTGATGAAGTACTATTAACTAAGAGTGGTTTAGCAGATATGTCAGATGTATTAAAAAAAAAGATAAGCACTAATATACAGGAAATATTCGGTAATGCACCAATGCATGGACAGTGTGATAAAGTAATATCTTGCGGACAAATATATTTTTCTACCAATCAATTAATTTTTACTATTGTTAATTTGGGAAAAACAATAAAAAGAAACGTAATTGATTTTTTTTCCACGTATTTAAAGAAAGAACCGCCTAAACATGGTATTGAATGGGCTGTTATAGAAGATCATTCAACTAAACCATTAATAAATGGTAAATGTGGAGGAAAAGGTTTAGCATTTCTTAATGAGTTTATTACTAAAAATAAAGGAGAAATTCATATTTGTTCTGGTAATGAATATTGGCAGACAGGAAAGAAAGGAGAACGAGCCAGTAATATTTATTCATATTTCCCTGGTACTATAGTTACTATAGTTATTAATTTAGATGATCAATATCCATATGCTACGACTGATGAAAATGAAGACGATGATATTTTTAATATTTTTTGAAGGGAGAGTGGATATGGTTTATATAATGGTATTTAATATTACAGGTGAAAGAGCTGTACTAGACTCTGATGGGGATATTATTTTTGATAAAATAGTTAAAGCTTTTGAAAAAAATGAAGATGTTACATTAGACTTTAAAGGTGTAAATACTATTTTGTCTATATTTATGAATTCTGCAATAGGTCATCTATATAGTAAATATACAAGTGATTATTTAAGCAAACATTTAATTATTAAAAACATGTCCAAAGAGGATTTACTAACACTTAAGAGAGTTAATGAGAGAGCAAAGCAGTTTTATTCACAGCAAAGCGATATGTCTGAATTTTTAAGGGAGGACGTGTTTAATGAGCAAAAGAATAATTAATGCAGCTAACTATACTCCTACAAGCAATGATAGATTATTCTTTGATTGCAATGTTATGATGTATATTTTTTATACAGCAGGTTCATATTCAAATAATGATATAAGAATATATACTAATATTTTTAATAATGCTATAAGGAACAAAGCTTCTATATTTATACCATCAATATTTATATCTGAGTTTGTTAATTCATACATACAAGCAGAATATAAAAGATATATAAGAATTAATCAGCTGGATAAGGAGACATTTAAATTTAAATATGATTATCGACAAACAGATGATTATAAAGATACAATACAAGATGTATCAAACATAATTAATAATCAACTATTAATTATTGGACATAAACTTGACGATATTTTTTCAGAAATTGATATATCTAATATTTTTAATAATGAGCAAACATTTGATTTTAATGATCGGTATTATATCGAATTAGCAAAGAAGAATAATTTAAAAATAATTACAAATGATTCAGATTTTTACATAGACGAAAATGTCGATATAATAACATATAACAGAAAGTTATTATACAAAAAGTAAAGTTAATATGCTTAAAAGAAAAGTAAAGTATCATTAGAGATGTTTTATCACAATAAAAAGGTAACCCAAGTTGTCTAATCTCTATATAATTTATCAAGTATTATACCGAAAGAACACGATTTCTTTATAAAGTGTTGAAGATTTACTTTATAAAATCATTGTATAGCAATGCGTCATATATTTAGGGATATAGGCACCCAAAAGGGTGCTTTTATTATATTTTAAAACGGTGATGCTATGACACAGGAGAAATGTGGTAAATGGATCCGGCGGCTTATAGATGAAGGCAGATTACATGAATTTTATGTATCTAAGGAATGGCGCAAACTAAGGAAAAAGATATTAAAGAAGTATAAGAAAGATGGATGTTTAGACTGTAAGATAAAAGGATATTATACCAAAGCAACTCATGTACACCATGTACAGTATGTAAAAAATCATCCGGAATTAGCATTGAGCGAGACTTACATATATCAGGGAAAGGAGTATCAAAACCTTATTCCTTTGTGTCACAATTGTCATGAGGCTAGGCATGACCACAGACAGAAAGAAAAGAAGGAGCCGTTGACACCAGAGAGGTGGTAATCATGTATGCAATTATAAATAAAAAGACAAATATGTATGTAAGCGGAACAGATTACAGTCAATGCAATCCAAAAGATAATACATATAAACAAATAACATCAACTGAAAGAGCATTAACATACTACACAAAAGCACAAGCAGAATTAGATATGCTTCGCAGGCGCATGTCTGATGAGTATGAAGTAGTAAGAGTTAAGTTGATTACTGTTGGGAAGGAAAGGTAACCTTTGGTAATACCCCCGGTCGAAAAAATTAAAGTTTTAAACCAAAGCCCGTTACTCGGCCATGGGGTAGACAAAACAGAAATTTTGAAATTCTCACATGAGGGGAGGGGTGGTAAATGGCAAAAAGAATTAAAAAATCGGAAATAAAGCAAGATTTACTTGATCAGTTGGAGCGCAACGGTACAGTTGGCCAGTATTATATTGATTTGGTTAATGACTATATGGAACTTTGGGATACCAAAAAGAAATTGATAGCCGACATTAAGGACCGGGGCGTTACCGTTAAATGGCAGAACGGCGCAAATCAATGGGGTCATAAAAAGAATGACAGCGTTGATATGCTGGTAAAAGTAAATCAGCAAATGATAAAGCTTTTGGCCGCCCTAGGTCTGAAGCCATCTCAGGATGGTGATCCGGATGACGGCGACGATGAAATGTAGACAAAAAGATTACCACCCTTATATTGACCAATATATAGATTATTGCCGGTCCGGTAAAAACATAGTCGGTAAAGATATATTGTTGGCCTGTGACTATATCGAATACAAGCTCAATAACCCGGATGTGTTTATAGATGCCGAGAAAATTGATAAAGCTGTGGAATTAATAGAGAGATACTTTGAGGTATCTCTTTTTGATTGGGAATTATTTGTTTTGGCTTTAATCCATTGTTATTACAAGTCAGATGATACAGTTGTTTTCTCTACATTCTTTATTATGATGGGCAGGGGAAACGGTAAAAATGGCTTTATTTCCCCTATAGCATGGTATTTAACAACACATTATCACGGCGTAACAGGGTATAACATAGATATAGTTGCAAATGCAGAGGATCAGGCAAAGACAAGCTTTGAAGATATATATGATGTGCTTGAAAGAACATGGGCAAAATCAAAAAAGTTTTTCTATAAAAGCAAGGAACTCATAAAAAACCTAAAAACAAAGTCCTATATCAAATTCAACACATCCAATGCAAAGACAAAGGATAGTAAGCGTACAGGTTGCCTGATATTTGATGAAGTACATCAGTATGAAAGTTATGACCAAATTAAAGTATTTACATCAAGCTTTGGAAAACGCAAACATTCCAGAGCTTTTTATATAACAACAAACGGAAATGTCCGAGAGGGCGTTTTAGATGATATGATTGCTATTGCCGAAGATATTCTAAACGGCACGATAAAAGAATTGCGATGGTTGCCTCTTTTATACCGAGTAGACGATGAAAAAGAAGTATTAAATCCAGAAATGTGGCATAAGGCAAATCCGTCTTTAAAGTATTTACCGACCCTTAAAGCAGAGATGGAGCAGGAATTTATCGAAATGAAATACAAGCCTGCAATAGAGGAAGAATTTTATACCAAACGTATGAACTGGCCTAAAGGTAATCGTGAACTGCAAGTGACAGAATGGGATAACATAGCTGCCACAAATAAACCCTTACCGGATTTAACAGGTTGGAGTTGTACAGTCGGTATTGACTATGCCTCCTTGAGAGACTGGGCTGCAGTTAACCTCCATTTTCGCAAAGGCGACCTGAGATATGATTTTGGCCGGTATTGGGTATGCACACAGAACCCTGAATTATTCCGGGTAAAAGCACCATGGCAAACATGGGAACAATGTGTACCGGTTGATGATGTAGAAATAAGTCCAGAGTTGTTGACAGAATATATCACTGAGATGGCTCAAAAATATAACATAAAGAAAATAGCTATAGATAATTACCGGTATGCACTCATGAAAGATGCACTTGAAAAGATCGGTTTTGATCCAAAAGAAAGAAAAAATCTATATTTGGTTAAACCAACTGACATAATGAGAATACAGCCGGTAATAGAGAGTTGCTTTAATAAACAGCTTTTTATATGGGGAGATAATCCCGCATTAAGATGGGCGATTAATAATACTAAAAGGGTACGTGCAGGCAAAAAAACAGGTACAGATACTGGCAATTTTTATTATGCAAAAATCGAGGCAAAGAGCCGGAAAACCGACCCTTTTATGGCACTTGTGGCAAGCATGGTTATAGAAGATGAACTCGACACCGGACAAAGTACATTCTATGATTTGCCGGTGATTTTGGCATAGAAAGAAGGTGAAGTATGAATGTTTTAGAAAGGCTTAAATGGATACTCAGCGGCAAGTCGGTACCCGCAAATATAAATATAGACAATGATGATATTGCAGCAACTGTTTTTGATATTTATATTCGCGAGCTGGCATTTTGGAGTACAGTAAACATAATTGCCAATACTGTAAGCAAATGCGAGTTTAAGACGTTTTTGAACGGCAAAGAAGTGAGGCAAAGAGAATACTACCTTTGGAATATTGAGCCCAACAAAAACCAAAACTCCAGCGCATTTTTACATAAACTGATTGCTAAGCTTTACCGTAATAACGAATGCCTTGTGATAGAACAGAACGGGCAGCTTGTGGTAGCGGACAGTTTTGACCGTAAACCATATGCTTTATATGAAGATGTTTTCACACAAGTGCAGGTCGGGGATTTTACCTTTGATAAAACTTTTACACAGTCTGACGTCCTCTATTATCAGTTGAATGATAAGAATATAAGAGAACTGATAAACGGACTATATAATCAGTATGCGAAATTAATTTCTTACACCATGACAGCATATAGAAGGAGCCGAGGAATAAAAGGAATATTCAAGTATGATACTATGCCACAACCCGAAACAAGGGAAAGGCAAGTATTTGATGATCTTATCAATAAAAAAATCAAGGCTTGGCTTGAAGGTGATAATGCAGCCTTACCTTTAGGACAGGGGCAAGATTGGAAAGAACTGCAGCAAAAGACGTACCAAAGCGAAACCACAAGAGATATCCGTGCACAGATAGATGATATATTTGATTTTACATCCCGTGTGTTTGGGGTACCACCGGCATTACTCCGTGGAGATGTGCAAGATACATCAAAGGCCGTGGACCAGCTATTAACTTTCTGCATTGATCCGTTATGTGACATGTTGCAGGAGGAAATAAACCGTAAACGCAACGGATATGAGGGATTTATAAGAGGTACTTACTTAAAGATAGACACAACTTCTATTAAGCATATTGATTTGTTTGATAATGCAACTGCCATAGATAAGCTTATAGGCAGTGGTGCTTATTGTATTAATGATATTCGCAGAGCTGCAGGCCATGAAATAATTGATGAACCATGGGCATGGCAGCACTGGATAACAAAGAACTATGAAACAATACAAAATGCATTAACAGTATTAGAAGGGGGTGAAGGATACAATGAATAAATATTATGCATTACTGACCAATGGCAATGAAGCCGATGTTTATATCTTCGGTGATATAACTTCCTGGGAATGGTATGACAACGATGTATCATCCTATACCTTGTCAAAAGAACTTCAGGAACTTAGCCCAGATATTGAAACAATCAATGTTCATATCAATTCTTATGGTGGCGAGGTTGCAGAAGGCCTTGCGATTTACAACCTGCTGAAAAACCACAAAGCCAAAGTAAGGACCATTGTAGACGGATTTGCTTGTAGTATAGCATCCGTTATTTTTATGGCCGGCGATGAACGCATCATGAATAATGCGTCTATGCTGTTCATTCATAATGCTTGGACAACGGTTTCGGGTAATGCCAATGAATTGCGGAAAGAAGCCGATGACCTTGAAAAGATTACGCAGGCAGCTGTTAACGCATATATGGCACATGTCAATATCACAGAGGATAGGCTCAAAGAACTTTTGGATAATGAGAGTTGGCTATTGCCGGATGAAGCATTAGAGATGGGTTTTGCAACGTCGATTATTAGTGAAAACATAACTAATAAAGCGGCTGCCAGCGCCAGAAAGGCGCTTTTTGATTTGTTCAAAAATAAGAACAAACCGGCAAAAATTATTTCATTTAATTCCGATCTTACAGTTACAAATTTAGAAGAAATAAAAGATATAGTTAAACAGGCTCTTGAAGAAATTAATGCAAGTGCTAAGGAGCCCGATAAAGCACCAAAGCCGGAACAAAAACCGGTAGAAAATAAAACCAAAAAATTATTTGAATCATTATTTTAGAAAGGAAGGATATTTATGATTAATCTTGATACTTTACAGGCAAAAAAGGCTGATTTAGCCAACAGGATCCAGGAAGCAATTAAGAAAGATGACAAAGAGGCCTTTGCTAAATCTTTTGAGGAATATACCGATATGCTCCAGGAAGCTGTTATGGCAGAGGCAAAAGGACTTGTCAGTGCAGTTGATAATGTTATTCTTGCCGGCCGTGGCGTAAGAGTACTGACATCCGAAGAAAAACAGTACTATGCAAAAGTTATTGATGCAATGAGGTCCAGCAATCCCAAGCAGGCATTAACTGAACTTGATGATACGTTGCCCAAGACCGTTATTAATGCTGTATTCGAGGATATTACCGAAAATCATCCTCTGCTTAATGCAATTAATTTTGAAAATGCCGAGGCTTTGACAGAGTACCTGTATTCCAGCATGGATGGCAGATTTAAGGCTGTATGGGGTAAAATAACCGGCGAAATTGTACAGCAGTTATCAGCATCATTCCATAAGGTAACCTTCGGGCAAAATAAACTTTCTGCATATATTCCGGTTGCAAAAGCTATGCTTGACTTAGGCCCTGAATGGCTTGACCGTTATGTAAGGGCGATCCTTTATGAAGCAGTTGCAAACGGCCTTGAAGATGGAATTATAAATGGTCGTGGCGTTGTTGAAGGAGCATCTATCTATGAGCCGATTGGAATGAAAAAAGACCTTACAAATTACAGCACGGAAACTGGTTATGCAGATAAAACAGCAATTGCCGTATCGGATTTCGGACCTGAAAGCTACGGTAACTTACTGGCACAGTTGGCAATTGGTCCTAATGGGCTTAATAGAGCAATTTCAAATGTGCTGTTAGTAGTTAATCCAGTTGACTATCTGAAAAAAGTAATGCCGGCGACTACATATAAGACACCGCAGGGTGGATATGTAAACGACATTTTCCCGTTCCCGACAACAGTTGCACAGTCGGCATATGTTGAACAGGGCAAGGCAATCTTGGGTATTGGTGAGAGATATTTTGCTGTACTGGGTACTGGCAGAGATGGCCGAATTGAGTACGATGACAGCTATCGTTTCCTTGAAGACGAAAGAGTATATCTGATTAAACTGTACGGCTACGGCAAGCCAAAGGACAACAACAGCTTCCTGTATCTTGACATTTCAAATCTTAAAAAATATGTCCCTACCATCAAAACTGAAGTTCCGGAAGCTTAAGGTGATGCAGCATGAAGGTTAATGTAATAAAGCCTTTCCGGGATAAACATACAAAAGTCGTATACCAGAAAGGACAGGAAATCGAAGTAACCAATGAGCGGTATGAGGAAATTAACTCTACCGCTCATGGTGTTTTGGTAAAGCCTGTTGAAGTCAAGGCAAAACCAAAGGGTAAGAAATAGGTGATATCATGACAAACCTACCAGAAGGACTGCTTAAGTCCGTTAAGAACTATTTGAATATAACATGGGATGATGAGGCCGGAGATGAAAAACTCTCCGGCATTATTGCCCGTGGAATGAAATATATTGACCGCATTGCAGGGAAAGAACTGGATTATACAGTTGAGGACAAGCCAAGGGAGTTGCTATTTGAGTACTGCAGATATGTTCGTTCAAATGCACTTGAGCAATTTCAGACAAATTTTCAGCACGAATTATTGTCACTCCAAATGAGCGAGGAGGTAAAGAGGTATGAAAAAGCCAAAAACACAGACATATAACGATGGCGTCTTAGCAGTTTATAAAGTTGGCAATATAGCCGCACCTGGAAATAGACCAAAGGATGGTTTGCTACTGAAATTTGAATCTATACCGTACGAGGAAAGAACAGTTGGAGTGACAAGGTTTGTTGCTAATATGCAAGTACAAAATACCATCGAAAAGCTGTTAAGAATCCCATATGTTAACGGTGTATCTCGTGATGATGTTGTAGTCCCAATTGATGGCGAGCAATATCGGATAAAACAGGCGCAAGTTATAAAAGACGTTGAACCTAAATGCCTGGATTTATCCTTAGAAAGGGTGGCGAGCAAATATGAGTTTGGATGAGATTAAAAACCTCTTATTAACCGTTACCATTAATGTTTACCATCAATGGGCAGAAACTGATGCAGACGAATATATCGTATGGGCCGAGGACGGCGAGAGCGGTGCGGTACATGCGGACAATCGAAAGGAGATCCAAATTCTTGATGTGACAGTTGATGTATTTACCAAACATGAGTATCCGGATATTATTACAAGACTACAGAACGCTTTTAATGAAGCAAAATTGCCTTTTGAACTCTTATCAATTCAATATGAAACGGACACCGGATATACACATTATGAATACTTAGTACAAGCGGTGGTTTAATGGCTAAATTGCAATTAAGCGGGTTCGAAGAACTGGAAATGAAGTTGTCTAAACTTGCAGATCCGGAAATTTCAAAAGAAGTAGTAATGGCTGGAGCTCAACCGGTTGCTGATGAAATAAGAAAAAGCCTTGAAAGTCTTCCTGAGGATAAGTTCCGGAGGTTAAAAAAAGGTGAAGTATTTGTCGGAGTGCCTAAACAACAAAAGCAAGATTTATTAGATAGTTTAGGCATTGCACCACCTGATATTGACTACCAGGGAAACACCAATACTAAAGTAGGATTTGATGGATATGGAAGCATACCGACAAAGAAATATCCTAAAGGAATTCCTAATCCTCTTTTGGCAAGAGCCATTGAGAGCGGTTCATCGGTTAGAAAAAAGACGCCATTTATGCGCAAGGCTGCAAACAAGGCAAGAAAAACAGCCGAAGAGGAAATGCAAAAGAAATATGATGAAAAAGTAGAGAACATAATGAAAGGATGATGAAATTGGAAGCGGTAATCTTTAAGTGCAGAAGTAAGACGGAATATGATGACGGAATGGCTGATATAAATATGGAAGTTGTTCAGGGAGAAGAAAACAGCAAAGTTTTCAAACATACCCCGAACGGCTTTTTTAATTTGTCCGGGATTAAACCCGAATGTACTTCCCAGTTTAAACCGGGGAAGAATTATAAAATCACTATTTCAGAAATGGAGGGATAAAGGATGGCATATATTGGACTGGCATACCCGACGATAGCAAAATTGGATCCGGCAACAAACACCTATTCGAATGGCTTTAGAATGGGTAAAGCTGTAAGCGTTAATATAACAACAAACTATAATGAGGCCAATTTGACAGGCGACAATGTGATTGCTGAAACAGTTAAGGAGTTCAGAAACGGTACTATTGATCTTGGAATTACAACTATTCCAATTGAAGCATACAATACGGTATTTGGCCATACAGTAACTCCCGGAGAAGATGGAACTTTGATAATTGACAAAACCGACGATGTCCCTAACTATGTAGGAGTTGGTTTATTAAAAGAGGAAATGATAGACGGTGAAAAATCTTACATAGCCATGTGGATTTATAAAGTTCTCTTTACAGAAAGCGGCGAGAGTGCCACAACAAAAGGCGAGACAGTATCTTTCCAGACACCGACCATTACAGGAACTATAATGGCCCTTGACAATAAGCAATGGAGAGAAAGAAAGATATTTAAAAAAGAAGAGGACGCAATCAAATACCTTAATGAAAAGGCTAACATTCCACCGGAAGCTTAATATATGGAGGGCATGCTGTTAAGGGCTTGCCCTCTCTTTTTTAGAAAGCAGGGTGAAGCATGAGGTACTTAAAACCAAAACCGACACCAATAACTGTAAACGGGAAAGTATATAACATTTTGTATACGTTAGATGTTATTGATAGACTACAGACAGATACTCAGATGCCTATAACAGAGATTCTCGAATGGACGCAAAATGAAAGAACGAGGGAAATATCCATCAAGTTGCTGTTGAAATACTTAATCGGCATTGATGTTGATGTTATAGATAATCCGGATTATATATCTGCAATGCTTATTATAGCTTTTGCAGAACAAGCAAAACTAAAAGAAATTAAAGGTTACAATCCGCCTCCAAGTACGAAGGCGGATTTTGTTGATATCGAGAGATTTATTTACATAGGAACGGTTGTACTGGGATACCGAGAAAGTGAAGTATGGCAAATGACAATAGGCAAAATCGGAACATTACATAGGGAACACCTGAAATATATAGGTGCCATTAAAGAGGAAGAAGAGGTATCTCTGCTCAGTATATAAAGGGGTGAGGGTATGAGTACAATAGGAACCAAAATTGTATTGGAAGGCGAAAAAGAGTATAGGCAAGCGATAAACCAAGTTAATAACAGCATAAATGTTTTAAAAAGTGAATTAAAAGCTGTTTCAGCAGAATTTGAGGGTAATGCAAATTCAATAGACGCGCTTAGGGCTAAGCACGAAATATTAGTCAAGGAGCAGGCTGAGCAAGAGAAAAAAATTAAATTAATTAAAGCAGCTTTGGAAGAAGCAGCAAAGCAATATGGCGAAAATTCCAAGCAGGTACAAGACTGGCAAATAAAATTAAATAATGCAAGTGCTTATTTAATAAAGCTTAACAGAGAAATTGAAGATAACGAAAAGTACATGAAAGAAGCCGAGGAGGCTACAGATAAAACAGCAAAATCTATAGACGAGTATGGTAGACGGATAAATGATGCAGCTCAAAAGACGAGTTTATTTGGAGATATATTAAAAGCGAATCTTTTATCTAATGCAATATCCGATGGCATTCGTAAGATGGCTAATTTATTGGGAGACTCAATCGAAAAAAGCATTGAGTTAGCCTCTGACTTGGAAGAAGTTCAAAACGTAGTAGATGTCACTTTTGGCCAAAAGGCGAGTGTTATAGATAAATGGGCAGAAAGCATGGGAGAAGCTCATGGTGTATCTGTGCTTTTAAGCAAGCAGTTTGTCGGTACTATGGGAGCCATGCTTAAGTCCATGCAGTTAACAGATAAAGAAGTTATAGAGATGTCAAAAAATCTAGTTCAATTAGCAGGAGATATGGCATCTTTTTATAATTTAGATGTAGAAGAAGCATTTGCAAAAATACGAAGTGGAATTAGTGGCGAAACAGAGCCGCTTAAGCAATTGGGAATTAATCTGAATGTTGCAAACCTCGAGGCATACGCATTGGCAAATGGCATAAAGAAAGCCTACAGTGAAATGACACAAGCCGAGCAAGCAACATTAAGATATAACTACCTAATGCAAGTTACGGCAGATGCACAGGGTGATTTTGCTAGAAATATTGGTAGTTTAGCTAATCAGCAGAGAATACAAGCTTTACAACAAGAAGAAATTCTGATGAAGTTAGGAAATGCAATTATTCCGGCAGTTACTAAAGCTACGTCAAAACTGAACGAAGCCATGGACGGAATGGGAGACCAGATGGCGGAAGTAGCGGAGGTTCTATCAGAAGGTGTTGTTGATGCGTTTGTTTGGTTGATAGATAACTCTGATAAAGTTATAGCCGGCCTCAAAGGGATAGGAGCTGCAATTCTCGTTAAAAAAGCTGCTGATGGGGTTTTATATGTAGTAGAAGCGTATAAAACTCTAAAAACAGCTACAGAAGCAGCCACAGTGGCACAGACGGCATTTAATAATGCGAGCAAAGCAAATATATATATTGCTATAGCAAGTGCAATATTAGGTGCTGCAACTGCAATAGATTCGTATATTAGAAGCATGAGAAAAGCCACTGATGAAATAACAGAAATGGACGAAGAAACACGAAGATTGATTGATAGCAGCGAGCGTTTAAAAAAAGAAATCGAAAATAGGGCAAATGCGTGGGAAGAAGAACGAAGAAGCATAGAGGCAAATTACGGCGCTGCCAAAGAACTGTCTTACAGACTGTATGAATTAGCAGATAAAGAACAAAAAACCAATGCTGAAAAACAAGAAATGGTTTCATTAGTGGAACAATTAAATAAATTAATACCCGATCTTAATATTGTAATTGATGAGCAAACATGGGTGTTATCTAAGCAAAAAAATGAGGTAGAAGCTCTTATAAGCAAGTACAAAGAATATGCATTAACAAAAACCGCTGAGGACAAATACACCGATTTATTAAGATCCAGAATTGACGCTGAAATTCAATTAAATAATTTAATTAAAGAAAGAGAGCAACTGGAGCAGGAGTTAGATTATGAGAATTTAAGAGAAAAATATAGCAGATATGTGGAATTAAGAAGTAGAGCATATATTTCTCTTAGCAAAGAAGAAAAACAATTTCTTAAGGAAAATGCAAATTTAAGAGATGAATTTGTAAAAGCAAGCGATAGATTAGCTCCATATATAAATCAAATAAAGGAGCTTGAAAAAGAACTCAGTAAACTATCTGACGCAACTAAGAGTGTTGAGGAGTTCATATCTGAGTCGTTTAAATCCAGTTCTACATATTTAGATGAATTTTCGACTAAGTACAAAAAGTACCTTGATGAGCAAACACAGGCAGAAATTGGAACGCTAGAGGACAGAAAGAAAAAATTAAACAAAATATATGAAGCCGCCTCAAATGACCTTGAAAAACAGTTAAGATCTGAAGAGAGAGCTTTTACAAAATCATGGGAAAGAAGAATTAATGATGTACAAGAAGCACAGGAAAAAGAACTTAAGGCGTTAGAAAAAGCTCATAAAGAAAAACTTAAGCTCATTGACAAAGAGTATACCGAGAGAATTAAACTAGTCGATGAAGACAGGTACAGAGAATTAAAGAGGATACAAGAGCAAATAGATGCCATAGACGCGCAACAAGAAGCAGAGGACAGGGCATTAAAGGAAAGAGAAAACGCCGAAAAAAAAGCCGAAATACAGGCCCGAATAGAAACAGCAAAAACATCGGAAGAAAGATTAGAAGCTATAAGAGAGTTACAAAGATTTGAAGAACAGCTAGCTCGTGAAAGACTCAAGGAGGAACGCAAGCTTCAAAAGTCTATCCTGGAAGAGCAAAAAGAGACTATTAACAAAAGTTACGATAAAAAAATTGAGTCTATTAAAGAAGAGCAAAGAGCCGAACAAGAAAAGCTTAATGAACAATACGAAGCAGAAAAGGAAGCAATAAGAAGGCGTTATCAGTTAAGAATAGAAGCTTTAAAAGAAGAGCAAGAACTTGAACGGGATACCTTAAGAGAGAAACAAGCTGAATATCGCACGTACTTAAAGGAGCAAAAAGATCTTGCTCTACAAAATGCAGAAGAAATATACCAAGAAGATTTGGCTAAATTTAAAATGTATCAAGCCTTGAAATATAAAGAAGCTACATCAAGTGAAGAACAGATGAAAAAAGCTATCCAGGAATATGCATATAAATATCTTCCTCCGGGACAGACACGAGATACATTATTAAGATCTAATGACTTAAGCGAGATGCTTAAATATTACAATCCCACTGCTATGCTCAAGTCATCCGTTGCACAAACGACTGTTTCGATAGACTATAACATGATAGAAATTGCTATGACCAATGCTCTTAAAAAACTTAATCTTACAGTGCAGTTGGACAAACGAGCAATTGGCCAGATTGTAGACACACGAATCTACCAAAACATAAAAGGGAGGTAGACTATGAGTTATTTTATCTTTAAAGGAATATCAAGCGAAAACTTTACGAATTTAATAGTTGAAAGTCTACCTCCCATTGTTAAACCACCTATGAGGTATGAGCTAATAGAGGTAGACGGAAGCGATAAAACAAAGGTTAATGTCTTGGGATACAAAGCTTATGAAAAATCCATATCGCTTGGATTTAGAGACGGGAATATTTATGATGTTATGGAATGGCTTAATGGAAGCGGGAAATTAATCTTAAGTAATGAACCTGATAAATATTATGAAGCGTTTGTGGTAAGTCAGATTGACTATGAATCAGCCTTGAGGTTTAGAAAAGCCAATGTAACATTTTTGGTGCAGCCATATAAATATGCCGTGGATGAGGAAGAAACAGAGGCGAGAACTTTAATTAATCAGGGTAATATCGAGAGCTTACCGCTCATGACTATATTTGGGAACGGTGCCGTGGGTGTATATATTAACGGAAATAAGCAGTGCGATATAATAATTGACGGATATGTGACGTTAGATAGTGAGGAACAAGAAGCATACAAAGATAATTTAAACAACAGGAGAAACAGGGTTATGACAGGTAATTTCCCGGTTTTACAGCCAGGCGAAAATATTTTAAGCTTTACCGGAAATGTTACAAACGTCAAAACTCTTGTAAGGAGTAGATGGCTATGATAAGAGTTTTTAAGGCTAATGACACTAATTATTTTACAAATGGCGAAATGGTATTAAAGCCTATCACAGCTATCATATACAAAAATGCTGAAGAAGAATATATCGAAATTGAGTGTCCGCTGAAATATGCGGACTTTTTAGTGCAAGACAATGTTATAGTTGCGGACACTCTGGCCGGCAAGAAGGCGTATCGAATACACAACCCGGCAAAAGGCAATCCGATTACAATAAAGGCCTGGCTTATTTGGCAAGAGAAACCGTCAACACCTGCAGATAGAGGCGTGGTTATATCGTACGGGAAAAATCTGCAAAATTGCGAAGTTGATGAAGATTGGGATGATGTTGTTACAAAATTAATCCCTGTCGGGTATAAAGACATAATGCTACCTGAAGGTTATATATCGGTTCCTAATCCTTATCCGAGACTTTACGAAAAGACTCTAGAATTTGACTTATCGGAGGAATTAGAAAATGAGGTAGAGGAACTCGAAGAGATCATTAAAGACCTTGAGGGAATGGTTGCAGGTTATGAAAGTAGTGTTATAACACTGCAAGCCAAATATAACGCTTTTGATACGGCAATTAATAGTTTGGAAACAGAAAAAGCAGAGCTTAATCGTAGACTAAATGAACTTGGCGATTCAGAGGCCGAGAAAAAAGAAAAGGCAATTATAGAAGCTCAAATTCCATTAATCGAGGATGAAATAGCCAAATTAATTGGAGATAAAGAAAATACACTGGAAACATTAAATACGACAAAAAGTAATTTAGATGCCACAAAAGCAGAATTGCAATCAAAAAAAGCCTATTATGACAATCTGATTATTACTGATTTACGAAACCAAGCGACTCAATACCTTATTGCAAATCAATATCCCAAGATTAATTATAATTTGGAAGCGCATCTTGAAGGCGTTCTGGAAATCGGCGATGTTATAAAGGTAAAACATCCGGCCATGAGAGTAGATCTCCTAACGCAAGTAACAGCATATGAACTTGATTGCTTAACAATGCGGTACAGGAGAGTAGAATTTGGAACATTAAAACCTACTCTTAAAGGAACGCTGACAGAACTTGAAGAAAAGATAGAAGACAATAAGGAAATCATAAAAAAGACCGCAAATAAAATATCAAAGTATTATTCCGAGTTCAAAAGAGATAACGAAGAACTTATAAGTAAATTTATAGAAGAAATATACGGGGCGCAAGACGGTATTTTTGGGTTGATACAAAGAAATCAATCTGTTATAAGACAAACCGCATCAGAAATAAGTGCAACCGTATCAAGAATGAATTCTGATCTAAGCGAGGATATAGCCTCGCTTGTAATTCGTGCAGATCAGATACAATCGACAGTACAACATAATTTTACGACACTTGATGGTAGAATAACTCAGAATGAGTCTAAAATAACTCAAACAGCAACAGAGATCCGGAGCGAAGTTAACGCAAGATTTACAAATTACTCAACTACTCAGCAAATGAATTCCGTTATAAGCCAGACAGCATCACAAATCCGGAGTGAAGTGTCTACGGCAATAAACGGTGTAACACAAAATATATCTGTAGTTGAGCAGACAGCAAATAAAATAAATTGGCTTGTAAAAAGCGGCACATCATCATCAAATTTTACACTGACAGATAGGACAATAAGCCTGATATCACAAAGCCTAAATATAAATGCATATGTGACGTTTACAAATCTGGCAACAGCTGGCCAAACAACTATAAACGGAGGAAACATAACTACCGGAACAATAGATGCCAGTAAAGTATCTGTTACTAATCTCAATGCAAGTAATATTAAATCAGGTATTATTAATGCCGGATTGGTCACAATAATAAACTTAAACGCAAACAACATAACATCGGGTTATTTAAGCGCCGATCGTATAAGCGGAGGTATACTTGATGCGAGCAAAATAACTGTAAAAAACCTTAGTGCTGACAGCATAACATCCGGGGGCTTAGACGTGAATTATATAAGAATGGGAGATAGGGCATGCTTTGGACAGGGAAGCTATTCAAACGCTATAAGTATCGGTGGCAAAACATATCGTTGGGTTGAAATAGTAGAGATAGGAGCATCATCTTTCTGGGTAAGTTCGAACGCTATTCGTATTGGAAATAGTGTATATAACGTTATAGGATTTTTCGGAGCATCAGGCACGTCTAAAGTATCAGTAAGTACTTTGAGCACAAGCGCTACACTAAGCAATGCGATTTCAAAGATAAATGAATTAATCAATGTTCTGAAAGGTTATGGACTTATATAGGAGGTATATTATGAAGGCAGTATATGATATGGAACAAATAAAAAAAATAACAGAACATCTTGATGGATTAGTTGTAACTGGAACATTAAATTTTAAAAGGTTAGCTATTATTACAAGCGAATTAGAAAATCCGGTTGAAATAATAGAAGATAAGGAAGGCGATGTAAATGGAAATAACCAAGAAGATAATCCTAAACACGAACAACGACAAACCAAATAATAGAATAATTATAAAACAGGGATGCATAGACACTATAAGATTGATAGTTACTATAAACGATAAAGGCGGAGTTTTAGAATTGCCGGCAGGGACGACGGCAAAAATAAGGATGTTAAAACCTGATAAAAAGCAGATTTTAAATGATTGCGAAGTTGTCGGAAATAATGTGCATGTGGTAATCACACAGCAAATGCAAGCGGCAGCAGGGGAAGGAAAATGTGAGATTATTTTATTTTACTCAGGAAAAACATTTACAACTGTAACTTTCCCAATTACAATTGAGCCGAACGTCCACGACGATAGTCAAATTGAAAGCACTTCTGAATATAACGCCCTGCTTAATGCGTTAGTCCGAATCGAAGATGCTATGCCCAAGGCAGAAGAGGCATATAGAATTGCTCAGGAGGCAGAGGAAGTATTACGGGATATAACAGAAATAGAGGAGGCTATAAGTTTATTTGAGCTATACAATCCAGACAAAGAATATGTACCAGGCAATAAAGTTGCTTATGGGGGTAGTACATATGTAAACATTTCGCCTGGACAAGGCTATCCGCCAACAGACTCAAACCATTGGCTACTTATCGCCTCAAAAGGGGACAAAGGAGATAAAGGAGACAGAGGAGAGAAAGGCGATAAGGGCGATCCATTTACATATGAGGATTTTACTCCAGAGCAATTGGAGGCTTTAAAAGGCGAAAAAGGCGATAAGGGAGATAAAGGTGATAAGGGAGACAAGGGCGACAAGGGCGATCCAGGAGAGAAAGGCGATAAGGGAGACAAAGGGGATCCGGGATTTTCGCCAACAATCACAGTCAATACACATACCGCAACAGAATATAAGCTTGATATAACAACTATTGAGGGTACATTTACGACTCCAAATCTCAAAGGCGCAGATGGCATTGGCGCAGGCGATATGCTGAAATCGGTATATGACACACAAAATAAAGGTGAAGATATTTTCAAATATGCTGATACTAAATTTGATAATTTAAAAAACAACAATGTAGACGTACAATCAGGCACTGAAATAACATCTATAAAGTCGGATGACAGTGTTGCAATCTACAAAATCGAGGGTGCTACAAAAGTAACTGTTACTGACAGCACAAAGGACATAAGCCCTGACAATCCGGCTGTGATAGAACACAGCAGAAATTTTGACTTAGTGTCCGAAAATGCTGATGGTTCAGAAAAAAGTAATATTTTTATACCAATTGAGCTTGGCAAGTTGCCTAACGGCATAGCAGATATAGCGGAACATGACGGCAATAACAAAGTTAAAGTAACTCAGAGGCTGATAACAGCTACCATCAACGGAGATGGACTTACCATTTATATAGACAATACCGGAAACGATACCATAGTGTTTAGACTTATACCACAAATAGCAGCAAAACCGGTTATGAATTATAATGACCGCGAAACAGCTATTTACTGCGACAAATTTAAACCGAGGGCAACTACATATACCGGAGACCAAGAGGGGGTTATGATTAATCAAGAAGGATATATATTTATAAGAATCAAAAGATCACGGTTAAGCGAATTAACGATAGCTGGTTTCGAAGCATGGCTTGCGGTAAATCCTGTAAAAATTATATACGAGCGATTAAATCCAGCAGAATTTACAATCGATATGCCTCCTCTTAAAACTTATGCCGGAACTACGAATATATCAACAACCGCATCAGTTAAACCAATGATAACTGCGTATTTTAAAACGCAATTGTGGTACGAAGTAAATAACAAAATCGACAAATCAAATATTGCAAATAACCTAATAACTACTGAGGCCGGTCTTGTATTGGATGCTCGACAAGGCAAGGTTTTAGACGATAAAATTAATACGATAAATAATAAGTTGGCTTGGGAAGAGTGGAAAACCGCTACTTTACAAAATGGCTGGACTGGCACTATAAAATATACTAAAAACGGTTTAAACGAAGTAAAATTAGTTTTAGCTGCACTTAATCCAGGCACCGTTACAGGTTTAACAATAATAACTACTTTGCCAGTCGGATATCGCCCCGAAAGAAATGTACTAATTCAACTAGCAGACAGTAACGGGAGAACGAACGGAGCTATAATGTACCTAAACCAAAATGGTAATTTGTATTTAGCTAATGATTCAAGTTTTACAACAGCAGTTTACTACAGCGCTCAAGTACAGTTCTATGCAAGTTAAATAACTATTTAGCCTACAAAAAATATGAGAAAATTTGACATTTCTCCTTGCAAACAGAACGTATGTTTGGTATAATATGGATACAAAAAGGATAGGCTCGTGCCAGCCAAAGCAGAGAGCCTATCCTAAAAGTATCATATATGTACGAGGATATTATACCACATCCTCGTACATGTTGCAAGGAGGATGTGTATTTTTATGGAAAAATTCAAAAGAGAAGCACTTACTATTTTATCAAACTATTTAACAGATGACGATTTGAAAAGAGTGGACGAAGTATTGACTGTATTATTGACCAGGTATGAAATAACAGAAAAGACAACAGATATAGTTGTTTATAAAAATGAGATTCCGGATGAAATTAAATCATTTTTGGTAAGCAAAAGCATTAAAGGACTTACTAAATCTAGCTTATTACACTACAAAAGAACCTTGATTAATTTTGCGAATAATATATCTAAAGATGTAAAAGAAATTACAGCAAACGATATTAGGCTTTATTTGCTCAAATATGAACATGCGCATACTATAGGGAAATCGGCACTGGATGATATAAGAAGAGTACTTAATAGTTTTTATAAGTGGATGGTTCGGGAAGATATTATATTAAAAAACCCGGTAGAAAAAGTTGACCCGATTAAATGCGATAAAAAAGTTCGTCAGCCGTTAACTATGTTGGAGTTAGAGCAAATGAGAAATGCAGCTGAAACATTAAGAGAAAAAGCCTTGTTTGAAACTCTATATAGTACAGGTTGCAGAGTATCAGAAATAATTAATCTTAATAAAACAGATATTGATTTTAATACAGGCAGAGTTAAAGTTTATGGAAAAGGTAAAAAAGAGAGGTTTTGTTTTTTAAATGCCAGGTCGCAGTTGGCATTAAGAAAATATTTGTTTTCCAGGAAGGATAATTCAGAAGCTTTATTCGTTGCTGACAAACAACCATATAATCGGCTTGGTAAAGGGTCAATTGAAAAAGATATTAAAAATATTGCAATTAGGGCTGGAATCAATAGGCCGGTATTCCCGCATTTGATAAGGCATACTACAGCTACGCATATGTTGCACAATGGGGCAAGTCTTGCGGAAGTACAAGCAATTTTAGGACACGAAAGTCCTGCAACAACACAAATATATGCAAAGTTAGACCTACAAAATTTACAAACAATTCATCAAAAATGCATCATATGAAGCTCAGGCACTCGAAAGAGTGCCTTTTATAATATCAAAAAGAAAGGATGATTATATGGAAAAAATAAAATTTAATGAACATGAATACCTAATCTCTGATATCCACGAAGCAAACAGTAACTTAAGATTTACCGTTGCCGGCATTACGGATTTTGCAGATTTTAGGAGCACTTTAACAGAAGACGGTTTAAAAACTATAGAAGTTTGCACAGAGGGCGGAGCTCTATGTACCATATTTGAAGGGTACACAATTATAACAGGCCGGTTCGAAATATTCGAAAATGAAGGGGCCATGAATGTAACCGTTTATCTTGAAAAGCCGGATCCTGTTTTAGCAGAAATAGCTGCGCTGAGAGCCGAAATTGAACAACTTAAAGCAGTAAAACAGGGGGAGTAATATATGGACAGTGCAATAATTGTTGCATTAATAACTGGAGGAATGAGCCTTGCCGGTACATTGGCAGGCTCATATTTTTCACATAAAAAGAGCACAGCATTAATTACATACAGGCTTGAGCAATTAGAAAAAAAAGTAGAAGTTCACAACAGGGTTATTGAACGCACATATGAGCTTGAGAAAAGATGCGATGTATACGACGAAAAATTTAAGGTGGCAAATAATAGGATAAAAGATTTAGAAGAAAGGATGGATGTAAAATGAGTAAAAAGTGGTTGAAGGCAGCAGGAGTAAGAGCTTTAAAAACTATGGCGCAAACAGCAGGAGCGACAATAGGAACATCAATGGTACTGAGCGAAGTTGATTGGGTGGCTGTTGCATCGGCATCAATACTTGCGGGAATTTTGTCTTTGCTCACATCCTTAGCAGGATTGCCGGAAGTTAAGGAGGTATAAGAAATGGCAATAAAAATCGGACATGCCTCTATCGACGAAAACGGCAAAATTGCAGGCGGAAAAGTCGGGGACCAGACCGGCAAAGAAATATGTATCCGGGAATGGTATAGCAAACCATGGAACGTATACTTAGAATGCACAGATAAGACTTTAGCAAACAAGGCAGCAGAATGGATGGAAAGGATTTGCCAGAACGACAATTTTGGGTATGATCAGAACGAACGATGGACCGGATATAATTCTATTAAAAAGAATGGTTTTGAAAAAGCCTGCGGAGAGTTTGATTGTTCATCATTGGTAATTACTTGTTACATACTTGCAGACCTTGATATGTCACCAGACGGCTATACAGGGAACTTAAGAAGCAAACTTCTACGAACAGGAAAATTTGTAGAGTATACTGACTCATCCCATTTGTTATCGGATAAATTAGCTAAACGGGGTGGCATTTATCTTAAAGAAGGATCCCATGTCGTTATGGCGTTGGAGGACGGGGATACCTATTATATTCCGGGAAAAGCAATCACTCCGGATTCGCCAAAACGGGATATAAAATGGGCCCAGGAAAAATTAAATACTGTTTTAATAAAGATATACGGTTCGATAAAAGATATTATCCCTTTGGCTGTAGATGGCGACTACGGTCCAAAAACCAGAATTGCAACTTTGATGTATTGGAACGCCTTGGGCTGGAATAAAGATATGGCCGATGATGGGAAAAAGATAGGAACGGCCACAAGACAGGCTCTGGCAGCTGGCCGAACTAAATAGCATCAAAGAGGCGGGTACTTGGTTTTGCCAGACCCGCCTTATTTTTTGAGTTTTTATTTTGTGAAATCATAGTCGTCAATATTTGGAATCCATTTAAAATCACTTATTTTAGATGTTTTATATGCGTACACATCACCCGAGTCGTCATAGTTACACCATGATAAAAAACGAATGCTATTATATCCTACTTTCAAAGTTGGATATTCATACCACGATTGGCAATATCCGCCCATAGCTTTTTTGCCTGGGAAAAAGGCTATAAAATCATTATATATACTCTTCTGTATATCCTTTAATTTGTTTATGGTTTTATCTTTGTCGGAAGAACTATATGACGATGAATATTCTATATCATATGGCGATAAACCTTCCCATTCTGTTGTAATGTAGAAATCGTATGCAAATACTTCAGATTTATTTTCAGATACTCGATGCTTAAATTGAATTTTACCCATAGGAGTATTAATTGAAGAGTAGGTGCTGTTTAAATAATCTTCAAAATCCGCCGATGTTGTGATAGATGATTTAGATGTATCTTTATTACTATCAACTACAGTAACCACACATGTATATTTTTTGCTATCTACAGTAGCGGTAATTGTAGCTTGTCCTTCAGATACTGCAGTTACTAAGCCGTTTTTATCAACAGTGGCAACAGATTTATTGTTTGATTTCCATGTTGCTTTGCTTTTGGTTCCTGTGATTTTAAGTTTCAATGTTGCATCAACTTCTAGGGTTGCTTTCTTTTTGCTTATTTTAACTGCAGCTTCAGCAGGACGAGGAGTTGTTATAACTAAAGCCAGTATAAACGCTATAAATAGAGATATTATCTTTTTCATAATAACCTCCTTTGTTATATTTCTGCTATTCCATTATATCCCATATCTAACATATTTGTAAATAAAAATACCCCATACGCCAATTTATTAAACGCATGGGGTTTCTGAGAGATTGTTTTTAAATTATTATAATAAGCAATATAAAATTTTACAAAATGTTTATTATATTAATAAGTATTTAAATAGGAAGAAAAACATTAATAAACATGTATGTAAATTATAAACACGGATGAATCCTTGCTCGTGCGGATATTATCCTGACCGGAACAAATGTAATTGTTCCATTCCTATGGTAAAACGCTATTTGGGCAAAATATCAAAACCTATGTTGGACAGGTTTGATATTTGCATAGAAGCAATGAATATTGATTTTAAGGAACTGCAGACAAAGAGTAAGGAAGAAAGTTCGGCAAAAATAAGGGAGCGGATTAATAAAGCTCATCAGATACAGGCAGAAAGATATAAAGACTGTAATATACGCTACAATTCCCAACTGACTCCAAAAACCATAAAGAAGTTCTGCAAACTAGAATCGAAAGAACAGACTCTGTTAGAAAAAGCTTTTATTAAGATGAATCTGTCTGCAAGAGCATACCACAGAATATTAAAGGTGGCCCGTACCATTGCCGACCTGGATAACAGCGAAAAGATTACCGTCAAACATCTTAGCGAGGCAATCTGCTACAGGAGCCTGGACGATAAATACTGGTAGGACCGGAATGAATAATATATGCGATCCTTTCGGCGGCATAAGAAGGTTTTAATAAATTATTTTTTGCATAACAAGGAATATCAAAAATCAATTCGAATATGAAAATGGATTAAAAGAAATAAAGATATTTAATAGTCAATAAGAAAGAGTACATAATAAAGTACAGACTATACGGAGGAAATGAAATTGAAGGATGAGCAGGATATTTATACATATTGGTTATGCACATATACGAATTTAAACTATAAAAAACTGTCTGCTGTTATCGAATATTTTAAGTGTCCAAAAGATTTTTTCTTCGCATCCGAAAAAGCCCTGAAGGATGTAAAAGAATATTGCCGCAGCAAAGGCATCACTATTACCGACCGGGAAACGGCTGCGATAATTACTTCCCGAAAACCGGATAATCTAAAGAAAAATCTGAGCTTTTTAAAAGAACGGAGGATAGGATATATTACTGTCTTTGATGAAGCATATCCCGACAAATTGAGGCATATTTATGATCCGCCGGTTATATTGTATTTTAAAGGCAACCCTCTGCCATTTGGCAAAAAATCATTAGCCGTTGTAGGGGCAAGAAACTGTTCTTCATACGGAAAAGAAATTGCAAGATATCTGGCAGGCTCAATAGCAAAAGAAGGTATTGTCATAATTTCCGGCCTGGCAAGGGGGATAGATTCTTATGCTCATGCGGGAGCCGTTTCGGCAGGAGGAAGTACATATGCGGTTTTAGGTTGCGGAATTGATATATGTTATCCTGCCGAGAACATTAACCTCTATATGGACATACAAAAACAAGGAGGTATCATATCGGAATACGGTCCCGGCATAAAGCCTTTGCCCTATCATTTTCCCATGCGAAACCGTATTATAAGTGCTTTAAGTGACGGAATTCTGGTTATCGAGGCCGGTGAAAAAAGCGGCTCTCTGATTACGGTTGATATGGGGCTTGACCAGGGAAAAAATATTTATGCCGTACCAGGAAGAATAACAGATAAACTGAGTTTAGGATGCAATAACTTAATTAAAATGGGAGCCAAAGTGGTTACTTCACCGTCGGATGTTTTGGAGGACTTAATAGCCTGCTATTCTGCCGACGAATCCGGGCAATTAAATATAAAAGAAGCCCTTGTTGAAGAAGAACGGATTATTTATCAACTTCTTAGCCTTACCCCCAGGCATATCGAGGAGATTTCACAAATGTCACAAATGCCGATAGATAAATTAATGGAAATTATGCTTTCTATGGAACTTAAAGATATGGTTGCCCAGCCTTTAAAAAATTATTATGTAAGAAAGCAGGTATGAAGCTTGTCTGCTTTATCTTTTGAATAGTTAGTCATTTTATGCAAAAATCTGAATAAAATATGATAAAACATAAAAAATGAATATTTTAATAAAAAATTAAAAATATTTACTTGAAACACAGGAAAAAATGGTGTATGCTTTTTAAAGCCTTGGCATAGGGCACGATTAATAATAATATTATAAGACTTAGTAAATGTCAAACATAGAAAGAGGAGTTTGATTATGCCAAGATATCTCGTGATTGTGGAATCTCCGGCAAAAGCGAAGACCATTAAAAAATTTTTGGGAAGCAATTATGAAGTTGTTGCATCCAACGGACACGTAATGGATTTGCCGAAAAGTCAGATGGGAATAGATATTGAAAATGATTTCGAGCCTAAATATATAACTATACGAGGCAAGGGAGAACTGCTTGCCAAACTTAGAAAAGAAGTAAAGAAGGCGGATAAAGTATATCTGGCCACAGACCCGGACCGGGAAGGTGAAGCCATATCGTGGCATTTGTCCAATTCGCTGAAGCTGGATAATAATATACCTAACAGGATTGTATTTAATGAAATTACAAAAAATGCGGTAAAAAACGCCATAAAAAATGCAAGAAAGATTGATATGAATCTTGTTGATGCCCAGCAGGCAAGAAGAGTCCTAGACCGTATGGTGGGTTACACCATAAGTCCCCTGCTTTGGAATAAGGTAAAACGGGGCTTAAGCGCAGGAAGAGTACAGTCGGTAGCCCTTAGAATTATTTGTGACAGGGAAGAAGAGATCAATTCCTTCATTCCGGAAGAATACTGGAATCTGGAAGCGGAATTTACCTTAAAAGGGGAGAAAAAGCCCCTTATAGCCAAATATATAGGCAAAGATAAAAATAAAACAACAGTCCGTTCCGAGGCAGAAGCACAAAATATTCTAAATGAGCTAAAAGGGGCGGAATTTGTTATCAGAGAAATAAAGAGAGGGGAAAGGGTTAGAAAAGCTCCCCTGCCTTTTACAACCAGTACTTTGCAGCAGGAAGCTGCAAAGGTGCTGAATTTTTCAACAAGCAAAACCATGCAGCTGGCACAGCAATTATACGAGGGTATTGATATAAAAGGATACGGCAGCGTAGGTCTTATTACTTATCTGCGTACGGATTCCGTAAGAATCAGTGATGAAGCCGATGCGGCAGTAAAGGAATTTATCGGAGCGACTTACGGTAAGGAGTATGTAGCATCAGCCCAATCCGGCGGCAACCGCAGCGGGAAAAAAATTCAGGATGCCCATGAAGCCATCCGTCCCACCAATGTGCAGTTTACACCTTCTGACATTAAAGATTCTCTAAGCAGGGACCAGTACAGGCTGTACCAGCTTATATGGAAAAGGTTTGTGGCTAGCAGAATGCAGTCTGCCGTTTACGAAACAACCTCAATTAAAATAGAAGGAAATAATCACTGGTTTTCCACGTCCGCATCAAAACTTGTATTTGAAGGATTCTTAAGTGTTTATCAGGATGAAGAGGACGAGGATGTAATTAAGACAACATATGAAACCTTAACCGAAGGGGACGTGCTGGAACTGAAAGAAATAAAAAAGAGCCAACATTTCACACAGCCGCCTCCGCATTATACCGAGGCTTCTCTTGTCAAAACCCTGGAGGAACTTGGAATAGGCAGACCCAGTACTTATGCACCGACGATCAGTACCATTATAGCCAGAAGATATGTTATTAAAGAAAACAAGAACTTATATGTTACGGAACTTGGTGAAGCCGTAAACAATATTATGATGAAGGCATTCCCTAGCATAGTGGATGTTAATTTTACCGCCAACATGGAAGCATTGCTTGACAGTGTGGAAGACGGAACCTTGTCCTGGAAAACCATAGTGAGGAATTTTTATCCCGATCTTATAGAGGCGGTTAATAAAGCCCAGGAAGAACTGGATAAGATAAAAATTGAAGATGAAGTAAGTGATGAGGTTTGCGAGCTTTGCGGCCGCAACATGGTAATAAAATATGGCCCGCACGGTAAATTTTTGGGATGTCCGGGATTCCCCGACTGTACAAACACAAAGCCCTATCTTGAAAAAATCGGCGTGAAATGTCCTCTGTGCGGCGGTGACATAGTAATACGAAAAACCAAAAAAGGCAGAAAATATTTCGGATGCAGCAACCATCCTGACTGCAATTTCATGACCTGGCAGAAACCTTCAAATGTTAAATGCATTAAATGTGGAGAAATTATGCTGGAAAAAGGCGGCAAACTAGTGTGCAGCAATGAAAACTGCGGCTATGTAACAGCCGATAAAAACGAAAACGTTGATTAAAAGATATACACAATACAGTAAAATTTGTCGTAAAATGAAAATTTTGTCTGAAAATGTGTGTCAAAATAAAGAATATAGTATTGTTTTTGAAAATAATTTGTGATAAAATGAAAAAGGCAATACAATTGGAAAAATTCAGTTGCTTTACTTTTTGATAACTTGACCTGCGGATTGCTTTATTATAGCAAAGATAAGAAATGTATTGGAGGAACAGTTTAATGAGCGTTCAATTGCTTGATAAAACAAGAAAAATTAACAACCTTTTGCATAACAACAATTCACACAAAGTTGTTTTTAACGACATCTGTGTTGTGCTGAGTGATATATTACGTTCCAATGTGTTGGTTATCAGTCGTAAAGGCAAAGTACTGGGTATAAAAAACAGACCGGATATTGAAGAGATTAATGAACTTATAAAGGATACTGTCGGCAAATACATTGACAGTTTGCTGAATGAAAGGCTTCTCAACATATTGTCTACAAAAGAGAATGTTAATCTTAACACATTGGGGTTTGAGTTTGACGGTGTAGAAAACTATACTGCCATAATAACCCCGATCGATATTGCGGGTGAAAGACTGGGAACTTTATTCATATACAGAATCGGTTCTCAATATAATATTGACGATATTATTCTCAGCGAATACGGTACTACAGTAGTAGGCCTTGAGATGATGCGCTCGGTAAACGAAGAAAATGCCGAGGAGAACAGAAAAATCCAGATTGTCAAATCCGCAATAAGTACTTTATCCTTTTCGGAGCTGGAAGCAATTCAGCACATTTTTAACGAGTTAAAGGGAAACGAGGGAATATTGGTAGCCAGCAAAATTGCTGACCGCGTCGGAATAACAAGGTCTGTTATTGTCAATGCTCTCAGAAAATTTGAAAGTGCCGGTGTAATCGAATCCCGTTCCTCGGGAATGAAAGGGACATATATAAAAGTACTTAATGATGTAGTTTTTGATGAATTGAAAAATCTACAACGCTAAGATTAACAGAAAGATTTATGGGGGTATTTACCCATAAATCTTTTTTTATATATTAAATTTTTAACAAACAAAAATTGACTAAAATTTTATGATTTTATTAAAAATTCTACTAAAAAGTACAATATTCCGCCAAATTTCCTATTTATCAACAAGCTTTTTACAGAGATAATAAAATCATGGTTTATTTTTTACCAGCAAACGGGGTTTTTACCAAAATTGTGTTAGTATCACCAAGAATTTTTATTAAAATGAATGGACATTTTTACACAATATGTGGTACTATTCTACTAATTTTGCAAACATATCTTGTGTTTTTTGTAATATTTATTATAATTATTCTTAACGGAGGTTGAAGATTATGATTAATTCAAATGCTTTCAATTATATAAATGTTCTTACGAAAGCTGCAGGCGCCAGCTGGAAAAGAAACGAAGTTATCGCCAACAATATAGCGAATGTAAGCACTCCCGGATATAAAAGAAAAGACATTCAGTTTGAGTCCTTACTTATGTCTGCTCTGACCGGGGACAATTCTTTGGACAAGAGGGTATCCAGAGTAAGGCTTGACAGGATCGAACCTCAGGTATATACCGATTATTCGAATCTTAGCTATCGGTTGGACGGAAATAATGTTGATATAGACACTGAAACAGCCAATTTGGCCGAAAACCAAATAAAATATTATGCGCTTATGGATTCTATTACACAGGAGTTTAACAGATTAAAAATGGTGCTGCAAAATAATAAATAACTAAAATAAGGAGGAAAACAGATGGCTGCATTTAGCGGTATGAACATAAGTGCCAGCGGGATGAGCGCCCAGAGGCTACGAATGGATGTAATCTCTCAGAATATAGCAAACGTAAGGACTACCAGAGATAAGAACGGTCAGCCATATAAACGTAAAGCTGTGGTTTTTTCGGAAAGGACCACCTCGCCGTTTCAGGAGATATTTATGAAAACTGCCGGTGTACCCGGTAACGGAGTAAAGGTCACCAGGATAGTTGAGGATAGCGAAACTCCGATGAATAAGGTATACGATCCCAACCATCCGGATGCGGATGAAGAAGGTTATGTATCTTATCCCAATGTGATCATTGTTCAGGAAATGACTGATTTGATAGATGCAACCAGATCTTACGAAGCCAATGTTACAGCTTTTAATGCTACGAAAAGCATGGCATTAAAAGGCCTGGAAGTAGGCAAATAGGAGGGTGTAGTTAAACAATGAATATAGCTAGCATAGGTACTTTGGGCGAATTCAGTAAATATCACGTTGGTTCTGCAACAACATCTAAAGAAAACAGAAATGCGGCTTTTGAGACTTTATTTAAGGCTGCTGCACAAATGATCGAGGATACCAACCGTTACACCAATGAAGCTGAAGAAGCTGAGATTGCATTTTCACTCGGCCTTTTGGATAATACCCACGATTTGCAGATAGCGCAGCAAAAGGCAAATTTAGCGCTGCAGTTTACCGTTGCAGTCCGCAATCAAGTATTAGAGGCGTATAAGGAAATAATGAATCTGCAATTTTAGAATTATAATACACGAAATTTTGAATTCTAGGAGTAGGGATAATGGCAGAAAGGCTGAAATTAATATCCGAAAAGGCAGTGGCTTTTTGGAACAAGTACACGGCAAAGCAAAAGACCATTTTAATCAGTGTGGTCAGTGCAATAATATTGGCATTTGGATTATTAATATATATAACAAACCGTATTGAATACAAGGAACTTACCGTAGCTGAAAATACAAAAGAAGCAAGTGAAGTCGTAAGTTTGCTTGAATCGGAAGGCATAAAGTATAAACTCGGTTCCGACAATCTTACAGTTTCGGTTGATATAAAAAAATATTCTGATGCTGTTTTGCTGCTCGCCAGCAATGATATGCCTTCAACAGGTCTTTCGTTGGACGAGCTTCTCAATAACAGTCTGAGTACAACAAACAGTGACCGAAATCTTAAATTAAATCTGTATCTGCAGAATCAGCTTAAGAGATTCATTAAAAGTATGGACGGAGTCCTGGATGCAGAGGTATTCTATATTCCGGTAGATGATACCAATTCTATTTTGTCAAGTCAAAGAGATACCAGTGCCAGTGTTCTTCTTACCGTCGATAAGAATTTCAAACCGGAGTCTGCGGAAACTATTGCGGAAGTGGTGGCTGCCGTTATCGGAAATAAAACAACCGATAATATAAAAGTGGCAGACCAGAACGGTAATTTGCTTTACGGAGGGGCCCAGGATTTATATTCCGGAAGCGCAAAAACCAAGGAAGAATACCGTGAGATGCTTCGCAATACCATTATAAACAATTTGTATATGGGCCTTATAAAAAGCGGCTACGATGACGTTGTTATAATGCCGAATTTAGTATTGGATTTTAAGAAAGTATCGGAATTATACACGGAATATATTCCCGCAGAAGGGCAGGACCAGGGTTTATACAGCCACAGCTATACATATAATTCTGAGAATGTCGGAGTACAGGGAGGAGGTATTCCCGGTACTTCATCAAACGACGAAACGGATTATATGATTGAAGACGGATCAAGTACCAGTGGAAGTGTAAAGATAGAAGAATTTGATTACCTGCCCAATGAAAGGGTTACCAATACAGAGTATGAAGTAGGTGCTATAAAATCGGAGGAATCTTCCGTAAGCATTCTCCTTCGCAAGATTATAACAATTACAGAAGAAGAATTGGAGCAAAACGGTTCTTTGGAAAATATGACATTTGAGGAATATGTAAGGGCTAACAGTGACGGAACCAAGCTTGAAGTCGATCCCGATATTGTTGCAATGGTGTCCATGGCAACGGGAATACCGGAAAACAATATTCAAATAACCGCAATAGAGCAACCGGTATTTCTTCCAAAGGAAATCAAAGTCAGGGATTGGACAGATTACCTGCAGATTATACTTCTGGTTATGATTGTGGCCATGGTATTCTTCGTAGTATTTAAAGCTATGAAGCCTGTGGAGGTTACAGAATTGGAACCCGAATTATCCGTAGAAGAGCTTTTGGCTACAACTAAAGAGCAAAAATCTCTTGAAGATATTGAGTTCTCAGATGCATCGGAAGTACGCAGGATGATAGAGAAATTTGTTGATGAAAAACCTGATGCGGTTGCACAGCTTCTTCGCAACTGGTTAAGCGAAGATTGGGAATAGGGAGGAGTATGTAAAGTGGCAAAGGCAAGCGCACAAGAAATTACGGGAATACAAAAAGCTGCAATATTGCTGATAACTCTCGGACCGGAGCGTTCAGCTAATATCTTTAAGCATCTGAGAGAAGATGAAATAGAAGCACTGACCCTGGAGATTGCCAATACCCGCAGTGTCTCTGCTGCTACAAAGGATATGGTATTGGATGAATTCTACGAGATATGCCTTGCACAGCAGTATATTGCAGAGGGCGGTATCTCTTATGCTAAAGAACTTCTTGAGAAAGCCCTGGGACCAGAAAAAGCCAGGGAAGTAATAGGAAAGCTGACAGCATCTTTACAGGTACGGCCTTTCGAATTTGTCCGCAAGGCAGATGCAACACAACTTTTGAACTTTATACAGGACGAACATCCTCAGACCATTGCTTTGATTTTGTCATACCTTCCTTCTTCTCAGGCTTCCGCTATTATATCGGGACTTTCCCCGGATAAACAGGCGGATGTGGCTAAGCGTATTGCAACTATGGACAGGACATCGCCGGATGTCATCAAAGAAGTGGAAAAGATACTGGAGCGAAAACTGGCATCCTTGGTAAATCAGGATTACACAATCGTCGGTGGCGTGGATGCTATCGTAGAGATCTTAAATACCGTAGATCGCGGTACAGAGAAACATATTATGGAAACCTTAGAGATAGAAGATCCCGAGCTTGCTGACGAAATCCGCAAGAAGATGTTCGTATTCGAAGACATACTTAGCCTGGATGACAGATCGATTCAGAGAGTTCTCAGAGAAGTTGATAACAATGAACTGGCTGTTGCGCTTAAAGGTGCTACGGAAGAAGTACAGAATGTTATCTTTAACAATATGTCTAAGAGACTTGCTGCTATGATAAAAGAGGATATGGAATATATGGGACCTGTCCGCATGAAGGATGTTGAAGAGGCTCAGCAGAGAATTGTCAACATTATCAGAAAGCTGGAGGATTCCTCTGAGATTATCATATCCAGAGGCGGAGGTGATGAGATAATTGTCTAATATTATTAAGGCTTACTCGGTCCAGTACAAGACAGGCAGCAAGATTCTTATCGATTATAAGGATAAGGTATCGGAAATAGAAGAAAAAAGATTAAATAAGATAAGCCAAGTCCAGAATGAAGGAGAATTTGAAGAAGGCCTTCAGGCTGTTGTTGTTGATCAGATAAAGACCGAAGAAGAGATAAAAAAAGAAACAGAACAAATATTGGAAGATGCCCGGATAAAAGCGGCCGAAATACTTGAAGAGGCAAAACAGGAAGCTGTAAGGATAAAGGAAGAAGCTTTCAAACAAGCATCAAAACAAGGTTATGACGAAGGAATAAAAAAAGCCGGCAAAGAAGCGGAAAAATTAAGACAGGAGCTTAATGAGCAAAAGTTAAGACAAGAAAAGGAATATCAGATGCTGCTTAGTCAAATAGAAGGAAATGTAGCAGAGCTTGTCGCTTCTCTTGTAACAAAAATAACCGGTATTTTAACAGAGGACAAGACCGATATCATTCTTTATCTGGTTGAGAAAGGACTTAGGGCTTACGACAACTTAGATTCTTATAATATACGGGTAAGCAGCGAAGATTATGATTTATTGCTATCGAAAAAAGATTATCTGGAAGAAATAACAGGCTGCCAGATACAGATATCAAAGGATTTACATCTTATGAAAAATCAATGTGTGATTGAAAGTGAAAATAAAGTTATAGATTGCAGCCTGGATGTTCAATTAAATAATTTGGTAAATGATTTAAAACTACTTTCATGTATTTAGAAAACAATATAATATGCCGATATATTCGATAACCATGGATATTTCGGTTTATCTTAAGTTAAACTGCAAAGGTTATCGTTTAAATCTAAGATTATCATTAAAATACCGATATAAAAAACTATATATACATCATAAGTCGCATAAGCTATCCGAAGTTAACGCTTAGAAGGTAGGAACAGATGGATATTATCAATTTTGAAAAATACAGGCAGCTACTTGATAAAAACTACTTTAAAGAATACGGCAAAATAGTTAAAATGGTCGGACTTACCATGGAAGCCTCGGGACCTGCTTCCAATTTAAACGACGTCTGCTGCATAACCTGTGGCGAAAGCAATAAAAAGCTGGCGGAAGTGGTAGGTTTTCAAGGAAGCAGAATTCTGCTTATGCCCTATGATGATATGACCGGAGTAGGCATAGGAAACCTGGTCGAAAACACCGGAACATCTTTTAAAGTTCCGGTCGGTGAAGAACTTTTGGGGAAAGTTCTTGACGGACTTGGAAATCCTATGGACGGTTCGCAGTTAAAATGCAATAAATTCTATGAAGCCGAAGCGTCGCCTCCGGACCCGCTAAAACGTAAGTTAATTGATGAAGTATTGCCGCTCGGAGTAAAGGCTGTAGACGGTCTTATAACGGTGGGTAAAGGGCAAAGAATAGGCATATTTGCCGGCAGCGGTGTCGGTAAAAGTACACTGATGGGAATGTTTGCAAGGAATACCAAAGCGGACATAAATGTTATAGCCCTGATAGGAGAGCGAGGCAGGGAAGTCAGGGAATTTATCGAAAGAGACTTAGGCGAAGAAGGCTTAAGACGTTCGGTAGTGGTTGTAGCAACTTCGGATAAACCTGCTTTAATCCGTAAAAAAGCAGCCAAGACTGCCGTCGCAATAGCAGAATATTTCAGGGATCAGGGTAAAGACGTCCTTCTTATGATGGATTCGCTTACAAGATTCTGTATGGCTCAAAGAGAAATCGGCTTAGCTTCGGGAGAACCGCCGGTTTCCAGAGGATATCCGCCCAGTGTATATGCCGAAATGCCGAAACTATTGGAGAGAGCCGGCAATTCGGAAAAGGGATCGATAACAGGGCTATATACCGTATTGGTGGACGGTGACGATTTCAACGAGCCTATAACCGATACAGCAAGAAGCATCTTGGACGGCCATATAATGTTGTCAAGAAAACTAGCCCATAAAAACCATTATCCGCCTATTGACGTTTTGCAAAGCATCTCCCGTGTTATGAACCAGATTGTTACAAAAGAACATAAAGAAGCGGCAAACAAATTAAAAAATGTTCTGGCTACATATATGGATGCAGAAGATTTGATAAATATAGGAGCCTACAGAAACGGTTCCAATCCCGATATAGACTATGCAATCTCAAAGATTAAGCAGGTTAATGAATTTCTTATGCAGGAAACAAGTGAAAAATTTGATTTTGAACAAGAGATTGCTATGCTAAAGGAGATTTTTGAAAAATAATGAAAAAGTTCCGGTACAGGATGGAAAGCATACTGAAAATTAAAATAAAATTGGAAGATCAGGCAAAGCTTGTTTATGCCAATGCCCTCGCAAATTTGAAAAAGGAAGAGGAAAAGCTTGAAATTTTAAAGCAAAAAAAGACGTTTTATGAAGACGAACAGCGAAAGCTTTGCACAAGCAGGCTTAATATTATAAAAATGAAACAGCTTTCGGAAGCTATTAATATAATGAATGAAAGAATAGAAAATCAAATCGCTGTAGTAAAGGCGGCAAAAAAGCGGCTGGAAACAGCAAGGGCGCGTCTTAATGAAGCCATGGTTGAAAGAAAGACCCAGGAGAAACTTAAAGAAAAGGCATGGCAGGAATATATGATGGAATATGAAGCCGAAGAGCAAAAAGAAATAGACGAGCACAACAGTTTTATATATGGCAGCGTTTTGTTGCATGAGGAGGATAGATAATGGCAAAAACCAAAAACAATGAAGGGATAGAAAAAGAAAGCAGCAAGATATTGACCGTTTTGATTGCCATTGCGATTGCCATTTTATGGTTTATAATATTCGGACTTCTAATAAAGTTTGACGTAGGAGGATTTGGCTCAGGTGTTTTAAGACCCATAATAAAAGATGTCCCTCTTATCAATAAAATTCTTCCAAAAGTATCGGATGAACAGCTGGCAAAAGAAAATAACTATGAATATAAAACTTTGGCTGAGGCGGTAGCAAGAATAAAAGAATTGGAAGAAATAATCAAAGGATTGGAAGACGACAAAAGTGAAATTAAAGGCGAGAAGGACGAGCTTTTGGCGGAAGTAGCAAGACTCAGGAAGTTTGAAGACAGCCAGAAGGAGTTTGAGGAAAGGCAACTGGAATTTGACAAAAAAGTTGTATTTGCAGATCAGGCTCCGGATTTGGAAGAATATAAGAAATTTTATGAAGATATAAATCCGGCCAATGCCGAGATAATATACAGACAAGTAGTGGAACAGCTTGAGTATTCGCAAGCCATAAAGGAAAAAGCCGATATTTACAGAAAGATGGAGCCTAAGGCGGCTGCTCAGATTTTAGAAACAATGACGGCAGATATAGAATCCGTGGCAAAGATTCTTCTTGCCATGAGGCCCAGTGAAAGTTCTAAAATTTTAGCCGAGATGGATTATGTAATGGCTGCAAAGATTACAAAGAAAATGCTTGATATGGATGAAGAAAGGCTTGCAAAGTAAATTATAAGTCGGAATACATCAGGGATTTTTATCCCTGTTGTAGATAAATTTATCTTACTAAGAAAGGAGGGAAAAGAATGGTGATGCAAAACGTTACAATGAATGCTTCGGCATTGACAGTAAGTACTGCCGATAGAAGCACTTTTACAAAGAAAAGCAGCCAAAGCAATTTTGACCTGTTGCTTGGTAACTGTGCAGGTTCCGGAAAATCGGCTGAAGTAAAAAGTGATACAAAAACAACAGCTAAAACCGGACAGGAAAAGGCAGATAATACTGCGGCAGTAAGTACTGATTACAAAGCGGTACCTAAAAAGACCGGTGACATTCTTAAAGGTCAGTTGCCCGAGGAGCAGGCTGATGACCAAAACAATGCCGTATATATTTCCGCAGTAGCCGAGCAAATTATGGCTATGTTTAATCAGATCCGGAATGCTATAACCGAAGCTCTGAATATTACAGATGAAGAGCTTAGCAAGATGATGGAAGAGCTTGGCCTTGACAATATCGATCTGTTGGATATGCAGGCAATTAAAAGTCTGGTGCTTTATAACAGCGGTAATGTTGATGCCACAGTATTGCTTCTTGATGAGCAGGTCGGTGAAACATTCAAAAATCTTACCGAAACTTTGGACAAGATCATCAAAGAAGCTAACATAGGGCTTACCCGGGATGAGATTGAACAGATTACAAAAGAATACGGCATTCAATTAATCGATCAAAATGACGCAAATGAAGAGATTTTGGCTCAGTTTAGGCAGGATGACCCAACCGAAAATAATAAGGTACAAACCGAAAAGGAAACTGTAACCGATACGGCTAAGGTCGGTACTGTTGCCGAAAACTCAGACAATGCTGACATAATTGTAAACAAAGCTAAAGACAGCAATGCTAATCAGGCAGAAGAAAACAATAAGGATGAAAATCTTGATTTAACTGACGGATTTGAGGCTTTCCTTAACAGGTTAGAGGCCGGTTATGAAAATAGCATAGGCGAATTTTCCGAAGACACCGTTAGACTTACCAACATTAAAGAAATTGCCCGCGAGATTATAGAGCAGGTTCGCATTATGGCAAAACCCGGACAGACTACCATGGAACTTCAGTTATATCCGGAACACCTCGGTAAAGTAAACCTTACCATAAGTTCCAATGCGGAAGGTGTTCTGTCTGCCCGCTTCATTGTTCAAAACGAATCGGCTAAAGCGGCTTTGGAAGGACAGATGGTGGCCTTTAAAGAAAACCTTGCACAGCAAGGAATAAAGGTTGAAAGCATAGAAGTTACCATAGCCGGTTACTCATTTGAGCAAAACGGCAATTTGGGTGACCAGGGCAGTACGCAAAAGAAAGAAAGCGGAAGCGGACGAAAGATTACTTTCGAAGAAGCCGTAGCCATGAGCGAAGAACCGGCAGAAGAAAGTACACCTGTCAGGATTACCGGTGTCAGCGGTCACAATATCGATTATACGGCTTAGCCGGTAAGCGCAAAAAAGGAGGAAAGTCATGAGTGAATTAATTCAGCCGGTCAAAAATGGGGTTATTGACCAGACAAGCAGTACAAAGGAAACTACGGCAAAAAATACCCTGGGGAAGGATGCTTTCCTGCAGTTATTGGTAGCGCAGATGAAATATCAGGACCCTCTTAATCCGGCCACTAATACCGAATACATTGCCCAGTTGGCTACATTTTCCCAATTGGAACAGATGCAAAATTTAAATGCAATGGCATCTAATTCACAAGCTTTAAGTCTGGTAGGCAAATATGTCATAGTAAAGACTAAAAGCGATCTGGGAAATATCAACTATATTAGCGGCAGAGTGGATTATGTAAATATGTCTAACAATAAAGCCCGCATATCTGTAAACGGAAAGCTTTATTCCATCGAGGATATCGACAGTGTCATTGATGATACTTATATCCTTGAACAGGGAAGGCCCCGTATAGACAAGAAGGCAGAACTGGAATACGATGCTAAGAATCCTTCGGATATAGTTTTTGAGGTATATCAGGGCGAGGGAGAAGCAAAGGCGGATGAGGTCGCCGTAATTGTAGAAAATACATTGTTGGATTCATCTGTCGTTACCCTTAAGGACAACAAGGTTATTATTGATAAATCTGTATTCCAAAAAGCACCTAACGGTGTTTACAAGGTAACAGTGATATTTAATGATCCTCTGACCACGGTAGTTAAAGACATGGTTACAATAACTGTCAAGAACTCCGATGTTGTTCCCGGAGATGATGATGTGGATGATGAGGACCAGACCGGTGATGAAAATACTGTTACAGACGAAGTAGTCCCAGGGGATGTTACAGAAGAAAAGCCTGCTGAGCCTGAAAATGAAAGTCAGCTTTAAAAGGCGGAGTGATATTTATGAATAACATACCTATTAATAATATTCCCATAGGCAAAATTCCTTCCGTAATGCCTGTAGGCCCGTTAAACGGTAGCGACAGAGCAAAAAAGGGTAATTTACATACACCGGGAAAACCCTTTGATGAGATATTAAAAGAAAAACAGGCAAGCTTAAATCAGACACAGATTACAGAGCTAAAGTTTTCAAAACATGCCAATGAACGACTTGCCAGCAGAAATATCGATCTTACGGATGAACAGTATGAAAGGCTGCTAAACGGTGCCAGGAAGGCGTCTGAGAAGGGAATAAGAGAGTCACTGGTACTTATCGACGACCTTGCATTTATCGTAAATATAAAAAACAGTACGGTAATTACGGCGGTAAATGAAGGCGAAGAAAAAATATTTACTAATATTGACGGTGCTGTAATAATGTAAAGCCGGACCTTACGGAGGCTTTAGTATCCATGACTGACAGATTGGATACAACTGTTTGCAAAGCACATGAAGGAGGTCATTAATTATGATGAGATCATTATTTTCTGGTGTATCCGGACTTAAGGTTCATCAGACAAAAATGGATGTTATAGGTAATAATATTTCAAACGTAAATACAGTCGGTTTTAAAGCAAGTTCCGTAACTTTTTCGGATGTATTTTATCAGACCACACAAAGCGCAACAGGACCGAACGCTTCAACAGGCACCGCAGGCCGTAATGCCATGCAGATAGGTTTAGGTTCGAATGTGGCATCCATAACTACATCCGTAAATGTGACCGGGGCATCCCAAAGAACCGATAATCCTTTTGATGTTATGATTGACGGAGACGGTTTCTTTATAGTCAATTACGGTGGAACGAATTATTTCACCAAAGCAGGTTCATTTAATATAGATGCTCAAGGAAACTTGTGTACACCTTCCGGAGCATTTGTTATGGGATGGCAGGTCGATCCCGGTGATCCGACAAAGACCGTAGCCAGCGAAGTTTCACCTTTAAGAATTATGTCTCCGGAAAATATGTATACGACTCCTGAAGCTACAACAAAAGCATATGTATCCGGAAATATAGACAGCAAAGATTCACAGGTAGCTTATAACGGAACCGGTATTATGGTAACTTTGAATTTTTACGACAGCAGAGGACATGCTTATAAGGCAGAATTAAGGGTAAGACAGGCAGACGATGAAGCTACCAATGTTTATGCTGTAGATGTTGTGGACATCAAGGATGAAACCGGAAAATCCATCTTTGTTGTGGAAGAAGAAGATACAGACGGTTCAAAAAGATATACCCGATCGGGTATCAGCCAGATATCATTCGGAGACGTTACATACGATGTTGAAGTTGACGAAGAAACCGGTGAGGTAACTTTAGAAGCCGGAGACAGCGTACTTCTGACATTTAACGGTGCAACAGGTGCTTTTGTAAGTATAGGAGACGGCAGCACGACAGGCGACACGAACGATGATGAGCTGAAATACGTTACACTGACCATAGGAGCAACCGCTTCAACAGGCGGAAATCCTTTTAGACCTATTGATATAGATTTTTCCAAGACTACCATGTATTCAACCAGCGGCAAGTCATCTCTGGAAGCTACCAGAGGAGGCCTAGACGGCTTAGGGGCAGGTAAAAAAGTCGGTTATATGACAGGAGTAAGCATTGATGCTGCCGGTAAAATATACGGAAGATACGACAACGGAGACAGCAAGCTGCTTGGCCAGATTGTGGTTGCAACCTTTGCCAATCCTGCCGGACTTGAGGCTGTGGGAAATAATATGTTCAGAGCAACCCAAAACTCCGGTGACTTTGACGGTAAAGGAAAAGACCCTACCCAGGTAGGCGGAGGCCTTTCTACCGGCGTTTTGGAAATGTCAAACGTAGATTTGGCACAGCAATTTACCGAGATGATTACTACTCAGAGAGGTTTCCAAGCTAACTCCAGAATTATTACAACATCGGATTCCCTCTTGGAAGAACTTATTAATCTTAAGAGATAATTGATTTAATATGAAAAAGTAAACGGGTGGCAGTACTCCTGCTGCCACCCTAACCTATAAAGCAGGTCGGGAGGGAATTATATGATTGAAGTAACAAGATTAAACGGTAACAAGATGACAGTAAATGCGGAACTGATTGAACGGGTTGAAGAATTGCCCGATACGGTAATAACATTGACTACAGGCAATAAAATTATCGTAAAAGAAAGTAGACAAGAAGTAAAAAATTTAGTAATATTATACAAAAAAGAGATATTTTGTAGAGATTTGTAGAAAGAATTTAATAATAGAAAAGCAATTGTTAAAAATTACTCGTGTATTTCCCATTAAGAATCATTATGAAGAATATAAAAAATGTTCAAATAGATAGATAACGGATGATTTTATAAATTTACAAGGATGGAAGGTGGCAGTTTTGGATTTAGCATCCATTTTAGGATTGATACTGTGTGCAGTTCTTGTTGTATATGGTATTGTATTTGGTAATCCTATTGATTATTTAGGAAACTTTTATGATTTTGCCTCGATATTGATTACTTTCGGAGGAGCTTTATGTTGTGTACTTATTATGGCTCCGGATTTAAAAACATTTTTTAAATACCTGAAGAGTTTTACATTGATTTTAAAAGTTCAGAAAATCAATGAAGAGGAAACTATTAGGCAGATAATTGCATTGTCAAATATAGCCAGAAAAGAAGGACTTTTGGCGTTGGAAGAAGCGGCCAATAGTATAGACGATGATTTTTTGAAAAAGGGTGTATTGTTAATTGTAGACGGTACTGATCCGGAACTGGTAAGAAGCATACTGGAAACGGAGTTAAATTGTATAGAAGACAGACATGCCGAAATAACCGGATTTTGGGATTCCCTGGCGGCAATGGGACCTGCCTGGGGTATGATCGGAACCTTAATCGGTCTAATAAATATGTTAAGGCAGATGCAAAACCCTGAAACAATAGGACCTCAGATGTCGGTTGCGCTGGTTACTACCTTTTACGGGTCCATGTTGGCAAACTGGATATGTATTCCCATATCAACAAAACTTAAATCAAAAAATGCAAGTGAAATTATGGTAAAGGAATTAATGGTGGAAGGACTCTTGTCAATTCAGGCAGGAGAAAACCCAAGAGTAATAGAAGAAAAATTAAAGTCATTCCTTTCCCCGGCACGTAAGGCTGCATTTAGTCAGGAAGAAGGCGGTGAAAATATTGGCTAGAAAAAAAAGGGGATCGGATTCCGGTGGCGGTAGTGCACCATGGCTGAACACGTTTGCGGATTTGATGAATCTCTTGCTTTGCTTTTTTGTTATGCTTTTTGCCATGTCGGATATGGATGAAATGAAATTTCAGAATATAGCCATATCGATGTCCAATACCTTCGGTATATTTGACGGTACCAGAGAATTAGGTGAAGGCCCGCTGATTACATCCGGAATGACGCAGCTAAATTATTTGGATGATTATCTTTCGGGGTCCGGTTCCAGTGAAGGCGATGTAACCGATCACGAAGGAGACAATACTTCCAAGCCCGATGACAATATTAAAAATCCCCAAACTGAAAATAATTTAGACGAAGCTTATGAGATTATAAAGGAAAAAATGCAGGAAGTTTCCGGAAAGATGTATGAAACCATCGAAGAACTTACGCAGGAACTGGATTTGGGTAACTATGTGGAACTTAGTATAGATCCTGAATACAGATACGTCCAGCTTTCAATGAGAGGCTCGGTTCTTTACGATTCAGGCAAAGCTGATATCAGGCCTGATGCAGAACCAATTCTTTCAAAGATAGGTGAAGTTTTAAAGAATTTTGATGGGTATATTATAGAGATTATCGGCCATACAGACAATGTCCCGGTAAGCAGAAATAATGTGTTTAAGGACAATAATTGGCTTTCATCAGCAAGAGCCTTAAATGCGGCTGAGTTTCTGATAAAAAACAATAAGCTTGACCCGAAGATGCTGAAATATTCGGGCAGGGGTGAATACGAACCGATTGCCGACAACAGTACTCCGGAGGGAAGAGCTAAAAACAGAAGAATAGAGATAAGAATTTATAACGAATATTCTGGAAAATAAATACCCAGAGAAAAGGGGAGACGTAATATGAGAAAGAACATACTGACGGTTATTATAATGGCAATGTGCTTGGTAAATATTATACTTTCGACGGTGCTGATATTTGTAATGGTACCAGCTTCAAACAAAACGGCAAAGTTGGTTAATAAGGTAGCACAGTTAATAGATTTGGAGCTTGAATCTCCGGAGAATAGCATAGAGAATTTAAGTGTTTCGGATATTGAAACATATCTTATTGATGAAAGACTTGCCTGCAGGCTAAAAGACAGTGACGGTAAAGAACATTATGCGGTTTTATATCTGTCATTGTCTTTGAATAAGACCCATAATGATTATGAAGAATTGAAACCATATTTAGAGCAATATGAGAACAACATAAAAGAAATTGTTACCGATGAATTTGCCAAATTTACAATAGATGAGGCTATGGAGATGAAAGATAAATTAAAAGATCAGGTACTGGTTAGAATTCAGGAGCTCTTTAAATCTGACTTTATAATTAATATTTCTTTCGGTAACATTATGTACCAATAGAAAATTGATGCAATATTAGTAAGATACTGTTTATTTAAAGAAAAATGATGATAATCTGGTTATTTTGTGGTATTATGGGTGGTGTATAATACTAGGAGGTAGATATATGGGCGACGTCTTATCCCAACACGAAATAGACAATTTGCTGGCGGCTTTAAGCAGCGGGGAACTTGATGCGGAAGATTTTAAGCAGACCAGCGAGAAAAACATTAAAAACTATGATTTTAAAAGACCGTCCAAGTTTTCGAAAGAACACCTGCGGACTTTGAATATAATATTTGAACATTACGGAAGACTTTTATCGACAAATCTTCCTGCTTATCTGAGAAAGAACGTGCAGGTGGAGGTTATTAACTCGGAAGCAGTTACATTTTCGGAGTTTACTAACGCCCTATCAAATCCGGTATTATTGGGAATAATTGATTTTTCTCCTCTGGAGGGAAATATAATTATAGAAATGTCGAATAATCTTGGATATGCTATTGTAGATAGGATGCTTGGAGGCGGAGGATATCCGTTAGATAAACCCAGAGAGTTTTCGGAAATTGAGCTGGTAATTATTGAACGGATATTTAATATATGTACAAATTTGTTGAGAGACCCGTGGGCAAATGTAATTACTTTGGAACCTAGGCTTATAAGGATAGAGACCAATTCACAGTTTGCCCAGATCATTTCACCCAGCGAGATGATTTCAATAGTTACATTAAACATAAAAATCGGTAATATTGACGGTATGATGAATTTGTGTCTTCCTTATGTTTGCCTGGAGAAGGTTATAGATAAGCTGAATACCAAATATTGGTATTCAACCATGAAGACAAGCGACAATAAATCCTATAAGGATCTTATTGAAATAGCAATTTCTAAAGCCAGAATTCCCATAAGAGCAGTATTGGGAAAAAGCACAATATCTGTAAACGATTTTATGAATATGCAGCGGGGTGATATCATTAAACTTGATACAAAAGTTACTGATGAATTAAATGTATATGTCGGAAATTTGCATAAATTCACCGCCCTTCCGGGTTCTTATTCGGGTTCATATGCGGTTAAAATTTCGTCAATTATACGAGGAGAGGAGTAAGAGGCTATGGATGGAATGTTGTCTCAAGAAGAGATAAACGCTCTGCTTAACGGTTTGGGCGATGACTTTCAGGAAACAAAGGAAACTGAGCAGTTAACGGATGCTGAAAAAGACGCTATAGGTGAAATATCCAATATCAGCATGGGAACTGCTGCAACAACCCTTTTTACTTTAGTAAATCAAAAAGTTACCATAACAACGCCTGTAGTTGAATATGCCACTTGGCAGGATATAGTCAACAGCTATGACAGACCATGTGTTTTTATACAGATATATTATGATGACGGGTTAGACGGCAATAATATCTTGATATTAAAAGAAAAAGACGTTAAAATCATTACCGACCTGATGATGGGTGGTGACGGTACAAATATTGACGGAGAGATATCGGAGCTACACTTAAGTGCCATATCTGAGGCCATGAATCAGATGATGGGCTCGGCAGCCACCTCTATCTCCTCTATGCTGGAAAAGAGAGTATCAATTTCACCACCTTCGGCGGCAATAGTCGACATGGGTGAAGCGGTAAGCGGTGAAAATATAGCAGATTTCTTAAAAGGCTCTTTCGTCAAAGTATCATTCCACATGGTAATCGGCGATTTGGTAGACAGTATTTTAATGCAGCTCTATCCTTTTGATTTCGCAAGAAACCTTTATCAAGAATTTATAAATGCACATTCAATGCAACCGGATAAATCGGTCGAAACCAGGGAGAAAAAATCCGAATCTACTCCCAAAGACGATGAAAGGGGGCTGAAAATGCAGCAAGCAAGTATCTCGACGGGATTTATGCCTAATCAAATGCCGTACATGCAGCAACCTGTTCAAGATATAAATGTTCAACCGGCACAGTTTGCTCCGTTTTCACCTACGGCACCTCAGACTGTTCCTCCTGAAAACATAGATCTTCTTATGGACGTGCCTTTGGAAGTTACTGTGGAACTGGGCCGGACAAGCAAATCCATAAGAGAAATTCTTGATTTTGCACCCGGTACCATTATAGAGCTTAACAGGCTTGCCGGAGAACCGATAGATGTTCTCGTAAACGGCAAATTTGTAGCCAAAGGTGAAGTTGTGGTTATGGAAGAAGCTTTCGGTATCAGAGTTACTGAAATAATTAAGCAAGGACAGAAAATATTACAGTAGATAGGAGAGTTGATATGGCTAAGAGTATTTTAATCTGTGATGATGCAGCATTTATGAGAATGATGATTAAGGATATTTTGATTAAGAACGGTTACACTATCGCAGGAGAAGCAGAAAACGGCCTTAAGGCAGTTGAGAAGTATGCTGAAACAAGGCCTGATCTGGTTATGATGGATATTACGATGCCGGAGATGGACGGCATAAAAGCATTAAAGAAGATAAAAGAAATAGATCCTTCTGCCAATGTAATAATGTGTTCAGCCATGGGACAGCAGGCTATGGTAATAGAGTCCATACAATCCGGAGCCAAGGACTTTATAGTAAAACCGTTCCAGGCTGACAGAGTGCTGGAGGCAGTTAAGAAAGCTGTGGGTTAAATGATTTTACTTAATAATACGGTTATATTTCTGCAAAGCAGTCAAAGTGATGACTTGCTTAATAAGCTTAACCAAACAGCAGAAAAAGCCACTCCCGGGAATTTTTCTGCCTGGGATAACATATTTCAACTTTTAGGCTTATGTATATTACTGGTTGTTATTTTGATAGCCGCTTATTATACATCCAGATTTGTCGGAAAATATAAGCTGGGACAATTAAGAAGCAGCAATTTTGAAGTTATAGAATCATATAAAATTAATTTTAACCATTTGCTGCTTTTGGTAAGAATAGCTGATAAATATATGGTTTTGGGAGTATCAAAAGACCATATTACATTTATTACTGAGCTTGATAAAGACAAAATCTTAACCCGTGAGGTTAAGGAGGTTGAAAAACTATCTTTTAATCAGATACTTGAAAGGTTTAAAAGCAAGAAAGAGTAAAGGTTGGTATCCATGATTGCATCGGAATTTAAAAAGTTTGGGATAAGAATGACCATTGCTGCACTTCTTATGATATTTGGGTTATTGTTCTTATCCGGTTATAAAAAGGTATCAGCTGCAAATATAGAGGATACCATAACAACGAATGATACGGTTAATGATGTTCCCGGCACAGATAATGGCATAAGCGGTGTTTTGGGACCACTTCAATTTAAATTGACTACGGATGAGGATGAGAAAAGCCTGCCTGCCACCTTAAGAATACTGTTAATTTTGACGGTTATTTCTTTGGCACCGTCAATTCTGATTATGGTAACATCCTTTACTAGGATTATCATAGTCCTGCATTTTGTAAGGTCGGCTCTGGGCACACAAACAACCCCGCCAAACCAGGTACTTATCGGTTTGGCATTGTTCTTAACATTTTTTATAATGTCACCGGTATTTACCCAGGTTAACGAAAATGCCATTCAGCCTTTATCCAGGGAAGAAATATCCCAGGAAGAAGCCTTTAAAGCAGGGGTTGCCCCCTTAAGGACATTTATGCTGGAACAAACAAACGTTAAGGACTTAAGGCTGTTTATGGATATCGTAAAAATCGATACCGTAGAAACTGTGGATGACATACCGCTTACGGTTATCATTCCGTCCTTTATTATAAGTGAACTTCGGAAGGCCTTTATTATAGGATTTTTAATATACATACCATTTATTATTATAGATATGGTAGTTGCATCTACTTTAATGTCTATGGGTATGATGATGCTTCCGCCTACAATGATATCCATGCCGTTTAAAATTTTGCTGTTTATAATAGCTGACGGATGGAACCTAATTGTAGGAGAATTGGTTAAGACCTTCTATTAACATGGCTTTTTATGAAAAGGAGTTAAGCTATGAATGAAAATATGGTTATAGATATAGCCAGGGAAGCTATATTTACTATTTTTAAAGTTGCAGCTCCCATATTGCTGGTATCATTGATTGTAGGTTTAATCGTAAGCATATTGCAAACGGTGACATCTATTCAGGAGCAAACCCTGACATTCGTACCTAAACTTATTGCAATTTTACTGGTCATGATAATATTTGGCAATTGGATGTTGACAACAATAAAAGATTTTATGCTGGAACTGTATTCAAATTTCAGTTTATATATTAATGCGCTATGACATTCACAATTGATAATTTTGAAATATTTTTTTTAATACTTGTTAGAATGAGCGGATTTGTATATACCGCCCCGATACTTTCATTAAAGAATATTCCCGTCAGGGTTAAAGCGGGATTGTCAATATTCTTGGCAGTAATCCTTTTTTATACGGCACCTGCGTCAAATCTCGATTACAGCGGAGTTATCGGTTATTCGATTTTAGTTGTCAAAGAGGCAATCGCAGGTACTCTGATGGGATTGTTTTCAAATATAGCCTACCACATTCTGTCATTTGCCGGGCAAATGATAGATATGGAAATCGGGTTTTCTATGATAAATCAGTTAAATCCGATTTTAGGCGGCGGCTCGTCCATAACAGCCAATCTTTACGGTTATTCAATTTTGCTTATCATGCTTATTACAAACCTGCATCATTATTTTATCAGGGCTGTGGCGGACTCGTTTCAGGTAATCGGTCTCGGTCAGGCGGTATTTCCGCCCAATATGTACCGTCTGATGCTGCAATTTCTTGTTGATTATTTTGTTATTGCTATGCGAATAGTTCTTCCTATGTTTGCAGCCATACTTATTGTAAATACGGTTTTGGGTATTCTAACGAAAGCCGCACCTCAGATGAATATGTTTGTGGTAGGTATACAGCTTAAGGCTTTAGTCGGCCTTTTGGTTCTTTATCTGATAGTCGGGCTTATACCCTCGGTTGCAGACTTTATATACAACAAGATGATTGAAATGCTTAAGGCTGTAATTGAAATGATGAAATAAAGACACGTTTATCGGATTGGTTAAATATATAATCAAAGGATAAGGTGGAGTATTTGGAACAGTATAATAAAGATTTAACTAACATTAAAAGATTATTGCCTTATCGTCTGCAATTCTTTGCCGAAGGGGCAGAAAAGACAGAGGAACCGACAGCAAAGAAACTTTCCGATGCCAGAAAAGAAGGACAGGTAGCCAGAAGTAAAGAGCTTACTGTTTCGGCGGAATTGGTGACTTTATTTCTGGCTCTGAAAATATTTATAGGTTATATGGGAAAAAATTTTATAGAACTGTTCAGAGGATTCTTTCAGGATTTCGGAAAGGCCCTGGATGGAGAATTTACCGTAGTGATGGCTGAAGGGCTTTTAAGAACTTCAATAACAAAGGTTATACTTATAAGTCTTCCCATGTTGGCCATAGCCGTTGCAGCTTCATTTGTAATCGTGCTTTATCAGGTAAAATGGAAGCTGTCGGGCAAACCGCTTAAACCTAAATTCAGCAAAATAAATCCGGTAAATGGATTTAAAAAGATATTTTCTTTGGAAAAAGTAGTTACTCTGGCAGTTGAAGTAGTAAAAATTATTATAATCGGTTACGTTGCCTACAGTACTTTAAAAAAAGAGTGGAACACCCTGCTTATTCTATATGATATGGATTTGTATCAGGGTATAGCCCTTATCGGAAAACTTGTACTGGATCTTGGCCTTAAAATCAGTATGGTATTTTTGGCTGTCGGTATTGCGGATTATATTTATCAGAAGTTCAAATTCAAAAAAGATATGAGGATGACCAAGCAAGAGGTTAAGGATGAGTTTAAACAGGCGGAAGGAGATCCTCAGGTTAAGCGCAGAATCCGAAGCAAGATGATGGAAGTTTCTCAAAGAAGGATGATGCAGCAGGTTCCCCAAGCCGATGTGGTTATTACTAACCCTACTCATTTGGCAGCTGCTATCAAGTATGACAAAGAAAAGGCTGAGGCACCTATACTTCTTGCAAAAGGTGCAGACTATCTGGCACAAAAGATAAAAGAGATTGCCAGGGAGAATAATGTTGAAATAGTTGAAAATAAACCCCTTGCGAGGATGCTTTATTACAATGTAGAAGTCGGAGCGGAAATTCCTCCGGAACTTTATCAGATGACAGCGGAAGTTCTTGCCTATGTCTATAAATTGAAAGGCAAGATATAAACTTCGGTATAAGATAAATAAGGATTATAGAGTAAATTATAAATATTTCAAAATATACTGTTAAAAATGAATTTATACAAATAATATGCTTAAGTAATAATGAGATTATTATAATAGGCAAAAATATAAAATTAATTCAAAGAATTAAATAATAAAAGAATTAAATAATAAAAGAATTAAATTATTAAAAAAGTACATTGTAAAATTAAGTACAAGACATAAAAAGTACATAAAATACAATGTTAAACAGGTAAAAAGAACAATCAGGATTATTAAAATTAAAGTAAAAAGCCCAATAAGGTAAAAATTCAGTTAATAAATTAAAACAAAGAAAACTATTCTAGGTTTCTAGATTCTTTATAGAAACTATAATTTGCGGAAAGGCATGGGAGACTTGGCATGAAGAAAAATGATATTTTTGTTGGACTATATATATTAGCAGCCATCATATTTTTGATCATACCTATGAGTCCTTCTCTGTTGGACTTTTTCCTTGCCTTGAATATCGCATTGTCACTAGTAATTTTGTTCAATGTTATATTTACCAAGGAAGTTCTTTATATGTCAACTTTCCCGACGATTTTGCTCTTTAGTACCATTTTCAGGATTGCCCTTAACGTATCCAGTACCAGACTGATTTTGTCAACCGGCAATCCGGGCAGTGTTGTCCGCGTTTTTGGTGAATTCGTCGGTGGCGGTGACATGGTTATCGGTATAATCATATTCATAGTTTTAATATTGGTGCAGTTTATTGTTATAAACAAAGGCTCCGAACGCGTGGCGGAAGTAACGGCAAGATTCACATTGGATGCCATGCCGGGCAAACAGATGGCTATTGACGCTGACTTAAATACCGGTGCCATTAACGATGCAGAGGCTAAGGAACGCAGGCAAAGAATCCAGGATGAAGCCGCATTTTTCGGCTCTATGGACGGTGCTACCAAATACGTTAAAGGAGATGCGGTAGCGGGACTTATCATCACGATTATTAATATAGCGGGCGGTACAGTTACCGGTATGCTTAACAGAGGAATGGACGCCACACAAGCTTTTCAGGAATACGCTATACTTACTATCGGTGACGGTCTTGTATCTCAGATCCCTTCTTTAATGATATCTCTTGCAACCGGTGTCCTGGTTACAAAGGTTTCGAAAGAGGCGGATTTCGGCGATTTACTTGTCAGCCAGCTATTTTCAGTACCTAAAGTTCTTTATATTGTAGGAGCCAGTATGATAGGGCTCGGCATTATTACTCCGCTTAATACGTTTTTATTTGTAGGATATGGTTTGGCCTTTATTCTGGCCGGAAGAACCATAGCAGAAAAAATCGAGATATCTTCCATCGAAAGGGAAGTATCTACGGAAGAAACGGAAGCCGAAGAGATACGAAAACCAGAAAATGTTGCTGCGCTTTTGCAGGTTGACCCTATTGAACTGGAATTCGGTTACGGCTTAATACCGCTGGCGGATGTTAATCAGGGCGGTGATCTGCTTGACCGTGTTGTTCTTATAAGAAGGCAGATTGCTCTGGAACTGGGAACAATAGTTCCTATGATTCGCCTGCGTGACAATATACAGCTTAATCCTAACCAGTACATAATAAAAATCAAAGGTGTACAAGTTAGTGAAGGAGAAATTTTATTTGACCATTATCTGGCTATGAACCCAGGTTATGTTGAGGAAGAAATAACGGGTATCCCTACCCTGGAACCTTCATTTAAGCTGCCGGCTATTTGGATTACCGAAAGTCAGAGAGAACGGGCCGAATCATTAGGTTATACGGTAGTTGATCCTCCGTCAATTATTGCAACCCATCTGACCGAGGTTATAAAACGGCATCTCCATGAACTTCTTACCAGACAGGATGTACAGAGGTTAATTGATAATATTAAGGAAAGCAACGAAACACTTATATCAGAACTTGTTCCCAAACTTCTTAGTGTAGGTGAGATTCAAAAAGTTCTTCAGAATCTGCTTCGGGAGCAAATTTCAATCAGAGATCTGGTTACCATCCTGGAAACTTTGGCAGATTATGCACCTTCCACCAGGGATATTGATGTCCTTACCGAATATGTAAGGCAGAGCTTAAAGCGGGCTATATCCAAAAAATTCTTCCCTGAAGGGGAGATGACAAGCGTTATAACCCTGGATCCCAAGGTAGAGCAGGAGATTATGGATTCTGTCAAACAGACGGAGCATGGTGCTTATCTTGCCCTGGATCCCGAAATAACCAGAGAAATTATCAATTCGGTTCAAAACGAGCTTCAAAAATTGGAGGAGCTTGGAAAAAATCCTATAATAATTACTTCGCCTATTGTCCGTATGTATTTCAAACGGCTTATCCAGGATTATTTTAAGGACTTAACTGTGATATCATATAATGAAATAGATTCGGATGTCGAATTACAGTCAGTAGGGATGGTGACAGTTTAGTGATAATCAAAAAATTTCAGGCAAATACCGAAAAAGAAGCAATTATGCTTGCCAAAGAAGAACTTGGCAAGGATGCGGTTGTCATGAACATAAAAACTATATCTCCAAAGGGTATATACAGATTATTTAAAAAGCCGCTTGTGGAAATTACGGCTGCCGTAGATGAAAATTTAATATATAAGAATGACAGGCATCCGGCTAAAAAAAGAAATTTTCCAGATATTATATATGATGATGAGCAGGACAAATCCGAGCCGGAAAACGAGGCAGTGCTAAAAACATCCGCGATTGAAGAAAAGCTTAATAATCTGCAAAGCCTTCTGGAAAAGCAAATAGTTGCAAAAGAAGAATTGGAAAAGGAAAACGGCAAGAGCAAACCTTTCAATAAAAATTTTGCCTGCATACAACTTATATATAACCAGCTTGTTATTAATGAAGTGGACGAAAAGTATGCCAATCAGATTATTAATGAAATAGAAGGCATTTTTAAGAAGGATGCTTCAATGGATAATATCTTGTCCGGCGTATATCAGAAGATTGTCCTTAAACTAGGACAGCCCAAAGTGATTACGCCTACACAGAATACACCGAAGTATGTATTTTTCATTGGCCCTACAGGTGTAGGTAAAACCACCACCATAGCAAAAATAGCATCCAGGTTTAAACTGGATGAAAAAGCAAAGATTGCATTTATAACTGCAGATACCTATCGTATAGCGGCGGTGGAGCAGCTTAGGACCTATGCCAATATTCTTGGGGTACCCCTTAAAGTCGTATATAATGAGGAAGATATAAAAGAATCCAGAAAAGAATTTTCGGATTATGATCTTATTTTTGTAGATACCGCAGGCCGTTCCCACAGAAACAAGGAGCACAGGGATGACTTGGTAAAATTAATTGAAGCAGTACCCAAGGAAGAAAGAGAAATATATCTGGTTTTAAGTGCTACCACCAAATATAAGGATTTAAAAGCGATAACGGAAGTCTACTCTGAAATAACCGACTATAGTTTAATTTTCACTAAGCTGGATGAAACCAATTATGTAGGCAATATATTAAATATAAGAATGCTGACGAATATGCCCTTATCTTACGCCACATTCGGACAGGATGTGCCGGATGATATCGAACGGATAGATCCGCAGGACATTGCAAAGAGGCTGCTAAGGGGGCAATAAGATGGATCAGGCAGAAAAATTAAGAAGCTTAATTAAACAACAGAATGCTCCCAATCAGTCAGCCAGAATTATAACGGTAACAAGCGGAAAAGGCGGTGTGGGCAAGTCAAGCGTTACTGTTAATTTATCCATAGCCTTAAGCCGTCTCGGGAAAAGGGTTATTATATTGGATGCCGATTTCGGTCTGGCCAACGTGGAAGTTATGTTGGGAATAAGACCTGTATATAACCTGGCGGATTTGATGTTTAAAGGAAAAAATCTGTCTGATATCATAACCAGGGGACCGGAGAATATCGGTTTCATTTCCGGCGGGTCGGGAATTCAGGAGCTAACCAATTTAACCAAGGATCAGATTATTTACCTAATATATAAATTAGCAGAATTGGACAAAATAGCAGATATTATAGTTATTGACACCGGAGCCGGAATTACCGATACGGTATTGGAATTTGCGTCGGCCAGCTCTGAAATACTTTTGGTAACAACACCGGAACCGACATCTATAACCGATGCCTATGCTCTGTTAAAAACATTGAACAGAAAATCTAATTTTTCTGCCGACAATACAATGATCAGAGTTATAGCAAACCGGATTACAAAGGATGACAACGGTGAGGAGATATACAAAAAATTAAGTGTTGTAAGTTCCAAATTTCTAAAGCTAAATTTAGATTATCTCGGATACATTCCCATGGATTATTCGGTGTCAAAAGCGGTTATGAGGCAACTGCCGGTTATATGTGTATTTCCGGATTCCGATTTTTCCAGACACATAAGCGGGATTGCAAGTAAATTATGCAATACCGCACCGATTATAAACAGCAGTGAAAAGAAGGGGATTGCCCAATTGTTTTATCATTTGCTTAAGTCCAGGACCAGGAAGGGATTGGAGTGAATTTATGCTGCGGGATTTAGTAAAAATCGGCGATAAAGTGGAACTAAAGCAACTGGACCAAAAAGGGAACCTGATTAAATCTGCCAATACATATGTCAGTCAGGTTGTTGATTTTGGTGAAGAAGGAACTATATGCTTAGCTTCGCCCATAAAGAACGGTCTGCTAGTTATACTTAATAAATGGGTTAGCTACAGACTATATTTTTATACCGAAAAGGGCTTGTATCAATGCAACGGACACATGCTCAATATATACAGGGAAAAAAATATGCCTATGGTGATAATGAAACTTACTTCGGACCTGGAAAAGGTTCAAAGAAGAAAGTATTTTCGTCTCGAATGTGTCCATGACATTTTATACAGGCGTATTACGGAAGAGGAATTAACCCTTGAGCAGAAACTTATATATGACAATTCAGTAACCCCGCAGGAACAGGCTGAAATAAGAAAAAAACTGGCTGAAATAACCGGTAAGTGGACTAACGGTTGTATAACGGATTTAAGCGGAGGCGGATGCCGGTTTAACTCTAAGGAGGAGCTAAAACCCGGAGACAAAATTCTGCTAAAATTAAGTTTTACAGTAAAAAATCAATTAAAAAAATTGGAAATAACATCGGTTATAATTGCATCTGAAAAAATGTACAGAAGAACAGGATTTTATGAACATAGGGTTGAATTTGAGGGTATAAGCCCGAAAGACAGGGAAGACCTGATAAAATATATTTTTGAACAGGAAAGAAAACGCAGAAGCAATGAGAAAAAGTAACTTTTCAGGGGATAATTAGAAAGGCTAATGGCAGTATGAAGAAAAATATTTTAATAATAGATGACTCTGCACTCATGAGAAGGGTGTTATCTGATATAATAGAGACAGATGACAGGTTTCATGTAATCGGAGTTGCCACTGACGGACTTAACGGGTTAAGTATGCTGAAAGAAAATGTCGGTGCCGTTGATGCTGTGCTTCTGGATATTAATATGCCAAGAATGAACGGCATAGAGCTGCTTGAAGAACTCAAAAAGCAGAATATTAAGACAAATGTGATTGTTGTCAGTGCCGTTACTACAAAGGAAGCTAAGGAAACTATATATGCCCTGGAATTGGGGGCATTCGATTTTATTACAAAACCTGAAAGACTTGACGAGCTGAAAAACGATGTATTTTCAGGCAAGCTTCTTGAGTGCCTGGCAATGGCAACAGATAGTCAATTATCTGACGGACAGAATAGTAAAAAGGAAAGGAAGAAAAAATCCGATCCTAATGCCAAAAAGGATAAGCCGGCAATTATCCCGGAGAAATCAAATAAACTGGTGGCAATTGCCTGTTCGACAGGAGGCCCAAAGGCCCTTCATCTAATTATTCCAAGTTTGCCGAAAAATCTTGATGCCGGAGTGGTCATAGTGCAGCATATGCCGGAAGGTTTTACAAAATCTTTGGCTGAAAGGCTAAACGGTATAAGCCAGATTCCGGTAAAAGAGGCAGAGGACGGAGAGATCATTAAAAAGGGTTGGGCTTATATTGCAAAAGGCGGCAGGCAGCTTAGGATTGTAAAAGGCGGCCAGGGAAATCATATAATAAAACTGACCGAAGAGCCGGCAAGACGGGGCCTTAATCCATGCGCAGATATAATGTATGAATCCCTTGTCGATTCCGATTATGATGAAATAGTCTGTGTTGTGCTTACCGGTATGGGAAGTGACGGTACTGCCGGTATTACAGAACTAAGTAAAAAAAAGAATATACATGTAATAGCTCAGGACAGTGAAACAAGCGTGGTATACGGAATGCCCAGAATGATTAAGCAAACAGGACTGGCGGATGAAGTGCTTCCGTTATATAACATTGCCGATGCTATCATTAAGAATGTGGGGGTATTAACATGGACGTAAGCCAATATTTAGAAATTTTTATTGAAGAAACAAAAGAACACTTACAGTCACTTAATGAACATATTCTGGTTTTGGAAAAAGAACCGGAAAATGAAGCTACAATCAACGAGATATTCCGTGCAGCCCATTCCCTGAAAGGAATGGCAGGAACCATGGGATTTCAGAAAATGCAGCGTCTTACCCATGATATGGAAAATGTTTTTTCGGAAATCAGAAACGGTAAGATGAAGGCTACTTCTGACTTGATTGATGTATTGTTCAAGGGTCTTGATGTTTTGGAAACCTACCTGGTTAACATCCAATCGGAAGGTACTGAAGGAGATTATGACAGCCAGGATATAATCGACGCCTTAAATCAAATTTTGGATAAAGGCTCCGGCAAGGCTGCAACTTCGCAAGCAGTACAAAAACCTAATGATACCAAAAAAGCGGTAGCGGATACAGGAAAGTATAAATTCCTGTCAATCAGTCTTGAAGAACACGAAAAAATGGCCGTTGCAAAGGCTGCTTCTTTGAATTTGAATGTTATAGGCCTTACCGTATATATACAGGAAGACTGTATGCTAAAAGGTGCCAGAGCCTTCATGATAAACAGGGTATTGGAGGAGCATGGAGAAATAATCAAGCTTCATCCCAGTGCCCAGGACCTGGAAGATGAAAAGTTCGACTTTGATTTTTCTGCCTTTATAATTACCAACGAAACACCGGACAAGATTATCGAATACGTTATGTCCGTTTCCGAGATAAAAGAAGTTGTTGCAGACTACATAAGGCTGGATGAAAACGAGTTTAATACATACATGACTGCCATCAAACAGGACGAGGAAGGCACTTCGGCTCCTAAAGCCCCGAAGGAATTGGATTCCTTAAAGGAAGGCGGACCAAAACAGCCAAAGCAGACAGGAAAACCGGTAGCCAACCGTTCGGTCCGTGTAGATATAGAAAAACTGGATGTTCTTATGAATTTGGTAAGTGAGCTTATTATTGCCAAAAACAGTATTGTATCATCCAGCAGCGCATTCGATCAGCAGGCCAATCCGGAATTTTTTGACCAGATTGAGTATTTGGAAAGGATTACATCCAATTTGCATGAATCTGTCATGAAGGTAAGAATGGTTCCGATAGAAAGCGTCGTAAACCGATTCCCCAGAATGATCCGTGATTTGTCAAAGACTCTTGACAAAGAGATGGAACTTTTCATGACCGGTGAAGATACGGAACTGGACCGTACAGTAATAGACGAAATAGGAGATCCTTTAATGCATCTGCTTCGAAATGCTGCAGACCATGGGCTTGAAAGCAGGGAAGAAAGGATTAAGGCTGGCAAAAATCCCGTCGGTTCTATTTTCCTTGACGCATATCAGGACGGAAACAATGTCGTTATTGAAGTCAGGGACGACGGTAAAGGTATAGATGTAGAGAAGGTTAAGAAGGTAGCCATCGAGAGAGGTGTTATTACACCAGAACAGGCTGAAAGAATGAGCGATAAGGAGATTATCGACATACTGTTTGTACCAAGCTTTTCGACTGCAAGCAAGGTTACCGATGTTTCGGGAAGAGGAGTAGGCCTGGACGTTGTTAAATCCAAGATAGAAGCCTTAGGCGGAGAAATTGAAGCAAGAACCAAGAAAAATGTCGGGTCTAATTTCATAATAAGGCTGCCGCTTACTTTGGCTATTATGCAGGCTTTAATGGTAAAAATTTCATCCGAAAAATACGCCTTGCCTTTAGGAAATATCCAGACCGTAGAGAATGTTGCAAGCAAGGATATTAAGATAGTTAACAATACGGAAGTATTAGACTTAAGAGGCAAGCTTATACCGATTATACGTCTCGGTGATATTTTGGACTGCAATAAGGGAGAAGACAAGGATGAACTTTTTGTGGTTGTAGTCAAGAAGGGTGAAAGAATGGCCGGTATGGTAGTGGACGAGCTGTTAGGCCAGCAGGAAATTGTCATTAAATCTATCGGCAAATTTATTAAAGCTCATAAAATTATCAGCGGAGCAACGATACTTGGAAACGGTGAAGTGGCACTAATTCTCGATGTGAATTCCCTGATATAAATATGCCGGCATAAAAAACGGAGGGTATGATTATGCAAATTATAGATTTAAAATTAGGTCAGGAATTGTATGGCATAGATATAAGATATGTAAACAGTATTATTGTCATGCAAAACATAACCAGGGTACCGAAAGCCCAACCGTATTATCTGGGGGTCATCAATTTAAGGGGAGAAGTTATTCCGGTGATGAGCCTAAGAAGAAGGTTGGGTCTGGAAGATGACGTGTTTACCCCAAGCACAAGGATATTAATTTTAAAACCGGACGATTCATCCGAATCTGTCGGATTGATTGTGGATGAAGTAAACGAGGTTGTTACTCTGGAAGATGATAGTATAAAAAAAGTAAATTATGACGAAAAAGATGAAAAAGCTGTTTTTAGTGCAGGTATAGGGAAAAACGGAGATGAACTTATTAATATCTTAAATGTTCCGGCAATAGTCAGTGAGAAAAATGTCTAAATATAAATTTATAATTTATGGGGGTGTCCGTAGTGTCAGATATAGATTTTAATAAAATAAACAGTATGGAGTTTGATGTGCTTCGTGAAATCGGTAATATCGGTGCCGGTAATGCCACTACTGCACTCTCTCAGATGATTAACAGTAAAATAGACATGAAGGTACCCAATGTAGAATTGCTGGAATTTAAAAATCTTGCCGATATTGTCGGCGGAGCGGACAGAATAGTGGTTGGTATTTTGTTTACTCTTGAGAATGACATAGACGGCATGATGATGTTTATGATGGATATGCCTGCTTCGAGGTATCTTGTCAATATACTTCTCGGTAATCCTCAACCGGACGATTTGTCAGGCGATTATGAATTTAGCGAGATGGAATTATCTGCATTAAGTGAAATAGGTAATATAATAGCCGGCGCATATCTTTCGTCTCTATCCACTTTGACGAATTTGACCATAACTTCCAGTATACCTTATATGGCCATAGACATGGCCGGAGCAATTTTAAGTGTTCCGGCTATCGAATTCGGAAAAATAGGTGACAAGGCTCTGCTTATTGAAACCGAATTTGGTGATAAAGAAAAATCTGTCAACGGTTATTTTATCCTTATACCGACATTAAACTCATACAAGGCCATTTTAAATTCGTTGGGATTATAGGGTGAATAAATGAGCAAAATTATAAAAGTAGGCATGGCTGATGCCAATGTATGCGCCGCGCCGGACGTAATTACGACATTGGGTCTGGGCTCCTGTGTAGGGATTGTTTTATATGATCCGGTAAGTAAAATTGCAGGCTTGGCACATATAATGCTTCCGGACAGCACAAAAATACTTAACAATTCAAATAAATACAAGTTTGCAGACACGGCTATAGATATTCTAATCAAGGATATGATGCGTATCGGGGCAAACAGAAATAATTTGGTTGCGAAAATTGCAGGCGGAGCGCAAATGTTCAATTTCGGAAACAGCTCCGAAATGATGCGTATCGGTGACCGCAATGTGGAGGCAACAAAAGAAAAGCTGGCCCAGTTGGGTATCCGTATCTTGGCTGAAGATACAGGGGCCAATTACGGAAGGACCATAGAGTTTTATCCTGAAACAGGCTTGTTACATATTAAAGCTGTCGGAAGAGAATTAAAAATTATCTGATCTTTGACTTCTACGACAGCTGGAAACGGAAGGTGAAAAAATGCGAGAAAGATATTTGCCGCCTTTGATTATGCTTATTGCCGGTGCCATAACCTGCATACTGGATATTATTAACAAAACTGATTTGCTGACCAGTTTAAAGCGGCTTCTTATAGTCCTGATTGTGTTTTATATTTTAGGATTGATAGCTAAAGTGATTATCGTAAATACACTGATAGCAAAACGATCAAAAGACGACCAAACGGATACCGTAAACGGGGATAATTCTGACAACAAATTACAAGATGAAAAAGAAAATAATAACGAAAATATAGAAAATAATAAATAGGAAAATAATTAGCAATCAAAGAGAAAGACCGGTCCCGAAAAAGACTAGTCCCGTTAACGAACGGATAATATTTTGTTGCTGCATAAGACTATAATGGGGATAGGCTTTAATACACTTAGGAGGCAGTATGAATACTGATAACAGGCAAAAGCTCTGGGAGGAATATGCAAGGAAAAAAACTCCTGAACTTCGCGAGAAAATAATAATTGAATATGCCGGACTTGTAAAGCTTGTTGCAGGACGCCTCAGTATGTATTTGGGGTATAATGTGGAATATGACGATCTTGTCGGATACGGTATATTTGGTTTAATTGATGCAATTGACAAATATGACTATACAAAAGGATATAAGTTTGAAACATATGCTTCATTAAGAATAAGGGGAGCCATTCTGGACCAGATAAGGAAAATGGACTGGATTCCAAGAAGTATACGTCAAAAACAAAGAAAGCTTGAAAATGCGTACAGAAGCCTTGAGGCCAGATATGGCAAGGATGTTAATGATGAAGAAATAGCACAGGAATTGGATATCAGTGTTGAGGAACTGGAAAATTGGCAAAATCAAACAAAGTTAACGAATATAATATCCTTAGACGAATTTCTGGAACAAGGCTCCGAATCAAAAAATGAGCAATATCTTACGGCAACCTTTGATCAGCCTGATAAAATTGTGGAAAGGCAGGAGCTGAAAGAAATTTTGACTAAGGTTTTAGATACATTGACAGAAAAAGAAAAGAAAGTCATTATTCTTTACTATTATGAGGAGTTGACTTTGAAGGAAATCAGCAAAATACTTGAGGTTTCCGAGTCCAGAATCTCGCAGCTGCATACAAAGGCATTGCAAAAAATGAGAAAAATGTTGGGTGTTAATATCGACGTTCTGACCAGTTTTTAGCTGATTATATGAAAAAGTTAGGGAACTTGTGATATAGAAAAACTGTCAGGGTTGATACTAAAGAAATGGAAGGAGGTAAAGATGGGGCCATTAAATGCTTATTTTCAATTAGTCATTAAAGATGACGGAACTTATTTGAAACTTTTTGGAGAGGAACCCGGGGGAAGAGGCCTTATATATGATGAAATCAGCAGTTATTTAGCTGATAAAAGAATTTATGAGTTTGACAAATCTTCTTTAGGATGGGCTATGGCTAATCTTAAGAAGGAGGCGGAGGTAAAACTTACATCAGCGGTACTAATTCCCCAGGATGAATATATGAAAATAACCATAGACGAACACAGAATGTATGCATTGTGCAGGTTTTATCCTCCCAGTAACGGCGGTAACCTGCTTACAAAAGAAGACATAATTGCAGGCCTTAATCAGGCAGGAGTAAAACACGGAATAGATGAGGTTAAAATCTTACAGTTTCTTAATGACCGGAGATATTGTACCGATTACATTTTTGCCAAAGCAACACCGCCTGTAGAAGGACGGGACGCAGAAATAATTTATCATTTTAACACTGACCTTACTATGAAACCGAAGACAAACGAGGACGGGTCTGTAGATTTCCATAAACTGGATATAATCTGCCATTGTAAAAAAGGTGATCTATTGGCCACCTTGAATCCGGTAGACTACGGCAAACCCGGGGTGGATGTTTTCGGACAAATAATTCACCCCAGAAAAGTTAACAATAAAATCCTTAAATACGGACCAAAAGTAGTAAAATCCGAAGACGGTCTGCGGCTTTATGCAGAGGTGGACGGACATGTTTCGCTTAGAGACGGTAAAGTACTTGTGTCGGATGTTTTTGAAATCCCTGCGGATTTGGATTCGTCAACGGGAGATATTGAATATGACGGAAACGTAGTTGTCAGAGGAAACGTAATTACCGGATTTTCAATTAAGGCCAAAGGAGATATTGAGGTTCACGGTGTAGTGGAAGGAGCTTATATAGAGGCCGGAGGCCACATAATCTTAAGACGGGGCATGCAGGGAATGAACAAAGGAATCCTAAAGGCAAACGGCAATATTATTACTAAATTTATTGAAAATGCGGAGGTAATTGCCGGAGGATATATTAATACGGATTCCATTATGCACAGCAAAGTATCTGCTCGAAAAGAGATAATTGTTGGAGGAAGAAGAGGTTTTGTAACCGGTGGTGTAATCCGTTCCGGAACAATGATTTCCGTCAAAACTGCTGGCTCCACAATGGGAACCAGTACATTGCTGGAAGTGGGCATAGATCCGCAGGTCTTGGACGAATTTCGGGAAACAGAGAAAAAAATCGTGGCCATAAAGGCGGAGAAAGAAAAGATTGCTCAGGCTATATCTTTAATCCGCAAGAAACTTCAATCCGGCGGAAATATAGACTATAACAAGCTGCAAACACTTAAGCAGTTAACCAATGCCGGCATTCAGCTAAATACGCAGCTTGCCGAAGTCCAGGAAAGATATGAAAAGCTTAAAGTTGAAGTGGAGTACAATGAAGCAGGCTCGATTAAAGTATCTGATACTGTATATCCCGGGACTAAAATTATAATTTCCAATATTATATACTATGTCAGGGATCCCATACAACACAGCAAGTTTATTCGTGACAGGGCCGATATAAAAGTTGTACCTTTAACATGACTTACATATGGCATAAGGATATAGACTCCCCGGTTATTAAAATTTAAAAGTAAAGGGGGAATGGCAATGCCTATTAGGCCGATTGATATTGTAAAATCTCATGATGCTTCTCAGTACATGAATTTACAGAAGCAAAAAATACAACATGAACAGGTACAGATCAGCAAAAATTTTCAGAACGTTATACAAGCCGAGGCATCCAGACCTGTAGAAACAAACAAGAGTGAAAACAATGAGTTTCGCTATGACGCCAAGGAAGAAGGCCGGAACAAATATAAAGGGCCCAAATATAAAAAGAAGCAAAAAGAGGACAAAATTAAAAAGCCGGCAAATACAGGCGGACGGCCGGGCGGAATAGATATTTTAATCTGAAAATATGGCTATATATGCGGAAAAGGTGGTAGACGGTGGACTTATTGGAAATAATAATGCTTGTCATAGGAGCGGCTATAGCAATTGTCGGAGGTTTATTATTAAAAAGCCCGCAAGCAAACAGTGAAGCCGATCCTTATGAAAGCGGTTTTTTTAAGCAATACGGTGAAAGCTTATCTTCGTTAAGTGAAGAAATTATAAACAAGACCGAGGATTATTTAAGCAAGCTATCCAATGAAAAAATCATGGCAGTAAGTGAATACTCGGATCAAATATTAGAAAAAATAAATCGTAACCATGAGGAAGTCGTTTTTCTCTATAATATGCTTACCGGCAAAGAAAAAGAACTCAAAGAAACGCTTAAGGAATTAAATGATGTGAAGCGCAATGCCAGAGAAGTTCTTTTAAGTAATAATGAAGTTATTAATCCTGAAAACGAACAAAAAGAAATTAATCATCAAAAAAACACGGAGAGTTTCGATAAAGATTCGATTGACAGCCAACCGGCTTCAATAAATAATGAAGAAATACTTAATCTGCATTCCCAGGGTATGTCAATTCTGGAAATATCAAAGAAACTGGGAATCGGACAAGGAGAAGTTAAGCTTATAATCGATCTTTTCAGTAAGGGACAATAAGAATAGGATGTGTAATAAAAATGAAGCTTAAATATTATCTGATGGGACTTGGAATTGGGATTTTTGTTACTACACTTGTCCTTTCAATTGGCGATAAAAAAGAGAAACTGTCAGACGAAGAAATAATTGCAAGGGCCAGAGAACTAGGTATGGTAATGGAAGATGAAAGCAAGGACGATTGGGAAAGCATTATCGGTAAATCTCTGGACAAAGACGATACAAACAAGGAAATTGCAGATAAATCAAAGGATGACAGTACAAACGGACAAGCATCAAATGAATCTTTATCTTCGGAAACTTCTGAAACTGAAAATACCACGGTTAATGAGAATACGAATGAAGTTATAAATTCGTCTGAAGATAATAATGCAGAAAATCAAACAACTGATGCAGAAGACGGGGCAGATGATGTAAGAATGCCGGAAGATACGGATAATGACAACAAGTCAGCAGATAGCGAAGATAATGATAATGAAAATATATCGGAAACAGACGATGAAATTACATTTACCATTATCGAAGGTATGACATCCAATCAGGTGGCTGAGCTATTAAATGAAATCGGCCTTATAGAGGATGCAAAAGACTTCGACAATTATGTAATAAGAATGGGTAAATCAACTGTTATCCGAACAGGAACATTTACTTTACACAAAAATGCAAGTTATGATGAAATACTTAAAGCTATTACAAAATCTTCTTTACACAATTAACCGAATATGGTATAATCAACAACGTTGAAAAAACACGTATATGGATTTCATGTATGGTGCCGATTAGGTCTACATGAAATGTGAAGTATACGGAAGAAACTAACCAAATGGAGGTAATTTATGAGCGTTATTTCAATGAAACAATTATTGGAAGCCGGTGTTCATTTCGGACATCAAACCAGAAGATGGAACCCTAAGATGGCGCAGTACATCTACACAGAGAGAAACGGCATCTATATCATTGACCTGCAAAAGACAGTGGTAAAGATTGACGAAGCCTATGCCGCAATTAAAAGAATCGTAGCAGACGGCGGTACTATTCTCTTTGTAGGAACAAAGAAGCAGGCACAGGATGCCATTAAGGCAGAAGCTGAGCGTTGCGGAATGTACTATGTAAATGAGAGATGGCTTGGCGGAATGCTTACCAACTTCAAGACAATCAAGAGCAGAATTGACAGATTAAGAGAAATTGAGAAAATGTCCGAAGACGGAATATTTGAGGTTCTTCCTAAGAAAGAAGTAATCAAAATTAAGAAAGAATGGGAAAAGCTTGAGAAGAATCTGGGCGGTATCAAAAATATGAAGAAGCTTCCCGATGCTATATTTGTTGTAGATCCCAAGAAAGAAAGAATCTGTGTTCAGGAAGCTCATATACTTGGAATTCCGCTGATCGGTATAGCTGATACTAACTGTGACCCTGAAGAACTGGATTATGTAATTCCCGGTAACGATGATGCAATTCGTGCGGTTAAATTAATCGTTTCCAAGATGGCCGATGCGGTTATTGAAGCAAATCAGGGCGTACAGTTGACAGATACAACTGAAGATACAGATGTATCGGAAGAAGAAACATCCGCTGAATTAGATGTTAATACCGAAGATTTAGAGGAAGTTGCCGAATAATATGTGGATGGGTCTGTTGCAGATGTATATGCATTACAACAGTCCCATTTTTAAAATATAAATATTTTGGAGGTAAAATAATGAATATAACAGCTAATATGGTAAAAGAGTTAAGAGATATGACCGGTGCCGGTATGATGGAATGCAAAAAGGCTCTGACAGAGACTGGCGGTGACATGGACAAGGCTGTTGAATACCTGAGAGAAAGAGGCCTTGCTGCTGCAGAAAAGAAAGCTGGAAGAATTGCTGCAGAAGGTATTGTAGATACAAATGTAAGCGAAGACGGTAAGGTTGCTTCTATCGTAGAAGTAAACTGCGAAACCGACTTTGTTGCAAAGAACGAGAAATTTAAAGAATATGTTGCGGCTGTTGCAGCTCAGGCTGCTAAGACCAATGCTGCCAATATCGATGATTTCCTGGCAGAAAAATGGGAGCTTGATCCTACTAAGACCGTTAAAGAACAGCTTGCTTCAATGATTGCTGTTATCGGTGAGAACATGAATATCAGAAGATTTGAGAAACTTACAACCGATAACGGATTTATCACTTCCTACATCCATGGCGGCGGAAGAATCGGTATCCTGGTAGATGTTGAAACTACCGCAGTAAATGATGAAGCAAAAGAGGCTGCAAAGAACGTGGCTATGCAGATCGCGGCTATGAATCCCAAGTATGTTAAGAGAGAAGACGTTCCTGAGGATTTCATTGCTCATGAGAAGAATATCATCAAGGCTCAGATTATGAACGATCCTGCAAACTCCAAGAAGCCTGAAAATATTATTGAGAAGATGATCGAAGGCAGATTGAATAAAGAATTAAAAGAGATGTGCCTGGTTGATCAGTTATACGTTAAAGACAGTGATATGACTGTCGGTCAGTATCTTGAATCCGTATCAAAACAGGTTGGTGCACCTATCACCATTAAGCGTTTTGTACGTTTTGAGACCGGTGAAGGCCTTGAGAAAAAATCCGAGGACTTTGCAGCTGAAGTAGCAAAGCAGATGGGTATGTAATATCGGTGCCAGGTACTGTTAATAAATTATGAACAAATTGTAAATAAGGCTCTAAAAGCCTGTAACACGATTACGGGATTTTAGGGCCTGCTTTTTTCTGCCTTATAGCAGTTAAAACCATGTTGCCGGACGTAATCTGTACTTTGCACAAACTTAAAGATTGAGAGGACTGATATAAATAGACCGGAATACTATTATACTGGCATCTTCAGGACTGATCCTTTTAATTTTAGTTATTAAATATTACCGAAAGAAAGCATTTCCTTACAAATTAACATATTTACTTTCAAAAAGTGAAACTGTTTTTTACAATTCGCTTAAACCTGTGTGTGACAAGTACGGATATGTTATTTGCCCAAAAGTGGGCTTAAAAGATTTTATTACAGTTACCGGCAAAAAAGATTATCTTAAATGGTTTCGCAAGATATCCCAGAAGCATGTTGATTTTCTTATATGCGATAAAAATTTACGACCGATTATGGCAATTGAACTTGATGACAGCAGCCATGAACTGAAAAAAGCAAAGAAAAACGATGAATTTAAAAACAAATTGTATAAGCATATCGGTTTTCCCCTTATAAGAGTTAAAGCGGCAAGATACTATAGGCATCAGGATATTGATTTAATAGTGTCAGGCACCGTAAAAAATTTTGGCAATAAGTAAACGGCGTAAGGTATTAAATCACCTTTACGCCGTAGTGCCAACTTCGGCTGAACTTGACAGATTAGAACTGCAAGAAATAAAGGTTCAGGATATTTATAATATTTTTTTGAATTAATTAAAGCGTTGATATAATACATTTTTAGGGACCGGTTGTTAAAGAAACCGGTCTTTTATTTATGTCATGCTTTATATGGTATTTTAATGTATAATATATACAGTATGATCATAAAAAGCAAAGAGTTATTGAAAAGAATCAATTGGAGGCATATTTATGAGCAAATACGGAATAGTTTTAACGACTTTTGAAAATGAAAAGCAGGCAGAACCTGTAATAAATGAAATTATAAAAAATAAACTGGCTGCATGCATACAGGAAATAAAAATAAAAAGTCATTATATCTGGAAGGATGAACTTTGCCATGATGATGAGATTCTGGTTTTAATAAAGACAAGAAAGGAAGTATATCCCGAACTTGAGAAAAAACTTTTGGAACTTCATCCATATGAAACCCCGGAAATCTTAATGGTGGATGCGGAAAAAGGAAGTAAAGCATATCTGGCATGGATAGATGAACAGACAGGCAAGGGCTGATTTGCCATTGTAAATGTTTTAGTTCATTAAAGCAAAAAGTTTTCATAATATCCTGCAGAATGGCATTTTTTGCCTGTCTGAATAAGAAAAAGGCGGCATATTCTTTTTCACAATTAATCTCGTAGGCGTCAGGTAAATATAAAGTAAACTTATATAAAAAGCTTTAATTCCCTTATGAAAATAGTGTTATTTTAATTCGATTTATGCTACAATAAATAGAAGAAAGTCGATAAAACACGACACTTTTTATGACTAATGAGGTGAAATTTTGCAGAAAATAAATTTTTCTTTAGAGGATGTGAGTAACAAAAGCACAGGTATACAGAAAAAAAAGAGGATTAACAGAATTAAGACAGCAATTATTATAATTATATTTATTCTTTTTCTTATACCGACCATATTGTGCATTTTGTTAAGCATACAGGTTAATAAACTGGAAAAAAAGATTAACAGTCTTATGACCCAAAATATTGAATCGGGATATAAAAATCAGGACGGTACGGGAAATTATGCTTATGCGTCAGAAATACCCGATTATGAAGATGAAAAATCAGAAGCAAACGGATCTGAAAACATGACTGATGAAAACAAAAACGGGTCAACATCGCAAAAATCCGGTATACATAATGCAAGCCAAGGTAAAATCGGCGGTTTAGATACATCTGATCTAAATAAGTCAAGTTCAGATAGAACCGATTTAGACAGTTTTGAAAATGTTAAAACCGATAAAACTGATTTAAGTAATTCCGCTTCAAAGCAATCCGGTTCCTCAGAAAAGACATATAATTCTGATAATGCAAGCGCTAATACAAAAGAAGAAAACGCATCCGGTATTACTAATAAAGACGCAGGCACGACTGCCACAGGTGAGAATGCCAAAGATTCATCAAATCGGAATGATTCAAAGGATGCAAGGAAGAAAGATAAAAAGTCTGATGAACCGGAAAACACATCTGATAAGGATAACAAAGAAAAAGACTTTAAAGATATCAGGCAGGATGTAGATACATCAAAAGAGTCACGGGGCATATATCATGAAAAAAAGGTATACCTGACCTTTGATGACGGCCCCAGTGATAATACGGATAAAATTTTGGATATCCTTGCCGATTATAATGTAAAAGCCACTTTTTTTGTTATAGGCAGTACGGATGAAGAGGATTTAAAGCGATATAAACGAATTGTGGACGAAGGCCATACTTTAGGTATGCATTCCTATTCTCATAACTATAAAGAAATATATAAATCTTTAGAAGATTTTGATAAAGACTTTACAAAACTATGGAAATTGTTATATGATACTACTGGATATATGCCTACTTTATACCGGTTTCCGGGAGGCAGTTTAAATCAGGTATGTAAAGAGGATATCAGGGAATTTATTGGCTATCTTAACAAAAAAGGTATTACATATTATGACTGGAACGTAGTTAACGGAGATGCGGAAGGAAAAGATTACACTGAAGGGCAAATGATTGAAAATGTACTGAACGGAGTGGCCAAAAAAGAGGTATCGATAGTACTGATGCATGACGGTACTGGAAAGGATAAAACCGTGGATACATTACCGAAGATACTGGATGCACTGATATCCGGAGGGGCCCAGGTGCTGCCTTTGGATGAAAATGTTCCATTAATTCAACAGGTCAAGGCTTCAAGTGTAAAATAATACATAGGGATGTTTATAATTTATGGGATTTTTTAAAGATTTCAAGGATGATCTGTCAAAGGCAGTTGATGAGCTGCTTCCGGACAGCAACGAAAATTCGGATGACTTGTCTGAAATGGTAAACACCTTGGATTCGGATGAACCAACCAATGATGAATCAAATGACGATATGCAGGCATTGTTAGATGAGATCGAAAATGATGCAAATGACAAATCAGATTACGATCCCAATTCCGATACTGAAAATGAACATAAAATTACGGGGGTAAATGAAACTAATAAAAATGAAAATAAAGATGTGCTGGAGGTTGGAGAAGGGGATATGGAAGAAAACATTGATTTAGAGCTTCTTGATGCTTTGAATTCGGAAGAAGACAAAAAGGACGATGCAAGTCTTAAGGAAAATACGGCAGAAGAAAAAGTACACGCCGCTTCCGTAGACGACGCAAAAGAAGATGAAGTAACCGTTATCAGTAAAGGGACCGTTATAAGCGGTAATATATCATCAAAAGGTTCTCTTGATATTATGGGTAATGTCACCGGCGATGTGGAATGTCTCGGAAAACTTACTATAACCGGTAAGGTGATAGGTAATGCCACCGCAGCAGAAATATATGTAAATACCGAGCGGATGGAAGGTTCTATAAACAGTGAAGGCAGTGTAAAAATAGGACTTGGTACGGTTGTAATAGGTGATATTTTGGGAACTAGCGCTGTTATAGCCGGAGCTGTTAAAGGGGATATAGACGTAAACGGACCTGTAGTAATCGATTCCACAGCAATTATAAAGGGAAATATCAAGGCTAAATCTTTACAGATCAACAACGGTGCGGTTGTCGACGGTTTCTGTTCATTAACATACTCAGACGTCAACCTGGACAATATATTTGAATAGCTTGATAAATCCGGCCTGTTGTGATAGAGTATTATAGGTATGGTTTCGCATAATCATATCAAAAAGATTTTTGATATGGAGGCTTTCGTTTTATGAAAAAATACAGCCGGGTATTACTTAAACTTTCCGGGGAAGCATTGGCCGGAGACAAGCAAATGGGTTTCGATGAAGAAACTTGCCTGAATGTGGCAAGACAAGTCAAAACTCTGGCAGAAGACGGTTATGAAGTAAGTATAGTTATCGGTGGAGGAAACTTCTGGAGAGGCAGAAGCAGCAAGACAATCGACAGGACAAAAGCAGACCAGATCGGTATGCTTGCTACTGTCATGAATTGTATTTATGTATCTGAAATTTTCCGCTATGTAGGACTTGACACGAAAATTTTCACTCCGTTTTCCTGTGGAAGCATGACACAGCTGTTTTCTAAGGACGAAGTTGTTAATTTCATGAAAAAGGGCGGAGTGGCATTTTTGGCTGGAGGAACCGGACATCCTTATTTTTCAACGGATACCGCGACGGTACTTCGGGCCATTGAGCTTGATTGCGATATTATTTTAATGGCAAGAAACGTAGACGGTGTTTACGACAGTGATCCAAAGATTAATCCGAATGCAAAAAAATACGATGTTATTTCATTACAGGAAGTTTTGGATAAGAAGCTTGGGGTTATTGACCTTACGGCGGCTGTTTTGAGCATCGATAATAAGATGCCGATGCTTTTGTTTGGCCTTTCGGAAGAAAACAGCATTGTAAAAGCCGCCTGCGGTCAATCAAACGGTACTACACTTACGGTATAGTGTTTTAAATTTTAGAGAGCGAAGAGGAATTTATAATACGAGGAGGGAGAAATAATGGATGAAAGACTGAAACCTTATGAGGAAAAAATGAATAAAACTTTGGATAATCTTAAAGAAGAGTTCACAGCAATTCGTGCAGGCAGAGCTAATCCTCGTTTATTGGATAAAATAAGGGTGGATTATTACGGACAACCTTCTCCGTTACAAGCGGTAGCAAACGTATCCGTACCTGAAGCCAGAATAATTCAGATTCAACCTTGGGAAAGCAGAATGATTAAAGAAATTGAAAAGGCTATACTGGCTTCAGATCTTGGCATAACGCCCAGCAATGACGGTAAGGTAATTCGCCTGGTATTCCCTGAACTTACGGAAGAAAGAAGAAAAGAACTGGTTAAAGACGTCAAAAAGAGGGCTGAAAATGCCAAAGTGGCTATCAGAAACATCCGCAGAGATGCCAATGATGCTTTCAAGAAAATGAGTAAGTCCAGTGAGATATCTGAGGATGAATGGAAGTATCTTGAAGAGGAATGCCAAAAGTTAACGGATTCCTATATTGAAGAAATTGATGAAATAACCGAAGCTAAGTCCAAAGAAATCCTTACCGTATAATACAAATCCTGTGTAAAATAGAAATTGCGTATTTATGTGATATTTTACTACCTTTTGTTGTATGCATTAGGGGAAAGTAGATTAAAATTAAGTCAGGCAGTAAAAATATCAGGCATATGTAATGATTACATTTGTATTACAAATGCATTTGCTTGGTTAAACAGATGTAATAATTACATATGTTTCTTATATACACATGTATTAATTTCTGCCGGCAAGGACTGATAGAATATGAATTTAAGAGTTGCCATAATATTTATATAACGTTTAATTAGGGGGTGTCCGCAAAAGTTTTTAAAAAACCCTTTTGGGACACCCTTGTTTAATGATATACTATGAAATGGGTGTTATTGTATGAATGAAAACAATCTGAAAATACCGAATCATGTTGCAATTATATTGGACGGCAACGGCAGATGGGCAAAAAAAAGAATGATGCCCAGAAATTACGGCCACGCTCAGGGAAGCAAAGTCGTAGAAAAAATATGCGAAGATGCTTACCGTATGGGAATAAAATATCTTACGGTATATGCTTTTTCAACAGAGAACTGGAAAAGGCCGAAAGAAGAAGTGGATGCCTTAATGAAGCTTCTTCGAAACTATCTTGAAACCAGTATAAGTACCAGTAAGAAAAATAATATGAGAGTAAGAATTATCGGTGATATTTCCGGACTTTCGCAGGATATACAGGAAAAAATCCGGGAACTGGAAGAAGCCTCAAAGATGAATACAGGCCTGAATTTTCAGGTTGCAATAAATTACGGAAGCAGAGATGAGATAATTCGTGCGGTTAAAGCCTTGTCAAAGGATGTATTGGAAAATAAGGTAGCCCCGGATAATATAAACGAAGAACTGTTTTCACAATATCTGGATACCAGGGGGATACCGGAACCGGATCTTTTAATCCGTACCAGCGGTGAACAAAGGTTGTCCAATTTCCTTTTATGGCAAATGGCTTATACGGAATTTTATTTTACCGATGTGCTTTGGCCTGATTTTAATAAGGATGAATTATTAAAAGCCGTCGAGTATTATTCAAGCAGAACAAGAAAATTCGGCGGTATAATTGAGTAGGAAAGAGGTAAACCATGTTTAAGACAAGATTAATCAGCGGTATTATTCTTTTGGCAATAGCCATAACGGTTGTAGTAACGGGAGATAAAGTGCTTTTTGGGACTCTGCTTTTAATTTCTTTAATAGGTATGTCAGAGCTTTATAAGATATTAAAGATTGAAAAATCGCCGGTCGGAATCGTAGGGTACCTGGCGGCACTTATTTATTATTGCTTGATTTATTTCGAAAAAACAGAATATCTTATGCCATTGTTTATAATTTTTCTCTTGCTGATTATGATAATATATGTGGTCTCATACCCAAAATATCGGATTGAACAGGTTATGACAAGTTTTTTTAGCCTGTTTTATGTGGCTGTAATGTTATCTTATATATACAGGGTACGAATTTTTGAAGACGGGGCTATTTTGGTGTGGCTTATTTTTATAGGAGCCTGGGGCTCCGATACCTGTGCCTATGCTGTGGGTATGGTTTTGGGAAAACACAAGGCCTTTCCCAGGCTTAGCCCGAAAAAATCCGTTGAAGGCTGCATAGGAGGAATTTTGGGGTCAGGATTAATTGGATTTTTATATGCGCTTGCTTTGGGAAGCAAAATTACGGAAGTAAATAATCCCAAGCTTTTATTTGCCATTATCGGCGCAGCAAGCAGTGTGATTTCCCAGACCGGAGATTTGGCTGCTTCGGCAATTAAAAGAAATTTTGAAATAAAAGACTATGGAAAATTAATTCCTGGCCATGGCGGGATATTGGACAGATTTGACAGCATAATTTTTACCGCCCCTATAGTGTATTATCTGGCGGTATTGTTTCAGAATATAACACAATAATAGATGAAAAGCTACATAAGATATCAAGACACAAAAAGGACATAATTCTTTGATAGGATTTTATACGGAGGAAATATGAAAGAAATTGCGATATTGGGTTCTACCGGTTCTATCGGTGTCCAGACCCTGGAGGTTGTAAGACAGCACAGGGATGAAATAAAAGTAAGGGCCCTGGCAGCCCATTCGAATATTGACCTTTTGGAAGTTCAGATTAGGGAGTTTTGCCCTGATCTTGTCTGCGTCTTTGATGAGAATAAGGCAAAGGACCTTAAGGAAAAAATAAAGGACCTTCCGGTCCGTGTTGAAACCGGAATGGACGGGTTAATTGCCTGTGCAACTTTTAATTCAGCCGATACGGTTGTTGCGGCTATGGTAGGCATGATAGGGATTATACCAACCGTAGAAGCTATAAAAGCAGGAAAAAACATAGCCCTGGCCAACAAAGAAACCTTGGTGACTGCAGGGCATATTATTATACCTTTATGCAAGGAGAAAAAAATTAATCTTTTGCCTGTAGACAGCGAACATTCTGCCATATTTCAGGCCCTTAACGGTGAAGACAGAAAAAATATTCATAAAATCCTGCTTACGGCATCAGGCGGCCCGTTTCGGGGGATGAAAAAAGAAGACCTGAAAGATGTTACCGCAAAGGATGCCTTAAAACATCCGAACTGGAAGATGGGCCCAAAGATAACGATAGATTCAGCGACATTGGTAAACAAAGCGCTGGAAGTTATGGAAGCCGCATGGCTTTTTGATATTTCCATAGAAAAAATCCAAATTCTTGTCCATCCCCAGAGTATAATTCACTCAATGGTGGAATACTTAGACGGAAGCATAATTGCTCAGATGGGGCTGCCGGATATGAGGCTTCCCATTCAATATGCCCTTTTTTATCCCGAACGAAAGGAATTGAAACCGGGAGAAAGGCTTGATTTTATAAAGTTAAAGCAGCTTACTTTTGAAGAACCCGATACGGAAACATTTTACGGGCTGAAACTGGGCATAAAAGCCGGAGAAACCGGCGGGAGTATGCCTACGGTCTTTAACGCAGCCAATGAAAGGGCGGTAGCAAGATTTTTGGAGGGGAAAATAAGATTTTTGGATATTCCTAAGCTGATAAATTTGGCAATGGAGAATCATACCCTTATTTCTTCTCCTACATTAAATGAAATTCTTAACATAGAACAGCAGACATATGATTTTATAGAAGAAACCATAAAATCCGGCAAGCTTGACTAATTAGCCGGATACCGGAAAGGAAAATGCATATGAACATTTTTATAGCAATACTAATTCTGGGTATTATAATTTTTATCCATGAGCTTGGTCACTTTTTGCTTGCAAAGAAGAACAATATAACGGTAACTGAGTTTTCTTTGGGAATGGGGCCGAGAATCGCAAGTTTTGTAAAAAACGGCACCAGATATTCCATAAAACTTTTACCGATAGGCGGCTCCTGCATGATGCTCGGAGAAGACGAAGAAGTGGAAGATGAAGGAGCCTTTCATAAGAAGGGAGTATGGGCAAGATTTTCAGTTATTTTTGCCGGTGCTTTCTTTAATTTTATCCTGGCTTTGGTATTGGCATTTGTGATAACAAGCTCTGCAGGGGTTGATTATCCCGAAGTCTTAAATGTCAGGGAAGATACGGCAGTATATGAAGCAGGGTTAAGAGACGGGGATATAATAAAGAAAATTGACGGAAAGAGAATAAATTTCGGTAAGGAATTGGATTTATATTTCTTTTTCAATCCGGTAAACGGAAAGCCGATAGATGTTACCTATGAAAGGGACGGAAAAACTTATAACACAACCGTTTATCCCAAACTTTTGCCGCCTCATTACAGACTTGGAATCGAGTACAGCAGTGAAACGGATGAGGCCATTCTTTTGGTGGTTGAGCCGGGCCTGCCTTTTCATGAAGCCGGAATTGTACCGGGGGATGTTATAACCAGCATTAACCAAACCCCGATAAAATCGGGAAAGGATATGGCGGAATATTTTGAGGCCAATCCGTTGACGGGAGACCCCGTAGAAATAACCTATATTCACGGAAAAAGCGAAAAAACCGCAACTGTTACACCAAAATTAGTAACGTCAGGTTACGAATTGGGATTGAGCTATAATTTATACAGGGAAAAAGTTTCACCGCGTAAGGCTATTAAGTACAGCTTTATGGAGCTTAAATATAATATTAACTATACCATAAGCAGTTTAAAATATCTTATATCCGGCAAGGCAAGCCTCAATGAAATCAGCGGGCCTGTTGGAATTGTTACTATTGTAGACAACATAGTGGAACAGACTGAGGATGAAGGAGTAGGCTTTGTATTTCTTAACCTGGTGAATTTCGCTATGTATTTAAGTGCTAACCTGGGTGTTATAAATCTTCTTCCTTTGCCTGCCCTGGACGGGGGAAGGCTTGTATTTCTTATAATAGAAGCAATAAGAAGAAAGCCGATACCCAAAGAAAAGGAAGCAATGGTGCATTTTGTTGGCCTTGCACTCCTGATGATTTTAATGATTATTGTAGTATTTAATGACTTCAGAAAAATATTCGGATAAAAGCCAGGACTTAAGGCTTCGGTATCGGAAAGGCGTGATAAAATGTATAGAGAACATACGAAAGTAATTCGGATCGGAAACAGGGTAATAGGAGGCGGTAACCCCATTCTGATCCAATCTATGACAAATACAAAAACCGAAGATGTAAAAAGTACTGTCGAACAGATAAACAGGCTTGCCAAGGCGGGTTGCGACATAATCCGCTGTGCGGTGCCAAATATGGAAGCCGCAAAAGCCTTAAAGGAAATAAAGAAGCAAATTAGCATACCTTTAGTTGCGGATATCCATTTTGACTATAGGCTTGCTATAGCCGCCATTGAAAATGGGGCCGATAAGATCCGTATAAACCCTGGCAACATCGGAAGCGATGAAAAGCTAAAAGCGGTTGTTGATGCAGCAAAGGAAAGAAACATCCCGATTCGGGTGGGAGTAAACAGCGGGTCTTTGGAAAAAGACATACTGGCAAAGCATGGCCATGTAAATGCCGAGGGACTTGTAGAGAGTGCTTTAAATAATGTTAAAAGAATTGAGGATATGGGTTATGATAATCTTGTTATAAGTATAAAATCCTCCGATGTACTGATGTGCATAAAAGCCCATGAACTTATTGCAAAAAAATCCGATTATCCTCTCCATGTAGGCATAACCGAAGCCGGCACCATAAATGCAGGAAATATAAAATCCTCGGTTGGCCTTGGTATAATACTTTATCAGGGAATCGGGGATACGATCCGTGTATCCCTGACCGGGGACCCGGTAGAGGAAGTCAAAACCGCAAAGCTTATACTAAAGACTTTAGGATTCAGAAGCGGTGGCATAGATATTGTATCTTGCCCTACCTGCGGCAGGACACAGATTGATTTGATCAAGCTTGCCGGTCAGGTGGAAGAGATGGTGGCAGATTTTGATCTTAATATCAAGATTGCCGTTATGGGCTGTGTTGTAAACGGGCCGGGTGAATCAAGTGAAGCCGATATAGGAATTGCCGGCGGCAACGGGGTCGGTATTTTAATAAAAAAGGGTGAAGTTATTCGTAAAGTCCCGGAAAATGAGCTTCTTGACGCCCTTCGTCATGAACTGGAAAACTGGAAATATGAATAATTATTTACATAACATGTTTACGTAAATAATTAACCGATGTATTAAAGAATCAAATTAAAGAACGATTACCGGATAAAGAATGGGTGGATGCTCCATGCTGTTTTTTGAAGCTTTTGAGAATTTGAAATGTGACAGTGAATTATGGGATGTATTCAGTTCTGTTGAGGTTGTGAAGGCTGTTGCTTCAAGACAAAATAAAACCATAAGTATTCATATAAAAAGCAACAAGCTTATACACAGGGCAGAAATCAGAAAAATGGAAGAGCTGCTTTATCGGCAGCTCTTTAAAAGAACCGGCAATAAGGCCTTTATAGAACCTTATTTTGAACTTGAGGACAATTACAGCTTCGAAAAGCTGTTTTCTATATATTTTGACAGCCTCTTGGAGGAGCTGAAAGAAGAAAGTATTTTAACTTACCATATTTTGACCCAGGCAGATATAAAAGCCGAGGATAACCGCATTGTTGTGAAATTAAGGGAAAACTGCGTTGTTGTCGATAAATGCGAAAAACTTAAAGTATATTTTACTGATGTATTTAAGAAAAGATTCGGTTATGACATATCAGTGTCTTTCGAATACATAAAAAGCGAGGAGAACAGAAAAATTAGGCTACCGGCATTCTTAAGGGAAAACGGGGACGACGATGATGATGACGGGACATACGTTGATCCTTATTATGAGTTTGTAAAAGCCGATGAACTTAATAAAACAAACGGTAATAATGCGGCTGAAAGCAATGAAAATGACATGTGGGATCCGGCCAATTACGGTTTTGACAAGGACAATGATAACAACAATATAATAACTGATGACAATTATATTTACAGTGCTGCCGAAAATTTTGGTTATGTCCAAAACTCAGGCGGTAACGGTAATAATTTTGATAATGTAAACGGTAAAAACAGCAGTAACAATGACGGTAAAACAGGCGGGAACGGCAGCAATGACAACAACGGTAAAACGGGAGCTAACGGAAAGGCAGAAACTTTCAGTCCCGATAACAGTTCAACCTTTAAGAAGAGCAAATACCGCAAGCTTCCTGCCGACCCGTCGGTTATATACGGCAGAAATTTTGAGGGCAGCATCATACCTATAAGTGATATTATCGGGGAAATAGGCGAAGTAGTTATCCGAGGCATGATAAGAAAGCTGGAAACAAGGCCTATCGGAAACGACAGATGTTTAATTATGTTTGTCCTGACCGATTTTACGGATTCCATAAAAGTAAAGATATATGCAAAAAACGAACAGCTTGAGGAGATACTTGCAAATCTTAAGGAAAAATCTTTTTATATGCTTAAAGGCATAGCCATGACGGATACTTTTGAACGGGATATTACCGTAGGCAGCGTTGTTGGCATCAAAAAGATTGATGATTTCAGAATAAAACGGATGGACAGGGCTTCTCAAAAGAGAGTGGAACTTCATGCCCATACCATGATGAGCGATATGGATGCGGTTGTGGATGTAAAAAAATTGGTTAAGCGGGCCTTTGAGTGGGGGCATCCGGCTGTAGCCATAACGGATCATGGCGTGGTACAGGCTTTCCCTGAAGCAAATCACGCTTTAAATCCCAAGGATTATTCCGACCCGGAAGAACAGGCCAGAGCAAAGGCATTTAAGGTAATATACGGTATGGAAGCTTATCTGGTGGATGATATTAAGGAGGTCGTAACCAACGGACGGGGACAGAGCCTTTCGCAGGATGATTTTGTCGTTTTTGATATTGAAACCACTGGCCTAAGCAAGAACAAGGACAAAATCATAGAAATAGGTGCGGTTAAAGTATCAAAGGGCCAAATTACCGACAGGTACAGCACATTTGTTAATCCCAATATGCCCATACCTTACGAAATTGAGCAGTTAACCGGCATAAACGACAGTATGGTTGCCGATGCTCCTTTGATTGAACAAGCCCTTCCGGAATTTTTGGAATTTTGTAAAGGATGTGTACTTGTAGCCCATAATGCTTCGTTTGATACGGGCTTTATTATAAAGAATGCCAAGGACCTAGGGCTTACATCGGATTTTACATATATCGATACCGTAGGCTTATCCAGGATTTTGCTTCCTAACCTAAACAAACACAGACTGAATATTGTGGCAAAGACACTGGGTGTTTCTTTGGAAAATCACCACAGGGCGGTGGATGATGCGGGAGCAACAGCCGAGATATTTGTTAAATTTATTGAGATGCTAAAGGAAAAAGGCATCGACAATATAAATGATATAGATAAACTAGGAAAGATGTCTGCTGAAGCCATAAGGAAGCTTCCCAGTTATCATGCCATACTGCTTGCAAGAAACGATGTAGGCCGAGTAAACCTTTATAAGATGGTATCACTGTCCCATATAGAATATTTTAATAAAAGACCCAAGATTCCTAAAAGCCTTTTGATGGAGTGCAGGGAAGGAATTTTGGTCGGTTCTGCCTGTGAAGCGGGAGAAGTATTTAGGGCAGTTTTGGAAAACGAATCTGATGAGTATATCGAAAGAATCGTTAATTTCTACGATTATCTGGAGATACAGCCTCTTTCCAATAACGAATTCTTAATCCGAAGTGACAGAGGGGACGAAAGAAACATTAACTCCATAGAAGATTTAAAAAGGATAAATAAAAGAATCGTGGAGTTAGGTGAAGAGTATAATAAACCGGTAGTGGCAACTTGTGACGTGCATTTTCTAGATCCGGAGGATGAAGTATACAGAAGGATACTTTTAGCCGGCCAGGGTTACAAGGATGCCGATACGCAGCCTGCCCTGTATTTCAGGACAACCGAAGAGATGCTTAATGAGTTTTCTTACCTTGGCAGGGAAAAAGCCGAAGAAGTGGTCATAACCAATACCAACCTGATAGCCGATATGATAGAAAAAATATCTCCGGTTCGGCCGGATAAATGCCCGCCGGTACTTCCCAATTCCGATGAGGAGTTAAGAAGGATATGTTACGAAAGAGCCCATGCCATATACGGAGAAGAACTTCCAAAGCCCGTAAAGGACAGGCTGGAACATGAGCTAAACTCCATTATATCAAACGGATTTGCGGTTATGTATATAATTGCTCAGAAACTGGTTTGGAAGTCCAACGAGGACGGATATCTGGTAGGTTCCCGCGGCTCTGTAGGATCTTCCTTTGTTGCTACCATGGCGGGAATAACCGAGGTTAACCCCTTGCCGCCTCATTATTACTGCAGCAATTGCCATTACAGTGACTTTGACTCCGAAGAAGTTAAAAAGTATGCGGGAAGTTCAGGATGTGACATGCCGGATAAAACCTGCCCCGTATGCGGAAACCTGCTTAATAAAGACGGACACGATATTCCATTTGAAACATTCCTGGGCTTTGACGGGGATAAAGAGCCTGATATTGACTTAAACTTCTCCGGTGAATACCAAAGCAGGGCTCATGAATATACCGAGGAAATATTCGGCGAAGGTCATACTTTCCGAGCAGGGACCATAGGTACCCTGGCGGACAAGACCGCTTACGGCTTTGTAAAAAATTATTTTGAAGAACGGGGCATACATAAACGGAGTGTGGAAATAGAGAGGTTATTGGAAGGCCTGGTCGGTGTAAGACGGACCACAGGCCAACATCCGGGAGGAATTGTTGTTTTACCCCACGGGGAAAATATTTATTCCTTTACACCGGTACAGCGGCCTGCCAATGATATGAATTCCAAGACTATTACCACCCATTTTGACTACCACTCCATTGATCATAACCTGTTAAAACTGGATATACTGGGCCACGATGACCCTACCATGATTCGTATGCTGGAAGACCTGACGGGAGTGGACGCAAAGAAAATCAAACTTGATGACCAAAAAGTTTTATCCCTGTTTAGTGATACAAGTGCTCTGGGGATTAAGCCTGAGGATATCGGCGGATGTGAACTGGGGTGCCTTGGCATACCGGAATTCGGAACGGATTTTGTTATGCAGATGGTCAAGGAAGCAAAGCCTAAGTCATTTTCGGATTTGGTCCGTATTTCCGGCTTAAGCCACGGTACTGACGTATGGCTTAACAATGCCCAGGACCTTATCAGAGACGGAATTTGTACTTTGTCCACCTGTATCTGTACCCGTGACGATATCATGACTTTCCTGATTAATTCCGGAATGGAGCCAAGCCTTTCCTTTAAGATAATGGAAAGCGTAAGAAAGGGAAAAGGCCTTACTCCCGAGATGGAATCGGCTATGCTTGCGGCAGGGATACCGGAATGGTACATCAAATCCTGTAAGACCATTAAGTATATGTTCCCTAAGGCCCATGCGGCAGCGTATGTTATGATGGCATTCCGTATAGCCTACTTTAAAGTATATTATCCGCTGGCTTACTACTGTGCCTATTTTACGATTCGTGCATCGGCATTCAACTATGAGCTGATGTGCCAGGGCAGAGAACATCTGGAAGCTGTTATGGCCGACTATAAGCGCAGGTTTAATACCCTGTCTAAAAAAGAACAAGATACCTATAAGGATATGCGTATCGTTCAGGAAATGTATGCAAGAGGCTTTTCCTTTGTTCCCATAGATATATACAAGGCAAAAGCCACCAAGTTCCAGATTGTCGGAGATAAGCTGATGCCGTCACTGAATTCCATAGACGGAATGGGAGAAACGGCGGCAAATGCGGTGGAAGAAGCCGCTAAGCAAGGAAAGTTCTTATCAAGAGACGAATTTAAGACCCGCTGCAAAGTAAGCTCCACCCTGGTAGATACCATGGTAAGGCTGGGAATATTGGATGATCTGCCTCAATCAAACCAGATGTCGCTGCTGGATTTTCTTCAGTGAGTGTCAGGTACCTGGTACGATTGTGTTAATTGATGAAACAATTTGAAAAATTTGCACAGTAATAGACACCATAATCTGGTTGTATATTGCATATTGATAAAATAATTTAAAATAAACGAACATATTATACAATATATCTCACGACAACTAATGTAGCAAAATGAAAGATATTGGAATAAAATGACAAGAACAGTTGTATTAATTGGCGAAAAAATTTAAAAAATTAAAAAAAAGTACTTGCATTTTATAACGGAATAGTATAATATAAATATTGTTCCGTGGCTCGTTGGTCAAGCGGTCAAGACGCCGCCCTCTCACGGCGGAAACAGGGGTTCGATTCCCCTACGAGCTGTACTTAAAGGTGTCAGGCATCGCAAGTATTACGGTGTTTGGCACTTTTGATGTAAGAAGGCTCTGTGCCAGGTATTTCGGTAAGTTTTTGGGCTTACCGATTTACTTGACACAGAGCCATTTTCAATTTATATATGTAATTTCATATCGATTAGATAATCTTTTTAAGCTGTTCCCAGGGGCCGAACTGAAGTGTAACTTTTGTGTTTTCATAACCTTTGAGATGTTTTATTATTACAATAATTGAAATGAGTATACCACCGTAACGGATGCCGGGAATAGGACAGTAACGGAGACAATACATTGAAAATAAGGCATAAGATACGATGCAGCGAAGGCTGTTCGGACGGATAATGACGAAGAAAGTAAAGAAAAAAAGCAGCATAGCAAGTACCAATACAATATAGCTATTTGGCATAAGCCCCAATAAGCATCCGAAGGAAGATGCTATGGCTTTACCTCCGTGCCAATTAAATAACGGAGCGGTAGCATGCCCTAAAACAGGTGCGGCAAGAACAGGTATAAAATACAGGCTTTCTATATCCAGATGCTTAGAAGCCAGATAAATAGGTATAAATCCCTTCAACACATCAAGAATAATGGCAGGGATACCGTATTTTACTCCCGCATGTTTAATGACATTGGCGGCACCGGGATTTTTGTCGTCACTTACCTCGGTAATATCTATACGGCAAAAATATTTTGCAATCATATAACTGTAAAGGATACTTCCGGATAAGAAGCCTGCCACAGTAAAAAGCAGATATTGAATCAAACTATCATTCCTTCCTTTCTTTTCAGATCAGTAAGAAACATATAAATCTTGTCTAAGGTATTGCGGGATATATTTCTGCTTTGGGCCTCAATTATTTGGTTTCTGTATGAATCGTCACCGCACATTTTTAATGCAGCTATTAACTGATTTTGAATATTTTTGCTTGAATATGACATATTCCTTTTATTGAAAAACCGGGCGTTTTTGGTTTCGCAGCCGGGAATAGGAGCGGTATGAATTATAGGTATATTTTTTACGGCCGCTTCCGTGCTGCTTAGACCTCCCGGTTTTGTAAACAAGACATCACAGGCATCCATTATAAGAGGTACATTCTTACAATAGCCACAGATAGCTACATTGTCAAAATCACCGTAATCAGCTTCTAATTTACTTTTAAGCTTTTGATTAGTTCCGCATATAACGACTATATTTACACCGGTATAGTGCATATTAATTATGGCATTTACCAGTTGATGAACTTTACCGTATCCCATGCTACCCGACATTATCATGTACCAAGGTTTGGAAGGGTCAAATTTAACATTGTAAATTTCACAAAATTTCCTTCTGGCTTCTTGTTTGGGAAGCTTCGCATAAAAATCGGGATTGACAGGAATACCGAAAGGGAGGAGTTTCTCTTTCGGAATACCACGACGTATAAACTCATCCATGAGATCTTCATGAGGAATGATGTAATAATCAAGTTCGGTTTCTTCCCAGAAAGGAATGCAGGTGTAGTCTGTATTTACTGCTATGGTTTTGGCATTTATGGATTTTTCTCTCTTTAAAGCCGTAAGGGCTTCGGCAGGAAAAAGGTGCGTAGTGATTACCGTATCAAATCCGTTGGTATTTATATAATCTTGCAACTGTTTGCGATAGCTTCTGTTCAAATAATAAACCGGCGACTTTACTTTTGGATTGCTTAAGAGACTTCCGGCACTGTATATAATTCCGAAAAGAAACGGAATATTAATCACACTAATATATGCAGAGGCAGCCCTTTTTGAAGTTTGCCTGCTTTTTAGGGTTAAAGCATCAAGCATTTGACATTCAACATTAACTTTTTTGAGATATTCGTATATTGCAATGGCTGCCGAATTATGCCCTCCCCCTGTATCACAGGAGAGAATCAGCACCTTCATATGACATCGTCCCTTTCTGGTTATATGATATAATATTGGGTGTCAGGCACTGTTAACAAATTATGAATAAAATTTGAACATTTTGTAACTTGTATCAAATCATTTATCAGTTTTATTAATAACAATGATAAGAAAAAAATGGGTATGGCAGTATTGACAACAGTTTATAAATAATATAATTTAACCATATCTAAAGCAATTAAAGTATTTGCTGATTACAGGGAAAGAGGGATATCGTATGAAACTCATCTATCAGGGAAAAACCAAAGATGTATACCAATTGGAAGACGGAAATTATTTGCTCAAATTTAAAGATGATATGACCGGTGAAAATGGGGTATTTGATCCCGGTGCCAATACTGTAGGATTAACGGTAGAAGGAGCCGGCAAGGCAGGGTTAAAGCTTACAAAGATGTTTTTTGAAAAGCTTAGGGACGAAGGAATACCTACACATTATATTGATTGCAATATAGAAGAGGCGACCATGAAGGTAAAGCCGGCTACTTTATTCGGAAACGGCCTTGAAGTTATATGCAGGTTCAGAGCAGTAGGAAGCTTCATTCGCCGTTACGGAATGTATGCAAAAGAAGGCCAGCCGCTTGATTCATTTGTTGAGGTAACATTAAAAGATGATGCCAGACAGGATCCTCCTATAAGCGAAGATGCTCTGCATATGCTTGGAATTCTTACAAGAGAGGAATATAAAATACTTAAAGACCTTACTATAAAAATATCAAACATAATAAAAGATGAGCTGGCAAAAAAAGGCATTGAACTTTATGATATCAAACTGGAATTTGGCCGTATCGGTGAAGACAAGCATATAGCATTAATAGATGAAATATCCGGCGGAAATATGAGAGCATATAAAGACGGAAAATACATAGAACCCCTTGAGCTTGAGAAACTTTTGGTGAATTAACCTGGGTGTCAGGTACTGTTAATAAATAATGAACAAGACAAGATGTCTTGTTTACAATTTATTTACAGTACCTGACACCTTTTACAATACCTCATTCAAAAAATTATGATATTGCCCAATATACTTTATTTGTAAATCATGTTAGAATATAACAAGTACCGTTTCTAATATTCTTTAATCATTTCTATTTATTTTTATGTTCCAAAAAATTTCCCATGCCGCTAAATTTTAAATTTTATCGGTGATTACTTGCATCAAATAATTTAGAATAGATGAAGGGAGGAAAGCCTATAGCACGTCAACCAAGAATATGGTATCCTGGTGCTGTATACCATGTGGTTGCCAGAGGCAATCGCAAAGAAGATATATTCAGGCAAATAGAAGATTATAAGGTCTATATGAAATTCTTAAAGAAAGTAAATGAAAAATATCCGTTTAAATTATACAGCTATTGTTTGATGGGAAATCATGTTCATTTGCAGATAGCAACTATTGACAGTGAGATATGGAAGATCATGAAGGGTATTCATTGGATGTATTCAATGTATTTCAATGAGAAATATGATCTTACCGGTCATCTTTTTCAGGGCAGATATTATTCGGAATTAATTGATACCGAATCATATCTTTTACAGACCAGTAAATACATACATCTAAATCCGGTAAAGGCAGGTATTGTAGAAAAACCAATTCAATATCCTTGGAGCAGCTACGGGGTTTTTATGGGCTTGTATAAGAATGATTTGGTAGATGAGAATGCTATTTTATGTTTGTTCCAAAACGGCAGCAGGGACCTGTATAGAGAATATGTGGAAGGTGTCTGAAGGTGTCAGGTACTGTTAATAAATTATGAATACAGAGGAGGTTGTTGGTAATATTTTGTTTACAGTTTGTTTACGGTGCCTGACACTCTTAAGAAATCTTTAAGATTTTTATCTGTTTGTATTTAAGAAACCACCGTTACAATAAATACGACGGTGATGATAGGAGGTAAGCCTGATATGGAAACAGCAAGAATTTTAGTTGTTGATGATGACAAAACCATAGCCGGGGCAATAGAAAAGTTGTTGGTTATGGAAGGTTATGAGGTAATTAAAGCCTACAACGGTATGGAGGCTTTGGATGCACTTGTATCCAATGATGTGCAGCTTATTATTCTTGATATTATGATGCCAAAGCTTGACGGTTTGTCTACTATGATGAAGGTAAGAGACGGCAAAAATATTCCGATTATTTTACTGTCTGCAAAATCCGAAGACTCCGATAAGATTTTGGGGCTTTCTATGGGCGCGGATGATTATGTTACAAAACCCTTCAATCCGCAGGAGCTTGTTGCCAGGGTAAAAAGTCAGCTAAGAAGGTACCTGCACCTTGGGGCAAAAGACAGTGCAAACGGAACATCAAAAATTGTTGTTGGTGGTCTTTGCATGGATGTGGAAAAGGCGGAATTTACGGTGGACGGAGAACCGGTTAAGTTAACGGCAAAGGAATTTAAAATCCTGGAGTTTCTTATGAAAAATGCCGGCCGGGTTTTCTCTGCCGAGCAAATCTATGAAAAGGTATGGCAGGAGCCTGCGTATTCGGTTGAAAATACGGTAATGGTCCATATCAGGCGGATTCGAGAAAAAATCGAAATTAATCCGAAGGAACCGAAATATCTAAAGGTGGTGTGGGGAATTGGTTACAAGATTGAGAAAGTTTAACAGAAGCAAAGGTTTAAAAGCCACGGCTTTTTTACTGGCGGTAGTATTTATAACAGCTATCGTATTGCATGTGGTTTATATCTATTACCGTAATTATGATTTGGAACCTTTATTTGAGGAGGAATATACGAAAAGTAAAGAATTTTTAAATGATGAGCTTACACCGATTATTGATGAAATGCACGACTATTTGGCTACCAGTATTAAGCCGGACAAGGAATTTCATTATTATTACTTTTTTACCGACGAAGTTAACACCTACAATAATATTTCATTGGATGAACTTCAAAAACTTAAATATAAATATGAAGTTTTGATTCAGCCCTGGTTGTATAAGGAATTTAAAACTGTCCAGGATAAATCAAAAGAATATACTTTATATCTGGCATTTCCGGATGATTATATTCAAAAAAGGCAAGCGGTATGGAACGATATAAGATCAGAGCTGATCCCGATAACGGTATCGTTTTTACAATCGGTTATAGCTGCCCTTATATGCCTGGGATATTTGATTGTTGTTGCGGGCAGGAAAGCGGAAGATGACAAGGTCCATCTGTCACCTTATACTGACAGGATTTATAGTGATATTCAAGCAGGGGGAATACTGTTTACTCTATTTATATGGTTTTATATATGTGGCAACACATTAATGGATAATAACTATCAAAACAGTAACCTTACCGCTGATCAAACAATTTCGATGATTGCCATCGGAATTATTACCGCTATTGCAGCAAGTATCTGCGTGATGTTTCTTCTTAGCCTTGTAAGAAAATTAAAAGCGGGGAAACTTATTAAACATACTTTAATTTTTGCCATATTATCCGGTATCAGTAACTTTGTAAGAAGCTTTTTTAACGACAGCAGATTTGAACATTATCCGCTTACAAAGTCCTTAAACCGCAGGCAGGTAATTTTCACAGTATCCAGCGGATTTATGGTTTTCATTTTCTTTATTTCAATGTTTATTAATCCATTTTTCGGGATATTTGCAATTTTTTTAGAAGGTTTAATTATATATTGGTACTTTAACGAGAACAAAAAGACTTTTGAAGAGATCAATCTGGGATTTCAGGAAAGTTATAAAGAAATGATGAAATCCGAAAAAATGAAAGTCGATTTGATAACAAATGTTTCACATGATCTTAAAACGCCCCTTACTTCTATAATAAGTTATGTGGAACTCTTGTCCAAGGAAGACCTGCCGGAAACTGCCAGGGATTATGTAAAAATACTGGCCGAAAAATCCGAAAGGTTAAAAAATATTGTATCGGACCTCTTTGAACTTGCAAAAAGTACCAGCGGCAACCTTCCGTTAAATCTTGAAAATTTGGATTTAAAAAAGCTTATAGAACAGACTTTGGCTGATATGGAAGATGATATAAAAAAGACAAATTTGCGGATTAAGACAAATCTTACGGAAAATCCGGTATACATTTACTCGGACGGTAAGAAACTTTACAGGGTATTTCAAAATATCATCGGTAATGCATTAAAATATTCGCTTTCGGGAACCAGAGTATTTATTGATATGGAAACCGCCAATAATTATGTAAATGTAACCGTAAAAAATACGGCATCATATGATATGGATTTTACCGCTGAGGAGATTCTTCAAAGATTCAACAGAGGTGATAAGTCAAGATCAACCGAAGGCAGCGGACTTGGTTTATCTATAGCTGAAAGTTTTACTCAGGCATGCGGTGGGACTTTCAAAGTAGAAATAGACGGTGACCAGTTTAAAGTGAAAATGGGATTTCCGATTTCGAGATAGGTGTCAGGCACTGTGAATAAAATGTTAACTTCTGTTAACAATTTATTTACAGTGCCTGACACCATTAACATTATGTGGTATAATAATTCCTTGAAGGAGGACTAGATATGAATGATACCATAAGAACTCAATTGGAACATCGGACTATACGAGAGTATGAAAATAGACCTGTACCTGAAGAAATTATAAAGCAATTAATTCAGGTGGCATGCCGTACGGCTACATCCAACGGGCTTCAGGCTTGTTCTATAATCAGGATAACAGACCAGGCCATAAAAGACGAGCTTGCCGATATCTGCAAACAGGAATATGTGGCCAGGATGCCTGAACTTTGGATATTTATTGTGGATCAGTACCGTAACGGCCAAATCGCAAAGGAAAAAGACTGCCATGAGGAAAGCATAAGGGATATGGACCGGTTTTTCCAGGCCTTTACCGATGCTGTCCTGATGGCTCAGAATGTGGTAAATGCCGCCGAAAGCATTGGGCTTGGGACCGTTTATTTCGGAAGCATATTAAATGATGCGGATAGGGTTATAAAGCTTCTTGACCTTCCGAAACTGACTTTTCCTGCCCTGGGACTGGGATTTGGATACCCGAATCAAAACCCGCAGCTTAAACCCAGGATGGACATGGAATTGAGAATGTTTGAGAACAAATACAAATGTTTTGACAGTTATCTTGATATGATTAAAGAATATGACGAAATCATGCAGACATATTATGATTTGAGGCAGTCCAACCAAAGGGTGGACAGCTTCAGCAATCAGGTTGTAACCAAGCTAAAAAATATTAATCCTATAAGGCAAAGAATAATGAATGTTATTGTAAACCAAGGTTTTGATCTGATGCTTGATAAGGCGGACCAAAAATGATAATCTAACTTGATAAACCATCATTTAACTAAAATTAATATAAAAACAGTAAATTAGCCACAAGAGAGTAATTTTAAAGGAGATATTATATTTTATGAAAGGAATTATACTGGCCGGGGGATCCGGCACCAGACTATATCCCCTTACGATGGTGACATCCAAGCAGCTTTTGCCTGTTTATGATAAGCCTATGATTTATTATCCTCTTTCTACCCTTATGCTGGCAGGTATACGGGATATTTTGATTATTTCGACACCTACAGACCTTCCAAATTTCGAAAGGCTGCTGGGTGACGGTTCAAACTACGGTATTAATCTTAGTTATGCAGTGCAGCCTTCGCCTGACGGACTGGCACAGGCTTTTATAATAGGTGAAAAATTTATAGACGGAGATGCTTGCGCCATGATTCTGGGAGATAATATCTTCCATGGCAGCGGGCTTAAAAAGCATCTTAGGGAAGCCGCAGAAAGAACATATGGGGCAACCATATTCGGTTATTATGTCGATGATCCCGAAAGATTTGGCATAATAGAATTTGATGAAAACGGAAAAGCTATATCCATAGAGGAAAAGCCGGCAAATCCGAAATCAAACTATTGTGTTACGGGCCTGTATTTTTACGATAACCGGGTCTGTGAGTTTGCAAAGAAGGTTAAACCGTCTAAAAGGGGAGAACTTGAGATAACAGACCTTAACAGAATGTATCTTGAGGACGGCTCATTAAATGTTGTCACTTTAGGAAGGGGCTATGCCTGGTTGGATGCGGGGACTATAGATTCTTTAAGCGATGCATCCGAATTTGTCAGGGTAATAGAAACCAGGCAGGGCATCCAGATAGCCGCCCTTGAAGAAATTGCATATATAAACGGTTGGATTACAAGGGAAAAACTTTTGGAGGCGGCAAAAACATACGGAAAATCCAATTACGGAATCCATCTGATGAAGGTGGCAGAAGGTAAAATACTTTATTAGGACAACTTGAAAAATGCGACAATTAGGAGAGCTTAGACTATGAACATAAGAGAAACTAAAGTAAAAGATTTGTATATTTTGGAACCTATTGTACATGGCGACAACAGGGGCTGGACCATGGAAAGCTGGTCCAAAAAGACTTTAGAAGAGGCAGGCTTATATTATAACTTTGTACAGGATAATCATTCTTATTCTGCCCATAAAGGGATATTAAGAGGACTGCATTTTCAACTAGGTGACGCCGCACAGGCTAAACTTGTCCGTTGCATACGGGGGGCGGTTTTGGATGTGGCAGTGGACATGAGAAAAGGTTCCCCCACCTATATGAAATGGGAAGCAGTGGAATTGACCGAAGATAATTTTAGACAGCTTCTTATACCCAGAGGATTTTTGCATGGGTTTCTTACATTGACAGACAAGGTGGAAATTGTATATAAACTTGACAACTATTATAACAGGGAAGCGGACAGAAGCATACGCTGGGATGACCCGGATTTAAATATAGACTGGGGTATTGATAATCCCATACTGTCGGATAAAGACAGAAACGCCCCTTACCTTAAGGACAGTGACATAGATTTCTACTATTAATAAATCAAAATTTGAATTTCTAAAACATATGATAAATTAAAAAGGGACCATCTCTTGTCAGATATAATAACTCATAGCGCTTTTTGATTTTCTAAATCTGACAGGAGATCGGTTCCGTTTTTACAGGTTTTACATGAACTTATATCATTAAACCGATATATAAAATTTATCTATCATTGTTAAGCATTTATATGATATTATTAAAAAAACGATAACTTTTGAAATAAAGGTGGTAATCCGTATGAAAATGCTTATAACCGGCGGTGCCGGATTTATCGGTGGGAACTTTATTCATTATATGATAGAAAATCATCCTAAGGATTATATTATTTGCCTGGACAAGCTTACATATGCAGGAAATCTTGAAACACTGGAGCCTGTGATGAATAAGGAAAATTTTAAGTTCATCAAAGGCGACATAGCGGATAGAAGTTTTATCTACAAGCTGTTTGAAGAAGAAAAGCCCGATGTGGTTGTAAATTTTGCGGCTGAAAGCCATGTCGACAGGTCCATAAGCGATCCCGGTGTATTTTTGCAGACAAATATTATCGGAACGGGCGTACTTTTAGATGCCTGCAGAATATACGGAATAGAAAGGTTTCACCAGGTTTCTACGGATGAGGTATATGGGGATCTTCCCCTTGACAGGCCGGACTTGATGTTTACGGAAGAAACGCCCATACATGCTTCAAGCCCGTATTCCGCATCCAAAGCCTCGGCTGATCTATTAGTACTAGCATATCATAGAACATACGGACTTCCGGTGACTGTATCCAGATGTTCCAATAATTACGGCCCATACCAATTTCCAGAAAAGTTAATTCCTCTGATGATAGCTAATGCCCTCAACGACAAACCCCTTCCCGTATACGGTAAAGGTGAAAATGTAAGAGACTGGCTTTATGTTATCGATCACTGCAGGGCCATTGATATGATAATCAGAAAAGGGAAAGCAGGAGAGATATATAATATCGGAGGACATAACGAAAAGACAAATCTTGAGGTAGTAAAGACCATATTAAGGGAACTTGGAAAAAGCGAAGATCTTATAAAGTTTGTCGCAGACAGGCCGGGACATGATAAAAGATATGCCATTGATCCTTCAAAGATCAGAAAAGAACTTGGTTGGGAACCTACCACCCTGTTTGATGAAGGTATAAAACTTACAATCAGATGGTACCTTGATAACAGAAAGTGGTGGGAGAATATTATAAGCGGTGAATATCAGGATTATTATAAAAAAATGTACGGTAACCGTATTTCTCATTAATTTTAATTCCTAAACATCATGCTAAACTTTAGGGCAATAACGGCAAATGTTTTTTCTGTACTTCATCTATAGGGGGATTCGATTTTCGAAAAGAATAATTGTCACTGAGCTAGCCGGTACAATGAATAATTTTCAGTACAAAATGAGGGGGTTTAAATGGCAAACGATGACAGCTATATTGAGTTTAAAAACTATTTTGACATACATGCTCACATACTTCCCGAAGTAGATGATGGGGCAACAGATTTAACCGAAACGGTAAATATGCTTAAATTAGCGGCATCGGAAAATATTACTACTATTATTGCGACACCTCATTATGTATGCGGAAGAAATAATCCTGAGCCGGATTATCTTGAAAAATTAAGGTTGCGGGTTCAAAAAGAGGCTTACGATATAAATAAGGACATGAGAATACTTCTTGGCAACGAAATATTTTACAGTGAGTCTGTTATTGAAGACTTAAAGCGGGGAAAGGCTCTTACCTTAGCGGGGAGCAGGTATGTACTAGTGGAATTTTCAATTAGTGAAAGCTATAATACTATATATAATGCGGTGACAAAATTAATCAATAACGGGTACTGGCCTGTCCTTGCTCATGCCGAACGATATATTTGCCTACATAAAAGAACAGACTTAATCAAGGAACTTATAAAGGCAGGTTGTTATATACAGGTGAATGCTTCCGGTATTGTAGGAAATATATTAAATTCCAAGGCAGTCTATCTACGAAAACTTATTAGCAGCGGACTGGTACATTTTCTGGGAAGCGACTGCCACGACTGCAATATAAGGCCTCCTATTATGGAAACAGCCGTAAGGTATATGATTAAAAAATGCGATATTAATTTATCAGAAATACTATATGAAAACCCTTTTAAAATACTTGAGAATAATTACATATAATAGAAAGCCTCAGAGTAAAACGACTATCAAAAAAGAGGCTTAAGAAAACTTGAGTACCAGAAAAGTTTTGCTGATAAAACGGATACTACGAAATGTTAGGGTTAACAGTAGAGTAAATATTTTTATCGGGAATACATCCTAAATTGGTAAAATATTATAAAATTAAACATATGGGTTTACATACTAATAATTAAATAGTATAATAAATACTACCCACAGAAAGGGAGGGAGTATTTATATGCTAAGAATCTTTATATGTCCAAAGTGTTTTAATTACAGGATTGTATCAAGAAAACCTGATGCAACTTGCTTCCATTGTGGTGCCAGATTATATAAAAGTGATCTGGATTATGTCGATTACATAGAAATGAGTATGGCGGAACGCTTAAAATATAAAGAAAAATTTATCGAAAGAATGAAATTGATAAAAGATAACATGGACAATTATTATACCGAACAAGAAATGAAAAAGTAGGAAAATACGATGGCGAGAAAAATAATAGATAGTAAACTGGCTGTAAGAAGATTGAGTTTAATATTATGTGACATGGCAGTAATCATTGCATCAAGTGCATTGGGATTACTGCTTCGTTTTGATTTGGCATTTTCGAAGGTAGATACGCGATTTGTAGAATCACTGTGGCGTTATCTACCTATTAATATGATATGCACTTTGATAATTTTTTACATACTTAGGCTCTATCACAGTATATGGCAGTTTGCCGGAATAGTGGAGATGCAGAATGTAACTGCCGCATGTGTGATGTCGACACTCATGCAATTTGCAGGTTTACAAATAATGGGCCTTCCGGTTCCAAGAAGCTATCATTTTCTGTACGGCGGTGTGTTATTTTTTCTTACTTTAGGTAACCGATTTGCATACCGTTTTTTCAGATATTTAAAGCGATTAGTAAAAAACAGTAACGCAGTGAAAAATGTAATGATAATAGGCGGTGGAAATGCTGCCAATGCTATAATAAGAGAGATACGGACCAGTGACCATATCCATAATACCGATGTTAAATGTATAATAGACGATGAACCGTCAAAACAGGGTACTTACATCCAGGGCGTAAAAGTAGTAGGAACCAGAAACGATATAGTTGAAACGGCAAATTTGTATCATATAGATGAAATAATTATAGCCATGCCGTCGGTTTCAAAGAGAACAATCCGCGAAATAGTGGAGATATGCCAGCAGACCAGTTGTTCCTTAAAAATCTTACCCGGTATGTATCAACTTATGAACGGTGAAGTAAGCGTAAGCCAGTTAAGGGACGTTGAAGTGGAGGATTTGCTTGGCAGGGACAGCATCAAAGTTGATTTGGATTCAATAATGGATTATGTCAAGGATAAGGTTATACTGGTAACCGGAGGAGGCGGATCCATAGGAAGCGAGCTTTGCAGGCAGTTGGCATCTCATAAGCCGAAACAGCTTATAATAGTTGACATCTATGAGAACAATGCCTATGAAATACAGCAGGAATTGAAGGCTCACCATCCTGAACTGGATTTGGTTGTATTAATAGCTTCCGTAAGAAGTGCTACAAGAATGAATTACATATTCAAAACATACAAGCCGCAGATAGTATTTCATGCGGCTGCCCATAAACATGTGCCTTTGATGGAAGACAGCCCGGGTGAAGCCATAAAAAATAATGTACTGGGTACTCTTAATGTTGTTCAGGCAGCGGACCTTTACGGAACTGAGAGATTTGTACTTATTTCTACAGATAAAGCCGTAAATCCGACTAACATAATGGGGGCATCCAAACGAATCTGTGAAATGATAATACAAACATATAACAAGAGATCCAAGACCGAGTTCGTTGCTGTAAGATTCGGAAACGTACTGGGCTCAAACGGAAGCGTAATTCCGCTGTTTAAAAAGCAGATAAAAGAAGGTGGCCCCGTAACAGTAACCCATCCTGATATAATCAGATATTTTATGACCATACCGGAAGCCGTATCCTTAGTTCTTCAGGCAGGTGCTTTTGCCAAGGGCGGGGAAATATTTGTGCTTGATATGGGCGAGCCGGTAAGGATACTTGCTCTTGCAGAAAATTTGATAAGGTTATCAGGATTTAAGCCTTATGAGGATATAATGATAGAATTTACTGGACTTCGTCCCGGTGAGAAGCTGTATGAAGAACTTCTGATGGACGAAGAAGGCTTGCAGTCGACAGCGAATAATCTTATATTTATAGGAAAACCCATAGATATAGACGAAGAGAAATTCTTAAGGCAGCTTGAAGAATTAAAAGAAATCAATTTTATGGAGCCGGATGTTATAAGGAAGAAAGTAAAAGAGATTGTGCCGACGTATAAATATGATAAAAAGTAGAAGTTGTATATTTGATTTTTCAGTTATATCAAGCATGATAGATGAGGGATAGTATGGTTTATATAAAGATTAAAAGGATTCTTGATATAGTTCTTTCATTATTGGCATGTGTGTTGCTGCTACCGTTGTTTCTGATAATTATTGCTGCTATAAAGCTTGATTCAAAAGGTCCTATCTTTTTCAAACAGAAACGGGTAGGCATAAATAAAAGTCATTTTTATATTTTAAAATTCAGAACCATGAGGATTGATACGCCTAAAGATGTACCTACTCATTTGCTTGAAAATCCCGAGCAATGGATTACCAGAGTAGGAAAATTCTTAAGAAAGACAAGTCTTGATGAACTTCCTCAGATTTTCAATATATTGGCAGGTCATATGAGTATTATAGGGCCCAGGCCTGCTTTATGGAATCAATTTGATTTAATTGAGGAAAGAGATAAATATGGTGCCAACAATATCAGACCCGGGCTTACAGGCTGGGCACAAATTCATGGCAGAGATGAACTGTCCATTGAGGAAAAGTCAAGGCTTGACGGAGAATATGTAAAAAATATAGGTTTTAAAATGGACATTAAATGTTTCTTCGGGACCATTATATCGGTACTTAGGAGTGACGGTGTGGTAGAAGGCGGTACCGGTACTTTAGAGAAGCAAAAGAATGTTATAAATAGGGAGAGAACAGCGGAATGAAAAAAGTTCTTATAACGGGAGCTAACAGTTATATTGGGACAAGTTTTGAACGGTGGGTATCACAATATCCGGACCGTTATAAAGTTGATACAGTGGATATGAAAGACGGCTCCTGGCGTGATAAGGACTTTTCTTATTATGATGTTGTATTTCATGTAGCCGGTATAGCTCATGTATCATCTGATCCGAAATTAAAAGATTTATATTACCGTGTAAACAGAGATTTAACTATAGAAACAGCTAAAAAAGCCAAAGCTGAAGGTGTAAAACAGTTCATTTTCATGAGTAGTATAATTGTTTATGGTGACAGCAGCAAGGGAAAAAGAGTAATTGACAGAAACACTATCCCTTCTCCCAGTAATTTTTATGGGGATAGCAAGCTTCAGGCAGAAATAGGATTAAAAGCTTTGGAGGATGAAAATTTTAAAATAGTTATACTTAGGCCACCGATGATTTATGGCAAAGGGTCTAAAGGTAATTATCCAAAGTTATCAAAAGCAGCACAGATACTTCCTATATTTCCTGATATCGAAAATGAACGGAGTATGCTTCATATAGACAATCTGTGTGAGTTTATCAGATTGATGATAGATAATGAAGAAAGAGGATTGTTCTTTCCTCAAAATGCTGAATATGTAAAAACCAGCGAGATGGTTAGGTTGATAGCGGAGGTTCATGGAAAGAAGATAAGATTAACGAAAGTATTTAATCCGATTATAAAAATGATGTACGGAATAAATGTAGTTAATAAGGTGTTTGGTAATTTGGTATATGATATGAATTTGAGTGAATATAATAAAGGTAATTATCGGATTAGAGGTTTTAGAGAATCTATTGTTTTTGCGGAGTGTGAAAATGAATGCAACTTAAATATAGTGTATTAATGTCAATATATAAAAAAGAAAAACCAGAATATTTTATTCAAAGTATAGAAAGTATGATTAATCAGACACTTAGACCAGATGAAATTGTCATTGTAAAAGATGGTGAATTAACAAAAGATTTAGAAAATATAATTGAACATTACATATACAAGTATCCTGGCTTATTTAATATAGTACCTCTTAAAGAAAACGTAGGGTTGGGAAAAGCTCTAGATGAAGGGTTAAAATATTGTAAAAATGAACTAGTTGCTAGGATGGATACAGATGATATTTCGTTGCCAGAACGGTGTGAAATACAAGTTAAAGAGTTTATTAAAAACCCTAAGTTAAGTATTGTAGGAACTATGATTGATGAATTTTATGATGATCCTAAAAATGTAATATCTTCTAGGATAGTACCGACTTCAAATTATGAGATTCACAAATTTATTAAGCGTAGAAGCCCATTTAATCATCCGACAGTAATGTTTAAAAAATCGGATGTTATTCGTTGTGGTATAATGATACCAGAAATTAAGACAGACAAAACGGCCAAAATAAGTTAGAATGGAACTATGGAAAAGAGAAGAAATTTTACACCGGAAGAAAAAGCAAAAATAGTGATTGAGGTCTTAAGGGAAGAAAGAACGCTGAATGAGATTGCTGCCGAATATGAAATACATCCGAACCAGCTAAGTCGCTGGAAGGCAGAATTCATAAGCAATGCAGGCAGAGTTTTCAGCAAGGAAACTGATGAAGTAGAGAAGGTCAAACAGTCGTATGAAAAGGAGAAGGACGAACTGTTTAAGCAAATTGGACAACTTTCATATGAGGTTGCCTGGCTTAAAAAAAAATCTGGCCGACTCTAAGTCCCGTGAAGACCGCATGAAGATGATTGACAGAGAAGAAAAGAAACTGAGCATCACAAAGCAAGCCGAACTGTTGGGAATTAACCGTACAAGCCTTTACTACAAGCCGGTTCCAGTAAATGATGAGGAATACCTGATTAAGCGTATTATTGATGAGATTTACACGGCTCATCCGGAGTATGGCTACCGCAGGATGACGAATATCCTGAACCGGGATTATCACATTCATATCAATCGAAAGCGAACCCGGCGTTACATGAGGGAAATGGGGATCCATGGTTTCTGTCCTGGACCTAATCTTAGCAAACGTCTGCATGGCAAGTATTTGTATCCGTATTTGCTGAGAGGCTTGAATATTGATCATCCAAACCAGGTATGGTCTATAGACATAACATACTGCCGGATGAAACGTGGTTTTATGTACATGGTAGCCATTATAGACTGGTATTCCCGGTATATTGTTGGATTTGAGTTATCAAATACTTTGGAAAGGACATTTGTATTAGAGGCAATAAAAAAGGCGATCAAACGGTACGGGAAACCTGAAATTATGAACAGTGACCAAGGTTCACAGTTTACCAGTGATGATTACATAAACTTACTAAAAAGTAACAATATAAAAATTTCAATGGATGGGAAAGGAAGAGCACTGGATAACCAAAGGATAGAGCGCTTCTTTCGATCTTACAAGTGGGAAAAGCTTTATCTTGAGGATTGCGAAACAGGGCACCAACTCCGGCAGATTACCAGGGATTATGTTGAATATTATAACAACCGGAGACCTCATCAGTCGTTAGACTACAAAACGCCAGCAGAGTATTATTTCGGGGTTTACAAACAGTTTCAGGCAGTCGTATAAAACCTTGGGGCTCTGCCCCAAACCCCGTCCTCGCCGGAAGGCAGCCGGTCTGTCATGACAGACCGGAAAGAAAAATGATGTATGTGTATTGGATGTCAAGGGTCAAGATGAACTCGCTTACGCTCGCCCTTGACATCCTCAGACATAGTAAATAAATGTAAAATATAGAAATTTAAAGAAAGGAGAATCTAACTTAGAAAAGCTGAAAAATTGTCTTGACAATGGGGGGCATTATATGGTGGTTATGGGAAAATGAAAAGAAAACAAGATTTAGATCTTTTTTCACGAATGTTGAATAATGGATGCTATGCTCTCAATATTGATAAATCTTTGGTGTTGTTTAGGTCAAATGAAGATAATATCAAACGAAGAAAAAGTTGGACATACTGTAAAAGTTATATTTATGTTCAGTATAAAATATGGAGAAGAGGACACTGTAACTTATTAGATTTAGCCTATGTAGTTATAGGTCAACTTGTTTTATTTTTAGCACCAAAATCTTTAGTTAAATTAATTTCTTATAAATATTTACGAAAAAAGTATAAGACATAATTTAGAGGTATCATTATGGTAAAAAATATTGAAAACTATATTAGTACAGCTTTATCAAAATATCCTTTTATAAAAAAAGTGGTAAAACGTGTTTATCAAAGGTCTTTGTATTTACTATCTCCTAAGATAAAGTATGAAGGTGAAATTATTAGTGTTACACCGAGTGATGGATATGAATATTTTTTTGGTTATTATGATAAGTCACCTTGGGATGCATCTGACAGATATATGCTTTGTTTAAGAGTTAAGGACACAACAAAATCTGTTGCACCAAATGATCCTGCAGAAATAATATTAATTGATACTTTTAATAATAATGAAATAAAAGTAATTGGTACAACAAGAACTTGGAATGTTCAACAAGGGTGTATGTTACAATGGTTAGGTCCAGATTTTACAGAAAATATAATATTTAATGATTTTCGTGATGGTAATTATTGCTCTGTCATAATAAACATAAAGTCAGGAGAAGAAAAGGTATTATCAATGCCTGTCTATAGTGTTTCAATGAACGGTAAATTTGCTCTTACACTAGATTTTTCGAGATTACATAGACTAAGAAAGGGATATGGGTATTCAAATTTACCCGATATAACAGCAAATGAAAAGATACCTGATAAACCATGTATTTGGAAAATAGACATAGATACAAATGAATCTACTCCTATATTAAAATACACTGATTTGGTAAATTTTGAAACATCAAATAATATGATCGGAGCTGAACATAAAGTAAATCATATAATGTTAAATCCATCTGGAAATCGCTTTTTGGTATTACATAGATGGATAAAAAATAATAAGAAATATACTAGATTAATAGTTGCCAATATTGATGGAAATGATTTATTTAACTTAAGTGACGATAAGATGGTTTCCCATTGCTATTGGAAGTCAAATATCGAAATTTTAGCTTTTGCTTATAAGAAAAATATAGGTTATGGATATTTTCTAATGAAGGATAAATCTACAGAATTCCAGCATTTATGGCCAGAACTAATAACCGATGGGCATCCTAGTTATTCGCCGGATGGTAGTATGGTGGTCACAGATACTTATCCTGATAGATCTAGATTATCATCTATTTATCTTATTAAAGAGAATAATATTAAAAGAATAGCAAGAGTTTTTGTACCTTTTAAATATGATAATGAGGTACGATGTGATTTACATCCTAGATGGAATAGAGCTGGAAATAAAATATGTTTTGATGCAGTTTTTGAAGGAAAACGAGGTTTATATACAATATCATTAGACTCGTATGGAGGTAAAAATGAAATTTTCAATTATAACACCAGTCTTTAATTCATTCCATTTGATGAAATCTTATTTTTTTAACTTAGAAAATCAAATTTTTAAGGACTTTGAGGTTATAATTATTGATGATAGCTCTACAGATAAGTCTTATGAAAATATTATAAAATATAAAGAATCAAGTAATTTAAATATTAAAGTATTAAGATCTAGAAATAATATGGGACCCGGAATAGCTAGAAATATAGGCTTATCAGAAGCAGTAGGTCAATATATTATCTTTTTAGATAGTGATGACTATATAGATTTGAATTGCCTATTTGATATAAATTTAATCATTGAAAAAAATAAATGCGATTGTGTAATTTTTGACTATTATCATCAAAAAGGTAGTAATAAGAAATATGGGGTATCAATACCTAAACAACCTGAAGGATTTGTAGATATTAAAACTGCTATAGCAAATTCTACAGGGAGTGTATGTTGTAAAGTATATAAAAGAGAAAATATCGAACAAAATGGAATTAGGTTTCCTCAGTTACAGAGATTCGAAGATATGGTATTTAATAAATTGGCTTTATCTTCAAGCAAAGAAATATTTTATTTGAAAAAACCTCTTTATTATTATGTAAAACATGAGGAATCTATTGTACATAATATAAATTATCAAAATACCATTTATGCTGTTTCAGCATTTAACATTGTTGAAGAAAAACTGAAATTTCAATATCCTAATGAAGTTGAGGCTATTTTTATAAAAGAAGTGTTATATTCTACTATAATGCTTTTGATATCCCTAGAAAAAAAACGCCATGATATATTATACCAAATTAATAAATATAACGGAAAATATCCTAATTGGTCAAAGAATAATTATATTAAATATTTCGCATTTCATCAAAAAGTTGTGTTATTTATGATAAAACATAAATTTTTTATAGGATTAAAATTTATGTCTTATTTAAAATCTAAATTAAAATAGTTAATAGAGGTGTTATTAATTTGAGAATTATTTTATATTCAAATACTTGTTCTGATAAAATGTATAATGAATTAAATAAGATAAAGAAAAGGGATTTATTAAATCCATCTCAAAAATATTTTGGTCTATTAGTTAAAGGGTTATTACAAAACAAAAATATAAATGAACTAATACAAGTTACATCAATGCCAGTTGCTCAAGTAAATTGTGAAAAAAAATTATTTAAGAAGATTAAAGAAAAAATTACTGATAAACATACAATTTTATACCCGGGATTTGTTAATTTTACAGCTATTAAAAATATTTTGGTCATGATTAATTCTTTTATATTATCTTTTAAAATATTAAAAGATAAAAATAAAAGAAAAGATACATATATAATATGTGATCCATTAGTTTATGATGTTGCATTATCTGGTTTATTAATTTCAAGGTTATTAAAAATTAGAGCTATTGGAATATTAACAGATATACCAAAGTATATGGCTACAATAGAGAAAAAAGAAAGTACGAATTTTTTTAAAATTAAAAATTGTATTAAGAGAAAATTAATTGATCTTATAATATCAGGATTTGATGGATATGTTTTTTTAACAGAGTATATGAATTCGATATGTAATATTAAAAATAAGCCTTATATTATTATAGAGGGTTTAGTAGAAGCACATAATATAGAAAAAAATGATTTGTTAAGTAAGAGGGAAAAAACAAAAAAAGTAGTTGTATATGCAGGTGGACTACATAAAAAATTTGGTATCGAATCATTAATTAAATCTGCTATTTATTTAGCTGAAAAAAATATTGAAATTCATTTATACGGTGAAGGTGAATATGTTGAAAAACTTATGCAAAGGGGTGAATTACCTAAGAATGTAAAATACTATGGTCTTGTTAGTTTAGAAACAATAATTCAAAAAGAAACAGAAGCTGATTTATTGATTAATCCAAGACCTTCAAATGAAGAATATACAAAATACTCTTTTCCTTCTAAGACGATTGAATACATGAGTACGGGTACGCCAGTATTAACTACAAAATTAGCGGGTATACCTAAAGATTATTATCCATTTTTAAATTTTATAGATATAGAAACACCTGAGGGTATAGCAAATGCTATAATTAGCATTTTAAGTAAACCCGAAACTTATTTAGAAAAGCAGGGTAATGATGCAAAAAAATTTGTTATAGATAAAAAGAATAATATAGTTCAAGGCAGTAAACTATACGATTTATTACGCAAATTATGATGGGTGAAGAACTGTGGAATCAGTTAATTTTAATGTAAAAAATAAATTAAAAGATTATATTGATTTATTAATTGTTTTAATTACTATAGTAATATCAGATGATACTATTTTATTTGGTACAAATAAAAACACTCAATTTATAAAAATTAAGTACTGTATAATTATTTTATTATTTTTTTATCTTATATTAAACTATTTGATAAAAAAGAAAAAAGTAAATACTAATTTATTTTTTATCACAATAACTTTATCAATTTTAATAATGTTTACAAGTTTGATTAATAATGATTTCAGATTTGGCTATTTTTATAGATGTGGTATTTTAGTTATTGGTATGTTTTTATCATTAAAAATACCATTACATAGATTTGCTATATTATATGATAAAATAATGGAAGTACTTGCTGTATTTTCATTAATTGGTTATTTTATATCTATTAGTTTTAGTCAAATATTAAAGTATTTGCCTATTATATATAATAGCGCCAATAATGCTTTTTACACTTTACTATTAACTAATATTAGTGTAAATCATGGAGGATTTCATAGAAATTACGGTTTATTTAGGGAACCGGGAGTATTTCAATTATACTTAATTGTTGCTCTTTTATTTCAAATGTTTATTATTCATAATCCTAAATTAAAAACACAAATTATTTATTTAATAGCATTATTAACAACATTTTCGACAACTGGATATAATGCCCCCCATTGTCAAGACAATTTTTCAGCTTTTCTAAGTTAGATTCTCCTTTCTTTAAATTTCTATATTTTACATTTATTTACTATGTCTGAGGATGTCAAGGGCGAGCGTAAGCGAGTTCATCTTGACCCTTGACATCCAATACACATACATCATTTTTCTTTCCGGTCTGTCATGACAGACCGGCTGCCTTCCGGCGAGGACGGGGTTTGGGGCAGAGCCCCAAGGTTTTATACGACTGCCTGAAACTGTTTGTAAACCCCGAAATAATACTCTGCTGGCGTTTTGTAGTCTAACGACTGATGAGGTCTCCGGTTGTTATAATATTCAACATAATCCCTGGTAATCTGCCGGAGTTGGTGCCCTGTTTCGCAATCCTCAAGATAAAGCTTTTCCCACTTGTAAGATCGAAAGAAGCGCTCTATCCTTTGGTTATCCAGTGCTCTTCCTTTCCCATCCATTGAAATTTTTATATTGTTACTTTTTAGTAAGTTTATGTAATCATCACTGGTAAACTGTGAACCTTGGTCACTGTTCATAATTTCAGGTTTCCCGTACCGTTTGATCGCCTTTTTTATTGCCTCTAATACAAATGTCCTTTCCAAAGTATTTGATAACTCAAATCCAACAATATACCGGGAATACCAGTCTATAATGGCTACCATGTACATAAAACCACGTTTCATCCGGCAGTATGTTATGTCTATAGACCATACCTGGTTTGGATGATCAATATTCAAGCCTCTCAGCAAATACGGATACAAATACTTGCCATGCAGACGTTTGCTAAGATTAGGTCCAGGACAGAAACCATGGATCCCCATTTCCCTCATGTAACGCCGGGTTCGCTTTCGATTGATATGAATGTGATAATCCCGGTTCAGGATATTCGTCATCCTGCGGTAGCCATACTCCGGATGAGCCGTGTAAATCTCATCAATAATACGCTTAATCAGGTATTCCTCATCATTTACTGGAACCGGCTTGTAGTAAAGGCTTGTACGGTTAATTCCCAACAGTTCGGCTTGCTTTGTGATGCTCAGTTTCTTTTCTTCTCTGTCAATCATCTTCATGCGGTCTTCACGGGACTTAGAGTCGGCCAGATTTTTTTTTAAGCCAGGCAACCTCATATGAAAGTTGTCCAATTTGCTTAAACAGTTCGTCCTTCTCCTTTTCATACGACTGTTTGACCTTCTCTACTTCATCAGTTTCCTTGCTGAAAACTCTGCCTGCATTGCTTATGAATTCTGCCTTCCAGCGACTTAGCTGGTTCGGATGTATTTCATATTCGGCAGCAATCTCATTCAGCGTTCTTTCTTCCCTTAAGACCTCAATCACTATTTTTGCTTTTTCTTCCGGTGTAAAATTTCTTCTCTTTTCCATAGTTCCATTCTAACTTATTTTGGCCGTTTTGTCTGTCTTAATTTCTGGTATCATTATAGGATATATAGCTTTAATGTTTATTATTTTTTTATATGCAAATAAGAAAAGTAATTTTAGAAGTGATAGGAATATAAAGATTGCTTTTATAATGATATTTATTCTTTCATTTACTTATTTAAGCCTTTTTACAGACTTATTATTTAAAGAAGGGTACGGTTCTGTTTTTGGCAAATTGTTTGATAGTACAAGAAATTCAACTAGTGCTAGAATAGCTTCTATTCTGGTTAATTTAAGACTTTTTATGGAATCACCTATTTGGGGAGTTGGTTTATCAAATGTTGAATATAATTTTGCTCCTTTAGCATACCAAATACTTGGATTTTATACTGAACATAATACTAATACACTATTAATTCAATTAGCACAATATGGTTTGATATTTATAATTTTATGGATGATAGGAATATGTAAACTTTGTAAGTTAATAGGACGAAATTTATTTAATTCATTTATAATATTTATATTATATAATGTATTATTTATTGGATCAAATCTTTCATTTAGTCTTATAACAAATGTATTATTTGCTTATGGATTTAGCAATTATAAGCAATATTTAAGTATAAATAAAAATCAATATAATTTATTATATAATGGAGGAAAAAATGTTTGATAATAAAGTTTTATTAATAACCGGAGGTACTGGTTCATTTGGTAATGCTGTAACTAAAAGATTTTTAAGTACGCATATAAAAGAAATTCGTATATTTTCTCGTGATGAGAAAAAACAGGATGACATGAGAAGATTTTATAAAAATGATAAGCTAAAGTTTTATATAGGGGATGTAAGAGATATTCAGTCGGTAAAAAATGCCATGCACGGAGTTGATTATATATTTCATGCTGCAGCTCTTAAACAGGTCCCTTCATGTGAGTTTTTCCCGTTAGAAGCAGTTAAAACCAATATTATAGGTACAGATAATGTGTTAACTGCAGCTATTGAGTACGGTGTAAGGAAAGTTGTATGTCTTTCTACGGATAAGGCTGCTTATCCCATAAATGCCATGGGAATTTCAAAAGCAATGATGGAAAAAGTGTTTATAGCTAAGTCAAAAACTGTTGATCCGGATAAAACTCTTATTTGCGGAACAAGATATGGTAATGTCATGGCCTCAAGAGGGTCTGTTATTCCATTATTTATAGAGCAAATAAAGAATGGACAACCATTAACCGTGACCAATCCGAATATGACACGGTTTTTAATGAGTTTAGAAGAAGCAGTGGAACTTGTAGTATATGCGTTTGAAAACGCTGAAACAGGTGATATTATTGTTCAAAAGGCACCTGCTTCAACAATAGGAGATCTTGCACAAGCAATAAAAGAACTGTTTAATGCTGATAATGAAATAAAAATTATAGGTACCCGTCACGGGGAAAAGAGATACGAAACACTTCTTACAAAAGAAGAATATATTAAGGCTGTGGATATGGGTAATTTCTTCAGAGTACCCGCAGATAAAAGAGACTTAAATTACGATAAGTATTTTGTTGAAGGATCTGAAAAATTATCAATAGATGTGGAATATAATTCTGATAATACCGAAAGGTTAAACGTTGAGCAGATTAAAGAAAAACTTTTATCACTTGAATATGTAAGAAATGAACTAGAAGCATATAACTCAAAAAATAACTTCTACATTAAATGAACTATGAAAGGCAGACATGGGATATGAAAATACTTGTAACAGGAGCAAAAGGGTTTATAGGCAAAAATCTTGTAGCTGAACTAAAAAACAGAAAGTATACGGATATATATGAATACGATATTGATTCGGATATTTATGAATTAGAGGAATACTGCAGGGAAGCTGATTTTATCTTTCATCTTGCTGGGATAAACCGGCCTAAGGATCAGGATGATTATATGAAAGGGAATGCCGGTTTTATATCAACTCTTCTGGATATTCTAAAAAATCATAAAAACAACTGTCCGATAATGATATCTTCATCCATTCAGGCAGAACTGGATAACCTGTATGGGAAAAGTAAGAAAGCAGGTGAAGATATACTTATAAATTATAGCAAGGAGACAGGGGCTAAAATATTAATATATAGATTTCCTAATGTATTCGGTAAATGGTGCAGACCCAACTATAACAGTGCAATTGCTACGTTTTGCTACAATATCGCCCGTGATCTGCCTATTACAGTAAATGATCCCAATGTTGTACTTAGTTTAGTATATATAGATGATGTTGTGAATGAATTAATAAATGCTCTCGAAGGGAAAGAAAACAGAAAAGGTTATTTTTGTGAAGTTCCGATAGTATATAGAGTTTCGCTGGGAGAAATCGTACGATTATTATATTCTTTTAAAAAAAGCAGGGAAGAATTGTCAATACCTGATATGTCTGATGATTTTACAAAAAAACTATATAGTACTTATCTGAGTTATTTGCCGGAAGATAAATTCGGTTATGAACTGAAAATGAATATTGATAACAGAGGGTCATTTACTGAGTTTATCAGAACACCTGACAGAGGACAGGTTTCGGTTAATATATCTAAACCCGGTATAACAAAAGGTAATCACTGGCATCATACTAAAATTGAGAAGTTCCTTGTAGTAAGCGGTAAAGGAGTTATACGTTTCAGAAAAATTGATTCAGATGAAGTAATAGAATATTATGTAAGTGGAGATAAGCTGCAAATTATTGATATACCGACAGGATACACTCATAATATTGAAAATTTAGGTGATACGGATATGGTTACAATTATGTGGGCCAATGAACCATTTGATCCGGAAAAGCCGGATACTTACTATATGGAGGTTTAACTTATGAAAAAATTAAAGGTAATGACTGTTGTGGGAACAAGACCGGAAATTATAAGACTTTCTGCTGTAATTAACAAATTGGATGAGTCAGAAGCAGTTGAACATATACTTGTTCATACAGGACAGAATTATGATTATGAATTAAATGAAATATTTTTTAAAGATTTAAAGCTTAGAAAACCTGATTATTTCCTTAACGCTGCTACGGGTACGGCAGTTGAAACCATAGGAAATATTCTGATAAAAATCGATCCAATAATGGATGAAGTAAAACCGGATGCATTTCTTGTGTTGGGAGACACAAATAGTTGTTTGTGTGCCATTGCTGCAAAGAGAAGACATATTCCTATCTTTCATATGGAAGCAGGCAACAGATGCTTTGATCAGAGAGTCCCTGAGGAGACTAACAGAAAAATAGTTGATCATATTGCTGACATTAACCTTACATATAGTGATATTGCAAGAGATTATTTAATTAGTGAAGGAATTCCGGCAGACAGGATAATTAAGACCGGAAGTCCTATGTATGAGGTACTAAATTCAAGAAGAGAAGACATAGAAAAATCAGATGTTCTCGAAAGATTAGGTCTTGAAGTAGGTAAATATTTTGTAGTTTCAGCACATCGAGAAGAAAATATTAACTCTGAAGTTAATTTTAATGATTTAATTGATAGCCTTAATACGGTAGCAGAGATATATCAATTACCTTTAATATTCAGTACTCACCCGAGGACAAGAAAAATGATTGAAGCTAAAGGAGTCCAATTAAATCCTCTTATAAAAACTTTAAAACCTCTTGGTTTTAATGATTATGTCAAGCTGCAGATTAATGCAAAAGCTGTTTTAAGTGATAGTGGAACAATAAGTGAAGAAGCATCTATACTTGGACTTAAAGCATTAAATATAAGACAGGCCCATGAAAGACCAGAAGCTATGGAAGAAGCCATTGTAATGATGGTTGGGCTTAAAAAAGAAAGAATTCTTCAAGGATTGAAAGTATTGGAAACTCAAGAGAAAGGAACTATAAGACTTGTTAAGGATTATAACATTCCTAATGTATCAGATAAAGTTTTAAGAATTATAATATCTTATACTGATTATATAAATCGTTTTGTTTGGGGTAGATTTTAAAAAGATTTAACTCTTGTATTATGAGAGGACGATTTCGATATGAAAAGACTATTAATTATTCATCATTCTGGGATAATAGGAGGAGCTGGTGTTAGTTTATTACATATAATTAAGTCAATTGATAAGCAGAAATATAAAGTAATTGTATTATGTCCAGATAATCCGTGTGAAATGATAGAAATCCTTAAAAATGAGGATTGTGAAGTAATTCCATTAAGAAATTCTCCAAAAATCTTTAATCATTATAATGGTGGTATTGAACACGCATTATCAATAAAAACATTAAAAAATATTATAGAAATACTTAAAGATTATAGAGTTATGGAAAATTATATAAAAAATACTAAACCAGATATAGTCATTATAAATTCAATGACTTTATTTTGGTTAGGCAGAATTATAAAAAAATTAAATCTTAAAAGTATTTGTTTTCATAGAGAAACATACCAAAAAGGCTTAATTGGTTTAAGAAGTAAAATTATTAAGTTAGGATTATCTAAGTGGTTTGATAAAGTTGTATTTATTTCTAAAAACGATTTAAAAGAAACTGGAAAAATATCTGCTATAACTGAAGTGATATATGATAGAGTTGAAGTATCTTCTTTTACTAGTATATCGAAGGATGAAGCTATTAAAAAATTAAATTTAGATACTAATTATAAATATGTATTATATTTAGGCGGAATGTCTAAATTAAAAGGTGCTCATATAATTATGAAAGCAATGAAATATGTTAATGAATCAGCAAAACTTATATTTATAAATGACACTGATAGTCTAATTCATCCAAGATTTAAAGATTATAAAAACATTAAAGATAAAATAAGACTATTATTAAAAAAAGATATAAAGTATGTTGTTTATAAAATATATCAAAAAGATAATCTAAAAGAAAAAGTTATTTTTAAAGAAAGAACTAAAAATCCAGAAGTATATTATAAAGCTTGTGATTTAGTGGTTTTTCCATCAACAAAACCCCATCAATCAAGACCAATATACGAAGCGGGAATATCTAAAATACCAATTTTAATAACTGATTTTATTGAGACTTCTGAATTTGCTAAAAATGGGATTACGGCAATAACTTTTAAAAACAAGGATTATATTGAACTTGCAAATAAAATAAATAAAATAATATTAGGGGAAATAGATACTACAGAAATCGTTAAGCAAAATTACTTGCAATCAATAAAAAATCATGATTTTGCAACATTGAAAAATGACTTGGAAAGAATACTAGATAATATGTAGAAATGGAATGAATAGACTATGAATTTAAAAAAATTATTTAAATCAACTGGAATATATTTTTTAGGGAATACTTTATCAAAAGTGATTTCTCTTGTTTTGGTTCCTTTATACACTAAGTATTTAAATCCAACTGATTATGGGACTTATGATATAATCATAACATACTTAAATATTGGAATTTTAATAATATTTTTGGATATAGGTGGAGCTACTTTAAGATTTATTTATGAGCAGACAGATTATAAAAAAGTTATTGATAATAGCTTGTGTATATTTATTATTTCTTCAACAATATATACAATTGGTTTTTGGTTAATTTCATTAATAGTTAATATAGATAATGCATTTATAGTATTTTTATACGGTTTACTTAGTGCTATAGTTCAATATATGAGCTATATTGCTAGAGGTCTATCAAAGAGTAGATTATTTGCATTAAGTGGAGTAATAGGAACTTTATTTACTGGTTTATTTAATGTAATTTTCATAAAGGTATTAAATTATGGCTATGCTTCACTTTTTTTATCATATATAATTGCGAGTATTATTCAAATTTTGATTTTAGAATTAAATATGAAATTATTTAAGAATTTTAAACTAATTAATATAAATATTTCATTAATAAAAAAAATTTTTGCCTTTGCTCTACCATTAAGTATAAATTATATAGGAGTATGGTTTTTATCAAGTTATAATAAAGTAGCAGTAACAAATATATTAGGATTACATCAGAATGGCTTGTATGCTATTACGAATAAATTTTCTATGATTTTGACATTTGTATCTACAAGTTTTTTATATGCTTGGCAGGAAATGGCATTTTCTATTAAAGGATCAAACATGGAAAAAGGTGTAATATTTGGTAAAGCTATAAGAAATTATATAAAAGTATTAACACCAATTTCTATTGGACTTATAGCATTTATCTGGTTTGCGTTTCCTTATGTTGTAGATGAGAAATATTATCAAGCAATTAATTACATACCATTAAGTATTATAGCTATAACTATTAGTGTATTATATAATGATACCAGAAATTAAGACAGACAAAACGGCCAAAATAAGTTAGAATGGAACTATGGAAAAGAGAAGAAATTTTACACCGGAAGAAAAAGCAAAAATAGTGATTGAGGTCTTAAGGGAAGAAAGAACGCTGAATGAGATTGCTGCCGAATATGAAATACATCCGAACCAGCTAAGTCGCTGGAAGGCAGAATTCATAAGCAATGCAGGCAGAGTTTTCAGCAAGGAAACTGATGAAGTAGAGAAGGTCAAACAGTCGTATGAAAAGGAGAAGGACGAACTGTTTAAGCAAATTGGACAACTTTCATATGAGGTTGCCTGGCTTAAAAAAAAATCTGGCCGACTCTAAGTCCCGTGAAGACCGCATGAAGATGATTGACAGAGAAGAAAAGAAACTGAGCATCACAAAGCAAGCCGAACTGTTGGGAATTAACCGTACAAGCCTTTACTACAAGCCGGTTCCAGTAAATGATGAGGAATACCTGATTAAGCGTATTATTGATGAGATTTACACGGCTCATCCGGAGTATGGCTACCGCAGGATGACGAATATCCTGAACCGGGATTATCACATTCATATCAATCGAAAGCGAACCCGGCGTTACATGAGGGAAATGGGGATCCATGGTTTCTGTCCTGGACCTAATCTTAGCAAACGTCTGCATGGCAAGTATTTGTATCCGTATTTGCTGAGAGGCTTGAATATTGATCATCCAAACCAGGTATGGTCTATAGACATAACATACTGCCGGATGAAACGTGGTTTTATGTACATGGTAGCCATTATAGACTGGTATTCCCGGTATATTGTTGGATTTGAGTTATCAAATACTTTGGAAAGGACATTTGTATTAGAGGCAATAAAAAAGGCGATCAAACGGTACGGGAAACCTGAAATTATGAACAGTGACCAAGGTTCACAGTTTACCAGTGATGATTACATAAACTTACTAAAAAGTAACAATATAAAAATTTCAATGGATGGGAAAGGAAGAGCACTGGATAACCAAAGGATAGAGCGCTTCTTTCGATCTTACAAGTGGGAAAAGCTTTATCTTGAGGATTGCGAAACAGGGCACCAACTCCGGCAGATTACCAGGGATTATGTTGAATATTATAACAACCGGAGACCTCATCAGTCGTTAGACTACAAAACGCCAGCAGAGTATTATTTCGGGGTTTACAAACAGTTTCAGGCAGTCGTATAAAACCTTGGGGCTCTGCCCCAAACCCCGTCCTCGCCGGAAGGCAGCCGGTCTGTCATGACAGACCGGAAAGAAAAATGATGTATGTGTATTGGATGTCAAGGGTCAAGATGAACTCGCTTACGCTCGCCCTTGACATCCTCAGACATAGTAAATAAATGTAAAATATAGAAATTTAAAGAAAGGAGAATCTAACTTAGAAAAGCTGAAAAATTGTCTTGACAATGGGGGGCATTATATTAAATGGTTTTTTGGGTAGTATTTTCGGTAGTATAATGCTAACAAAGCATGTATTTACTTCGACTATGGCTGGTGCTATAGTTAATGTACTGTTATGTCATTTATTAATTAGACCTTATGGAGTAAATGGAGCAAGTTTTTCACTAACTTTAGGGTTTTCAATATCAGTATTAATACGTATTTTATTATTAAAGAAATATATTAATTTAAAAATTAGTTATTTATATTTTATAATACCATTATGCTCTTTTATAATTTATTCAATATTTTATAATAAAATAAATTTATGTGGTAATTTATTGGTATTATTTTTGAATATCGGTATTTTTTGTATTATGTTTAAAAATGAAATTTATTCTTTTTTTAGAGGTGTATTATGGGCGAAAAAATAAAAAATTTACAAGAAATTAAAATTGGAGATTGTAATTTAATAATAGAGTTAAATAAAGCAACATTTAAAAATGGTCCGAGATATATTCATATTCAAAATAATCGTATTAGGTATAATTTTAGTGAAACTGAGTTTATAGAATTTGCAGCACTAATTAATAAAGCTGTAAATAAAATGAAAAGTATGAAGAATATTGAGGAGTGATAAATTTGTATGTAAATTCTAGTGATATTCTTAGAATTTTTGAGATGTTAAATAATAATAAAGTAAAATATGTTTTATTAAGAAATATTAATAATGAGTTACCTAATAATTTTAAAGCAAATAAAGATATTGATATTTTAGTACATCCATCAAGTAAAGAAAAATTACATAATCTTCTTAAAAATAATGGATGGAAAAAAATTAAACATCCTTTGGATAATGGATTAGATTTTATTTTCTTATATAATATGGACAAATTTGAAATGTTCACCAAAAATAATATAAATTTAGATATCTGTTATCAATTATCATGTAGAAGTTTAAATAGAAGAGAATGGATTCCCATTGATCAAAAAATAAATGATAGTGTTTGGATAAATAGAAAAATTAATAATATTTATAATTGGTATGAGATGTCAGATGAAGATCAATTAATACATTTATTAACAAGATGTGTTTTTGATAAGAAAAAATTTGAAGATGGTTACGTAAATGAAATAGATAGATTGTTAGGCTTTACCAAAATTGATAATATTAAACAGAAATTAGAATTAATTTTCTTTAAATTTACTCCATATTTACTTGATTTGTTAAAATCACATAAATATGAATTAATAATTAAAAGTTATATTCAATTTAAAGATTATTAATGTAAAAGGAGATTTAAAATGAGTAATCCAGGGGTTGTGTACCTAGCCGAAAAAAAATTAACTAGTGGAAAAATTATCAGAATTGAAGATAATATTGGAGAAGCAATTCATATACATCTTGATGATTTTAGAGTAGATTTAACTATAGATGAGTTATTAAATTTAAACAAAGTGTTAATTAATGTTTTAAATGAATTAATTAATGTAGAAGGTTTTAATGCATCTAATTTTGACCCTATATTTTTATCAGAAATAAGCCAATTTTTATTGGATTTGGAAAAGATTGAATATTCAAAAATAAAATTAGAAGATATATTAGTTGAAACAAAAAATTTTTTAGGCATGCCAGTAATAAAATCATTAAAATATTCACGTGTTGTAAAAGCATTAAATGGAGATAATAATGAACTTTTAAATTATAAACAAGAAAATATGATTGGAGAAACTAATATTGATCGATTAGAAAAAATAAAATTTTCTATTGATAAATATAATTATCCTTTAAATAATCAATATTTGGTTTTTTTTAATTTTCAAAATACTATAAGAGATGGGCAACATAGAGCATCCTATTTGTATTATAAGTATGGAAATATTGAAATACCTGTTATAAGAATGCATTTTAAAAATGGAAAATATAATACACCTCGTTATCCTGTTATTAATTTACTTTTTAAATGGAATAGTAAGAAGGTAAAAAGAGTTTTAATTTATATATATAAAAAATGTAGAAATATATTTATAAAAGGGAAAAAAATTATAAAAAAATTTTTATATAGAGATTAAATAAATTATTTTATAGGATAAGGAGATATATATGAAAAAATATATTAAATTTACTATTAATAAAATACATACTAGCTTTATTATGCAATTGATTGTATGCATTGTTTTGAGTTTAATAATAATATTTACATTTTATGTATTTAATAAAAAAATTGAGATAAAAAAATTTAGAGAGTATACAATTGAAAATAATATTAATCTTATAAATTCAATAGAAAGTGTAGTTAACGAAAATGATAGAATAATTATACAAGGTTATGCATTTATTTTGGGTAAAAATACTTTACAAAATGAAATTTCTGTATTTCTAAAGAATATAGAAAATAATGAAGAAATTTGGCTTGAAGTAGAGCAGATGAATAGAAATGATGTAAATTCATATTTTGAATGCGAGTATGATTTTACGAATTCAGGTTTTGTTGCAACAACTAAAGAAAAAAAATTAAAAAGGGATAATGTTTATGAAATTTTAATTAATATAGACTATAAAGATGTAAATAATTCATCTGATAATATTAAAGTAAGAAAAACGGTTTCATCGAATCGATTTATATTAAATAATACGTTGTATGCTTATAATCCTAATGATTTTGACTATCCTATTTTAAATATAGAGTCAGAGTTGATAAAAGAAGTTTTTATAAATGGACAATTATGCTTTTATAAGAAAGATATAGGTATGTACGTTTATTTTTATGAAGATAAATTATATTGGATTGCTACTGAAAATTTTGATTTTGACGAGAATGGAAAAACTTATATTTTATATCATGTTTATACATCGCAAACTAATAAATTACCAGAAAAGCGTGTTCAATATAAATTTGATAACTTAGACTTCATATTTGAAGATTATGAATATAAGATAGAATCAGTTTCACCTTATCGAGTAGCAATAAGAAAAATACCAGAAAATTATTCTATAACTTATATAAGAACTGGGGTTAATGATAGAAAGATACAACAAAATATCTGGACTAAAATGTTTCATTTAGATCACTTCAAAAACATTAATAATAACAACTAGTATTACATTAGTTAGTTTTATATCAGCATTATGTATTACAATTTTTATTTTTAATAATATTAGTGAGGTAAAAATGGTTTACAATGATATTATTTTAATAACTGGAGCAGCAGGATTTATCGGGTATTTCCTATCAAAAAGACTTCTAGAACAGGGATGTCGTGTAATAGGTATAGATAATATTAATGATTATTACGATATTAATCTTAAGTATGATCGACTAAAAAATTTACAGTCGTATGATTATTTTACATTTATTAAAGAAGATATTGCAGATAAGGAAAAGATTTTTAACGTTTTTAAAGGGTACAAGCCAAACGTAGTAATAAATCTTGCTGCACAAGCCGGTGTACGATATTCAATAGAGAATCCAGATGTATATATGCATAGTAATATAATAGGTTTCTTTAATATACTTGAAGCTTGCCGTTATTATCCCGTGGAACATCTGATATATGCATCTTCAAGCTCGGTTTACGGTTCAAATAAAAAAGTGCCGTTTGAAGAAACCGATTTTGTTGATAATCCTGTATCTTTATATGCCGCAACAAAAAAATCCAATGAACTGATGGCTCATACGTACAGTCATCTTTACAAAATACCCGCTTCAGGACTTAGATTTTTTACCGTTTACGGACCTATGGGAAGGCCGGATATGGCATATTTCAGTTTTACTGATAAATACTTTAGAGGAGAGCCTATAAAGATATTTAATAACGGAGATTTTGAGCATGACCTTTATCGTGATTTCACATATATAGATGATATTGTGGAAGGCATTATAAGGTTAATTGATAAACCACCTGCAGCAACCGATGACAGCGCCGCCCACAAGATTTATAATATAGGCAATAATTGCCCGATTAAACTTATGTCATTTATTAATGCTTTAGAAAATGCACTTAGTAATTCTTTGGGCAGGAAAGTTGTTTTCGAGAAAATATTTGAGCCTATAAAAGCCGGAGACGTACCTGCAACTTATGCATCTACCGACAGATTACATGTGACGGTAGGATTTAGGCCTAAGACCTCTATTGAGGAAGGATTGCAAAGGTTTACTGATTGGTATGTAAAATATTATAATGTAAAGTAGTATAAGATTATTCCCATGAAAAATTATAAAACTATATACAGCAATATAGCAGATATAAAATTAATCAAGATTTTGGAGGAGTCGTACAATGAAACTCGCAGTCGCAGGAGCTGGATACGTTGGCCTGTCCAATGCTGTCTTACTAGCACAACATAACGAAGTAACAGTAGTGGATGTACTACAAGAAAAAGTTGATACGATCAATAACCGCCGTTCACCTATTATAGATAATGAGATTGAGGAATATCTTGCACACAAAAACTTAAACCTTACCGCCACCACAGATAACTATTTGGCATATAAAGATGCAGAATATGTCATCATTGCAACACCTACCAACTACGATCCTGAAAAGAACTATTTTAATACCAGATCTGTTGAGGCAGTAATAGCCAATGTTCTTTCCATTAATCCGGATGCAGTTATGGTAATCAAATCTACCGTACCGGTCGGTTATACGGAAAAAGTAAAAAAGATGTTTGAAACCGACAATATCATTTTCTCGCCGGAATTTTTAAGAGAAGGAAAAGCTTTATACGACAATCTTTATCCTTCAAGAATAGTTGTGGGAGAGCAATCCAAAAGGGCGGAAGTCTTTGCAAATTTACTGCTTGAAGGCGCTATAAAGAAAGATGTTCCTGTTTTATATACAAATCCGACAGAAGCAGAGGCTATAAAGCTTTTTGCCAATACATATCTTGCCATGCGGGTTGCCTTTTTCAATGAGCTGGATACATATGCGGAAGTAAGAGGACTTGACACAAAACAGATTATTGAAGGGGTTTGCTTAGATCCCCGTATAGGGAATCATTATAACAATCCTTCCTTCGGTTACGGAGGGTATTGCCTTCCTAAGGATACAAAACAGCTTTTAGCAAATTATGCGGATGTTCCAAATAATCTTATCCAGGCTATTGTAGATGCCAACCGCACCAGAAAAGATCATATAGCCGATATGATTATTAAGAAAAATCCGAAGACGGTGGGTGTATATCGTCTGACGATGAAAACCAATTCGGATAATTTCAGAGAATCATCAGTTCAGGGTGTAATGAAAAGAATTAAAGCAAAAGGCATAGAAGTAATTGTATATGAGCCGGCTATGAAAGAGGACAGTTTCTTTAATTCAAAGGTTATAAGGGATTTGGATGAGTTTAAGAAACAAAGTGATATTATAATAGCTAACCGTATGTCAGATGATTTAAAGGATGTATTGGATAAAGTATATACCAGGGACCTGTATCAGAGGGATTAATATATCTTATTTTAGTAATTTTGCCTTAAATTATCTATTAGACTTGAAAAATATTCTTGTTGCCTGTATACTAGTCCTTGGAATAAATAAAGGAGATTAATTACTATGGATGAAATACATAACACAGAACAAATGATGACAGACGAGATTGACTTAAGAGAATTATTCATGGTTTTTTGGAAAAAGAAAATTTTAATCATTTGCATCACTTTAATTTCGGCAATTCTTACCGGTGTAATCAGTGTATTTTTTATAAAACCGGTATATCATTCCAGGCTAAATATAATTATTAATATGCCGGAAAAATACCTAACAAAATACGGAGGATATACCTTACCCATAACTACAAACGAGCAGTATATTAATTTAATTACCAGTTCTGAGATCTTAGCCCATACCATCATAGATATGGGTTATGAGGATATGACAATAGAATCATTGAGGGACAGAATCACTGTTGAAATTCCTGAAACCAAGGCAAATGTCAAGCAAAATAGCTTCTTTATAAAAGTTGCGTCAGACAATCCGCAGGAAGCCAAAGAACTGGCTCAGGCGTTATTTAATAATTATTATGAGTTTATAGATCTGATGACAGTTGAAGGGGCTGTGGATTATTACATAAATAAATATAGTGTTGATTTGGCTTCTTTAGAAGTTACATTGAATACAACCAAGGAGACCTTAGCCAAAAACGAAGCCCTGCTGGCACAGACACCCCAGACTATAAATCAAAAAGAAGCTATGTCAGAATTATATAATAATCCTGGCGTCAGCGATTATGTTATCCTTGAAAATATAATTAATCCGAACTATACCAAGATAGAGAGCAATATTATTGAAAATAAGCAAACGATTAATAATATTGAAAATAATATGGCGGTTTATAATCAGTATCTGGATGAGCTGAATGCGGTAAAAGAAAAAATAGCTGATTATAAATCAAACGGTAACTGGGATGTGCTAAATGACGAATTTAAAAGTATAGCAAAGACCAATATATATTTGCCGTCAGAACCTATTGTACCCAGCCGAAAATCAAGCCCGAACAATATGAGGAATGTTTTAATAGGGGCAGTGCTGGGAGGCATGGTTGCAGTGGTTGTAGTATTTATAAAGGAATTTTGGTTTACATCAAAATAGAAAAAGCAATATTTATAATTATTAAAACTTTATAATATCAATAGCTGATTACACGATAAGCTGCATATATTTTGCCATTTATTATAAGGCAAAAGTTATGCGGCTTATTTTTTTGTGTAAAAGTTCTATATTTTATCAAACTTTTTTAGAGTTAAATGGGAAAATCCCTATACAAGTTGCATAAAAAATCTATCTTACTTATTGACATTTTATATATATAATTGAATTGTCGGTAAGTTCTATATCAATTTTATCTAATTTATGGAGGGATTTATGAAAAGCAAAAAACTTAAAGCTCAAAAATTTATGGCATTAGTTTTAGCGCTGCTTATGATTTCCGGTTTATTTGCGGCATGCTCAAAATCTGAGAGCAACCCTGCAAATACCAACACCGGTAATAAAACTGAGCAGAAAAATGATGATACTTCTTCCAAGAATGAGGAGAGTAAAGTAGAAGCTAATGAAGAAGTTGTCATGGAAACCATTACGGTTTGGTCTGACAATGCTCATGAGAAAGAATTGAGAGATAAGCAGATCGCAGAGTTTAACGAAACAATCGGTAAGGAACTGGGGATTTACATTGAGTATACTGTCTACGGCAGCAATTATACCGACACAATAAAGATTGCTGCTCAGGCAGGCGAAGCTCCTGATCTTTTCAGATCCGACTCAAAATGGATGCAGGATTTTGTTGACGCAGATTATCTTGTAGCTATTGAGGACTTGCCAGGCAGTGAACAACTGCTTAGCAAATATAAAGATTTGGTAGCTAATCAGGCTCATGTATTTAACGGAAAGACTTATACCCTTCCTTATAACCTTACTACGTACGGATTTGTAATAAACAAAGACTTATTTGCTGCATGCGGACTTACCGAAGCCGATTATCCCAAGACATGGGACGATGTAAAAAGAGTAGCAAAAATAATAACTGAGAAATCCGGTGGAAAGGCTTACGGTTTTGGTATAGCACCCAGTGCACTTTGGACCATTTCTTCTTTCTATACCATGCCGGCAGGCCAGAACATAGGTCATTACGGATTTGACTATGAGAAGATGCAATTTGCATATTCTGACTATGTTCCGTTAATTAAAGCCATTGATGAAATGGTAGCAGAAGGCAGTGTAATTCCGGGATATGAAACTATGGATGCCGATATGCTAAGAGCTCAATTCTCAGCAGGAACAATAGGTATGTTGGGTGCGGCAAGCTTCGACGTAGCTGTATATAACACTCAATTCCCTGCAGAAATTGACTGGGCAGTTATAGATATTCCTACTTTTGACGGACAAGAGCCTAAATATAAAGCTTTCGGTAATCCTACCAACCTCCTTTGCGTAGGTAAGAGGGCCCTTGAACATCCCGAAAAGGTTCTTAAGGTACTGGAATTCTTCTATGATGATAAAAATGCGGCTGAAATGTATGAAGAAGGATTATATATTCCGGTAAGAAAAGAGGCAATTGCTCTTGCCACTAAAGAGCCCAGCATGAAGAATTTCTCTGCTTTTGCAAACTTTGATGAAATCTTTACAATGGCTCCCGTACCCGATACTTTAATCAAGTTTGAGGGTGATACATACCGTGATGCAATTGCAAAGATTTGGACAGATCCTGCCTTAAACGATGTGGAATCGATTATGGCAGAAATCGATGCCAAATATAATGCTGCGCTTCAACAGGTTGACCCGGCATTGGTGGAACTTTACAGGCTGCCGGAAGGCGTAACTGTTGAAAGAAGCAATTAGTTCTCATTACTATAGCCTATATAAGAAATATATAATCTTATATTAATTAAATATTTAAGCTGCCTCATGTATCTGAAATTCCCCCATATAAAACCTACCCCCATCTAAAGTAAAGATAAGTGAATAAATGATACAGAGGCAGCTTTAATTAGTAAATAAAAAAGTATGACAAAGTTGAAATAAAGGAAGATTGCCGGTGAAAAGTAAAACAAATTGGTTTAAAAAAGATTCGACACAGGCAGTTCTTATGCTGTCTCCGATGCTGATAGGATTCGTTCTTTTTACTTATTTTCCTATCATATATATTTTACGTTATGCATTTTATGATTCCAACGGTATCAAGGATACATTTATTGGTTTTGAAAACTTCGTAAGGGTATTTACCAGGGATAAAACTTACTGGAATTCGCTATTAAATACTATTATCTTGTCTTTCGGAAAGCTTGCAGTCGAGATACCTTTGGCTTTGCTGCTTGCAGTATTGCTTAATAAGGGAAGGAAAGGAACCGGGTTTTTTCGTACGGTTTTGTTTATGCCCACAGTTATAAGCGCGGCAATTGCAGGTCTTATATACTCCCTGATGTTTGCGTCTTTTAACGGTATTGTCAACGGTATGCTGCAAAATATAGGCCTTATTGAAAGGCCAATCAGTTGGTTCAGTTATAAGGGTAGCGCCATGTTTGTCATAGGACTGGCATCTGTATGGAATAATTTCGGTATCAATATGGTATTTTTCTTGATGGCCCTGCAGAGTGTTCCGCAGGAACTGTATGAATGTGCCGATCTTGACGGAGTTAATCCTGTTCAAAGGTTTTTCAAAATTACCTTGCCTATGATTGGGCCTACTTTCCAGGTTGTACTTTTAAATGCTATAGTGGGAAGCTTAAAGATGTCGGATTTAATCCTGTCTACTACAAACGGTCAGCCCGGCGGTAAGACGGAAGTTGTTATGACTTATGTATTCAAATATTTCTTCGGATATGACGGAAGGACGATAGAAGTCGGTTATGCTTCCTGTATGGCACTGGTTACGGCAGTAGTGCTTGCCATGATTTCACTTATTTATATGAAATCCAGTAAAAAGCTGGGCAACAGTTATTAATCGGAGGTTCTTATGCATTACAAATATAAGAAGATTCTTGGGAATACAATTATATATCTGCTACTTCTGATTGTATTCATATTCACTGTATTTCCGTTATTTTATACATTTATGGGTTCATTTAAAAGCAATATGGAACTTCTTGCAAACAGCGGCCGTTTGATACCTGAAAAATTTATTACAGACAACTATGTTCAGGCCTGGAAACTGGCCAATTTTAAGCAATATACTTTCAACAGTATCTTTTTATCGTTCTTTGTTGTTGTAGGAACAATATTTACCAGTACGATAGCAGGATATGTGTTTGAAAGGGGTAATTTTAGGTTAAAAAACTTTTTATTTGCCATGGTTGTATCTTCAATGTTTGTTTCTTTGGGAAGCCTTACTTTATATCCCCAGCTTATGACCGCAAAATTTTTCGGGATAAACAAATCCTTATGGGGTGTAATAATCATCCGTGTTTTCGGTCTGAACGTTACCAACTTATTTGTAACCAGATCTTATATTCGGACGATTTCTCCGGAAATTGATGAATCGGCAAAGGTGGACGGATGTACTTTCTTTAGAATATACAGAAGCATTATTTTTCCGCTGTTAAAGCCTCTTATTGCAACTTTAGCAATTTTGGAGTTCAGATTTGCATGGAACGATTATCTTATGCCTATGGTATTTACCTTGTCAAACCCTAAGCGCATGCCTTTAGTTGTAGGTATTATGAACTTAAAAGGTACGGGAGCTGCGGCTTCTTCTTGGAATCTGATGCTTGCGGGTACTTCTATAGCCATTATCCCGATGATTGTAGTTTATGTTATATTTAACCGCTATTTTATTAAAGGACTTACGGCCGGAGCGGTAAAAGGCTGATTTTTGAAAATATAAAAATTACAGATAAGTAAAATTAAATTTGAAAGGATGATGTCATATGACAAATGAAGAATTAATTAAAGAACTTAGAAAGTACAGATGTGCAGACTTATCCGATGCTATGGATGCTTTGGGACTTGTGGATGTTGGGACTATGGATGAAAGAATGAGGCCTTTACGCCCTGGTATTGAGTTTAAAGGATTTGCCCATACCGTTAAATTATATCCGAAACAGGGCAAGGTCAAAGAATGCAAAACCGTTGAAGAATGGAAAGAAGAGCTTTCAAGAGAATGTAATAATATTTATAGCTTTGTGGATACCATTACAGAAGAAAATTCCAAAGACATGGTTGTTGTTATAGATATGGACGGTATACGCGGCGGACTTTGGGGCTCGGAGATTGCCATGAACATGATGCGCCGCGGTATTGAAGGGGTTGTTATTGACGGCGGTTGCAGGGATTCTTATGAGACCAATCTGGAGAATGCTCCCGTATTCTGCACCAGAAGAACCTTTACCCACTCATACGGCCGCGTACAGGGCGGAACTGTCGGAGAAGTTATTAACTGCGCAGGGGTAACCGTAAAGCCCGGTGACGTTATATGCGCTGACGATGACGGAGTATTGGTAATCCCCAGAGAAGTGGCGGAAGATGTAATCAAGTTTGCAAAACTGCAGCTTGAAGAAGATATTAAAACAAGAAGCGATCACTACAAAGCCCTGGGCTTTAAGCCGGATGAAACCCTGGAGAGATTAAGCAAATGATTAAGATAATTTCAAATATTACGATTACCGAACCGATTAGGTGGGCTTTAGATAGGCTACAAGCGGAACTTAAAGAGAAGGAGCTTTCCTTCGAATTTGACCTAAAACTTATGAATGATGACGGCATAGAAGCTCAAGGGTATGAACGAAAGCTGCATAACGGTTCGGTACTTATAAAAGCCGGTGACGATGCTGGTTTTATGTACGGCATACTGGACCTTAGCCGGGATATTATACATAAAAAAGGCCTTATAAATTTGCAGGACCTTAAGGTTACACCCTATATTAAAATGCGGGGTATTAAATTTAATATCCCGCTTGATGCAAGGACACCAAGTTATTCCGATGCATCCGATTCTGCATTTTATAATATTGAAAATATGTGGGATTTCGGTTTTTGGACCGAATTCCTGGACAGAATGGCCATGGACAGATATAATGTTTTGTCTTTATGGTCTTTATCCCCATTTCCTTCCCTTGTACGGACCAAAAAATACCCAAAAGTGGCCCTTGACGATGTCAAAGTATCCCTAAGGCCAATAAAGACGGATCTTGCGGGGCTTCGTATGTATGATGACGATATGGAAGAAAGCTTAGTTACCGTAAAGAAAATGTCCATTGAAGAAAAAATAGAATTCTGGAAATCCGTTATGGAATATGCCCATAACCGTTGTATTAAGATATTTTTATTTACATGGAATCTCTTCGTTTACGGAACAGAAAACAATCCTTACGGAATAACCTGTGATATGGACAATCCTGTGACAAAAGATTATATATACCATTCCGTGTACGATCTTATGGATACATATCCTCTGCTTTCCGGTATCGGGGTAACCGCCGGAGAAAATATGAAAAGGGATGAAAGGGATATAAAATTCCTTGCGGATACTTACGGCAAAGCGGTCAGGGATTATATAGCCGTTCATCCGGACAGAGAGTTCAGATTCATCCACAGGCTGCATTATGCGGGATATGAACATATCGTAACCGAATTTAATGATTTTCCGTGCAATTTTGAAATCAGTTTTAAATATTCCCAGGCCCATATGTATTCCAGCATCAGGCCGGCTTTTATCGATGATTTTCTAAAAATCAGAAGGAATAATCATAAACTCTGGCTGACAGTCAGAAACGATGACTTTTATATGTACCGATGGGGTAATCCCGAATTTGCAAGAGAGTACCTTAAAAACATGCCGGTTGATATAATGACGGGATTTTATATGGGAGCGGACGGATTTACCTGGGGCAGGGACTATTTGGACTTAAGAGATACTTCTAATCCTCTGTTTATAGCCAAGATGTGGTATATGATACGCATTTGGGGTCTTCTTTCATATCGTATTGATCTTGCGGACGGGTATTTTACGGATGAATTAAGCAGTCACTTTAATATAAGTAACATCGAAGCTAAAGAGCTGTACGGGACATGGAAGGAAGCCTCTGAAATTGTGCCCGAATTAAACAGGGTCCATTGGCATGATTTTGATTTTCAGTGGTATCCGGAAGGATCATGTATGTATGATTTTGAAAAGGACAAACTAATCTTTGCGGATATCAATGAGTTTATAAATTGTCCCGTAATGCCCGGAGAAAATATACATAGTGTAAATGAGTACTGCCGGTTAATTGCTGAAGGCAAGACGACTGAAAAAATATCCCCCCTTTCTGTCGCTGACAATATTTATAATCATGCCGAAAATGCAATCAACGGCGTTCTAAAATTGAGGGCAGGAATAACCGACAACAATGAACTTTTATATACTCTTGATGATATAGAAGCTCTGGGCTATTTGGGACATTATTATGCTGCCAAGCTGAAAGCTGCGGTTTATCTGTGCTTATACCGGTACAAAAATATTGAAAAATACAGATTGGATGCAAAGAATATGCTTGAAAGGGCAGCAGAGAACTGGCTTAAATATTCTGCCAAATCAAAATCCATGTATAAGCCCCAGCTTCTTGGAAGGCTGCTTAGCTTTGTGGACCTGCAAAGGTTTGACAAGCTGGTGCTTCTTGATATTCTTCATGCCGAAAATCCGTAATTTACCTATATTAATAGCAGATACTATAATGAATTTTTTACTGTACTTTTGTAGTTTTTATGTAATTTGGCATTGCCTGTTCAGGCATATAATATGGCATAAATTTAGGTATTTTTTGCTACAGCATATAAATTGTCAATGGCTTTTATTATGTTGCAGCAAGTATACCATGGTAGTATTATATAGTTATTACTACGATTAATGTCGATTATGAAAGGAGCTTCAGATATATGAAAGAAAGTATACATAAATATTTTAAGGTTGGGACTATTCTCTGGATGAGCTATCCGCCTGCACATTATGATTATATAGATTCTTTAAAAAGGATACTTAAAGACGATTATTTTGATGCCATAGAGATTACACAGATTAAGGATGACGAACTCCGCAAGCAGACGAAAGATTTGCTTGAACAGTCCCATATCAAGGTATGTTACGGAGCCCAGCCGCGTTTGTTATCAACCGGCCTTAATCCCAATGATACAGACGAAGAAGGGCGTAAGAAAGCTGAAGCTACTTTATTGGAGGCTGTTGATGAAGCTTTTTATCTTGGAGCAAAAGGCATTGCGTTTCTTGCCGGCAAATGGAAGGAAGAAACAAAAGACGAGGCTTATAAGCAGTTGTTAAAGACTACCGTTAATGTATGTAAATATGCTGCAACGAAGGGTATGACGGTTGAACTTGAGGTTTTTGACTATGATATGGATAAGGCTGCCTTAATCGGCCCTGCCCCTTATGCGGCAGAATTTGCGGCAGACGTAAGAAAAAGCTGCAGCAATTTTGGCTTGCTGGTAGACTTGTCCCATATACCTACCACATACGAAACCATCAGTGATGTTATAAGGACATTAAGGCCTTATATTACCCATTTGCATATAGGAAATGCCGTTGTTAAGCCCGGCTGTGACGCATACGGTGACCTCCACCCCAGATTCGGGTATCCCAATTCGGCTAATGATACTCCGGAGCTTTTGGAGTTCTTTAAGGTCCTGAAAGAAGAAGGCTTTTTCAGGCCGGATAATCCATATGTACTTTCATTGGAGGTAACACCAAGACCCGGTGAAGATGCAGATATTATTCTTGCCAATACAAAGAGGGTAATAAACCGGGCATGGGCACTGTTGGATGACTAAATATTTGATAAGTAAAATAAGCGGCAAGAGCAAAACGCTGGCAGTCTGATATTACGGATTATAGGCAGAAGGGAATGAATGTTATGAAAATGGTTGTCCTTGACGGATATACATTAAATCCCGGCGACCTTAGCTGGGAGGAGTTGGAAAAAATGGGGGACTTGACGGTTTACGACAGGACTCCCCAGGATCTTGTTGTGGAAAGAATGAAAGATGCGGAAATTGTGTTTACCAATAAAACAGTAATAACGGACGAAATCCTGTCAATGTGTCCGAAAGTAAAGTATATAGGCGTATTGGCCACCGGCTACAACGTGGTTGATGTGGCGGCTGCGAATAAAAGGAATATAGTAGTAACCAATGTTCCGGCATACGGGACCGATGCCGTAAGCCAGTTTACCATAGCCCTGTTATTGGAATTATGCCATCATATCGGAGAGCATTGGGCTTCGGTTAGAAACGGTGACTGGTCCAAGTCCCCGGACTTTTGCTATTGGAAATATCCTTTAATCGAACTTGCGGGAAAAACTATGGGGATTATAGGTTACGGAAAGATCGGGCAGGGGACGGCAAGAATTGCAAAAGCCCTCGGTATGAATATTCTTGCCTATAACCGCAGCCCCATAAAGGAGGAAGACATTAAGGATATAGGAAGGCAGGTCTCTTTTGACGAACTTATAAGAGAATCCGATGTTATATCCCTGCATTGCCCTCTATTTCCTGAAACCAAGGGCATTATAAACAAAGACTCCATAAGCAAAATGAAAGACGGGGTTATAATTTTAAATACCGCCAGGGGCCCCCTTATTGTAGAAGAAGATTTGAGGGATGCCTTAATAAGCGGAAAAGTGGCTGCAGCCGCAGTTGATGTTGTGTCGGTAGAGCCGATAAAAGAGGACAATCCGCTGCTTTCTGCGCCCAATATAATAATTACGCCCCATATTGCCTGGGCTCCCAAGGAAACAAGACAAAGGCTTATGAACATTGTTGTTAAAAATCTCAAGGCTTTTATTGAAGGAAATCCAATTAATACTATAAGGTAAACAGGAGTGTTTTATGTCTTTTTCAGGTATACTGGTAAATCAAATTCTTATTATATTTATAATAATTCTAATCGGTGTTATCTGCTACAAAACCAAACTGATTGACGATACTACCAACAGTAAGCTGTCAAATATATTATTGATGCTGGTTAATCCCATAGTAATTTTTGTATCTTACCAAAGAGATTTCAGTAAAGAACTTCTTGAGGGTTTGCTTATTTCCTTGCTGATGTCTTTTGCGGTACATATTGTAGGTATTCTTGCTTCTTATATCCTTATCAGGAAAAAAAGAAAGCAAGTTATTGTCTTGGACAAAATCCGTATAAAAAAATATGTTGATGCGGAAAATGTAGAAGTTGAACGTTTTGCAGCCATATATGCCAATGTAGGATTTATGGGAATACCTTTGGTGAACGGGATTTTCGGAAGCGAAGGTGTATTTTATGTTACCGCTGCATTTACTGTTTTTCATATTTTGTCATGGACCCATGGCGTAATGATGATGTCCGGAGAAAAGAACTTAAATTTTAAGGATTTCTTCAAAAAGCTGATAAATCCTACAATTATTGGGATTGCTGTCGGCCTTATTTGCTTTATCTTTCAGATTAGGGTCCCGGACGTTGTATATCAGGCACTGGGCCACATAGCAAACCTGAATACGCCTTTTGCCATGCTGATTGCGGGAGTAACCATTGGAAAATCCAATATTGTAAAACTATTTACCAAAAATTTGAGGATATATTATATTAGTTTAATAAGGCTATTGGTTGTACCCCTTATTTCTGTCATGATGTTTTTTTGGCTGCCGATTAATGAAACGGTTAAAATAACAGCTATTTTAATGTCAGCAGTACCGACGGCGGCTATAGGAACACTGTTTGCAATTAAATTCAATAAAAATGCGGTACTGGCTGCGGAGATATTTGCGGTTACAACTCTTTTATCGATTGTTACCGTTCCTGTTATTATTAAAATAGCAGAGATGCTTATTTAAGTTTCTTAACTGTAGGAGGATAAGATGAAACATACCGGTGTAAGGATATTTATTTTAGGGGTTTTACTGTGCTTTGTATTCGGCCTTGCAGGCTGTGCAGGCAAAGATACAGGCAATCCTCCTTATGGTGATACGGAAGGCAATAACCAGACAAAAAAGGTTACTACGGAAAAGATCCGTGTATGGTCCGATAATGCCCATGAGAAGGAACTGAGGCTTAAACAGATTGAAGAGTTTAACAGGACGAAAGGGAGAGAACTGGGTATTGAGATTGAATATACGGTATTCGGCTCGGAGTATCAGGATGTCATAAAAGAGGCTATGGCTGCAGGAACTGCCCCGGAACTGTTTAGGCCCACAATGGTTTTGGTACCCGATTTTATCAGTGCGGGCTATATGGTACCTATTACTGATCTTCCCGGAGGACAGGAACTGGCAGAAAGTTATGGCAATTATCTTATCAATAATCAGCATATTTTTAACGGAAAGGTATATACCCTGCCATATAATTTGACTACTTACAAATTTATCATAAACGAGGATTTATTTAAAAAAGCAGGAATAGACCGTTACCCTAAAACTTGGGATGAGGTCAGGGAAGCTGCCAGGCGGATAACCGAGGCAAGTGACGGCAAAGCGTATGGCTGGATATTGGGGCTTAAGTCAGACTGGATGATAAGTACCTATCTTATCAGGCCCAACGGTGTAAATGTAGGCCATGTGGGATTTAACTATGAAACTATGGAATTTGATTTTTCGGCTTTTGCCCCGGTTATTAAGGCGGTAAAAGGAATGATTGACGATAACAGTGTCTTTCCCGGATTTGAAAACCTGGATGCGGATGCCGCAAGAGCCCAGTTTGCCGAGGGAAGGGTAGGTATGATACCCGGGGCCAGTTTTGACACCAGTGTTTATAACGATCAGTTTCCCGCAAATATTAATTGGTCTGTAATACCGGTCCCTTCATTTACAGAGGACGAGCCGGCATTTAAAGAGTTTGCCGATGCCACATCTTTGCTTGGGATCAGTGTTTCGGCTTACGATAAACCGAAGAAAACTATGGAAGTATTAAAGTTCTTTTATTCCGATGAGAATGCAGCCCAGATGTATTCCCAATCCCTTTATATACCTTTCCGTCAGGAGGCAATTGATATGGCAAAGAGCAAACCGGCATTAAAGGGTTTTTCCGACTTTGCCAATATACCTGACAAGGTGCTTATGCTTCCTACACCGGAAAACATAATTAGGGTTGACGGGACTTTATACAGGCAGACTATTTCAGATATTTTTGCAGGAGTCTATGATGATATGTCCGTGGAAGAAGTCCTAGAAGACTTAGATAAGCGTTACAATGAAGCATTTAAAAAGCTTCCCCAAACAGTTCGGGACGAATACAGACAACCTGCAGAAATAATCAGTAATTTTAAAAGGGATAAATAATGTATTGGAGGATAACCGATGAAATATACAATTAAGGCAAAAGATGTAGAAGTAAAAAAAGAAGTGGATATCCTTGTTGTTGGAGGGGGCCCGGCAGGAATCGGTGCGGCTGTTGCCGCAGCAAGAAGCGGCAAAAGCGTGATGCTGCTTGAAAAGAGGGGCTTTCTCGGTGGCAATATTACGGGATGCTATGTTGAAACCTGCAATCATTTCCTTCACGGCACCAATTTTAAGGCCAACGGAATATACGCTGAAATAGAAAAAAAGTACAGGGAAAGGTTTGGAAATTCCCATGATATAAGAGAAAATTCACCCCATCGGTTCAGCAGCGAATATCTTAAGGTATTTTTGGATGAATTTTTGCTTGGCGAAGGGGTTGATATAAGATTTCATTCCTTTGTTAATGATGTGATTGTAAAAGACGGCAAAATTGAGTGTGTAATAATACAAAGCAAAAAAGGCCCGGTAGCCGTAAAAGCCAAGGTTGTTATAGACTGTACCGGAGACGGTGACGTGGCTTACAGTGCCGGTGTACCGTTTGAACAGGGAAGGGATAAGGACGGTTATTGCCAGCCCGGCACCTTAAATTTCAGGATTGTGGGAGCAGACGTAAAAGCTCTTACGGAAAACGGTGACGGCCTAAAAAGAATAGGAAAGAAATTTCATGAGGATTACAGGGCGGGAAAGACCGGACTTAGCTGCAAACGCCAGGATTTGCCTTTCGGTCGTCTGACACCGGCAGGTATGGTTTCTTACGTAAATTATCCCTGCGAATATATGATTGACCCTACGGATATTGACGGGCTTACTCAAGGGGAAATAAAGTGCAGGCAGTATATTATGGAGTTTTATGAGTATGCAAAGAAAAATTATAAGGAATTTGAAAATATTGAGATAGCGTCCATAGCTCCGGAAATCGGTTTCAGGGACAGCAGAAGAATAAAGGGCTTGTATAAACTTACCAAAGACGACATTGAAGCCCAAAAGGTGTTTGACGATGCAATAGCGGTTTATCCGAGGTTTTATGATATGCTGTCGCCGGACGGAAATATGGACGGTGACGGAAAGCTTGAAGGCGGAGGATATAAAGGCCATATCTATGAGCCTATTACCGATAACAGAAGTTATACTATTCCGTACCGGTGTCTGCTGCCCGTAGATATTGGCAATCTTCTTGTAGCCGGAAGGTGTATCAGTACCGACCATGTGGCAGAAAGCAGCATAAGAGGGATTTCAGCCTGCATGCTTACGGGTCAGGCAGCCGGAACGGCAGCAGGAATTGCCTGTACAGAGGAAATATCGCCTAAGAATATTGACGTAAAAAAACTTCAGTCTGTGTTAAAAGAGCAGGGTGTTAAACTGCCGATTTGATTTTGAATGCCTTATGTATACGGTTTTAAGGCTTAGTTTACGGCTAATTATGTACACAACATACGGATTATGGGTGCAGATTTACATATATTTATATAAATATCCGGGGCTAATCTGTAAAGGTAATAAAACCGGATTTGAGTAACAAGGTTATTTTATACTTTAATGATAATTTTTTTGATTATAGGAGGTATAAATATGAAGATTGCATTATTGGAACCGTTAAACGTAAACAGTGAAATTATTGAGGAGTTATCACGGCCTATTAAGGAGCAAAATCACGAGTTTGTGATATATGATAACGTAACCAAAGATACCGAAGAATTAAAAAGGAGAGTTCAGGGGGCAGATGCCATTATTATCGCCAACAACCCTTTGCCGGGAGAAGTTATAGAAGCGGCAGACAAGCTAAAATTTATATCCGTTGCCTTTACCGGAATAGACCATATCGATAAAAATGCTTGTATAAATAAGGGCATAAAAATATCTAACTGCGCCGGTTACAGCGACCAGGCTGTGGCTGAGCTGGTTATCGGAATGATTATAAGCAAACTTCGCAATATTGTGGAATGCAATGTAGCCGTAAGGCAGGGCAAGACTATGGCTTCCGAAGGCCTGATGGGATCGGAACTGGCAGGTAAGACGGTAGGTATAGTAGGAACAGGAAAAATCGGACTTAAAGTAGCTGAACTTCTTAAAGCCTTCGGCTGCAGGCTGCTGGGGTATGACGTAACCGTAAGAAAAGAGGGCGAGGCTTTGGGAATTAAGTATGTAGCCCTGGAAGAACTATTAAAGGAAAGTGATATCGTTACCCTTCATGTTCCTTTAATGGAAGAAACCAAAAACTTAATCAATAAGGAAAGGCTGGCTTTGATGAAACCGACTGCTCTGCTTATTAACTGTGCAAGAGGCCCGGTTATTGATATCGAAGCGACCGCTTTGGCATTAAAGGAGAGAAAAATTAAAGGTGCTGCCATAGATGTGTTTGAAATCGAGCCTCCATTGCCTACAGACCATGTGCTTGTCACCACAGACAATACCTTGCTTACCCCGCACGTTGCATATGCCACCAAAGAATCAATGATAAGAAGGGCAAAAATAGCTTTTGAAAATATATATGCATGGCTTGAAGGAAAGCAGATCAATACCATGCTGTAAAAATTAAGGGTATATAGATACAATCGGAAATTTAATTCCGGCTGGATCTGTATACCCAATTATTTATTAAATAACATGAATCTAAATGTAACGGTGCCTGAATTAAAGATAAATATTTAGCTGATTAATCAATAGTTTTTGCTTTGCTATGTTGCTTAACGGTATTAAAATTATATGCTTAACATAATTAAAAATCTTTTTAATTTTACCGAAAATTAGGTTTTTATGGATGAATATTTAAGCCTTATTGAAAAATATAAAAAGTTTTTAGTGCTTTTTTATATGCTTATAAATTGCCGTATGGTAAAAATACAGGGTCTATTATGCAATTTAAATTACGGTCCTGTTCAGAAACTCTGAGAAGTTAATTTGCTTAAGAAGTTTTATGACTTCTTTCATACTTTTCATTTCAAATTTTTTAAGTATACTGTTTACCTGACTCTTTACGGTCGCTATGGATACGTATCTTTCTTCGGCTATGGATTTGTATGTACCGCCTTCGAAGAAGGATTTGAGTATTTCATATTCACTGTTTGTCAGTTTGGACAGGATATTAAGAACATATATTAAGCTGGATCGTTGAGTTTTAAGTCTTGTAAACTCTTCGATTATTTTATTCGCCACTCCGGGCCGGAGCATCAGCTTATTTGCATAAACGGTACGTATGGAATTAAGAATCTGTGAGATAGAATCGGTCTTTACAATATAATCCATAACACCGGCGCAGTATGCCTGGAATATATATTCGTCTTCTTCATGAATTGTCAAAATAATTATTTTGGTGTCCGGATTATTATTCTTAATTATTTTGGTAGCATTTATTCCGGCAGTTCTTGTTTCCATCTGGATATCCATAAGTATGACATCCGGCTTTAATTCCTTAGCTTTTTGAATAGCTTCAATTCCCGAGGTTGCAAGGCCGCTTATTTCTATATCAGGCTCTCTTGAAAGTATCATTTTAAAATATTCCCGAATGTCTTCCATATCATCTACGATTAACAGCTTAATCTTCTCCATATTGACCTCCAAAAGATTTACTTCTTGGTAAAAGAATTTCAACATTTGTATATTCGTCTTTTTTGCTTTTTATCCTCATATGACCGTAATGGGCGGTGATTACCCTGAATACATATGATAAACCTATACCCCAGTTATTCTGCTTTGATTTTGTGGAGAAATAGGGATTAAATATTTTTTTAATATATTTTCTGGGAATACCGCAACCGTTGTCACGGATTGAAAGATATATCCACTCAATACTGGAGTTAACGGTTATTCGTATTATGCCTTTTTCTACATTTTTGGAGTATATGGCATCCAGTGAATTAGTAATTAGGTTGATTAAGGCCTGTTTCATATGATACATGTCAAAATTGCCGTATACTTCGGTATCATGATAAATTTTGATTATCTCTATATAATCCGGTATATTTACTTCATTTATCGCAGATTCAATAGCATCTATCAAATTGTTGTGGATTGTACTGACTTTTAAATCTTTTATGTTGTTTAATGCTTTCGCGATTGACTCCATATGGTTGTTTGATAAAGAAAGTATTTTTTCAAGCTGGGCTTTGCCTTCCGCGGTTCCGTAGCTTGCAAGAGCTTTTTCGGACAGAATTTTTATGTTAAACATAATATTTTTGTCCGAGTGCAAAACATCTTTCAGATTATTGTTCAGCAAGGTTAGGCTTTTTTTAATCGCCCTTTCTTTGAACCAGTTAAACATATTGTCTGTTTTAAATTTATAGGCAATAAGCAAAATGGCAAGCAAAATTATAAAAGCCAGCGGCGGAAGGACAGTGGCATAGTATCTGGGAACAATGACTTCCAGTTTATACCGCCAGAAAGCGTATTGGAATACGTCATGCACCGAGGTGCGGAATGTTCCGGTAAAAAAGATGAAATAAAATATCGTATTTATGAGGGACAAACTGGCCGCTAAGCCTATAAGCTGTTTTGAAAAAAAGATATTTTATTTTTGAAAAAATTCCTTATAAGCAATCCTATAGGATATAACATATAAAGGAATGCTATAATATTCATTGCGTTATCAAGATTAATGATAAAGCTTTCCCATAATTCATTAGTTCCCTGGATTTTTAGTTTATTATCAATCAGGTATATGGCAAAAGCCGTATCCGGATGATAAAAAATAAAATATATAATAATGTAACTAGCCAGTATAGTATATTGTAGAATTTGAAGAACCGGTTTTATTTTCTGATTTTTTGTCAGAATGTTTTTGTTAAATGTATTGGCAAAAAGCATTATAGCTGTCAGATAAGTAATGATACCGATATTTCGGATTATTTGAAGGTTAGAAAGGGATATTTTTGAAAGTCGTCCGCTAAAAAGCAAAAAAAGATTATACTCAATTCCGCGATATACAAAGGAAGAAGGCACCAGATAGTTGCTGCTTCTGTAAATCTCGGAAATTATGGTAAAAAGAGATATAGTCATGCCTATAACCATTATAATAAAAAGCAGGTTATATTTGTTCTTTAGAACACGTAAGGCAAAAACAAGAGAGAAAAATCCCATAATTATTATAGTAAGTGCCGTATTATCCCCCAATACAGCAAGCCATAAAATCCAATGAATGTCTTATTATAAAAGTATAACATATATTTGACATAATGTAAGGTGTATAAATTATACAACCAATTAGGGAAATGGCACTATTTGCTTCTTTGACATAAAATTTTACTGCCTTGGAAGTATTTAAAATAAAATTTGATATATGCAATTTACAAATATTGTAGTAAAATTACATATATAAAAAATAATGCTTAGTCTTAAGAGACAAAGTACCTTTTAAATCATTACAGATAATACTCCTTGGTTTAATTTTTATATCTGAACTATAGGAGTATGTTTCCAGTATGACCGGTATAATAGTTTATTGCTATAATTAAAATCGAATGATATAATAATCTAATTAGAGCAAATTGCTCTAATATAAAAAAGCAGGAGTTGGTTATGAGCAACAATAATTACTCTCAGGATTTTTATGAAGAAATCAGTTTGCAGGACCTTTTTATGGCCTTATGGAAGCAGAAGGTTTTAATAATAATATTCACATTAGCGGCTGCGATGATTTCAGGCATTTTCAGCATATTTATCCTGAAGCCGGTTTATCATGCAAGACTTGACATAATCATTAATATGCCGGAAACATACCAGACGAAATACGGAGATTTTCTTTTGCCTATTTCTACTAATGAACAATATATAAACCTGATAACGAGTTCTGAGATTTTAAAAAATACTATAGAAGATATGGGTTATGATACAAACGAAATTTCAATCGAATCTTTAAGAGACAGAATTTCAATTGTTCAGACCAACAATAATAATGCAGGCCAAAACAGTTTTGTTATCCGGGTAGCGGCAAATAATCCGCAGGAAGCAAAGCTTTTAGCCGAAGTATTATATAACAATTATATTGAGTTTGTTGATGTACTTACGGCTAAAGGAGCAGTAGAGTACTTTATTGATTATTACTCGGTTCAGGTAAGTTCTTTGAATGTGGAACTTAAGTCAAACAAAGCACTTTTGGAAAAATACACTGAACTTTTAGCAAGTACTCCGATGACAATAAACCAGAAAGAAGCTATCGACAGTATAAAATCCGCAGATAAAATCAGTAATATAGTTATTATGGAAAATATCATTAACCCGAATTATACTGCTCTTGAGCAGGACATTATTGATATTAAACAGACCATTAATACTATTGAAAGCAACATTGACCTGTATAATACTTATCTTGATGAGCTTAAAGCAAAGAAAGCTGAAATTGAAGCATATTATAATACGGGAGAGTTTAATGAAATAAGCAATAAGATAGTTAGGGTTACAACAAGTAATATATATTTAGTATCCGAGCCTGTAGCTCCCAGCAGAAAAAGCAGCCCGAATAACTTTAGAAATATATTAATCGGTGCTGTACTGGGGGCGATGGTATCTGTGCTTGCAGCACTGATAAGGGAATTTTGGTTTAAAAAGGACATGCAGTAAAAATGACAAAAGATAGGAGTTGAATTTGCTATTGAAGATATTGAAGATGGATAGTATAAGGAAGAAAATTTATGTTTTGATATCTGTAACGGTTGTTACATCGTTATTAGGAATATCAGTTGTAAATTACATTATTTCCAAAAGGGAACTAAACCGTTCCAATCTCATTATTTTAAAAAATGCTGTTGAAGCAACCATGGTGGAGATTAACAGGAATTACCGTTATACTTTGGATGAATCGAATTGGATGACAGAGGAAGAAGCTAAAATGCTGTCACTTTCATCCATTGGGGATCTGACCAAGACTTCTATTGACGGAGTATCAGGAGCGACCACTGAGGCAAATGATGCCACCAGTGCGGCTACCGCTAACAGTATATATGCTCAGCATTCAATTGATTTAGGCGAATCGGGATATTTATTTGTTATTGATTCGGAAGGCAATGTTATTTACCATCCATTCTTGTCAGACAATATTTATGACTTAAAATCCCATGACGGAAGATACATAATACATGAGATTATAAAACAAGCAAAATCCGGCGGCGGAACCACTCATTACGCCCTGGATGAAGATGTCAGCCTTATAACTGACAGCAAGCTTGTATATTCCATGTATTTTCCTTACTGGGACTGGATTGTCAGTGCGGTCATTTATGACAAGGAGCTGGCAAGAGGGTCAAATATCATAATGACCTACAATTTAATCGGTATAGTTATAGTTTTGGCAGCCGCTTTATTATTAAGCCTAAAGATTACCGGAAGAATTATTGATCCTATAAAAACGATTTCCCAAAAATTATCCGAAGTGTCTGAGGGAGATTTGACCGTTGACAAAATACATATAAAAACCGAAGATGAAATGAAGCTTTTGGGAGACAGCGTCAACAGTCTCGTTGACAGTTTAAATCGGATTGTAAAAATGATTGTAACGTCAGGAGAAAGGTTGAACAAATATGCGGCTAAGTTAAAAGAATCTTATGGGTATGTGTCCAAATCCACATCGGAAGTTACAGGTGCCATATCCCAGATGGCAATGCAGACTGACGAACAGTCCAGGGAAACGGCAGAAGGAGTGGATAAGGTTATTCTTCTCGGGGAAAATATTAAGGAAACTGCAGAAGCAAGCAATAAAATAGGCAGCGTAGTCGAAAAAAATATTAAACTTAAGGAACTTGGTTTAAAATCTGTAAGAGAATTAAAAGATGCTGCCTTGGAGAATAACGAAAATACCGCAGTTATCGAAAGACTTGTAAGTAAAATGAAAGAATATTCAGTCGATATAGGTAAGATTTCGGACATTATATCAAACATAGCAAAGCAGACCAACTTGCTTGCTTTAAATGCCAGCATTGAAGCTTCCAGGGCCGGAGAAAACGGATTGGGCTTTGCAGTCGTTGCCGAGGAAATCCGTAAACTTGCCAACGAGACCTCCCATGCCGTAAACGATATACATGAAAAAATCGGGCAGGTTCAGGAACAGACCGCCGCAGTTGTTAATTTCATATCAAAGAACAGGTCCGGTGTGGATAGGATTAATCGGTCGGTAGAAAAAACAGAAGAAATTATAGGATTGATTTCGGACGGACTGCAGGCATTGATAGAGGAAATCAAAGTCATTGTTGATCATAACCGAATAATTAATCAAAAGAAAGACGAAATACTTGAAATGCTTGGACATATTTCAGAGAGGGCACAGGAAAACTCAGCCAATATTCAGGAAATCTCCGCAGCTGCCGAGGAACAGTCAGCTACAATCATTGATATAAGCGAAAGCATATCTCAATTATATGAGATGGTTAACGACCTGAATAATCTTGTTAAGGAATTTAAAGTGGAATAAATTATAAATATTTATGGGGTTTTCTAAAAATTATATTATAAAAAGGAAATAGATATAATTGTAATACACCATTAGAAGAACATCTAGCGTGTTTTGTGCGTCATTGGCGTACTAATAAGTCCGACTATGACGCACAAAATTAGTTAGATGTTCTTTTTACGGTGTGTAAACCAAATAGTAATTTGGATAGAATTATGCGACAATCTATTTTTTTCTTGCATAATGTACGTTGTTGTGGTAGTATGGTAAAGTGCTAATAAACTAAAATGCTTAATGCAAGTATATAGGGAGGAAAGTTATGAAAAAAAGGTTATTTATTTTTATGACAGCAATTTTACTGGCAATCGCTTTTGCTGCCTGTGCAAAAAAAGAAAAGAATACGACATCGGATCAGGTGGTAGAAGATACGGCCAATAATAATAATCAAGAACAGGGGCAAGACGAGGATCTAAAGAAGCAGGGGGAAGATCAAAGTGATAACTCATTGGAGTATATAAAAAGCAGGGGCAAGCTGATACTGGGGCTTGATGATGCTTTTCCTCCGATGGGATTTCGGGATGATTCAGGTGAAATCGTAGGTTTTGACATAGATATGGCCAAAGCCGTATGTGAAAAGCTCGGGGTTGAGCTGGTATTGCAGCCGATTGACTGGGAGGCTAAAGAACATGAGTTAAATACCAAAAATATTGACTGTATCTGGAACGGTTTTTCTGTTACGCCAGAAAGAATGGAAAGCCTGACCTTATCTATACCGTATATGGAAAATGCCATTGCGATAGTTGTTAAAAAAGACAGCGGCATAAATACCAAAGAAGATATGGCGGGAAAGAGGCTTGCGGTCCAGGGCAGATCATCTGCCGAAGAAGCTTTATATATGGAAGAAAATTCAGAGTTCAGGGAATCTCTCGGAGAAATCAATTCCAGCTTTAAAGATTATGTAACTGCACTTATGGACCTTGAGACCGGCAATTCCGATGCGGTTCTTATGGATTCAGTAGTTGCAGCTTATATGATTAATGAAGCAGGCAAAGATTTTGTTGTTCTGAAAGACACCTTGGTTGCTGAAAAATATGCGATCGGTTTCAGAAAAGGTGAAGAAGCCCTGGCAGAGGCTATTAATAATGCATTAAGAGAACTGAAGGCAGACGGAACCGTAGAAAGAATTTCTACAAAATGGTTCGGGTCAGATATAACAATTATTGAATAGAAGTATATATTAAGCGATAAAACATCCTTCCGATAACCAATTATTTTGTAAAGCAATCTAAAGTAAGAAGGTTTCACACATACCTTGAAGTACATAAGTACATATGGTGTGGTGAAACCTTCTTACTAATGTGAGAAAATTTCGAGATTAAAAGTGTCAGCGATAATTAATGTCGAAAAGTTTCAATATATGGGGATATATATAGTATGATGTATTTTATATATTTTGTCAATATATTGTATTTAATGTTAATAAAAAATTTAGAAAATAAAGGAATTAAAATAAGATTGAAAATGGCACATCATTATGGTAATATGGTAAAGTGCTAATTTAAAAAGAAAGGTTACCTGCTATGAAAATCGATAATATACCTATAGATTTAATATTAAAAAATATGTTTGCCGCAACAGGTACTGTACTAAAGATTTTTTTTCTTACCATATTGTTTTCTGTACCCTTAGGTTTTCTGGTTGCCCTGGCAAGAAGAAGCCGTTTTAAGATAATCAGCCTGCCCACAAGGATATACCAGCTTATATTCCGGGGTACACCCCTTATGTTACAGCTGTTCTTTTTCATGTACGGTCCGTTTTACATATTCGGTAAGGGCTTTGAACGGTTTACGGCCTGCATAGTAGCATTTGTAATAAACTATGCGGCATATTTTGGTGAAATTTTCAGAGGAGGTATTGCTGCGATACCGAAAGGCCAGTACGAAGCGGCAAAAGTGCTGGGCTACAGCAGACTTCAGACGTTTATGAGGATTATTCTCCCACAGGTTGTTAAAAATGTTATTCCGGCTACCGGCAATGAGTTTATGACTTTGGTTAAAGATACCGCCCTGGCCCAGGTAATTTCGGTAAGTGAAATATTCGATGTGGCATCCAAGGCAGGGTCAAAATACTTTTCGGCAATACCTGTAATGATAGCCGCCTTATTTTATCTGGTTATGAATACGGCGGTTGAGTTTGCCTTTAAGTTAATAGAAAAGAAATTTGATTATTATAAAATATAAGGCTGCTGTTATTATTTATTTTTTCGGAGGATATAAATGCTTGTTAAGGCTTATAATATAAAAAAGAAATTTGATGATGTAAATGTGCTTGAAAATATATCTCTGGAAGTTAAAGAGGGGGAAGTGGTTTCTATAATAGGACCCTCAGGGTCTGGCAAATCCACTTTGCTTCGCTGTCTTACACAGCTTGAAAGAGTGGACAGCGGAAAGATAGAGATTGACGGCAAGGTTATGGTTGATACAAAAGACGGAAAAACAGTTTATGCCGATACAAATACTTTGCACGAAATCCAGCTAAAAGTTGGTCTGGTGTTTCAGAATTTTAATCTCTTTCCCCATTATTCGGTTTTGAAAAATATAATTGATCCACAAATTGTTGTTCTTAAAAGAAGCAAAGATGAAGCCACAAAGATTGCCATGGAGCTTCTTTATAAGATGAACCTGGCTGACAAATCCCATGCGTATCCTTGCGAACTTTCCGGTGGGCAGCAGCAAAGAATAGCCATAGCCAGGGCCTTGGCCTTAAATCCCAAAATCCTTTTCTTTGATGAGCCGACTTCTGCATTGGATCCGGAACTTACGGGAGAAATTCTTAAGGTTATAAAGAATTTAGCCAAGGAAAAGATGACAATGGTTATAGTAACCCATGAGATGGCATTTGCAAAAGAAGTATCAGACCGGGTTATATTTATGGATAAGGGATTTATTGTTGAGCAGGGAACACCTCAAGAAATTTTTGGCAATTCTGTAAACCAAAGGACAAAAGAATTTTTAAGCCAGATGAATTCCTATAATCAGTTTTATTAAAATCAAAGATTTGGCAAGGTTAAGATGTTTAAATATAAATAAAATAACACTTGCAAATATTGGCTTTGTTTGTTATAATATCAACAGTACTAAATGGTAAGACTAATTGGGAGTGGACGCAAGTCCACTCTTGTATTTTGTAAACAAGGTAATTTCTATAAGAAGGATGATTATTTTTATACAATAAATAATCTGATTTTTGAAAGGCAGGGAATGAGTTGGCAAACCGCGAAGTATACGAGAAAAAAACAGAAAAATTACTGGAGCCTATCTTGGCAGAAAACAATTTTACATTGTATGATGTGGAATATGTCAAAGAAGGCGGCAACTGGTATCTGCGAGTCTATATTGACAAGGAAGGCGGCATAACCATTGACGATTGTGAGTTGGTGAGCAGGAAGCTTAGCGATTTGCTCGACGAAGAAGATTTTATACCCGATTCATATGTGCTTGAAGTAAGCTCACCGGGACTCGGAAGACAGCTTAAAAAAGATAAACATTTTGATAAAAGCATCGGTGAGGAAGTAGAAATTAAGCTCTATAAGCCTATTGACAAGAAAAAGGAATGGGTGGGCATCTTAAAAGGTTATGATGCCAATGTTATTAAAATTCAGATTGACGATCAGACTGAAATGGAAATTCCGAGAAAAGATATTGCTGTGGTCCGTCTGACTATTGATTTTTAAATATATAATTGCTTTATAATATGAAGGGAGAAGTCTGAAAATGGATGCGAACAGGGAACTGATTGAAGCACTGAACCAGCTTGAGAAAGAAAAGGATATTAAAAAGGAAGTTATTTTGGAAGCCCTTGAGAATTCGCTGGTTGCAGCATGCAAAAATAATTTTGGCAGAGCAGATAATATTAAAGTTAATATTGACCGTGAAACCGGTGTGGTAAATGTTTATGCCATGAAACAAGTTGTAGAACAAGTTACAGACCCCGTTACGCAAATCAGCCTGGCAGAGGCAAGAAAGAAGGATGTCACTCTTAACGTCGGAGATACAGTAAATATTGAAGTGACTCCGAAGAATTTCGGCAGGATTGCGGCGCAGAAAGCAAAACAGGTTGTCGTTCAAAAGATTCGTGAAGAAGAAAGAAAAGTTCTGTATGAACAGTATGTAACAAAGGAAAGAGATATCGTAACCGGTATCGTGCAACGGTATGTAGGCAATAATATAAGCATAAATCTTGGAAAAGTTGATGCTATGCTTAATGAAAATGAACAGGTTAAGGGTGAGGTTTTCCATCCTACGGAACGTATCAAGCTGTATGTCCTTGAAGTTAAGGACACACCGAAGGGACCTCGTATTTTGGTTTCCAGGACTCACCCCGAACTGGTTAAGCGTTTATTTGAAGCGGAAGTTGCAGAAATTCAGGACGGTACTGTGGAGATTAAAGCTATTGCCCGTGAAGCCGGTTCCAGGACTAAAATAGCCGTATGGAGCAATGATCCCAATGTAGATGCGGTCGGAGCCTGTGTAGGTGTTAACGGAGCAAGGGTAAATGCCATTGTTTATGAACTGAGAGATGAGAAAATTGATATTATAAATTGGAGTGACGATCCGGCTAAGCTTATAGAGAATGCCTTAAGCCCTGCCAAGGTAGTATCCGTTCATGTTAATGAAGAAGAAAAAAGTGCAAGGGTTATCGTTCCCGATTATCAGCTTTCCTTGGCTATCGGTAAAGAAGGACAGAATGCCAGACTGGCTGCAAAACTTACGGGATATAAGATCGATATTAAGAGCGAATCCCAGGTTATGGGAAATTAAGGATGTGATAGATAGTGGCAAAGAAAATACCGATGAGATTATGCACAGGATGCGGTGTATCTAAGCCAAAGAAAGAACTGATCCGCATATTGAGAACTCCCGAAGAAGACATTATTGTTGATACTACCGGAAAGAAAAACGGCAGGGGAGCATATATATGCTGTTCGGTCGATTGTTTGAAGAAAGCAATAAAGTCAAAGGGTTTGGAACGATCACTAAAGGTGGAGATACCCAAAGAATTGCTTGCCAACCTGGAAAAGGAGTTGGTATCACTTGAATCCGACACAAAGAAAAGTACTTAGCCTGTTAGGCATTGCTACAAAATCCAACAACATAGTAAGCGGTGAATTTCTAACTGAAAAGGCGGTGAAAGAATACAAGGCAGCCTTAGTCATAGTAGCTGAAGATGCATCTGACAATACCAAGAAAAGATTTAGAGACATGTGCATTTATTATAGTGTTCCTATATATTTTTTCGGAACCAAAGATGATCTAGGTCACGCAATGGGAAAGGAATTTCGTGCTTCTTTGGCAGTACTTGATAAAGGCTTGGCAGACGCGATTGAGAAGGAACTTAAAAAGATGTAGTGAGATTAACGGAGGTAGTAAGTATGGCGAAAATGAGAGTATTTGAATTAAAAAATTTAATAAATGAAGAAACTCATGGTAATATCGAGAGTAAAGATATATTGAACTTTCTTGAACAGAGCCTGGGGGTTAAGAAAACTCACAGCAGTAATCTTGAGGACCATGAAGTGAAGGCTGTTAAGGAGCATTTTATTTCTTCGGTAACCAAAACTTCCGAACCTCCTGCAGATAACGTGGTGCGTACTGCAAGTCATAAAAGTGAATTAGGTCAGGAGCTGTCACTAGCGAAAGAAGCACAAGGTAATGCCGCCCATATGGAAGTTGCAGGTCAAAGACCCATGCAGACAAGACAGGGAATACCGGTTCAACCCTTAACTTCAGGTGTAAGACCTAATGTTCCGGCAAGACCTCAGGCGGTCAGTCCTGCAAGGTCGCAAGGGCCCGGAGCCAGAGGACAGGGAATACCGGTTGCTTCCCAGGGAAGTCCTGCAGTGGGGGTAAGGCCTAACGTTCCAGCAAGACCGCAGACGACGGCTGCGGCAAAAACACAGCAGGAAGCTGCTGTAAGTTCGGCTAATGTTGCAAACAATGCAAGTGTATCCGGTACCTCAAATACTGCCGGCAACGCAAGTACTTCAGGTACCGATAATATAACTAATGCTGCCGGTACCGCAGGTTCTGCGGTTTCAAATAATACGACAAGTACTTTAGCAGCTGCTGCAAGTACTTCGGGCAATACAAACGGCTCTGCAGGGGCTGCAAATAATGCAAATATAGCCGGGCAGCAAAATAAGGCACAAAAAACCCAACAGCAAAAGAATCAGGCTCAAAAAGGCCAGGCACAGAAAGTTCAGGCTCAAAAAGATCAGACTCAAAAAGGCCAGGCCCAAAACCAGCAGCAAAAAGGTCAGGCGCCTGTAGGGGCTTCCCAAGGACAGCCTGCTCAAAAGCAATCCGGTCAAACTTCGGCAAAAGCATCTGGAGCAAATCAGTCAAGAAGCCAGCAATCAGGTCATGCTAAACAACAGGCACAACAACCGAAGGGGCAGCCGGGTACATCCAAGAATCAAAAGCCCTATAAGGATGAGCAAAAAACTTCTGTCCATTCAAAAGCGGATAAGCCGCAGGGACAGCAGAAAGGTCAAGGAAAAGATTATCAAAAATATTCTAAAGACGAAAATATGCAAAAAGGTACAAATAATATAAAAGGATCAAGTTCAGGAAGAACAAATGACAGAAAGGATTTTGACCAACAGATGCTGGATCAAAAAGTAGCTGAAAGAAACGACTTCAGTAGCAAGAAAAACAGGGACAGAAACGTCAAAGATAAGTACAGGGAAAAAGGGCCACAATTTGATGAAGAGGATATTATTTTAAATAAAATTAAGAAGGGACAATTCATTAAACCTAAGCCGGTAGAAGAAAAGAAAGAAGAAATCAAAGTTATTTCTTTACCTGAGGTAGTGACTATCAAAGAACTGGCCGAAAAAATGAAAGTACCCAGTTCGGCTTTGATTAAGAAGTTATTCCTGGAAGGAAAGGTTGTTACCATCAATCAGGAAATAACCTTTGAAGAAGCCGAGGAGATTGCCTTAGAGTATGACATTATAGCGGAAAAAGAAGTAAAGGTTAATGAATTGGAAGAACTTCTTAAAGACCAGGAGGACGATCCTTCCACTTTGGTAAAACGACCTCCGGTAGTTTGTGTTATGGGCCACGTTGACCACGGTAAAACATCCCTTCTTGATGCCATAAGACAAACCAATGTGACAGCAAAGGAAGCAGGAGGAATTACTCAGCATATCGGTGCCTACACGGTTGAGATTAACGGAGAAAAAATTACTTTCCTTGATACTCCCGGTCATGAGGCATTTACATCCATGCGTATGAGAGGAGCTCAGGCAACCGATATTGCGATTCTGGTAGTTGCAGCCGATGACGGTGTTATGCCTCAGACAGTTGAGGCTATCAGCCATGCAAAGGCAGCCGGTGTACAGATAATTGTGGCTATTAATAAAATCGATAAGCCCAGTGCCAATATTGAAAGAGTAAAACAGGAACTTACCGAATATAATCTTATTGCCGAAGATTGGGGCGGAGATACCATCATGGTTCCCGTATCGGCCCATACCAAAGAAGGAATAGACCAGCTGCTTGAAATGATTTTGCTTACGGCAGAAATTGAGGAGCTTAAAGCAAATCCCAACCGCAAGGCAAGAGGTCTGGTTATTGAGGCACAGCTTGATAAAGGTAGAGGACCTGTGGCAACCATCCTCGTCCAGAAAGGTACTTTACGTGTAGGGGATAACATTGCCGTCGGATCTTCATACGGTAAGGTCCGTGCCATGATAGATGAGAACGGAAGAAAAGTCAAAGAAGCAACTCCTTCTACACCTGTCGAGATATTGGGTTTAAATTCCGTTCCCGATGTGGGTGAGATATTTGTAGTAACAGACACAGAAAAAGAAGCAAGACATATAGCAGAAGTATATATTGCTCAAAGTAAGGAAAAACTGGTTGCTGAAACTAAATCAAAGATAACCCTGGACGGTTTGTTCTCTCAGATTCAGGCCGGTAATATTAAAGACCTTAACTTAATTATTAAGGCCGATGTTCAGGGATCCGTTGAGGCATTAAAGCAAAGCCTGGTTAAGCTCAGCAATGAAGAGGTTGCAGTACGGGTAATCCATGGCGGTGTAGGCGCAATTAACGAATCCGACGTCATTCTTGCAAGTACATCCAACGCCATTATAATCGGATTTAACGTAAAACCCGACAATATTGCAAAAGAAAGAGCTGAACAGGAGAAAGTAGAGATAAAACTTTACAAGGTTATATACAATGCCATTAACGATGTTGAAGCCGCTATCAAAGGCTTGCTTGATCCCGTATTTGAGGAACAGGTTATCGGCCATGCCGAAGTCCGTCAGACATTCAAAGCATCCGGTATCGGTACCATTGCCGGTTCTTACGTTCTTGACGGCAAGATCACAAGAAGCAGCAAGGCCCGTATTTACAGAGACAACATTCTGGTATATGACGGCAGCCTGGCATCCTTAAAGAGATTCCAGGATGACGTAAAAGAAGTTGCTGCCGGATACGAATGTGGACTGGTATTTGAAAGATACAATGATATAAGAGTTGGCGACCAGGTTGAATTCTATGTTATAACAGAGGTACCCAGATAAAATGGGTATACCGGATAAGCTACTGGTTAGAAAGGTATGGGTGATAGTATGAGGAAGAACAGCATCAAAAACACCAGAATAAACGGTGAGGTAAAAAGAGAGCTGAGCAATTTAATCAGCAGGGAAATAAAAGATCCGAGGATTCACCCGATGACCTCAGTGGTTGATGTGGAAGTGGCTCCGGATTTAAAGACTGCAAAAGTATATATAAGCGTTATGGGTGACGAGAAAGCCAAAAACGATACTTATCAGGGCCTTAAAAGTGCGGCATCCTTCATGCGCGGCCAACTGGCTAAAAACTTAAACTTACGTAATACACCGGAGCTTATCTTTATCATAGACAACTCCATTGAATATGGTATTAATATTTCAAGATTAATTGATAAAGTTAGTGCTCAATCATCACAGAATGCAAAAGAAGTGGACATTGATGAAACAGATGAAGATATAGCGGACGATGATGTGGCGGAAGATGAATAATAATTACATGACAAAAGAAAGATATAAAGATGACACTGACTAAAATGCGTTACCGATAAAAGTATTTCAGGCTGAAAGGATATTAAAATGAGTATTTTTACGAATAAAAATATCGAAGATGCATTGTTAAATTCTAAAAAGGTTGCAATAGCCGGCCATATCAGGCCGGACGGAGATTGTATAGGCTCATGTACGGCATTGTATATGTACTTGAATGAATGCCGAAAAGAGCTTGGACTTGAGCGTGTTGATGTATATCTCGAGCCTTTTGGTGAGGAGTTTAATATCCTTTCCGGTACGGAACACATAAGACATACCAGTGATAACGATGAGGTATATGATGTGTTTATTTCTCTGGATAGCAGCAGTCCCGACCGCTTAGGTTTTGCCATTAAGTATTTTGAATCGGCAAAGAAAAGGATTTGTATTGATCACCATATTACAAATGTTTTCTTTGCCGATATAAACCATGTGGTGGCAGATGCTTCATCCACCTGTGAAGTTTTATATAATCTGATGGACAATAGCAGAATAACAAAGGATATTGCCAAAAGTCTTTATATAGGTATAGTCCACGATACCGGTATGTTTAAAAACAGCAGTACCTCGGATAAAACTATGGAGATTGCGGCAGGCCTTATCAGAAAAGGTATAGATTTTACCAGACTGATCGATGAAACCTTTATCCAGAAGACTTATATGCAGCTTCAGATAATGGGCAGATGCCTTATGGAAAGCCAGGTTCTTTTGGGCGGTAAGGTGATCGTATCAAGTATTGAGCGTAAAGTGCTCGATTTTTACGGGGCAAGCTTTGGAGACCTAAACGGGATAATCGATCAGCTGCGTACCGCAAAAGGCTGTGAAGTGGCCATATTTATATATGAAACCAATGAGAATGAACATAAGGTAAGTTTAAGATCAAACAGTATTGTGGACGTCAGCAAGATTGCCTATTATTTTGGCGGAGGTGGACATATTAAAGCTGCCGGCTGCACAATGGCAGGTACCGTTCAGGACATAATAAACACTCTGACTCCTCATATTGAAGAACAGTTAAGGGCAGGAAATGCTCTTTAAAGGGGCAGATAAAATTGATTGACGGAATTATTAATATATATAAAGAAAAAGGATATACCTCTCATGATGTTGTGGCAAAAATGAGAGGTATATTAAAAATAAAAAAAATCGGACACACGGGCACCTTGGATCCTGAAGCGGAAGGTGTCCTTCCCGTATGTATAGGCAAAGCTACAAAAGTCGTTGATTTAATCGTAGATAAAGACAAAACATATGAAGCGGTTATGAAACTAGGTATAGTAACCGATACCCAGGATATGACGGGAAATGTTTTAAAAGAAGCTTCCGTGAATGTGGATTTACAACAGATAAAAGAAGCGGTTGAAAGGTTTATCGGAGGCTATGACCAGATACCGCCCATGTATTCTGCCGTAAAGGTTAACGGAAAAAAACTTTATGAACTGGCAAGGCAGGGTAAAGAAATAGAAAGAAGCTCCCGGAAGGTAATGATTTATAATATAGAAATTCTCAAATTTGACCCGGATGAACATGAGGTAAGGCTTAGGGTTGATTGCGGTAAAGGAACCTATATCAGGACATTGCTTCATGATATCGGGGAAATTTTGGGATGCGGAGGAGTTATGAAAACCCTGCTGCGTACCAGAGTCGGTAATTTTGATATTTCCGGGTCATTATATTTAAGTGAAGTGGAAGAATATGTCCGCAGCGGTACTATCGGCGGACATATTGTTTCTGTAGATGAGATTTTTTCGTCATACCCAAAAGCGGTTATGAGCAGCAAATACGATAAGCTCGTTTACAATGGCAATGCCTTTTTTAAAAGAAATCTGGACTTCTTATCTGATCAGGATACTATAAGTGGGGGAGCTTTGGTTCGGGTTTATGATTCAAGGGGAGTTTTTGTCGGTATTTATCGTTTTGATGCTGATTTGAGCAAGTTTGTCGCTTATAAAATGTTTTTATAATTACTACCGGAGGATTTAATGAAATATATAGCGGGAAAAACAGAATTTTATATTAATAACAGCGCAGTAACATTGGGTAAATTCGACGGACTCCATCTGGGACACCAAATGCTGATTAATGAGGTTTTGTCTCAGAAAAAACTGGGGATGACTTCTGTGATGTTTACTTTTTTGTATCATCCCCATAATGTAATTTCCGATAATGAGATTAAATTGATTTATACGGAAGAGGAAAAGAAGGCAAAGCTTGAAAAATACGGTTTGGATATATTGATATCCTATCCTTTTACATTTTATACAAAGAGCCTTGAACCGGAGGATTTTGTAAAGGATATTCTGGTCCAAAAACTGGATGCAAAAGTAATTGTTGTAGGAAATGATTTCAGATTTGGACGGGAGCGAAGAGGAGACGTAAATATGCTCAAAGCCATGGAGGATATCTATGGCTTTAAAGTTATTACCTTTGAGAAGAAAACATGGAAGGATAAGGTTATAAGCAGTTCGGTTATCAGAAATGAACTGGAAAAAGGAAATATTGAAGCGGTAAATGCCATGCTTGGAGCCCCCTATTCCGTATTCGGAAGGGTACTTCACGGAAAGAAAATCGGAAGAACTTTGGGAATGCCAACGATTAATCTTATACCTCCGGCAAACAAACTTCTTCCGCCAAGGGGTGTATATATTTCCCGGACAATTATAGATGGCAAAGCCTATCCCGGTATGACCAATATAGGTGTTAAACCTACTGTCGGCAACGAAGAACCGGTGGGTATAGAAACATATATCTATGATTTTAACATGAATCTATACGGGCAGGAGGTTTCGGTCGAGTTTCTTAAATATATAAGGCCGGAAATCAAATTCGGAAGTTTAGATGAGTTAAAGCACAGAATGGCAGAAGATTTGGATTTGGGAAAAAAGTATTTCGGTATTTAGATTAATTGACTAAAAACCGGACTATATGGTAATATATAGAAAAATACGGGAAGGATGTAATTGTTATGGAAAAACTTCGTGAAAAGAAGAACTTAGGCATACCGGTTACTATCCTGGTTGTATTCGCTTATCTGATAGGATATTTTTTATCTAAAAATATGTCCGGTACGCTTATTATTGCCTTGATATTTGCTGCGACGGTATTTACTTTAAATTTTGACGACAAAGTAAAGAATGCGGTAAAACACTCATATGTCTTTGCAATTCTGTTTCAACTTATTTACTTTGTGATTAATTTGATTACATCATTTGCGTCTTTATTTAACGGAGGACTGGACAATATAAAGATTGAAAATTTCTTCTATTCGTTCAATTATTTTAGAAGTGCGCCTGTTTTTTTCCCTATTTTTATAATATTGCTGTTATCGTTTCTTGTTGATGCGGCTGTTACAGCCGTCTATGTCATATGCATAATCATGACCCTGATCGGAAAAGATGTTAAAATAGGGATAATATCAAATATTCTCGGCGAAGCACAGTCTAAAAATACATATTCCCGTCCGCCCTTTGGCAGACAGAATAACGGTAGTACTACTCATATGCAATCACAGACTTCGCAGCCTTACGAACAAGCACCGTCAGATCAGATATCGGCACAGTCTATACAGGCCCCTGAATCTATGGAAGACCTAAAGGAAAATGATAAGGTTCATATGACAAATACGGAAAATCAGGGTACTGTTTGTACAAGATGTGGAAGAGTCAATGAAAATGATGCAATTTATTGCGGGTCGTGCGGGACAAAGCTAAAATAAGGGAAAAATTATCTAAATTAAAATAAATTTGTAGTTGAAAACATGAAATTATTATGATATTATAGCTGTTGTGGTTAACCAGCCAATACTCGGAAATTGGGAAACTCCGGCCTTTTCTTGGTATTTGGTGTTTAAATTATTAAAGGAGGAAAAGATATGCTTAGCAAAGAAAGAAAAGCTGAAATTATTAAAGAGTACGGAAGGACTCCTCAAGACACAGGTTCACCCGAGGTACAGATTGCATTGTTAACAGAAAGAATTAATCAGTTAACTGAGCACCTGAAGAATAATAAGAAAGACCATCATTCCAGAAGAGGACTTCTTAAGATGGTTGGTCAAAGAAGAGGACTTCTTGAGTACCTTAAGAGAACAAACATTGAGTCCTATCGTGAACTGATTGAGCGTTTAAATTTAAGAAAGTAATTAAATCAAAAACTGCTCCTTTGCAAAATTTATGGAGCAGTTTTTTATTCAACATTATTTGAAGTAATAAATGTACCTGTTTGTCAGTCTTTTAAAGATTTGACAGGTATATTAGATGCAAAGATATTTGTCTAAATATTTAAATGACAAAATAAACTATATCTAATTGGAAAACTAAACTATAATATTGAAATTTACGTAAAGAGGCATTATGAAAAGACTAAAAATTATACTGAAAGATAAGGAATTTTTAAAAAAGACATTTGCACTTACCATACCGATTGTACTGCAAAATCTGTTGAATAACCTGGTTAATCTGGTTGATACCTTAATGATAGGTAAACTCGGTGAAACCAGCATAGCAGCCGTAGGACTTGCCAACAAATATTTCTTTATATTTGCTTTGCTGACTTTCGGAATTAGCAGCGGCTCAGGAATATTGGCCTCCCAATATTGGGGAAAGGGTGAACTTTTAAATATTAAACGGGTTTTGCGTATCGCCATATTAATAGGAGTCGGCGGATCGCTTCTGTTTGTCATTCCGGGCTTTTTCTTTCCAGAGTTTGTTATGAGAATATTTACTCCTCTAGCCGGAACGATTCAGGAAGGTAGGAAATATCTTGTTATAATCGTATTCAGCTATCCTTTAGTCGCGATTTCCGTGGCGTTCGTATCAGTCTTAAGGAGTATGAATTATGTTAAGCTGCCGGTTATTATAACAGGCATATCCATCATGGTGAATGTATTTTTTAATTATTGCCTTATATTTGGGAATTTTGGCTTTCCCAGGATGGGTGTGGCAGGAGCGGCTTTAGCTACGGTTATCGCAAGAATCGTAGAATGCGCAGCATTATTAATACTAGTTTATTCCCATAAAACCGGTGACGGAAAACTGGGTGATTTTATTCACCAAAAGTATAACAAACATAAAGAAACGGGTGAACCGTTTCTTAATAAACTCTTTCTTACCAAGTATATTCGCACCGCCTCTCCCGTAATTGCCAATGAGTTTATGTGGGGATTTGGTGTTACCATGTATTCTCTGGTATACGGTAGGATGGGAGATGCGGCAACTGCAGCCATTACTATTACAAATACAGTTGAGCAGGTAGCCTTGGTATTATTTTTTGGCATTTGTAATGCTTCTGCGGTATTGCTTGGAAACGAACTGGGCTCCAATGAACTTGACAAGGCAGAGGAACACGCAAAAAATTATATAGTTATGATGTTCTTATTATCAATTGTCGGAGCTATAATTGTACTTATGGCAAGAATTCCTGTTGCTTCGATTTTTGATGTATCGGATGAGGTTTTTGAATATGTTATACTCTGCATAACAGTTTTTGCCTTATACATGCCGGTCAGGATGTTAAACTCCCTTTTTATTGTGGCGATACTAAGAAGCGGAGGAGATACCAAAGCATCATTATTTCTTGACGTAACCAGTGTTTATCTGGTGGGAATTCCAATGGCTGTATTGGGAGGACTGGTATTTAAACTTCCTATATACATCGTATATGCCATGATTATGATTGAAGAAGTGTATAAGCTGATCTTCAGTTATATAAGGTATAGGCAGAAAAAGTGGCTAAAAAATATAGTGGCTTAGGATCTATATTTATTTGCACTAAGGCTTTGTTTTTAGTAATTTGCAGTAGATGAATTGAATTGTTGGCACTATGTTATAAAGTTGATTAATAATGCTCCTCTTGCGCATATGCAGTATAACTTTCGCAAGAAGGAGCATTATTATAGGTAGAAAGTTTTTAATAAAAATATATATAATATTGAAACATAGGAAATTTATTGTAGCAAATCGGAAATAATAATGATATAATAATAGAGTTAGAGCCGTTTAAGGACAACCCGAGACTACTGAAAAGCCTATTGATTATTGGATTTTACAAATCGGTAGGTTTTTCAGTCGTTTCGGTGCCTTACGGCTCTGCAAATTAAATTAGGAAAAGGAGAGCTAAAGTATGTACAAAAGTTACACAATGGAACTGTGCGGCAGGACACTTAGAGTTGATATAGGCAGAATGGCCGCCCAGGCAAACGGAGCAGCTTTGATGCATTATGGTGATACGGTAGTATTGTCAACAGCAACGGCATCGGATAAGCCCAGAGAAGGAATAGATTTCTTTCCGTTAAGTGTCGAATATGAAGAAAAGTTATATGCCGTAGGAAAAATTCCCGGCGGATTTATTAAGAGGGAAGGTAAGCCTTCAGAAAATGCCATATTGGCATCCCGCGCCATTGACAGGCCTATGAGGCCTTTGTTTCCGGATGATTACAGGAACGACGTTACTATCGATAACCTGGTACTTTGCGTTGACCAAGATTGCTCGCCGGAACTTACGGCTATGCTGGGTTCATCTATAGCCACCTGTATTTCCGATATACCTTTTAACGGACCGGTAGCTGCTACCATGGTAGGTATGGTCGACGGAGAACTGGTATTTAATCCGACATCAGCACAAAGGGAAAAGTCAGATTTGGCCCTTACCGTTGCATCTACCAGGGATAAAGTCATAATGATAGAAGCAGGTGCCAATGAGATCCAGGAAGATAAAATGATTGAGGCTATTTATGCCGCCCATGAAATTAATAAGAAAATAATTGAATTTATAGATAAGATTGTGGCAGAGTGCGGCAAGCCCAAGCATGAATATGAAAGATTTAAAGTACCTGACGAAATGTATGAGGATATGGTTAATTTCATAACCCCCGAGGCTATGGAAGAAGCTGTATTTACCGACGAAAAACAGGTCAGGGAAGAAAATATCAAAGCTATAGTTGAAAAACTTACTGAACGTTATGAAACGGATCATCCCGATTGGGTTCCGTTTATAAACGATGCGGTTTATAAGTTCCAGAAAAAGACCGTAAGAAAGATGATATTAAAGGACAAAAAACGCCCGGACGGCCGTAAATTGGATGAAATGAGAAAGCTTTCTGCCGAAATTGATATTCTTCCAAGAACTCACGGCTCGGGTATGTTTACCCGCGGTCAGACTCAGGTTTTGACTGTTACAACCCTGGGCGCTTTGGCTGAAACCCAAAGGCTTGACGGTATAGATGAAAATGAAACGGTTAAAAGATATATGCACCATTATAATTTCCCTTCATATTCCGTCGGTGAGACTAAGCCTTCTAGAGGTCCCGGAAGAAGGGAAATAGGTCACGGTGCTTTGGCTGAAAAAGCTTTGGTTCCGGTACTTCCTTCCGAAGAAGAATTCCCTTATGCTATCCGTACGGTATCGGAAGTATTGGAGTCAAACGGATCCACTTCCCAAGCCAGTGTATGTGCTTCAACCCTGTCCCTTATGGCTGCCGGCGTACCCATTAAGGCCATGGTTGCCGGTATATCCGTAGGACTGGTTACCGGTGAAACCGATGACGATTATGTACTGCTTACAGACATACAAGGGCTTGAGGATTTCTTCGGTGATATGGACTTTAAGGTGGCCGGAACCCATAAAGGTATTACGGCAATACAGATGGATATCAAGATCCACGGCCTTACAAGGGAAATTGTAGAAAAAGCCATTTATAGAGCAAGAGAAGCAAGAATTCATATTATAGATGAAGTAATGGCTCCGGTTATATCCAAACCCAGACCCGAAGTCGGCCCTTATTCACCGAAGATTATTCAGATTAAGATTGATCCTGCCAAGATCGGTGATGTTGTCGGACAGAGAGGCAAGACCATCAATGCCATCATCGAACAGACCGGAGTTAAGATTGATATAACCGATGACGGTGCCGTATCCATTTGCGGACAGGATAAGGACAGCATCGACAGGGCTGCACAGATGATACAGACAATTGTAAGTGATTTTGAAGAAGGCAAGATTTACGAAGGTAAAGTTATCAGCATAAAAGAATTCGGTGCATTCTTAGAGTTTGCGCCCGGTAAGGAAGGCCTCCTTCATATTTCCAAGATGTCAAAGCAGAGGGTTCGTCATGTTGAAGACATCCTTACCTTAGGAGACAGGGTAAAAGTTGTTTGCCTGGGTCCTGACAAGATGGGAAGAGTGTCCTTCAGTATGAAAGACCTGTAAGATATAATAGTTTTACAATAAAATAAGTATACTGCAAAGGATGGGTTTATCTTGGTAACTTGGATGAATTCATCCTTTAAATATTCCGATTTAATTTATGCTGCCATTTAGGCAGCTTTTTTTATTTTAGAGTTTATTAATTTTATCGGTAAATATTTTTGTGAATAATTATGTTAAATATGGGAGAGGATAAATCAGGCCATAAAAGCTTATTTTATATTTTTAATACTTGTGAATAAAGATTAATGAATGAAATTTAAAATGATTTGCAAACGGATATATAATGACAATTTTACAGGCAATATATAAAGCATAATGGTGGTTATATGAAAAAGACGTTGAGGAAGCTGAAAGTTAAAAAAGCAGTTCTGGTTTCTTTGGGTACCGGTTTTGCGTTTTTTGTAACTGTTTTTTTCATCGGTTATATGGTTATCAGGAATTACATCAGGAAGATGAACGTGATAGACCGAAGTCAAGAGGACGATTATGTCTATGCCGAAGATTACAATGACAATATTGATATTGATGAGAACGTGCATATGATAGAGAATCAAGTATCGGAAGCCTTTCAGGATGAATTAAGTATCGATGACATTAATGTGGATAACGTATCTGATTCAACAGATGAGGATTTAAATTTTCTTTCCGAATACGAAAAAATAGCAGATATACCGGTTATGAAAGATAAGAATGTATTTAACGTACTGCTGATAGGCAGCGATTCAAGGGATCCGGATGACCGCGGCCGTTCAGATGCCATGATGGTTCTGTCCGTCAGCAAAAAGAATAAAGAGATAGTACTTACTTCATTGTTAAGAGACATATATCTGAATATTCCGGGTAAAAAGAGCAACCGTTTAAATGCTGCTTATGCCCTGGGAGGAGCCAAACTTCTGACAGAAACAATAGAAAATAATTTCAAAATCAAGCTGGACGGCTATGTGGCGGTTGATTTCATTGCCTTTTTAGAGATTATTGATATTTTAGGGGGAGTAACCGTAGAGGTAACTGAAGAAGAGCTCCCTTTTTTGAACAGTAATATACGTAATATAAATATGTTTTTAAATGAAGATACAGATAAGGATTTGATTCCGGCTGCGGGAAAGTATTTGCTTAACGGCAAACAGACATTGGGATACAGCAGAATTCGTTATGCAGGCACCGATTTTGCAAGAACGGCCAGACAGCGAAAAGTTTTGGAGCAGATTTTTGAAAAGATGAAAAATATCGGTTTATTAGATATACTTAACATTCTAAATAAAGTCCTTCCAAAAGTAACAACAAATTTAAGTGAAAAGGAGATAATATCCCATATTATAAACCTGCCGGATTATTTCAGATATGAATTTAAACAATGGCGGATACCTGTAGACGGTAGTTACAAATATGCAAAAATTAAGGGGAAGGATGTACTGATAATAGATATAGAAAAGAATATTAATGAAATTTTAAAGAAAATTTATACAATAAAGAGGCAAAACTAACAAGATACACTATATGTAAAATAATAAAATATTATGTAACGGAATAAAATAATATGTATGCTAAAATATTTGCATTAACAGTTTGTTCAACCATAACAAAAAAAATAATTACCCTTGATGCATGTAAAATTATGGATTATAATATTGATAAAAGTAAATACATGGGGATCTTATGTTGCACAAAAGGTATTAGATAAAATATTTGATTAAATACATTATTACGAGGTATAAGTATGGAGAACTTTGTATATTTAACTGAAAACGAATGTTACGAATAGACGGTGGAGCTGCCTTATTATGGGGTGCTGTAAAAGTTGGTGCCAAATATTTTGCACAAGGATTAGTGAAAGGAGCAGGTATTTGGGTAGCCAAGAAAGCTTTGGATTATTTCTTTGATTAATTTTACGTTAAAAATACAGGCATATTTATAATAATAAATATGCCTGTATTTTTAAGTATAATGAATAAATATTAATAAAATATAATAGATTATGGAGATATGTATGAGAAATTTAAATTTATCACAACAGTATTTATTATATATATTAAAGGATAAACCAAAAATTATTTATAGAAAAAAATGCAAATTGGGTCTGCTGGCTATAGGAATCTGGGAGCTTTTTCAATATGGCGCTATTGATTTAAAAAAAAATTGTCTAATATCTATCTCTGGTTATGATAACAATAAATTGCAAGATGATTTTCTTAAAGAATTATTATTAATATTAACTAAATCAAAAAAGCAAAGTTTAACTGCTATAGTTGAAAAGCATATTATTTACAGTTCAAGGCAATATAAAAGATATATGGAAGCCATTTTAAATTCATTAGTAGAACAGGGATATATAATTGAATTAAAAAAATGTAAGATGTGTCGAAAGAAATATAAAATTTCAAATGATTTTAAGATAGAGTTTAATTTTGAAAGCAATAATATAATAAAATATGTTATGTCAAAGATAGAAAATACGGATAATAAGGATACTTCGATAACAGATTATTTTATGAAAAAGTATGTTGATAAGTTATTTGATGAATTTAAATTTCATAAATTGGAGACTTTAATTATTATAATATTATCATTTTTTACTGATGATTAGAAAGCATATTTATGTATAAGGATTTATGAATTTAACTTCTTCAAGAAAGGGTTATAATTTTTATGGATATTATACTGTTTATTCTTGGAGCAATTGTTGTAATAAGTATACATGAATTGGGACATTTTCTTATGCTAAAATTATGTGGTTTTAATGTAGAAGAAATATCTATAGGAATTGGGCCAAAACTAATTTTATTTAAACATAAAGATACAAAATATAGCTTACGGCTGATACCTATCGGCGGATATGTTGCATCCCCGGAATTAGATGCAAATTATGAAATCATGGGTCAATCCATAAGAATTTTTAATTTTAAAAAGATGCTTTGTTATTTGGCAGGGCCTTTTTTCAGCTTGGTTTTAGCAATAATACTTATTTTTGCATCAGGAAATATTCTTGGACTACGAGTTGAAAAGATTTATAACCAGCAATTATTAGAGCAAGGAATAGAAAAAGATTACAGACTCCGCAGTATAAACGGCAATAGAGTTTTCCGTATATCTGATATTGAAATACTGCTTAATTCTGATAAAGTAAATATACTTACATTTTCAAAAAATAATAATGACAGATTATATGTTGAGTATTATGCTGATAATTCGGATTATACGCCTACAATAAAAGATGTATATTTTTATGAGCAAACTTTTAAAGAAAAGTTTTTAGCTGTACGCTATACGATCCGGGATCTTATTAAAATTGTAATAGAATCTATAGGTGAATTAATTACAGGAAAAACCTCGGTTATAGAAGATATATCTAATCCCTATAGTAATTATATATTTAAGAAAAATATGAATTTTACATATAACTTTAATGTGTTTCTTGTAATTACTGCAGTATTTTCATGGGGAGTTTCTTTTTTTAATTTATTACCTATTATCGGATTTGATGGTTTTAGATGCATATATACATTGATACCAATAATAATTAATCGCAAATTAACTTTGATAGAAAGAGTAATTATTTGCTGTATCAGTATTTTATTTTCTATATGGGTTATCTTTTGATAATTTTAAATTTTTTTATTGAATAGAAATTATCATCTTAACTCAGGCACCTGTCATATAAGTGCAAGAATGACTTCAATTGATAGGATAATTTTTTAATGTTTTAGGATAAATCTTAACATCATTTCCGATAGATTACTGTAAGGGTATAAGTGGGGCGAGCTAAATGAATGATAGCAGCAGTAACAAAGTAAAATTTATTACAAAACCATTATTATGTATGGCGTGGTTTAGTTTATTTATGACAACCGTACTTTTAGGTCTAATAACGATTTTTGATTTAGGCAGTAAGATTAATTTTTATTTTTATGTTTTTTATTCAGTATATAACATTATATTTGCATATTTGCTGATTGTAAGAATTCCGTTTTTTAAATTGGAAGAACGCAATAAATAAAGACGATACATCTAATACAAAATATGGAACAGCACCCTATTATTATGTTACCCAAGATATTTATGATTTTAAAAAAGGTAATATTATAGATAACAGACAAAAAGCAATGAATGAAATGCTTAAATATGATACACAGCTAAAGTTTATTGTCAATAAGTTAATCTCAGAAGATTTATAAAGTATAGTATTAGGAATTCTCATAAATCATATAATTAAATATACGGTGAAGTAAATGTTTAAAAGGTACTATTGCGTAAAACAACATGATATCACGGATTGTGGTGCGGCTTGTCTGGCCACAATTTCTAAGCAATATGGATACAGCACCTCTATTACAAAAATAAGAGAGATAGCAGGAACGGACAAGCAGGGGACTAACGCGTATGGTGTCATAAAAGCAGCCGAACAACTTGGATTTACTGCAAAGGGAGTAAGAGGGGATAAGAATGCATTCTTTTCTGAATTTCCTCTGCCATGTATAGCGCATGTCATAGTTGACGGAGTGCTTCTTCATTATGTTGTAATACATAAAATATCAAAAAAGCAAGTGATTATAGCAGATCCTGCAAAAGGTATTGTAAAACTGACGCCCGAAGAATTCTTTGGTGAGAAGTCAGAAGAAGGAAAACCACCAAAATATCAGTGGAGTGGTGTACTTATCCTTATGGTTCCCAATACCTCTTTTCAAAAAGGGGATGATACAAAGGGCTTATTTCAAAGATTTTTTTATTTACTAAAACCTCAAAAGCGATTGCTGCTTAACATATTTGTTGCATCACTTATTTTAACTTTATTAGGAATTTTGGGTTCATTTTATTTTAAAGTTTTGCTAGACGATATTCTCCCAGGGGGATTACAAAAAACATTACATATTTTGTCTATAGGAATTATACTGTTAAATCTTTTTAAGGTATTACTTGCAGCAATCCGTTCCCATTTGCTTTTGTATTTAAGTCAAAAGTTGGATATAGCGTTATTGCTTGGATATTACAGTCATGTCCTAAAGTTACCTATGAATTTTTTTGGGACAAGAAAAGTTGGTGAAATTATTTCGAGGTTTCAAGACGCATCAAAAGTCAGGGATGCAATTTCTGGAGCTACTCTAACCATAATGATTGATACCATTATGGCTGTAGCAGGCGGTATAATTCTTTATATGCAAAACGGTAAGATGTTTGCCGTTACAGTCATAGTAGTAATCTTCTATTTTGCTATAGTATTCTGTTTTAATGAATGGTATAAAAAACTAAATCAGGTTCAGATGGAGAATAATGCACAGCTTACATCATATATGGTTGAATCTTTAAACGGAATTCAAACTGTAAAAGCTTACAATGCCGAACGCAAAGTAGATTTAGAAACAGAAACTAAATTCATTCGTTTGTTGAAAAGTGTATTCAAATTAAGTTGGGTCAGCAATCTTCAGGGGTCTTTGGTGGAGTTTGTTGAACTTACAGGAGGAATAATTATTGTTTGGGTTGGAGCCTACAATGTTATAAAAGGTAATTTGACTATTGGACAATTGATTACCTTTAATTCATTGCTGGCTTATTTTCTTGATCCCGTTAAAAATCTTATTAATCTTCAACCACAAATACAAACAGCAATTGTAGCTGCCGACAGATTAGGTGAAATTTTAGATTTAGAAATAGAAAAAGGAATAGATGAAGAAAAGAAACTAAAACCAACTTCTCTGCATGGAGACATAATATTTAAAAATATTACATTCAGATATGGAACAAGAAGACCTGTACTAGAAAATATAAATCTGCATATTAAGCAAGGGGAAAAAATTGCACTTGTAGGTGAAAGCGGCTCAGGAAAGACTACGCTGGTTAAATTGTTGCTTAATCTATATTCTCCGGAATCAGGTGAAATATTAATAAACAACAATAATATTAAAGATATAAATCTAGAATGTTTAAGAGATAAAATAGCATATATTCCGCAGGAAATATTTTTGTTCAGCGGAAGCATAATGGAAAACCTTGTATTGGGGTTGGATGATGTCACGACTGAGGAAGTTATTGATGCTGCTAAAAAGGCTCAGGCTCATGATTTTATTAATGAATTACCTTTAAGATACGAGACCAGATTAGAAGAAAACGGTTCCAATTTATCCGGCGGACAAAGACAACGGCTTGCAATAGCCAGGGCCATATTAAAAAAACCGGATATTCTTATATTGGATGAAGCAACCAGCAATCTGGATTCTATATCTGAGAGGGCAATTCAGGAAACTCTTGATGAGTACAGCAGAAATATGACCACCATAATTATTGCCCATAGATTAAGTACAATTAAGAAATGTGACAAAATATATGTTATGGATAAAAGTTATAAAGAATATTACAATACTGGTTATATTAGTAGCGGTACAGCTTATCGTCAGGTGGAAATGAAAGTAGATTACTACAAATTACAGAAAGATGAGCTGGTTGAAAATATTTATACTTATGTAAATAATGCGATTCATTCTTATGAGCAGGCATATAAATCAAGAGAGGCTGCTTTAAAGGAACTGCAAATAAAAGAAAAAAGATACGATACTTTAACTTCAAAGTTTAAATATAAGAGAGCCAGCAGGATTGAAGTTCTAGAAAGTTTAGTTGAATTGAAAGCGGCAAAAGTGGCATATTATCAGAGCTGTTATGATGTTATTATGTGGCAGGATATTCTTGACAATTATATAGTGTCATAACATTATCTGCCAAGGTATTAGCTGATTATATATAAATAATTTTTCAAATATGTCATGTTATATATTGTAAATTTATGTTAGTGTGACAGTGTCTTAAATATTAATTTATATTTTAAAAAAGGAAGTGACAATTATAATTCTTTTGGTACCTGTTTTTGCACCTGTTGCTATATAGTTTATGATGTAGGTAAAGCGGTTGTTAATATGTTGTCAGTGAATATAAAAATGCAGCAGCAGAAGGTACCAGACGCGGAACAGTTGATGCATATAATGATTATTACTACTATAAAAATCAACGAGAATGAGGTGAAGTAGATGGTTATTGCTGATTTGGCTTTTGAAAATATTCCTGATGATCAAATATTAGAATTAAGCGGTGGATGCGTTATTGGTACGATTTTATCAATAGCAGGTACGCTTATAACATTAAATGGAATATACGAAACCGGAAAAGATCATATTTATGATTATTATTATGATAAAGCATATAAAGCCGAAACGGCAAGACTTGAAAGGATCGAAAAAAGTCAAACCAGCAGTAGTTATTACGGCGGTGGAGGCGTTAGTTATTTAACATTATATCAATACATAACTTAAGAATTTTGGTATGATCTGATTTATCTTTATATTAAATTAATAACCTCCTATGTTTTCAAAAAAATGGATTTCCAACCTCAAAAAACATAGGAGGTTATCAAATAAGGAGAATATATGTTTAAAATTAAGTTTTCTAAACATAACATTAAAAAGATGATAAAGATAATATTTCTTAGTATTATTATCATATGGGATATATATTTTCTTGTAGATTTGATTTTTTTTAGTGATAAATTCAGGAAACCATATGTAGGCATAAATTATAAGGATTATAATTTGGTAAATAACAATAAAAAGGAATCGGATTCTTTGTCGGTTGAAGAAAAAGCAGCTGATTTTCAGTTTATGATAGATTTTATGTATGAGAATTATCCATTGATTCATATAGATGAAGAAATATACGGAATAGTTTTTGAAGAGAAAAATGATAAGTTTCGTAAGTTGATAGAAGATACGAAAAATGATTTTGAATTTTATCTTACTCTGTATAAATATTTTTCGACTGTTAAAAGTGCACATACTTATCTTTTGTTTCCTGACCCTGTTTTTCTGGAAAATATTCAGGTAAATAATTTGTCCAATATCATGGAAAATAATTTATATATAGAACGACTTCAATATTGGAAAAATCTATTATATGAGAATGTAAAAAATTATAATTTGGATGACATAGTAAAATTTAAGTATATTGACGGAAGGTATTATGAGACTGAATTTTTTGACACTTATATTACTCATATTAATGGCCAGCCGGTACAGGAGTTCATTGACAACCATGAAAGTATATTAAATAAGAATTTCAGTTTTAGGAAGAATGCATTATATTTTAGTAGTCTAATTTTTAATAAGGTTCAAGGCGAACCGGTATCGGTTCGAATGAATAACGGGATAGAATATAATCTATATCATGCGCCTGAGTATGAATTTTCATATATTTATAACTTAAATGAAGAGCAACCTGAAATTTTTTATTTATTAGATGAAGTAAAACGGATTTGTTATTATAGGATAGATTCTTTTCAAATCAGATATCTTAATAAAATACGTAAGCTTTCAGAGGAGATTATTGAAAAGAAGGATAGTATTGATACTGTAATTTTTGATATAAGAAACAATAATGGCGGACATCTATTGACATTTATTGATGGTATTTTAGATCACTTTATAAATAAAGAATACAAATTTACATATAAGTACTATGTACCGTTTACAGAATTTCATTCTGCATTTAAATATGAGTATAGAAGTAAAATAATCAAGAATCCTGTAATTGGAATAAAAAATAAAACCAATTTATATTACTCATATAAACGTAAAATTGAATATGGGGAAAAAAACCCGCAATATCTAAAAACATGTATGTACTAATTTGTGAGGCGACAGGTTCGGCTGCAGACACATTCGCTGCAATAATGAAAAACGGCAATCATGCAATTTTGGTAGGGCAAAATACGGCAGGAGAAGGTTTGGGAGATACTAGTTGTGTAATAAGATTGCCAAATAGCGGGATATTAATAAGTTTTATGGGGTCTTACGGAATAAATAAAGACGGTATGTCTAATTCAAAATACGGAACAGCACCTGATTATTATGTTACCCCAAATATTTATGATTATAAAAAAGGTATTAATATTGAAAGCGGACTTAAGACAATAAATGAAATGCTTAAATATGATACACAGCTAAAGTTTATTGTGAATAAGTTAATTTCAGAAGATTTATAAAGCTTATTATCTGGAATAATTATGAATTATGTAAATAGTTCTAATTTGTTAGTAGCTGGTGCCATTTTGTGGACTATATTATGCTGGAAAGGGTGAAATAACAGGTGCTTATCAAATGTAGCAGTACAATCTGCTAAAGAAGCACTTGGATACTAATTATGATAGATTTTATTGCTGTTTTCTTAATATGAATTTTAATAAATTCTGTTGAATTAATTTCAGTTATATATTTTGCTATTGGTATCGGTTTATTAGGAGCAATAGATATACTATCACGAAAAAAAATATCAATAAAGAAGCCTATATTGCTAGCGCTTCAGACAACAAGTACCGTACTTATATCTTTATCTTTGCTTGATGAAGCACCTGCTTATTTAGTTTTTTTTATACTAATTGGAATGTGCATGTTTTATTCTTTATATAATTTAAAAAATGCACATAAAGTCAGTACCACTATATTATTGGTTATAGCAAGCTTAGTGATTGATTTTGCATTTTATCATGTATTAGATATTTTTAAATTTATCTTATTTGCAATAGGATTATTAGTTTATTTTTGTCTTGTATACTATAAAAAACCTATCAGTACTTAGGCTTATTTATTGATATAAGATACCAAAAGATAAGATTATCACTTTATTATATTTAATATAAGGTTAAATAAAATATCATTATAGCATATATATAAAAATCATGGTTGATTAAACCCCTGCTATGATTTCGGTCACAGACCAGAACATAGCAGGGGTTTTGTGGCACTAAATTGTCATATTTCTTTGTAAGCCTAGAGAGGATAACAATATTGTTATTTGAAGCCGAATATGTTACAATATTTCATTAGTATTATTCTTCATTGCACGAATGAAAGGAAGAACTTTGAATGATTAGTATTGATAAACTCTCCAATGGGATAACCGTTGTAACGGAAATTATGCCATATCTTAAAAGTGCCGCCTTTGGAGTATGGGTCAGGGTAGGTTCCGCTAATGAAGATGAAAGCAATAATGGTATTGCCCATGTAATAGAGCATATGATGTTTAAAGGAACAAAAAACAGAACCGCCAAACAGATAGCTGATGAAATGGCGAAAATCGGCGGTAATATTAATGCATATACCAGTAAGGAATGTACTTCTTACTATGCGACAACCCTTAGTGAGCATTTGCCGATGGCAATAAGGATTATCGGGGATATGCTAAATAATTCTCTGATTGACGAAAAAGCCTTAAGAAAAGAAAAGGGCGTTATTTTGGAAGAGATTGATATGTATGAAGATTCTCCTGAAGACTTGGTTCATGATTTGCTTCAGCAAAGAATTTGGAAGGATCATCCTTTGGGATATATTATCTCAGGTAAAAAAACTACGGTAAGGAAGATAAGCAGGGAGCAAATTCTTGATTTTTTGCATACATTTTATACAGGCGAAAATATTGTAATATCGATAGCCGGCAATTTTGATCGGGAAGAAATACTTGCACTTGTCGAAGAGGAATTCGGTAAAATAAGACCTAAAGGCATAAAGGACTATATCCCTCCCGAAAAACCGGTTTATCGCAAGGTGGTATGCAAAAAACGTAAGGATATTGAACAGCTTCACATAAATATGGCTTTTGATTGCATATCCTTCTTGTCGGAAGAAAGGTTTGCTCTGTCAATACTTAATTCCATCCTCGGAGGAAGTGTCAATTCGAGATTGTTCCAAAAGGTGAGGGAAGAAGCCGGACTGACATATGCTATTTATTCATACGGCAGTTCATATAAGACGACAGGTCTGCTCCATATATATGCGGCTATGAACCCCGGCCAAAAAGATACGGTATTAAATATGATCTACGATGAAATAGAAGATTTAAGGAAAAACGGGATTACCCCTGACGAACTTGCCATGACAAAAGAACAGATAAAGACGGAGCTTATTTTGGGAAGTGAAGGGGCAAAAAACAGGATGAATGCCAACGGAAAATCTATGCTTAACCGGGGCAGGTTGGTACCTCTGGATGAAACGATTGAGGGTATTAATAAAGTAACCATTGAAGATGTGCAGGATTTTGTAATCAAATATTTGGATATATCCAATTCCTCCATATGTTTGGTAGGAAACATAAAATAATTATTTAAACTATCCTTATTTAACCAAAGGGGTTTTATATGTCGTTATCCGGTATATTGCTAAATCAGATTCTTATTATTTTTATAATTATATTGATAGGAGTTATTTGTTACAAAGTCAAACTTATTGATGACGAAACCAACAGAAAACTTTCGGATATTTTACTGTATTTAGTTACGCCGGCAGTTATCTTTGTATCATACCAGAGAGATTTCAGTACGGAACTGATGGAGGGATTGCTGCTTTCTTTACTTTTTGCCACCGTGGTCCATGTGGTAGGTATTTCGGTTTCTTACATACTTATAAGGAAAAAGAAGCGGATTTTCGTAACTGAAGACGGTAAGCGTAGTAGTAAGATTATTGAAAATGAAAACGTTGAAGTGGAACGTTTTGCTTCCTCATATGCCAATGTGGGCTATATGGGTATTCCGCTTGTAAGCGGCATATACGGCAGTGAAGGAGTGTTTTATGTTACAGCTTATATAACTTTGTTCAATATTCTGATATGGACCCACGGAGTTATGATGATGTCAGGCATTAAAGAACTGAAGTTTAGGAAAATGGCAGGTATGTTCTTATCACCGTCAATAATATCAATATTTCTTGGCCTGATATGTTTTATATTGCAGATAAAAGTGCCGAAAGTTCTTTACGATGCTCTAAATCATGTGGCTTCGTTAAATACGCCCTTAGCTATGCTGGTAGCGGGAGTTACTATCGGTAAAACCAATATAATAAAAATTTTAATAAGAAATATAAGAATGTATTATGTGCTTTTTATAAAGCTTATATTGTTACCTTTGCTTATAACGGCTCTGATTGTTAAGCTTCCGGTTAACGATACAGTAAAAACTATAGCTGTTATAATGGCAGCATCACCTTCTGCGACAACGGTTATTTTGTTTTCTATAAAATATAAGAAGAATTCCGTACTGGCAGCGGAAATATTTACACTGGCGGTACTCTTTTGTGCGGCAACTATACCCTTGATTGTAAGAATAGCGGAAAGCTTATTATAATAAAGGTTAAAAAAATTAGACTGTAAAAAGTTTTATCTTGATTTTTATCTAAAATTTGCATATCATAATGCTATAGTAATTTAAAAGTTATATAGTGATAACACGTTGATGAGATGAGTACTATACGGAAGATTACAGAGAGAGATACATTTGGTGGAAGTATCTTATTCGGAAGTATAGGAAAACCGCCTCGGAGTGGCCCTAATAAGGTCCGGTGATTCCGTTATAATCAAATTGAGTGGGCGCATTGCGCCAAGAAGGGTGGAACCGCGGCATATTAATATGCTCGTCCCTTCCGGTTTAACAGAATAAATCGGAAGAGACGGGCTTTTTTAATTGAAATCTTAATTAAATACTTGGTTGCTATTTTAATAAATTACCCGGATTTCGCGTGATAAACCTGTTATATTGTTGCAGCACTTTTGGAATAATGAGTCACAAACATTATATTGACGGCATTTGCCTGCAATAAAAATGTAACTTAAAGATTTTATCAAAATGATACATGGCTCAGTTTATGACATTAAAAAATTAATGTCGGGAAAAATGATTACATTTAATTAAAAGATTGTAAATGATATTTACATCTAAAAGAAAGGAGTTTCTATAATGAAAATAACTTTAAAAGACGGATCAGTAAAAGAGTATCAAAGCGGAATGTCCGTATATGAAATAGCCAAGGACTTAAGCGAAGGCCTGGCAAGAGTCGCATGCGCAGCCGAAATTGACGGTAAGGTTGTTGATCTTCGCACCGTGGTAGATAAAGATTGCACCTTAAATATTTTAACCTTTAACGATGATGGAGGCAAGGCTGCCTACCGCCATACCGCATCCCATGTTCTTGCTCAGGCGGTTAAAAGGCTTTATCCGGAGGCTAAACTTGCTATTGGGCCAGCCATTGAAAACGGCTTCTATTATGATTTTGATATAGCTCCTTTTGACCGGGAAGCCCTTGATAAACTGGAAGCAGAAATGAAAAAAATTATAAAAGAAGGCCATGAGATTAAACGCTTCAGTTTACCAAGAAATGAAGCTATAGCATTTATGAAGGAAAAGGGTGAAATTTATAAGGTTGAACTGATTGAGGAACTTCCTGAAGACGCGGAGATTACTTTTTATCAACAGGGAGAATTTGTGGATTTGTGCGCAGGTCCTCATCTGATGAATACCAAGGAATTAAAGGCTATTAAGCTGATTTCTTCTTCAGGTGCATACTGGAGAGGTTCGGAAAAGAACAAAATGCTTACAAGAGTATATGGTACCGCATTTAATAAGAATGCCGATCTGGATGCATATTTGGCTCATTTGGAAGATATCAAGAAACGGGACCACAATAAGCTGGGAAGAGAGTTGGAGATATTTACTACAGTGGATGTAATCGGTCAGGGACTTCCTCTTCTTATGCCGAAGGGTGCTAAGATTATACAGACCCTGCAGCGCTGGATAGAGGACGAAGAGGAACGCAGAGGCTATATGAGAACAAAGACTCCTCTTATGGCTAAGAAAGACTTGTATGTCATATCCGACCATTGGAATCATTATAAAGAGGGTATGTTTGTAATCGGTGATGAAAACAAGGAAGATTCCGAAATATTTGCCCTTCGTCCTATGACCTGTCCTTTCCAATACTATGTTTATAAGCAATCACCGAAAAGTTACAGAGACCTGCCTTGCAGGTATGCAGAAACTTCAACCCTGTTCAGAAACGAAGATTCCGGAGAAATGCACGGTCTTACCAGAGTAAGGCAGTTTACCATTTCAGAAGGCCATTTGATTGTTACTCCCGAGCAGGTTGAAGAAGAATTTGCCGGATGTCTTGAACTTGCTATGTATTGCTTAAAGACCCTGGGTCTTGACAAGGATGTTACATATCGCTTGTCCAAGTGGGACCCCAACAATAAGGAAAAGTACCTGGGCGATGAAAAAGACTGGGAAAGAATGCAAAACAAGATGCGTGAAATGCTTATCAAAAACGGGGTAGAATTTGTCGAAGCCGAGGGTGAGGCAGCATTTTACGGACCGAAACTGGATATTCAGGCTAAGAACGTATACGGCAAGGAAGACACCATGATTACCATTCAGCTGGACTTCATACTTGCTGAACGTTTCGACATGACTTATGTGGATGCCAACGGTGAGAAGAAACGTCCTTATATCATCCACAGAACAAGTATCGGCTGCTATGAAAGGACACTGGCATGGCTTATCGAAAAATATGCCGGCATGCTGCCTACCTGGCTGTGTCCCGAACAGGTTCGTATCTTACCTATTTCCGAAAAATATCATGATTATGCGCGGAAGGTTAAGGAAGAACTGCAGAATAACAACGTCCTTGTAACCGTGGATGAAAGGGCAGAAAAGATCGGTTATAAGATCAGGGAGGCAAGACTGGATCGTATTCCTTACATGCTTATAGTAGGCCAAAAAGAAGAGGAAGAAGGTATGGTATCCGTAAGAAGCCGTTACCTTGGCGATGAAGGTCCGAAACCTCTTGCAACATTTGTTGAAGATATTTGCAGGGAAATCAGGACGAAAGAAATTCGAAAGATTGAAGTAACAGAATAATGGTACCTGACACCGTAAATAAACTGTAAACAAAATGTGAATAATTTGTAAACAGCCGGATAAGTTGTAGAATAACACAACTTATCCGGTTTGCTAATTTTGTAGTAAAATATTTACAAAAAGATAAAAATGTATTATAATACCAATTAATGGTTGTACTATTTGGCTTAATGTTAACAAAGTATTTATTTTAAGAGGCGGAGTATGGATTCTAACGTAATAATAGAGGCTTATCACGGAACCGATCTTAGCAATGCAGAAAGTATTTTAAAATCCGGATTTAAATGCAGACCTAATAAGCATCATTGGCTGGGAAACGGAATATACTTTTATATGGATTTTTCGCTGGCAAGATGGTGGACTACTAATCCTACTAATAAATTTGGTGTCCGGGTCAGGACACCTGCTATTATAAGATGTAAATTAAATGTAAATAATGAATATATACTTGATTTAAGAAGATTAAAAGATTATACTAAATTTGTAGAAATATACCGAAATGAGTTTTTACCGTTTCTGTTTAAAGGTGATTTAATATCGGTCACCGAAGATATGATTGATACCAAGAAGCTAAGATGTACATATTGTGACTACTTAAATATTAAATATAAATATAAACTAATTATCGGTACATTTTACCTGCCTAATCAGCCATATATGCCGACTGAATATGGTAAATTTTTTCATACCTTTAACATATCATATATTGAAAACCAAATTTGCGTATTTGATACAAATGTTATATCAAGTATGGAATTGGTTACTGAAGATCGGAGTTGATTTATATGTTAAGAAAAGGCAAAATAACCAGTGAAAAAGCATTTAAAGAAGCTTGCAAGAAAAACGGTCTGATTTATAAGAAACACAGCAAAGGAACAAAAACCGAATATGTAAAACTTATGGACGAGGAAGGAAATATTATCCGCCTGAACGATGACCTTACTATCACAAAATGCAGCATTGACAATGATGATGAAATGGCTGCAAGTGAGTTGGTTATTCAAAGAACAGAAGTAAAAAAAGGATTAAAATCACCTTATAAGATTCAAAAAGGCCTTCAAAAGGCATAAGGCAAAATCATGATTTATTGAAGCTAATACTGGGTATGCCGGTATAATCTAAGTTATATCGGTATACCCTTATTTAATGTAGGCCAAGTTTCTGCCGAATTTTATACAAATTTCCATTATTCTTAAATTGGAATCGGTGAGTTTATATGCTATGCTTGTAAAGCTTTAATTGGGCAGGACTGGAGGTTTAAACTGCATGATAAAAAAGCTGATGGGCGTATTTATAGCCATAAATGGTGTCGGATGCGGAATTTCTCTTTTTTTGCAAAGCGGTTTGGGAAGCGATCCTATAGGAGTATTATGTGACGGTATATCACGTTCTTTGAATATATCAATCGGACAAGCTTCACTGATATATAATTTAATCGTAATTTTAATTGCAGCTATCGTGGCTAAGGGGAATTTAGGTTTAGGAACCGTTATATATGCTTTATTATCCGGTTATTTTATAGATTTTTATAACTGGATTTTCGCACCGCTTAAGATTGGTGAATTAAATTTTTTGGGAAGATTGGCTGTTTATGTAATAGGTGAAATATTACTTGCAGCAGCCTTGGCTATGCTTATTTATTTTAAGCTGGGTATGAACGCCCTGGATGCAGTACTTTACAAGGTAAATTCTCTGACGGGCATATCTTATGCTGTTTTAAGAACAGGCTGTGACATTTTATATTCAATTCTCGGGGTTATATTGGGTGGAGTATTCGGAATCGGGACTTTGATATCATTTCTTACAACAGGATATCTGGTCGGAAAGTTTACCAGGATAATGGACGCCATGAATAGACTAAACAAGGATAATAAAAGTTACAGCTAAGTCATAATAAAAATAAGTGTTAAACAAAAATTTCTATCTATATTTAAAAACTGTCCCTTCGGAATGATTTGGGACAGTTTTTTTGATATGAAAACAGCACTTAATGATTATTGACAACGGATCTAAAGTCAATATATGATTTCATTAAGTCGGAGTAATAAGCCGGTTTTTCGGCTGACTGCATATTTACTTTATGACCTTAAATATTGCCCTTATAGGGGGTGGATTATATTTTTAGGAAGGATAATATTAAAAAAGTACAACTAAATAAGGTAAATCCGTGGTATATATTCAAAGCCGGTATCGGTTCGGCAATTGCCATAATTCTTGCAGAACTTTTTGGTTTATCATACAGTCCCTCTGCCGGTATAATAACCCTGCTTACCATTCAAAATACAAAAAAAGAAACCCTAAGTATTGCTGCAAAGAGGATTATATCATTCCTTTTGGCGGTTACAGTTTCTTATTTGCTGTTTAACGGGTTTGGGTATAATCCCTGGGTTTTCGGAATATTTGTTCTGATTTTTGCAGGGTTAAGCAATCTGTTTAATTTAAAAGAGGGTATATCCATGAATTCGGTTTTGATGACCCATTTTCTTATAGAAAAAAGGATGGATCCACAGCTTTTTTTTAATGAAGTGATGATTCTTGGTATAGGGATGGGCATAGGAGTAGCAGTCAATATGTTCATGCCAAGTTACAGGAAAGAAATTTTTATAAAGCAATATTTATTGGAAATTGAATTCAAAAAAGTGTTACGAGCCATGGCCTTTGCTCTTAAGAACAAAAAAGCCTGTCTTATTCAGGATTTTTCGGATGATTTACCAAATAAAGAAAAGCCGGTATTTACAGGTATTGAAACTGAATCCGGGATATCGGATCAAGGCAGTCTGAATAATGAAAATATTATCATTAATTTCAGAGACTTAGAAACTTTGCTTGAGGAACTTCTTCATAAGGCTTATGAAGATGCCGGCAACAGGCTATTATCCGATACAAGATATTTGATAACTTATCTGGAAATGAGAAAGCATCAAATCGAGGTATTAAAAGACATAAGCCGTGATATTTCCAATATTCCGGTTTTATTAAAACAGTCTATTCCTTTGGCAGATTTTTTAAATAGGATTGCGGACAGTTTTCATGAGATGAATAATGCTAAAGGTTTACTTGAGGATTTAAAAAATCTGTATAATCACTATAAACAGGATAAACTGCCGACAACAAGAGAGGAGTTTGAATATAGGGCTGTTTTATATCAGATTTTAAAAGAATTGGAGTATTTTCTCCTTATAAAAAGAAATTTTGTTATTGATATAGAAAAGAAAAATATGAAAACTTATTGGAATAACAATACAGACAAATAAACATTATATTTGCTGCTTGGAGTGCTTTGCATAAATTTTTGCATTTATCACATAATAGTATGGAAATTATGCAAAAAAATAAAAGGAGAAGCATATGCAAGGCACAAGAAGCAACAAAGAAAGCAAGGAAAAATTTAATTTTGATATGATAAATTCTGCGGAAAATGAAACAAAGACTGCAAATGAAGGCACAGACAATGATGCCGATGATGAAGGCAATCAAAAAAAATCTACCATGGAAGAACAGGAAGAGGAAAAGCTAAAAAAAGAAAATGAAGAATTAAAGGATAATAAAATATCCGAATACGGCCAGACGGTACTGGATAATAATAACAAAGAACATAAAATACATTTGCTGTCGATTATAGGGGAAATCGAAGGGCATGAGTGCCTGCCTCAACATAATAAAACCACTAAATATGAGCATGTTCTTCCTCAGCTTGCCGCAATCGAGGACAGTAATGAGATTGACGGCCTGTTAATTTTAATTAACACCGTAGGTGGAGATGTAGAGGCCGGACTTGCCATAGCCGAAATGATAGCATCCCTAAGTAAGCCGACAGTATCTTTAGTTTTGGGAGGAAGTCACTCGATAGGTGTGCCACTGGCTGTTTCGGCAGACTATAGCTTTATCGTACCGACCGCATCAATGATTATTCATCCTGTACGCATGAACGGTACCGTAATAGGCGTAACTCAGACTTTTGAGTATTTTGAAAAGATACAGGACCGTATCATAAGGTTTGTGGTAGACCATTCCGGTATCAGCTACCAGGAGTTTAAAAATCTTATGCTTGCCACCAACCAGTTGGCTAAGGACGTAGGTTCTATCCTGGTAGGAGCCGAAACTGTGAAATTAAAAATAATCGATGAGGTTGGAGGTATAAAAGAAGCTCTGGCTAAAATGAACGAGATGATTGAAGCCAGAAAAAAGCAAAAGAACGGAAAATAAGAGCCAGTGTATAACTAATTCGGAAGGAAGGTATAGTATGTTATATACTGTAGTACCGCTTGAGAGAATTTATGTCAATCATAGGGCTGTTAATCAAACCCCAAAGGAAGCAGAGCCCGAGTATAAAGAAATAATGTTAAAACACGGCAGGGTGGTGGCCCGCCGTGAAGGTGAAAATTATGTTGTTCACAGAATAATCTCAACAGATATGAAGGATTATCTGAATATGGATTATTATCCGGGACAGGTAATTAAGTTTAAGTTTGATTATAATTCGGTTTACTGATGCATTATTATTAAAAGCTTTTATACTGATGCCATTTTATAAATGATATCATTAAAAATTAAATAAAACTAAATAAAATAAAATGAATGTTAAAGATGATGGTTTCCCGCGGTCCGGATGCGGGAAATCATTGTTTTTTTTATAAAATTTAATTATACTCTAGTTAAGACCAAAGTTTCATAGATTTGCCATGACTAAACATAAAGGAAACAGGCCGTCACATAAAATTAAATGACATAATTAACACATAGGATATAACAAGGGTGAAGTGCTTTGAAAAAGATAATAATTGCAGTTTTACTCTTTGTGGTTGCATTTATTACATATGTTATATTTAGTGTGGTAATTGTATATAAAAGGCAGCCTAAAATCAGTGCAGAATATATAAGTTCATTTGATCCGGATGACTTCTTTTCGGATCAGGTTTCCTGTGACAGGGCATGTGTTATAGAAGACAATATGCAGGCCCTGATTGAACGACTTAGGATGATAGAAAGGGCCAGTGAAAGGATAATATTATCTACATTTGATTTCAGGGCTGATAATAGCGGTAAAAAGGTTTTGGCGGCTCTTTACAATGCGGCAAACAAAGGAGTAGAGGTAAAAATTTTAATTGACGGCTACTGTGAAATGATACATATGAAAAACAACCCTTATTTTATGGCTTTGTCGACTTTGGATAATGTAGAAATAAAAATTTACAATCCAATAAATATATTAAAACCCTGGAAAAGCATGGGCAGACTGCATGATAAATATCTTATAATCGATAACGAACTGTACCTTTTGGGCGGAAGAAACACAAATGATAATTTCCTGGGAGAAAACGGCCATAAAAACTATGACAGGGATGTCTTGGTTTATAATACAAGACCTGATACGCGGGACAGCTCAATTTATGAATTATATAATTATTTCGATAAAATCTGGAATATGAAAGAGTGCAGATACTTTCATGACAAAGCTTCTAAAGGCAAAAAGAAAAAAGTATTTAAAGCCGTAGAGGAACTTAAAAACATATATCTGGAAACTATGCAAAAATACCCGTTTTTGACTGAGGAATTTGATTATACGGCTGTTACGTATAAGGTTAACAAGATTTCATTCCTTACCAATCCGGTACATATTAAAGCAAAAGAGCCGACATTGTTTTACTCTCTTATAAGCCTTATGAAAAAGGCAAAAGAAGAAGTTAAAATTCATACTCCTTATATCATTTGCAATGAAATGATGTATGAAGCTTTGAAGGAGGTCTGCAAAGGCAAGGCCAATGTTACTCTTATGACCAACTCACCGGCCAACAATGATAACCCTTTCGGAGCTTCGGATTATATGCTCCATAAGGGGAAAATACTGGATACCGGAATTAATATATATGAGTATGAGGGTGGCATATCTTATCACGGAAAAAGTATTACCATTGACCATAATATATCTATAATAGGCTCATTTAATATGGATTTAAGAAGCGTTTATTTAAGTACGGAGATTATGCTGGTTGCAGACAGTACAGATTTAAACAAGCAGCTTAAAAATTACATGAATTATTATGAAGAGGCATCAGTCCGCGTAATTGACTTAGAGAGGGTGGAAATGCCCGAAGGTCTAAAAAGGCAGGAGTTTACCGATAAAAAAGAAATTCTTGTAAAAATTATTAAACTCTTTAACAGGTTCCGTTACCTTATGTAACGGGCCGTATTTATTTGGCTTGCATAACATTAACCCAAAAGGTATAATAAAATGTGGAAAATCAATAACTTATAAGGGGGATAACGCATGGCTTCCAAGAAAGTGACCCGAAACCATACAGCAAGGAAGAATGCAAGTAACCATAAAAAAGCTAAAGAAACCGTAAAACATAATGAGCAGGTACAGGAAGAAATTATTCTTATTGTTACCCTGGTTATATCTATTCTTATATTTTTAAGCTATTTTAATTTAAGCGGTATAGTAGGAAAGTATGTAAGCGGATTTTTATTTGGCATAATCGGTTTGGAGGCTTACATATTGCCTTTTATATTGTTTTTTGGAACCGCATTTCGTATATCCAATCTTGGAAACCGTGCGGCAGGAAGAAAGCTGCTTAGTGCGGCGGTGTTTTTAATAGCACTGGCTGCTTTGATACAGCTTATTTGCGAACCCTATAATGAAAGCACCAAGATATTTGAATATTTTATAAATTCCAGCAAGGAGAGGTCCGGAGGCGGTATTATCGGAGGCATTTTAGTTATGATGCTTTGCGGGGCCTTTGATGTTACAGCCACTTATATTATCTTAATTGCCGTTATGACGATTTCATTAATCGTAATAACAGGTAAAGCCCTGTTTTTATATATTGCAAAGAAAAGCAGGGGCACACTTAAAGAAAGAAAGCAAGTCAGAATGCAACGAAAAGCTGAAGAAATCGAAGAAAGCGATGTGGAAACAGAAGTACCGCGCCGCAAATTTAAGACTTTCGAACTGCAAACCGAAAGTAATGCCGCTAATCAGGACGAGCCTGCCAAGGTAGTCAGCTTATCGGCAAGAAAGAGTAAAAAATTGTCTAAGCAAGAAATTGACGAGCTTCCGATAGTAAATCTGGATCATCTGTTTATTGAGGAAGAAAATAAGACCGGTATGAGTATGGCTGATGAATTTAATTCAGCCAGTGAAGCCGGACAAGTTATTACATACGAAGATGAGTTAAAGAATAAATTTGAAAAGGCTAATAATACAGCAGAAGAAAGCTTTATAGATGAAGTTTATAATGACACCTATAATGATAAGGAAATTTTTTCTGCTGATAATTATAATAATGATGAATATTCTACAAAAGTAGAACAGCCGACTCAAAGTTTGACAAGCTCAAAAGCTGATGAAAAAACATCTTCTACACAAGTAGAAAAGTTGGATATAAGTCAGGAAGCCGATGAAAAGGAGTATGTATTTCCGCCGGTAGATTTGTTGACACCTCCGAAACCCAGGGCAGGAAAAGGACTTATAACGGAAAAGACCCTGAAAGAAACAGCGGCAAAACTTCAAAGTACCCTGGAAAGTTTCGGGGTCCATGTAACTGTTACCAATGTAAGCTGCGGCCCTACCGTTACCAGGTATGAACTTCAGCCTGAACAGGGAGTCAAGGTAAAAAGTATTACCAGTCTGGCTGACGATATCAAACTTAACCTGGCAGCTGCGGAAGTAAGAATTGAAGCTCCCATACCCGGTAAGTCGGCGGTAGGTATAGAAGTTCCCAATAAAGAAAATTCTGTGGTTACATTCAGGGAACTGATAGAAAGCAAAGAATTTACAAGCCATCCGTCGGACCTTGCCTTTGCCGTAGGAAGAGATATAGGCGGGCAGATTGTAGTAACAGATATAGCAAAGATGCCCCATCTTCTTATAGCGGGTGCAACCGGTTCCGGTAAGTCGGTATGTATAAATACCTTAATTATGAGTATTTTATATAAATCTAAGCCTTCCGATGTAAGAATGATCATGGTGGACCCCAAGGTGGTTGAGTTAAACGTATACAACGGTATTCCTCATCTATTGATACCGGTTGTAACCGACCCGAAGAAGGCGGCTGCGGCACTTAACTGGGCCGTAATCGAAATGACGGACCGTTATAAAAAATTTGCCGAAATGGGTGTCCGTGACTTAAAAGGATATAATGAAAAAATTAAGGAACTTGCTGATGAAGAAAATTATAAGAAGCTGCCGCAGATAATAATAATTATTGACGAGCTTGCAGATTTGATGATGGTGGCGCCAAGTGAAGTGGAAGATTCGATCTGCCGTTTGGCTCAGATGGCAAGAGCGGCGGGAATCCACTTGATTATTGCCACCCAAAGGCCGTCGGTTAACGTTATAACCGGCCTTATTAAGGCAAATATCCCTTCCAGAATAGCATTTGCGGTTTCGTCTGCGGTAGACTCAAGGACTATTATAGACGGCTCGGGAGCAGAAAAGCTTCTTGGTAAAGGGGATATGCTTTTCTTCCCCTCCGGCTATCCAAAACCTGTAAGAATCCAGGGCTCATATGTTTCCGAAAAAGAGGTAAGTGCCGTTGTAGATTATATAATTAAAAATAACAGCGGGGCAAATTACAGCGAGGAAGTCGACGAAAAAATTGCTACCGTTCAGGCAGGCGATTCCGGTGCAGCCATGGCCAATGACAGAGACGAGTTCTTTGTGGATGCGGGCAGGTTCATTATAGAAAAGGATAAGGCCTCCATTGGAATGCTCCAAAGAGAATTCAGGATTGGCTTTAACAGAGCCGCAAGAATTATGGACCAATTGGCAAGTGTGGGTGTAGTCGGACCTGAAGAAGGAACAAAACCCAGAAAGATCCTGATGACTATGGAAGAGTATGAACAGTTCCTTGCGGATAACGGGCTGATCTGAGCTATTTTCAAAGATATGATGAGTATTATAACTAAAAGTATCAAATCTCAATTATAAAATTAATAAAGCCTATTCCTAGTAAGATATAATCGACTGAAATTAATTGATAAAAATAATGCTACCAATTATCAATAAACGATAGTTGGTAGCATTATTTTTATCAATATACGATTGTTGGTTTTGACTGCACAAATACTAAAATGATGTATAACAAATACCATAAATATTGAATAACGGCTAAAAATGTTTTAAAATGGCTACAGGGATAACGTAGTATTGGAACGTAAAGAGTTTATGCATGAGTATGTTTTTTGTTGCAAGTATTGCGGATAACTGGCTTCTTATATAGAAAGGATGCCGGAAATAAAATCTTATGCAATGGAAATATAGACGGAAGTTGGGTTGATTATAGTGCCATTTACTCAAGATGCGATTTTTTAGGTCCGAAAAGACGTTATCTTATTGAACAATATTATAAGTATAGTAATACTTAGGTAATAAAATAATAAATAAGTATTATTAATTGAATTTTGAATTTATTACACTACACTTACATTAAATTTAAGAAGGTATGTATAAATGACAGGCTTACTTGTAGTAAATGAGTTTCTAAATTCAAATAAATTTAATGAAATCCATCAGTGGCTTATAGATGCTGCAATAAGACAGGGAATAAAACTAATAAAAAAGACCAATGCTCAGTTGCTGATTGAGCTTCCTGTTAAAAATTTAAGGAAAAGTTTTCAGCCTGAAGCCGATTTTGTCCTGTTTCTGGACAAGGACGTAAGACTTGCCGAATATCTGGAGCTTATGGGATATAGAGTATTTAATTCGTCAAAGGCGATTTATGCCTGCGACGATAAGTCCATGACCCATTTGCTTCTTTCCGGTGCTGACATACCTATGCCAAAGACTATTGTAGCCCCTATGACTTTTACCAATATAGGCTATACCGATTTATATTTTCTTGAAGATGTTGCAGAAAGACTGGGATACCCCATGGTTGTTAAAGAATGTTTCGGTTCTTTCGGCCAGCAGGTTTATCTTGTAAAGGATATGGATGAGCTTGCCGCCACAGTAAAGCAAATCGGAGCAAAGCCCATGCTTTTTCAGGAATATATTAAATCAAGCCACGGCAGGGATATAAGGCTGCAGGTAGTGGGAAAGCAAGTAATAGCAGCCATGTATCGGTACTCCGATAGCGGGGATTTTCGGGCAAACCTTACTATAGGCGGAAAGATGAAAGCTTATCAGCCGACAAAAGAGCAGGTTGATTTGGCATTAAAGAGCTGTGAAGTGCTTGGTTTGGATTTTGCCGGAGTTGACATATTGTTTGGTAAAAATGATGAACCTTTAGTATGCGAAGTTAACTCCAATGCCCATTTTAAGAATATATATGACTGTACCGGTGTCAATGCGGCAGACGCAATAATTACCCACATAAAATCAAAAATACAATGAAACTTATAGTAAAAAAATATTATAAGGCAATGTTACCCAATATTTAAATGGATAATTTATTGAGCTGCCATTTAATCGATTTATAGTACGCTGCAGATATTTCTGCAGCATTTTTAATAGGAAAGTAATCTTATCAGAGTAACATATCAGTTTAGATTTTGAATTTTTTTGATTAATTTATAAAGTAATTAATCCTGTCGGAACAGAAACAAAAAAAAGCCGGTATGTCGCCGGCAATGTAAATAGAATATTTAAAAATCTTCTGACCGGCTGAGTTTAAAAAGTTATGTAAATTTGTCTTTAAAATGTGAGTTTTTAAATCAAATATCGTCATATCGTCCATAGACATGACAAAAATTATAAGGTAATATGTAACAGGATTTTATGCAGACAGGTAGGTTTGACATGTGGATTCTGTTAGTATTACTTTATGGTTTAATAAAAGGTGCAAGGGAAGTTATTAAGAAAAAAGCTCTGATAAGCAGTACTGTAATGGAAGTCCTAATTGTATATACAGCCCTGGCTTTTGTAATTATCCTTCCGGACAGCAAGAATGCGATGGGGATTAATCCATCTTTTTTATTTTGGATAGCAATAAAATCATTTGTCATATTTTTGGCCTGGTTATTCGGATTTAAGGCAATTGACAAGATGCCGATCAGTATATACGGGGTACTGGATTTATCAAGGGTCTTGTTTTCAACATTACTGGGTCTTGCGGTATTAAAGGAAGTGCTTTCGGTATATCAGATAGCCGGCCTCTTGTTGGTATGCCTGGGGCTTTTTATGCTCAACAGAACAAGAAAGATGTCATCAAACAAGGCAGAAGGCGTTGAAACTGTATATGTAGTGTTGGCTATACTGTCATGCCTTCTTAATGCTTTATCGGGCCTTATGGACAAAATACTTATGAAAAGCGTAACCAGTTCTCAGCTGCAGTATTGGTATATGTTATTTTTACTTTTGTTTTATATGCTTTATATCTTTATAGCAAAGGCAAAAATAAGGTGGAAAAGTGCTTTTAAAAACGGCTGGATATGGCTTATGAGTTTTTTGTTTATCATTGCAGACAGGGCTCTATTTATAGCCAACGGGATGGAAGGAAGTAAAGTTACGGTAATGACATTAATAAAGCAATCGGGGTGTCTCGTTGCAATTCTTGCAGGAAAGTTTTTATTTAAGGAAAAGAATATTGCCTATAAATTGCTTTGCGCCGCAGTTATTTTAACCGGAATTATGATAGGAGTTATATAACGGGCTAAATAATATGCTAAATAATATAATGTTAAATAAGGCAGCTATTTAATAGTTAATAGCTGCTTTTATATTTTTAGAATTTATCCTATTTGACGGTTTACTTTAAAAGGTTTATTTGATTTTTATTAAAAACTAAAAATAGGGGGATTTGACACAAGCAATACATGATGTTACCATAAAACTGAAATGTATTAATATATTCGAAATGACGTAGGAAAAATACAAATGAATGAGGGCTTTTAAATACCTAAAACCATTATTATATTATAGTTATCGGGATATTTTGCAGATATAAGGAAATCAATTTTTATAAAATGTTTGGAGGCAGAAGATTGGAAGCGTGGCTGGTTTATTTTAAAGAAAGTGCCGATTACAATAAGCATTATATAGATTTTTATATAGAAGAAGGAAAGAAGCTGGGAGTTAATTTCAGGCTGCTTTTGATTGAAGATATAAAATTCGGGGTTAAAAACGGAAGAATTTTTTTAACTCACCGAACAATGGATTTAAAACTTCCCGATTTTGCTGTTGTCAGGGCAATATATCCGCTTTTGTCAAAACATATGGAACTTATGGGAATTCCGGTCTATAATAATTCTTTTGTATCCGAAATCTGCAACGATAAGGCTAAGACTTATCAATATCTGGCAAAAACAGGAATACCCATGGTGGATACTTGCTTTTACAGGAATTTTCAGGTAAAGAACGGTTTGGATATATCTTATAACACGGTAATTAAAGCGGTGGACGGACACGGGGGCAGGCAGGTATTTTTGGTTGAAAGTCTTAAGGATTTTAAAGACCGTTTTGACGAGATAATTAATGGTATAGGCTCTTCGGATGTGGTGGTTCAGCCCTTGACAGGGATGAAACATCAGGATCTTAGGGTTTATGTTATAGGTAAAGAAATTATCGCTGCGGTTTTGCGGACATCAAAAGAAGGGTTTAGGGCCAATTTTTCCTTAGGAGGGGATGTGAGGCTATATAATCTTAATGAAGAGGAAATAAGTTTGGTCCAAACAATTATCCGGGAGTTTGAATTCGGATTGGTAGGGATTGATTTTCTGATCGGTGATAAGGGAGAACTTATATTTAACGAGATTGAAGATGTGGTTGGCTCTCGTATGCTGTATAAATGCTCGGATATCAATATTGTTGAACTATATTTGAAGTATATTATTGAGGACCTAAAAAGAAAAGGGAAAATTAAATAGACCAATTTAAGGAAGTGTCGAAAATTATTTTTCTTAATGGAAGAACGGTTACCTCCATAAAGTCTTGTTTGGGATATGCATACCTTAATACACTAAAATATTTTATAAAAATGCCGGAATATGCGCTACAGCATAATCCGGCATTTATCTATAATCTATATATAGCATAAATGAGCAAAAATGATTAAGCTAACCCATTCTTTAACAATAGGAACAAGTTAAATAAAAACCTTAAAATTAAAAATAATTTATACTTAATAAAACTTATAAATTTAGGTATTATTTAAAAAATTTTAAATAATATATAGCCGGTTTGACCATTCATATGATAAAAAATCTAAAAATTACTTTATGATATCCAGTAATTCCTTAGGAGTATCGATTATGTAATCGGCTCCTTCTTTTAATAATATGTCACGGGTGCGAAAACCCCAGGTTACGCCGACACAAGGCAGACCGGCATTCTTGGCGGTTTGAACGTCTGTTTCTGAATCCCCTACAAAAATAGCATTTTTAATGTCTGAGCCCATTTCTTTTATTGCTGCATAAACACTGTCGGGAGCAGGTTTACTTTTAACGGTCGCAGATTCCCCAATGGCAACTGTAATATACTCGCCAAAATAGTCTTTTACCAATGCCTTAACCGCTGCATCGAATTTGTTTGATACTATAGCCATACGATAATTGCTGTTTTTAAGCTCAGCCAGTAATTCTTTTATTCCGTCATAAGGCCTGGTCTTGTTTTGCATATTGTCTTTGTAATGTTCTTTGAAGGTGGCAAGACACTTTTGCATATCTTCGGTGGATGTGTTTGCCGGCAGAGAACGTTCCACAAGTTTTTGTACACCGTTCCCGACAAATCTTCTGACTTCCTCAAGGGTTTTTTCTTCATAGCCATGTTTGGCCAGTGCAAAATTGAGGCTGTCTTTTAAATCATCCAATGTATTCAGTAATGTTCCGTCCAGGTCAAAAATAATAGTGTCGTATTTCATAGTAAATTCCTTTCTGCAGTAATATGATTAAAGTTACTTTTTTTATGTTTTAAGAATTGATATAAATCTTTAAAAATACTCATAGCCTGTATATTATATCAAATTTATTCATTTGTGCCAATATAATAAGAAATATTAACTTGATTAGGGTAAGCAAAAAAATAAGAGTTTCTAACAAAATAAAATGACACATTTTAGATAAGCTAATACGCTCCATTATTAATCGATAAAGAAGTATCCTTAAAGTAGAGTAATCATATTGGTGGAGAGAATTAAAATCTGTTGATAAAATATTATGTGTTACAAAATCTAATCATTGGAGAAAATTAACATATATAAGCATAAGTTATTGGTTATATTGCCATTTTTAACTTGACCTCATTATTTCATATGCTACAATAGTTTTAGTTATAATATACAGAAAGGCTGGGAAAAGATGAAGTCCGATATACAGATAGCTCAGAAAGCAAATTTAAAGCACATAAGTGAAGTGGCTAAAAAGTTATCAATTCCGGAGGAGGATTTGGAGTATTACGGGAAGTATAAAGCTAAACTTTCTGATGAATTATGGGAAAAGATAAAAGACAGACCCGACGGAAAACTCATACTGGTTACGGCCATAAATCCGACACCCGCAGGAGAAGGAAAGACAACGACTACCATAGGGCTTGGGCAGGCATTAGGAAAGATGAACATAAAATCCGTTGTAGCCTTACGTGAACCTTCTTTAGGACCCTGCTTCGGAATAAAGGGCGGCGCAGCCGGTGGCGGATATGCCCAGGTGGTGCCTATGGAAGATTTGAATTTGCATTTTACCGGAGATTTTCATGCGGTAACATCAGCCAACAATTTGCTTGCGGCAATGCTGGACAACCATATTCACCAGGGCAATGAGTTAAATATAGACCCTAACCAGATTGTATGGAAACGCTGTGTTGATATAAATGACCGGGTACTTAGAAATATTGTTGTAGGACTCGGAAGGAAAGCGGACGGAGTGGTCCGTGAAGACCATTTTGTAATTACTGTGGCATCGGAAATCATGGCCGTATTGTGCCTGGCCGAAAACATGGAGGACCTAAAAGAAAGACTGGGGAGAATTGTTGTTGCATATACTTATGACGGAAAACCTGTATTTGCCAAGGATTTGAAAGCGGTAGGAGCTATGGCGGCTCTGCTTAAAGATGCCATGAAACCTAATCTTATTCAAACTCTTGAAAATACTCCGGCTATTGTTCATGGGGGTCCATTTGCCAATATTGCCCACGGATGTAACAGTATAAGGGCAACAAAGATGGCTTTAAAGCTTGCCGATGTAGTTGTTACGGAAGCAGGTTTTGGGGCAGACCTTGGAGCCGAGAAATTTTTAAATATCAAGTGCAGGGCTGCGGGCATTAAACCAGATGCTGTTGTTCTCGTTGCAACAATACGCGCTCTTAAATATAACGGCGGTATTCCAAAAACCGAGTTTTCAGCCGAAAATTTGGATGCTTTAAAGAAAGGCATTGTAAATCTGGAAAAGCATATTGAGAATGTACAGAAATTCGGCATACCAGTGGTGGTAGCCCTAAACCGCTTTATGACAGATACACCTGCAGAAATTGATTTTGTAAGGCATTTTTGCGAAGAAAGAAATTGTGAATTTTCTCTTTGCGAAGTATGGGAAAAAGGCGGAAAGGGTGGCATTGACCTGGCTGAAAAGCTTCTTAAGACAATGGAAGAAAAGCAAAGCAACTACAAGCCGCTATATGATTTAAACCTGCCTATTAAAGAAAAGATTGAAATCATAGCAAAAGAAATATACGGTGCGGGCAAGGTAACATATGATCCTGCCGCCGACAGTGCGATAAAGAAGCTGGAAGAACTGGGATATGGAAATCTGCCCATATGTATGGCAAAAAATCAGTATTCCCTGTCCGATGATCCAAGCAAATTAGGCCGTCCAACCGGATTTACTGTCAATATAAGAGAAGTATATGTATCGGCGGGTGCCGGTTTTGTGGTTGCAATTACCGGAACCATGATGACCATGCCAGGACTTCCTAAAATTCCTGCTGCCGAAAAAATTGATGTGGATGAGAACGGCAGAATCGTAGGTTTGTTTTAAAATATAGGATAAGTTAAAAAGCTTCGTATATTTAAAATATAGGAATAAGTAAATAAGCCTAGTATATTTTAAAATATAGGAATAAGTTAAAAAAAGCCTCGTATATTTTAGTGATGAATACGGCTTGTCATAGACCGGTATTCATACATTAAAATAAAGGGGGCTTTTTATGATTGAAAAAATCAGATTTCAGTATACAGACGATATTACCGTAATAAATAAACAGCAGTTTGAAGCGCATATTAGGCTGTATGAAGGGTACGTGGATAAAATAAATGAGATTGACCGTATACTTACTAATAATCCCGAGAGGGATAAGGCAAATGCAACCTTCAGCTTCTATAGAGAATGCAAAAGAGGAGAAACTTATGCGTTAAACGGTGTGATTCTTCATGAATTATATTTTGAAAATATAGGCGGCAAAATGAAAATGCCGGACCAAATGACCATAGGGCAGCTTGAGATGTATTTTGGCAGTTTCAATAACTGGAAGAGTGATTTTATAGCCACCGCCAAAGCCAGCAGGGGATGGGCCGTTCTTTGCTATGACCAGAGAAGTTACAGGCTTAGAAATATCAGCCTTGATGCCCATGACCTTGGCAATATAGCCTATTCGGCACCGATACTGGTGCTTGATGTATATGAGCATGCTTATTTCCTTCAGTATGCGGACAATAAGACGGAGTACATAAATCGTTTCATGGATAACATCAACTGGGAAGTTGTTTGTGACAGGATGGGAATATACTAGTCATTAATATGGGTACCTCTTTTATTAACGTATTGGCTCTATAAATGTTAGACTAACAGCGAGGCAGCAGAAACTGTCTCAATAAAAAATATGTACCGACCTCCAAATGCCAGATTTTTGGTCTAACTTTTTGGGGTCGGTACATTGGATAAGGCATTTAAATTACGGCAAGAGTTTGATATTTTGTGGTGTATGTGCTTATAAATGTGATTAGGTAAGATTTTGAATTTACAGAAAGTTCATAATTTGTTTACAGTTTATTAACTGTACCTGACACCACTGAGGGGACACCGTCAAAAGCCTGTTCGCAGTAGATACACCGGTAAATTCCATTTTTCTTGTCTGTCAGTTTAAATGAGTGGGGGATTCCATGTTCTACGGATGTTATGCATCTTGGGTTTTTGCATTTTAAGATGTTTTCCACGTATTCGGGAAGCCTGGGATTCTTTTTTTCTATTATTTCTCCGTTTTCTATTATGTTGATTGTTATATTGGGATCTATTGCGCCCAGGATGTCCAAATCTATTTCGTCCAACATACCTTCTATTTTGATTATGTCTTTGCGGCCCATCTTATTGCTTCTGGCGTTTTTGATTATGGCCACACTGCAGTCCAAATGTTCCAGGTTCAGATAGTTGTAAATTTTCATTGCACCGCCGACTTTTATATGGTCAATAACAATTCCGCGTTTTATTACATCTATATTTAACATAAGGTCCTCCTTTCTTAATCCCTAAGTAGCATCATTATAAGTGCCATTCTTAAATATACTCCGAACTGGGCCTGCTTAAAGTAAACCGCCCTAGGGTCATTATCGACTTCTACCGCAATTTCATTCACCCGGGGAAGAGGATGCAGTACCAGCATGTCCTCCTTAGCCAGAGCCATTTTGTTGCTGTCAAGGATATAGGTGTCTTTTAATCTGATATAGTCTTCTTCATTAAAGAAGCGTTCCTTCTGTACCCTGGTCATATAGAGGATATCAAGATAAGGAATTGCTTTTTCGAGACTTCTTACTTCCTCATAAGGAATATTATTTGCATCCAGTATTTCGTCTTTTATATATGCAGGTACTTTTAATTCATCGGGAGATATTAGGATAAATCTGATGTTACTATATCTTGACAGGGCACTAATTAAGGAGTGAACGGTTCTGCCGAATTTCAGGTCGCCGCAAAAACCAACGGTCAGTCCTTCAAACCGCCCTTTTAACTGCTTTATGGTAAATAGATCTGTAAATGTTTGAGTGGGATGATTGTGACCGCCGTCACCGGCATTGATAACTGGAATGGATGAATGAAGTGATGCGACCAAGGGGGCGCCTTCTTTAGGATGACGAATTGCGCAGATGTCTGCGTAAGAGGAAACGACTCGAATTGTATCGGCGATGCTTTCGCCTTTTGCTGCGGAACTGCTATCAGCTGATGAAAAACCGATAACACTTCCGCCAAGGTTTAACATGGCGGCTTCAAAGCTTAGTCTTGTTCGGGTACTTGGCTCATAGAATAAAGTTGCCAGCCTTTTTCTATAACAAGCGTCGGAGTATTTCTTCGGATCTTTATAAATATCCTCAGAAAGCCTTAATAATTCATCCAACTCATCCAGAGTCAGATCGGTAGGACTTATGATATGCTTCATGAAAACCTCCATATTTTGTGGATTATTTTTTTATTCTAACGAAATATTCTAATATATAAACAATAAAATTTCAATTAATATCTGAAAAGCATTTATCAATTTATCTTATACATGGAATTATTAAATTTAATAAGTAAATCTGTGTAAAATTAAAAAAAGATGCTATATAAAATACACTTTTTGCTTTTAATGTGATATAATAACAGGATAATAGCATTTTTTGAGCCCTTGAGTAAGAATAAAATTGTAAATACATACCATATGGAAACAAAATGGATAATATATATGGTTGGATATAAAATTTATTTTGTGAGGGGTATTGAGTATGCTTCAAATTTCACGGACGGGGATTAGGAATCTGGCATCCAATGATTTGGTCTATGCCAGAGGATTGCAATATTACAAGGAAAATCGGGTTGTCAGTGCTTCTTATTCGAATTCATCAAAAACATATAGGCTGGAAGTACAGGGAAACTACAGATATTCTGTTACAATAGAAGAACAGGAAGATGGGTCTTTTGATTACACTTGTAATTGCCCTTCCAGACTAAAGGACCAGGGAGCCTGTAAACATGTGGTGGCTGCTTTACTGTTCATATTAACATATCAGGAAAGGACCCTGCTTTCTACGACTAAAAGTCCGGAAGAAAGGAAAATAATTCAGATACTTGATTATTTTGCTTCTCAGGAGGAAACTGCACTGGTTGGAGAAACTTTTTCTCTTGAGCCTACCGTTACTATTCCTCACATGATGAAAGGGGATGCGGCCAGGGCTTATGTATCATTTCATGGAGGCAGCAACCGGAAATACAAAATACAGACTATTAAGAAATTTCTGTCTGATATTTATAACAACGAAAACTTTACATTAGGGAAAGAATTTAAATATATAAGCGGGGAGAGTACTTTTGACAAATTCTCGCAAAATATTATCGATTATCTCCTGGAGATATACGAAATCCAGGAGGTGGTAAACAGTTCGCTTTTTTCAAAAGTATTTTCAAAATCCCATGTAATTATGACCAGGAATATGTTGCTTAAATTTCTTAATATTTTGGACGGCAACGATTTTACCCTGGAGCTTTACGGAAAAACATATCCGAATGTCCGCTATGTAAATGGCAATCCCAAGATTGCCTTCCAGCTTACGATGGACGATGAAGCAATCATTGTAGATTATAAGGGAAAAGAAGCTGTAATTCCCATAACCGATACCGGTGAACTTCTTTATTATGACGGTGTTATCTATAAACCGGACAAGAAGTTTATAAACAATTTTAAACCTTTTTATAATACCCTTGGCAGGGACAACGGGCCTTTGGTTTTCAAAGGTGAAAAGAAAAACCGCTTCCTTGAGCATGTACTTCCAAGGATAAGTGAGACTATGGAACTGGAAGTCCCGGAAGAGTTAAAAAATCGCTATATTTCCGAGGAGCTTGAAGCAAGTATTTATTTTGACAGACACAAATACGGCATAAAAGCCGAGCTTCGTTTCAGATATGGTGATTATGAGTTTAATTCCTTCGGCAATGCCAATTCGGGATCATATATTATTGTCCGCCAAAGGGAAAGTGAAGATGCAATAATTTCCGAGATTTTAAAGCTGGGTTTTGTACCTTATAAAAATTATTATCTGTTAAAAGATGAAGATTTGATATATGAATTTTTGGCCGGAAAAGTTAAGGATCTGGAGGGAATAGCCCATTTATATTATTCGGAGGACTTTAAAAAGCTGGGAATACGAACTCCGGGTAATTTCACTGCCAGTGTCCGGGTAGGAAGCGGTATAAATCTGTTGGAACTGGATTTCTCCTTTGATGACGTACCTAAGGATGAAATTAAAGATTTAATACACGCATATCGGGTAAAAAAGAAATATTACCGCTTAAAAAACGGAAGTTTTATTAACCTGGAAGAAGATAATATTGAGAAACTTTCAAAAATCCTGGCTTTTTTAAATGTAGGCAGCAAAGATATAGAAGATAATAAGGTATATCTGGCAAAATCCCATGCAGTATATCTGGAAAAGGTCTTTGACGAAAAAAGCCTGAAACTTAACAAAGACCGAAATTTTGCCCATCTTACCGAAAGGATATTAAACCCGTCAATAACCGATTATAAGGTTCCTGACGGGATTCAGGCACAACTTCGGCCTTATCAGATTACCGGATATAAGTGGCTAAGAACTCTGGCTGAACACGAACTTGGCGGAATTTTGGCCGACGATATGGGACTGGGCAAAACCCTGCAATCGATTGTATTTATGGCATCCGTAATATCGGAAAATGAAAATAAGGATTTAAAACCTCATTGCTTAATTGTTTGCCCGACTTCATTAACCTATAACTGGCTTGATGAATTTGAAAATTTTGCTCCTTTTATTAAAGCAGTTGTGGTTAACGGTAATCCCCAGGAAAGAAAAGAAATTATTGAAAATTATAAGAACTACGATGTGCTTATAACTTCGTATCCTTTGATCAGAAGGGATATAGCCTTGTATGAAAATATTGATTTCAACACTATTTTCATAGATGAAGCGCAGTTTATAAAAAATGATGCTTCCCTAAATGCAAAATCGGTAAAACGGTTAAAAGCAAGGCACAGATTTGCATTAACGGGCACTCCGATTGAAAACAGCTTGTCTGAGCTTTGGTCCATATTTGATTTTATTATGCCGGGCTATCTGCACAGCCATGCAAAGTTTGTTGAAACATATGAAAAACCGATACTAAGGGATGATAAAGAGGCACTGGAGGATTTGCATCAGCTAATAGCTCCCTTTATACTTCGCCGTATGAAAAAGGATGTGCTTACGGAACTGCCGGATAAGTACGAGTCAAAAGTTCTTACGGAACTTTCCGAGGAGCAGAAGAAGATATATGTATCATATCTTGAAAATATTCGCAGTGAGATTCGTAATGAGCTCAGTGAAGGGGGCCTGGAAAAAAGCCGGATGAAAATTCTTGCGGCTTTAACCAGACTAAGACAGATATGTTGCCATCCGGCTACATTTTTGGAAAATTACCAGGGCGGAAGCGGGAAACTCGATCTGCTTATGGAACTGATTACCGAGGCTATAGCCAACGACCACCGTATTCTGGTATTTTCCCAGTTTACTTCAATGCTGCGGATTATAGAAGAAGAATTGAAAGATATGAATATCCCGTATTTTTATCTGGAAGGCAGCACTCCTACCGAAGAAAGAAACGAAAGCGTCAAACGCTTTAATCAGGGTGAAGGCAGTGTGTTCTTAATTTCATTGAAGGCAGGAGGTACCGGACTTAACCTGGTCGGTGCGGATACGGTAATCCATTATGACCCCTGGTGGAATCCTGCGGTGGAAGAGCAGGCTACGGACCGGGTATACCGCATCGGACAGCAAAACAAGGTGCATGTACTTAAGCTTATTACCAAAGGGACAATAGAAGAGAAGATTTACAAGCTTCAAAGGAAGAAAAAAGAATTGTCGGATACAGTTATTACAAGCAAGGAAGTATTTATCAATACTTTGTCCAGAGAAGAACTGGAAGAGTTGTTCGGGCCTATGTAAATATAGCTGTAAAAGAGTTTGTGGCAGGCTTTTAAGAATGGTTTTATAAGACAGCCTCCGACAGTCCGATATTTAATCGGCTGCCCGGAGGCTGTTATATAATCATTTAAATCACAAAGGGCTGAAAATATTCTTAAATCTGTTATCTGCATTTATTATGAATTAAATTAAGGAAAAACTTAAGGCAGGAAAATACCTGATATAAATCAAACAGGTGGTCATAACGCAACTTTTACAGCTGCTTTTTTTAATACGGTGGCTATAACGGCTGCCATACCTATTTTTATCAAGTCAAAAGCCACAAAAGGAAGTACGCATACCGTAAGTGCATAAGATATTGCAGAGCCGGTTGAATATGAAAACCAAAGTGTGCCTATAAAATAGCATATGAATAAAGATATGACCATCCCCAGTACCGGAATGATTATGTATATTAGGGTTTTAATATTTTTTGACAATTTGAAAAATACAGATGTTACAAAAGCCATAATCGGATATGCCATAATAAAACCTCCAGTCATACCGGTAAGTATATGGGGGCCTCCGGCAAAGCCTGCAAAAACAGGAAGCCCGAAAGTACCAAGAAGCACATAAATTAATGCGGCCAGAAACGCATAGCGGGGTTCAAGCATGGCTCCGGTCAAATATATGGCTAAAAGGGACAGGCTGAAAGGGACAGGCTCTAAAGGAATAATAATTTGTGAAAGCACACATATTACGGCTGTAAACATTCCTGTTAATATAAGATTTTTGGTTGATATTCTTCTTAATTCTGTCATTTTGCCGCTCCTTTATTAATTGATTTATATTAACTATGCTTATTGTAATTTGACGATTAAATAAAAATACCTATAAACCAAAACACAACCAAAACATAAAACACAAAACCTACAAGATGTTAATTAATGTAAATTATTTATTATTATCCTGCATATCAATACGAATACTGACTTCTCCGGATGTTAAAGCTTCTTTTGTGGAATCGGGATACTCGACTATAAGCCTTGCCCTGTCATCAATATCTAATGCTATGGCTTTCAGGATTTTATCACCTTTAAGGACATTAATATTTTTTCCAAGAAGGAAGGACCGTTTTTTGTAGTCTTCCATATAAGATTTGTCGGTTAAGTTGTTAATAGTTTCTGCCAGATTGTTTAAAACATAGGCAGCTAGCATTGATGTGACAGGCTGATCCTTAGGTTTATCAGTAAATATAGAACCGGCCACTTCTTTTATGTCGTCGGGAAAATCTTTGGTACTTACATTTATACCGATTCCCACAACGGCATATTCCAGGCCGCCGTTTTCAACATTTAAGGATGCTTCCGTAAGAATTCCGCATACTTTTTTGCCGTCCATAAAAAGATCGTTAACCCATTTGATTTGAACTTCCCTGTGGGTAAGTTCTTCGATTGCTTTTGCCACTGCTACGGCGGCACCGGTTGTAATCAGAAGGGAATCTTCAAGGCTTAGTTTTGGCCTTAATATAAGTGACATATATATTCCCGTGGAGGCAGGAGAGTAGAAAGTACGGCCCATGCGGCCCCTTCCTTCCGTCTGGTGTGTGGCTATAATTACGGTACCTTCTTTGGCACCGTTTGCGGCCATTTCTTTTGCAATTGTGTTGGTGGAGGTTACTGTTTTTCTTACATCAAGGATAAATCCTGTTGCTTTTCCCTTAAGATAGGGGATTATGCTTTGGGCTGTCAGTATATCGTTGCAGGGTTTAAGACTATATCCGCGATTTGGGACGGCTTCAATTTCGTATCCTTCGTTTTGAAGTTCTTTTATCTGTTTCCAAATAGCGCTTCTGGTAACATAAAGCTTTCTTGCCATCCAGGCTCCGCTTATGCTTTTCCCTCTGTTTTCTTCCAATATTTTTAATATCTGCTCTTTTAATTCCATGGAACTTTCCTTCTTTTCCGTATTATATTTAGATAGCTTAAATATTTGGTTAGATAGTATAAATATTTAGATAGCATAAATATTTAGAATAATATAATTATTTAGATAGTTTAAATATTTGGTTAATTTAAATTGCTTGTTGTATAGTTTTATGTATTTAATTATTACCAAATAAGGCATAAGCTGAAAGATTAATCGGTTTAAAGGCTGTAGTTAACTGATATCAGTTGTTAAATTTAGGAATTAATAATTTATGAAATTATGAGATTAGTATATCAGAACTTTTCAATATGTCAACTGATTCAAAAATAAAAGTTGACAATTATTATTGGGGTAAATGTTTAATTATATCGGCTTAATTATGTTATAGCGAAAAATACAGGTGTCATATTAAAAGGTATCATTTAATACCGAGAAAAAATTGGCATTTGATTTAAATATATTATTTTGGTTAAGTTTGGTCGGCTAAGTCAAAGTTATGGATAAAATTAATTTGTCCTAGAATCCTTCTTATGTCATATTTTTAATATTAATTATATATCTTATGTTTGAACAGCGAGGTTTGGATATTTTGGGAAAGCAGAAGCAGAGACTGGCAAGAAAAAGCAGAAGAGAGAATAGCAAAGTAAACAGAAACATAATAATATTATGTAAATTAAATCTGCAAAATAGCAAAAAATAAACGTCAGACAAATAATTAATAAAGTCTGACGCTTATATGATACCTTTGTACTTATATGGTCTTATTCAAAATTTTTATTATAGAATTCCTCAATCAGGCGGTCCAAATAATCCGTATTTATATCTCCGAATTCCTTTATAAGCAAATCCTGAATGGTTTCGGCCTTTTTAATATAATCAAGTTCTTCAGAAGATTCGTCGCTTCCTATTGAATCTAAAAACTCTTTTGTAACCGTTTTTTGAAGCCATTCGTTGATTTTTTCGGTCAGTTGGTCTTCTTCCTTTGCCTCTTCTTTTAATCGTTTTGCTTTTATGCCTGAAGTGATACCTTCATAAATAAAGAATATGAAGAGAACGCCCATAATAAGGTTAGGGAAAAGACCGTTAAGAATATTAAGTACCTTTGCAAGATTCAAAATGACGAAAATAACTCCGGCAATACCTAACAAGAGGAATATATAAAAGGTTCCTATATAATCCTTGTATTTTTCAGACTTAAATACATATCTGCCAGATCCGGAAAGCAAACGCCTTAATGCAGCCTTATCCTCATCTTCAGCTTCGTTGTCTTCTTCAATTTCGGTTTCTTCGTCTTGACCGGCAGAGGCATCAGAAAGAGCGGTATTGTCTGAAGAAACGTTATTATTGGTTAGAGCAGAATCATCATCCATATCGGTGTTAATAGCCTGATTGCTAAGATCATTGCCGGTATAATTTGAATCTTCGGAATAATCGGTATCATCGGAAATACCTGTTTCATCCGGGTCTTCATTATCGTTTTCGGCAGCCGCAGCTATATTTTCGTCAACATCAGAAAGGTTTTTATAATCATTTATGTCGAAATCATTTTCATCCGCCAAAGGGGCTTTATCAAAGGAAGTTTTAGCAAGCATATTGGATTCGTCATAATTTTTTAAGAAATCCTTGTTCTTTTCTTCCTGTTCTACACGATCCCGTTCTTTAAAGTAAAATTCCTGGTAATATTTTTTGGCCTCATTTACTTTATCTTCCGGAACCGACAGGATATAAGCATCCAGTGTTTCGTCATAATGGATTTTTGATTCTAAACCGCACTGTTCAAAATAATCGGCCAGTTTTTCTGTTATAATTCTTCTTTCTCCTTGAAAAAACGGGATGAATTTTTGCATATTTTTCAACTCCATTTCTGATTTAAATATAACCCCTTGCTTACAACTGGTCCGGTCAAATAGAGTTGCTGTAGGATATCAGGTAAATTATTCTGCTATAAATCTGTGATAGGATTTCTTGCCTTTTCTTATCAGGATGGCTCCGTCTTCGAAATCTTTATCTGTAAGTACCAGATCAAAGTTTTCAACTTTTTTATTGTTTACGGTTACACCGCCTTGTTGAATAGTACGGCGGGCATCTGAACGGGAACTAGCCAGTTTTGCATCACACATCATGGTAATTATATCGATTCCTTCTGCAAATCTGGATGCAGGATAAGAGGTGGTAGGAATATCTTCGGCTTTTGCTCCAGCACCGAATAAGGCTTTGGATGCTTCCCTGGCTTTTATGGCTTCTTCCTCACCATGGACAATCTTAGTAATTTCATAAGCAAGAACTTCTTTTGCCTGGTTAATTTCAGCTCCCTGAAGGGATCCCAGTCTTCTTACTTCGTCCATAGGAAGGAAGGTTAAAAGAGCCAGACATTCTTCGACCTTTACATCTTCGATATTTCTCCAATACTGGTAGAATTCATAAGGAGTAGTTTTATTAGGATCCAACCATACGGCACCCTTCATGGTCTTACCCATCTTTACGCCGTCGCTGGTGGTAAGAAGCTTAAGGGTAAGGCCGTATGCGGGCTTTTGTTCTTTACGTCTGATTAATTCCACACCGCCTATGATATTGGACCACTGGTCATTTCCGCCCATCTGCAGCTTGCAATCATATAACTTATGCAGTTTCCAGAAGTCATAGGACTGCATTAACATATAGTTAAACTCAAAGAATGTTAAACCTCTTTCCATTCTTTGCTTGTAGCATTCTGCGGTAAGCATTTTATTAACTGAGAAGTGAATTCCGATTTCCCTTAAAAACTCTACATAATTAAGGTCTAAAAGCCAGTCGGCATTGTTGGCAAGAATTGCTTTACCGTCGGAAAAATCGATGAACTTTGAAAGCTGTTCTTTAAATCTGGAAGCATTATATTCTATGGTTTCCCTGTCCATTAAGCTCCGCATATCGGATTTTCCTGTAGGGTCCCCGATCATAGTGGTACCGCCGCCAAGTAAGGCAATTGGCCTGTGGCCTGCCCTTTGCATATGCATCATGGCCATTATGGTAAGGAAATGACCGGCGGTTAAGCTGTCTGCAGTTGCATCAAAACCTATATAAAAGGTAACGGATTCCTTACCTAATAATTCTCGGACTTCATCTTCATGGGTACATTGCTCTATAAACCCCCGTTCCTTTAATATGTCATAAACATTAGTTGACATTGGTATTCCTCCTTGTAATTGTCTTTAAGTTAACTAAGGAAATTATAAATGAAAATACTATATTTTTCAATGAGTTTTAAACAGTTGTTGTAATTCGAAGCAGTATAACACTGATATAAATAAGTTGAAGGTATCTTATTTTAAATATCATATAAGTAAAGAAGGGTATTTAAATTAAACGGCATAAATATTGAAAAAGTATACAGCTTTTCATGTTCTTATGATGAGAGTAAGTAAAAAAAAAATTCCTGATCTGATAAAACATGACATTTGTAATACCCAAATTATGCATATGTCACTTTATATTAAGGGCTATAAAGGTTATTATTAAATTAAATATTTTGATTGTAACTTTTTGTGATATCTGATTTTTCAGCTGATTGTGATGATTAAATTTTGGGGAGGTAAATTATGTCATATGTTGCAGTGGAAAATTTGGTAAAAAAATACGGAGACATTACGGCTGTGGATCATTTGAGCTTTACGGTATCAAAAGGTGAAATATTCGGCCTTCTTGGCCCAAACGGAGCCGGTAAATCCACAACTTTAAATATCATAACAACTTTAACTGATTTCGATAAAGGAAAGGTTACTGTTGACGGGTTGGATATCAGGGAGCATAAAGCGGAAATAAAACGCCTTATCGGAATGGTGCCGCAGGATATAGCAATTTATGATCATCTAAATGCCCTTGAAAATGTGAAATTCTTTGCTTCCCTTTACGGATACGGTAAAAGCGATCTTACAAGGAATGCCATGGAAGCTCTGGAATTTGTAGGTTTATCTGACAAAATAAAAGTAAAGCCAAAGCAAATGTCAGGGGGAATGAGAAGAAGGCTAAATATTGCCTGCGGAATAGCCCATAAACCGAAGCTGATAGTGCTTGATGAGCCTACCGTTGGAGTTGATGCCCAGTCCAGAGAACATATTTTAAATTCCATAAGGCTTTTGCGGGACCGGGGAGCCACCGTAATTTACACTTCCCATTATATGCAGGAGGTTGAGCAAATCTGTGACAGCATTGCCATTATTGATAAAGGACAGCTGATTGCCTGCGGAACGGAAACGGAACTGGTTTCCATGGTGACAGATGTTCAGACGGTTTTCATAAAAACCAAAATTCCTATAAATTTTGAAAAGGAAACCTTCGAAAAGAAAATAAAACTGATGCCGGGAGTAAAAGGGATTTCTGAAGAAGATTCGGTTATAAAACTTGACATATCAGTCGAACAGAATAATATAGGCCATATAATCCAGGAATTTATAAATTTTGGCCTTCCCATTATAAGCATAAAATCGGAACTTCCAAGCCTTGATACCCTGTTTTTGACCTTAACGGGACGGGAGCTTCGTTAGGAAAAACATAAAAATTATTATTGCTAAAGGATATAAGTTGTTCCATGTCGGGAGGAATGTTAATGATTCAGATTATTATAAAAGAAACTAAGGAGTTTCTCAGGGATAAAAGCAATATTTTCTTCTTTTTTATCTTTCCCGTTATGTTGGTTTTTCTTCTTGGCAATCTTCTTGCCAATTTGGATAAGGCGGAGGAAGTTATTGGAGAAGTTAGAATTCATTACGGGATTGAGGGAATATCCGATATAGATTTTGTGACAGTGAAGGAATTTATTAAAGGCCTAGAGGATAGAAAGAATTTCTTTTTTAATGAAACGGATGATATTGCTTCATCAATAGATTTGGCAACAGATGGCGGCATAGATGCGGTTGTTTTGTTTAAGAATGACCCTATGGAAATACAGATTTACGAAGGGACAAACAGAATAAAAAACAGGACTGTTAACAGTATAATGAACGGATTTACCCAGCTTAATAAAGCGGTTGATATTATTATAAAAAACAATAAGCAAGCTTTAATAGACCAGCCGAATTATGAGTCGGATTATATTATGCATAAGGATCTTGGCATAAAGAGGACCATGCTTGATTATTATGCAATTACCATGATGACAATGATGTGTTTTATGAGTATTATGATTGGAGCCATATGCTTTATGGGTGAGCGTCAGGAAAAGACCATTATTCGTTTAAGAATTGCCCCCATAAGCCGGGTTAAACTGTTTTTCGGAAAAATTTTAGGTTTGCTTCCTCAGACCTTGTTGCAGATATTAATTCTTATGGTGTTTAGCTCCTTATTGTTTGGTGCCCATTATGCTTTATATCTTTTTGATAACATACACCTGTTTTTTATGTTTACAGTAATTAGTTTCACAATGATATCACTTGGTGCCGTTTATGGTTTATATATTGATGTCAATCCCATGGCGGGTATTTTACCTGTATTATGGTTAATGATGTTTTTTTCCGGGACCTATTCCAAAGAAATTGTAATTGAGGGGCTTTCAAAATATCTTCCCATATATCAGGTTCAGGAGGCTGCTTTTGATCTTACGATATTCGGCAGGCATCAAAAAGCAAATACGGTAATTATAGTTTGCCTGATTATTTCGTTGGCTGCCCTGGTTTTCGGAGCGATGGGCTTTTTAAGGAAGGAGGAAAAATGAAAAACATCTGGCTGATTATTAAATCCGATATAAAAAGAAACCATATGGCAGTTATGCTATCGGTATTTGGAGGGTTGGTTCTTTGCCTTTTTATGTATTTTATAGGGAATTTTGCAGCAGGTTCGGCTTTATCCAAAATTAAAATCGGGCTTATTGATTATGACAAGAGTATTCTCTCTGAAAATTTCAAGTTTTATCTTACCCGGGAATTAAACTATGAACTTATAGAAAACGATAACTTTGAGCATCTATCCAAATTATTGATAGACAAGGATATTTCGGTTATAATTGAAATACCTAAGAGTTTTTATGAAAAGTTTGTCGGTGGAGAAGTTGAAAAATTAATAATTACATCCACCGATGATTTTGAAAATGCAGCCTTTACCGAGGCTTATATGAACAGTTATCTTTCATCTGTTCATATGTTGTCCAAAAGTTCGGAAGGCGATGAGGAAATATTTGTTCGGTATTTGTCAGAATATGATAAATTAAATATTCCTGTTTATAAAGAAGAAATATTGTCAGGAGATTCAAATAAGTACATGGAAAGGGAAGGATTTCGCTATAGCATTGGATTTTACCTGATGATAGCATTTTCCCTGGCTATGGTGGTATCTTTCATCATTGCGGATGACAGAAAAAAAGGAATATATAACAGGATTGCCATAACTCCGGTAAAAGCCGTACATTATATCACAGGAAACAGTATATTCGGTTTCTTTTTGCTGCTTATAGAATCTTTTATTTTCTGCGGATTTTTGGCTGTTTTGGATGCAGATATCGGAATCCCCCTTTACCAAATATTTTTGCTTATGACTTTGTTTTCTTTCTTTGTAACCTGTTTTGTCATAGACGCATCCATTATGATTAAATCAAAAAGCGGTCTTACTATGCTTATTATGGGATTTAACAATGTAGGTGCGATACTCGGAGGGGCGTATTTTACCCTGGAACTGGCCCCGAAGAATTTACAGAATATCGCAAGGATTTTGCCGCAGTTTTGGATTACCGATGCCATAAATAAACTGCTTGATAACCCGGCGGCTGATATTAGTTATAATGTTATAATTTTATTACTCTTTACTTTACTTACATTTTTAATCGGGGCGGTCTTATTTTCACAAAATTATAAAAGAGGTTAGGCTGTTTATGTTGGATTTACCGGTCCTGTATCTTATTGCTAAAACGGCAGCAGTGACTGCTTCATATCTGGCTGAAAGCCGTGCCAAGACGGATGTAGTGGCATCTATTATATCTGTCCTTAGCTTTTGTTGCATTTTTGTTTTTGAGCTTTTGTTAGAACGGCTGTTTAAAAGGCAAACCTTAATTTATATATCGGTAATTTTTTCTTTAATCGCATGTTTTTTAATCGGAATTGAGTTTTTGATGCCTCTTGCGACAGTTTTGCTTATGCATCTTATTGACCTGACCGTATCCGGGAAAATGTATTACCGGGTCCTTGCGGTTGTTATCTGCTTGTTATTGCTGATTTATCCGCCCGGAATGGATGGTATTATTTTGACAGCATTATTGATTTTGACGGTTATCCTGGTAAGGGCAGTTCTTAAGAAACTAAATGAGTACATACATAAAAATGAAATGCTTAAGGAAGAGATAATGAGGTTGGAAAATAAAATATCGGACCTGAAAAATATGATGAAAAATATAAAGACGGCTGTTTCTTTGGAAGAGAGAAACAGGATAGCGGCAAGGATTCATGATGAAATCGGTCACGGAATATCTGGGAGCATCATACTATTGGAAGCTGCCATGCTGCAAATGAAAAACGGTCAGGATAAGGCATTGGGCAGTATCGAAAAGGCCGTAAAAAATCTTCGGGAGAGTGTTGATGAAATTCGGACAGCCCTTAAAGAAGAAAGAACGGACCGGTATCTTATCGATATACATGATATCAGTGCAATTCTTGATGATTTCAAGGTAAAATATAATATTTCAACCCGGCTTATGACATCGGGAGATTTATCGAATATAGGACCTCAAATATGGGTATGCATTCATGATAATTTAAAGGAATGTCTGACAAATGTACTGAAGCACTCAAATGCCACCGAGTTTGTCCTAAACATTCAGGTTTTTAATAAGATCATAAAAGTTGAATACAAAGACAACGGCAAAACAGGAAAAAGTTTTGAAAAACATTTGGGGTTGGAAGCCATTGAAGAGCGGACGGCCAATGCAAAAGGAAGATGTTTTATAACAAAGGACGAAAACGGGTTTTGCGTTACGAACATTTTTTATTATTGATATAATCAAAATATGGTTGACCTTTAGGAATATTTTATTTATGACGCTTAATTTTAGCTGTTAGCAATATACTCGGTTAGTTTACATAAAATGTTTAAATATAAATTAAAAACGTTTAGTATGGCTGATTTAATTTTAGAACAAATAAATTTCGTTAATTAATTGAATGGGGAGATAGGTTTGATACGGGTGCTTCTTGCGGATGACGATGCTATTGTAAGAGAAGGATTAAAAATGATTCTTGAAACACAGGCTGATATGGAATGTGTAGGGGCGGCCAAAGACGGCCGGGAAGCGGTCGAACTTGCAAAGGAACTAAAACCGGATGTGGTACTTTTGGATATAAGAATGCCTGTAAAGGATGGAATTAAGGCAGGAAAAGAAATTATGGATATGGGACTGTCAAATCCTTTGCTTCTTACAACCTTTGACGAGCCGGAACTGATTTTAAAAGCCCTGCAGGCGGGAATTAACGGCTATATTTTAAAAAACAGTCCGGCTGACCGGATTCTTTCCGCCATAAGAGTAATAAACTCCGGCGGCACCGTATTCCAAAAAGATATACTTGAATTTATAAGAAGCAGGATTTCGGTAAGTAAGCCTGAAAAAAATATGTTTGAGATGCTTCTGTCGCCCAGAGAGCTGGAAATAGCCGGCCTGATAGCCGAAGGTTTATCCAATAAGGAGATAGGAGAGAAACTGTTTTTGTCAAACGGAACGGTTAGAAATCATATCAGCGCAATTTTGGAAAAAACGGGGCTGGAACACAGGACTCAGATTGCCGTTTATTATCTTAAAAATTTCTAAAGACTTATATTTTCCGAAGCTTAGTAAAGTGCTTTCGGAAAATTTTTGTTTTAAACGAATTATTGGCTAAGGTCCTAATTAGATTGAACTAAAAAATGATGCTTTTAAGATAATCCGATTATGTTTAAACCCATGATGTAATCTATCGTTAGGAGGAATATGTTAAACATTTATTAAATATAATGAATAAGAAGCTGGCATGACCTTAATTTAGGCTAAGGGGGTATGGTTATGGAAGTCGGTTATGAGGATAAAATGTATCGGCAGATTGAAAAAAGTTTATCAGATAATATTAATGAAAAACTGTTTGTGCCGATTGAAATGATAGATAAATCCGATTTTTCGGGACGCAGTAAAAATACGAATACATCAGGGTACAAAAGTGAAACATACAGAAACAGATTTAAATATGAAGATACGGCATATAAGAAAGAGTCATTCGACGAGAATCGCGAAAACAAGATGTATGGTGCAAATGAAGATTGGAGAGAAAATTATGAGAATACCAAAAAGCAGGAAGATTTCATACCGAGCCAGGATGATAATCCGGTAATGTCAAGAGCCGAATACATTCGTCTTGCAAGAGAAGCCTGCCTTAGGCAACTGTATGCTATGGAAACTCCCGTAAGCAGTGATAGTTATATTGATGAGGAGATTCATAATTCATTCTTTGGCAAAAAGAAAAAAGACAAGGTAGCAAAACTGTTTCAGGATGGAAATGAAGAAGTAAATATACAGGAAGAAATTGCTTCTTATAAGTCTTTGATTATACGTACGATATGTGCTGTGGTTATTTTCATGGCTATATTTATAATAGATAAAGTTAAACTTAATTGGGGAAATTTTTCGTATGAAACTATAAAGCATTATGTAACAGGGTATAACCAGTTGGCAGAAATTGAGGAAAAGATAGTATCTTGGTTTAAGTAACCGGATATGCTTCATTGTAATTTTAAAATCAATCAGGTATAATATTCACGATAAACAGATTTAATTATAAGTCTGTCTATCGTGATATTTATTTTAAAATATGATACAATTGATTTTTGCGGTTTATTGCTTTATTTGCTATAATTGCCCGGACAGATTTATACCAGGACTTTAGAAGAGGGTTTATAAACAGGAGCGAAATATTTAATATAGATATAAAGTATTTAGTTGTAAAAACTTGATAAGGAGCATTATCAGGTTTAGACATAAAACCGTGTGTTTATATTGATTTATTATTTCTTATTGATTTTTACCGTATTTTAAATTTCGCAATAAACCGGACAAGCATTAATATAATAATCAGCTTTAAAATAACATAGCAGTTAGAAAGGATATTATAATGAGAAAATTGGCACTTACGGATGATATTCTCCTTTCCGTAGACAAGCCTGCGCGCTATATCGGCGGGGAGATAAATATGAGGGTTAAAGACCCCAAGGATGTGGATATAAGATTTTGCCTGTGTTTTCCGGATGTATACGAAATAGGTATGTCCCACCTGGGACTTCAGATTCTTTATGATATATTAAACAGCAGGGAAGATACATACTGTGAAAGAGTATATTCTCCCTGGGTGGATCTTGATAAGATTATGAGGGAAAAGAATATCCCTCTGTTTGCTTTGGAAAGCCAGGATCCTGTCAAGAATTTTGATTTCCTGGGTATTACCATCCAGTATGAAATGTGTTATACCAATATACTTCAGGTACTGGAACTGTCACAAATACCTATATTTTCAAAGGACAGGTCTGAAGATGATCCCATAGTGATTGGCGGGGGACCATGTACTTACAACCCGGAACCGATAGCCGATTTCTTTGACTTTTTCTATATCGGGGAAGGAGAGACCGTTTATAACGATATTTTAGACTTGTATAAGGAATATAAACATCAAGGTAAATCGAGAAGAGAATTTCTTGAAGCGGTTTCTCAAATTGAGGGCATATATGTTCCTTTGCTTTATGACGTTGAGTATAATGATGATTTCACTATAAAAAGCTTTAAGAAAAACTATGAGGCTGCACCCGAACGTATTAAAAGACAGGTGGCAATGGATATAAATGATTCTTATCATCCTACAAGACCGCTTGTGCCGCTTATTAAAATTACCCAGGACCGGGTGGTGCTGGAGATTCAAAGGGGATGTATAAGAGGGTGCAGATTCTGTCAGGCAGGAATGATTTACCGTCCCAACAGGGAAAGAGACCTGGAATACTTAAAAAAATGTGCTTATGAAATGCTTGAGTCTACCGGGCATGAGGAGATATCATTAAGTTCCTTAAGCTCCAGTGATTATTCAAAGCTTAAGGACCTGGTTTATTTTTTGATAGACGAATTCGGCTCCAAAGGAGTAAACATCTCTTTACCTTCCCTCAGAATCGATGCATTTTCCCTGGATGTAATGGGCAAGGTACAGGATGTAAGAAAAAGCAGTATTACTTTTGCCCCTGAAGCCGGAACCCAAAGGCTTAGGGATGTAATAAATAAAGGACTTACAGAAGAAGATATATTGTCCGGTGCTTCGGAGGCATTCTTAAGCGGCTGGAACAGGGTCAAGCTGTACTTTATGATGGGGCTTCCCACAGAAACGGAAGAAGATATTGAGGGAATTGCTGTTCTTGCTGATAAAATTGCCAGGGAATATTATAAGATTCCAAAGGACCAAAGACAGGGTAAGGCAAATATTGTCGTAAGCACTTCTTTCTTTGTGCCAAAGCCTTTTACTCCTTTCCAGTGGGCAAGGATGGATACACCTCGGGAGTATATAAAGAAGCAGCAGCTTTTAAGAAGCAAGATAAACGAACAATTAAACAGAAAAAGTATCGTATACAACTGGCATGAAGCGGAACTTAGCGAATTGGAAGGAGTATTGGCAAGAGGAGACCGCAGGCTTTGCAAGGTTATTTACGATGCTTACAAAGCCGGATGTATCTATGATTCCTGGAGTGAATTTTTTGATTATGACAAATGGGTAAAAGCCTTTAACGATAACGGTGTTTCTATATCATTCTACACCAGCAGAGAACGTAATGAGGATGAGATTTTCCCTTGGGATTTTATAGATGCCGGTGTAAGCAAGGCATTTTTACTCAGAGAATATAAAAGAGCTAAACAAGGCACCGTAACTCCAAACTGCAGAATGTTATGCTATAATTGCGGAGCTAAGGCATTTGGCGGTGGAGTTTGCTTTGAAAATAATAATGAAAATAAAAATGCGGCAGCAGGAGGTAATTATGAAGGCCAGAATTAAATTTCAAAAATACGGTGCCATGAAATTTATAGGACACCTGGATGTAATGAGATATTTCCAGAAAGCATTTAGAAGGGCCGGTTATGACAACGAATACACCAAAGGCTTCAATCCTCACCAGATAATGTCATTTGCAGCACCGCTAGGCCTTGGCCTTACCAGTGACGGGGAATATGTGGACATAAGCCTATTATCAAGCCAGGCTCCGAAAGATATGGTTGAGAAAATAAATAATGTTTTAACTGAGGGATTTAAGGTAGTCGGGTTTCATTTGCTAAGAGAACCGGGGCAAAATGAAAAACATGTAAACGCCATGTCTTTGGTATCAAAGGCGGATTACCTTGTTTCGTTAAAGGACGGCTACCTGCTGAAAGACGGTTTGCAAGCTCAGGATAAATTTAAGGAAGCATTTGAAAAATTTTATGCCAAACAGGAAATATTTATAAATAAAAAGACAAAAACCAGCCAAAAACTTGTCGATATAAAACCTATGATTTCTATGGTTTCATTTTCTTATGAAGAGTTTGCAGAAAAACTGAAAAATTATTTGGGCCAGGTAAAAAGACCGGTAAATGATGAAAGAAGTTTTTCTCTTGAAACCGAAAGTGTGGCAGACGTTTATGAAAACGGCATTAAAGTATATATGCAGGTGGCTACGGGAAGTGCTTCCAATTTAAAGCCGGAACTGGTGATGGAAGCATTTTGCCAAGAATTTGATATTGATTATAATCCTTATGCCTGGCAGGTACACAGGCTGGAGCTGTATACCGAAGAAGAAGACAGCGGGAAATTGATTCCCCTGGATTGCCTGGACAGATAGAGGCTGAGTTATGTACTTTTAATTTATGCTTTAATTACCTATTTTATATGTTAATTACCTATAGGGGGATTCTTTATGAATCATAAACTGATAATTACCAGGTATAAGGATACAATTATCTCAGCATTATTTGATGGGATGGATTTGGTGCAGGTATCGTTAAGCCCGTCTAAAGATAACGAAATTTTGGGCAATATATATCTTGGTAAGGTAAAGAATATTGTTAAGAATATAAATGCTGCTTTTGTAGAGATAGCCGACGGCAGGATGTGTTATTATGCCATGGCTGAAAACCGTTATCCCATTATGGCTAACCAGCCAAAACCGGAGGAAGGGGAAAAGCTAAAGGAAATCCAGGTTAAGATTGGGGATGAACTGGTAGTCCAGGTGATAAAGGAGGATGTTAAGTCAAAGGCACCGGTGGTCAGTTCAAATATTAATCTGACGGGCAAATATGCGGCATTAACTTACGGTAATTCCTCTATAGGAATTTCAAAAAAGATAGAAGATGCCGAAGAACGTAAGCGCCTGAAAAATCTGGTAAGGCCATACGTCTGCAAAGAATACGGATTTATTGTCAGGACCAATGCGGCTTATGTTCAGGAAGAATTAATAATAAAGGAAATAAAAAACCTGATTGATATATATAACAATATCCGTACCTACGGGGTGCATAAGACTTGTTTCTCTTTATTATACAGGACCCCTCCCGGGTATATATGCGATATCAGGGACGGCTATTCTGATCAGGTAGATGAATTTGTAACCGACGATACCGAATTATATGAAAATATGAAAGAATATTTGGAAAAGCACCAGCCGGAAGATCTTGAAAAACTCAGATTTTATCAGGATGACACCATTAGTTTGGCTGATCTTTACGGCATAAATGAGAAAGTAAAAGAGGCCGTAAGGCCTACTGTTTGGCTTAAATCGGGCGGAACTTTGGTAATACAGCCTACGGAAGCCTTGACGGTAATCGATGTCAATACGGGAAAAGCCATAGCAGGAAAGAAAAAGGTACAGGAAACATTTTTAAAGATAAACCTGGAAGCTGCCAAAGAAATTGCAAAACAGATACGGCTTCGCAATTTAAGCGGAATAATAATAGTAGACTTTATAGATATGGAGCTAAAGGAGCATAAAGATCTTTTGATGCAGGAGTTAGAAAGTTATCTGAAAAAAGATCCGATAAAAACAACTCTGGTAGATATGACTACTTTGGGTTTGGTTGAGATTACGAGAAAGAAAGTAAGAAAGCCGTTACACGAACAAATTCAGGAGGTGTCAGGTACGGTTAACAAATTGTAAACGAAATAATGAGAATGTTAACAGTTGGTTCATAAAATATTTACAGTTTGTTTACGGTACCTGACACTCTTACTTGACAAAATATCAGCATTATGCTATTATAACACAGTGTGCCGCTCAATGGGGTATAAGTTCCGTTTATACGGACACCGAAGTTGGCGAGTAATGTTAATAGGAGGTGCAATATGTACGCAATTATTGCAACTGGCGGAAAACAGTACAAAGTAGCTGAAGGCGATATCATCAAAGTTGAGAAGTTAGGTTTAGAAGCAGGCGCAGAAGTTACTTTTGACCAGGTTCTTGCAGTAAACAACGGTAAATTGGTTGTTGGAAATCCTACTGTAGCAGGTGCTAAGGTTACTGCAACTGTTATTGAAGAGGGCAAGAACAAGAAGATTATTGTCTTCAGATATAAGCCTAAAAAGGGATATCACAAGAAAAAAGGTCACAGACAGCCGTATACAAAGGTTAAGATTGAAAAGATCCATGCATAGGTTATGGTAATATGATTAAAGTGACCATTTATAAAAAAACAGATGATTTGATTACAGGTTTTAAGATACTGGGGCATGCAGGTTTTAGCCATAATGGAAATGATATTGTATGTGCGGCAGTATCGGCCCTGGTAATCAATACAATAAATTCTATTGAACAGTTTACAACAGATGATATTGATATAACAGAGAATGAAGATAAAGGTTTGATAGAATTTCATGTAACAAGTCCTATAAGCAGCGAGACAAATTTGCTTTTAAAATCGCTGGCCTTAGGGTTAATGGGTATAGAAGCCGAATATAACGGTAAATATATTTCCGTTTCCCAAAAGGTAAAATAAACAGCAGGAACGTAAAGTGGCAGGCAAATTCATTACGGCAGACTGAATTTGCGTGATTTGGATATAGGAGGTGTATACGATGTTAAGAATGAACCTTCAATTTTTTGCTCATAAAAAGGGTGTAGGTTCCACAAAGAACGGCAGAGATTCCCATTCTAAGAGACTCGGTGCAAAAAGAGCCGACGGACAGTTTGTTCTTGCCGGAAATATTATTTACAGACAGCGCGGAACAAAAATTCATCCGGGAACTAATGTAGGACGTGGAAAAGACGATACATTATATGCATTAGTAGACGGTATACTTCGTTTCGAAAGAAAAGGCAGGGACAAAAAACAAGCAAGTGTTTACCCTGTTGAGACTGTTGAGACCATATAAACAGATACATGTGACGATAACCCCAAATTCTTTTATGAGCCTGAATTTGGGGTTATTTTATTCAATAAAAAAATTTGCCTGTATTATCCATTGAAATATAAGTAAGATTTATTATGACTACAAGTTTTCAATATATTATTTTCACCATTTATACGATAAAAGAAGTTTATCATTAATACATAATTCGTTAAAAGGTTGTTTTTACTGTTAAATGCCTTTATAATATACACGAATGAGCATCTATACTTTCGAGATAATATGTATGTAAAGCATATCGAGGTTTGGTTTCTATAAAGTTAGACTGGCAATTAAATGAACATATACCGGAGTATACTGTAAAAAATATGATGAATAATCCGGATTAATAGCAGAATTTTTTGACAGATTATTTTACTTGATGAATTTGGTGCGTATTATGTAAAACAAGTTTTATTTTAAAACCGAACATATTTTTTATTAAATCCGAAAGTTAAAGCCATAAATTCAAATATTATTAACAGATGAATAAAAGTATGCTTATTCATTATATTAAAAAGTACACAGGATAAATATACGGATTGATAATGCAAGAATTCGGTCCGTTTTTATAGAAATGGAGGAAGCTATGTTTGTCGACAGAGTCGAGATTTATATTAAATCAGGAAAAGGCGGGGACGGAGCTGTAAGTTTCCGCAGGGAAAAGTATATACCGGCAGGCGGACCTGACGGCGGAGACGGCGGAAAAGGTGGAGACATAATATTTGAGGTTGACGAAGGTTTAAATACTCTTAGTGATTATCGGTATAAAAGAAAATTCGTAGCCGAAGACGGTGAGAACGGCAAAAAGCAAAAATGCACCGGAAGAAACGGACAAGATCTGGTCCTTAAAGTTCCGCCCGGAACCGTTATTATAGAGAAAAACACGGGGAAAGTCGTGGCGGATATGTCTGGGGATAATCGCAGAGAAGTAATTTTAAAAGGCGGACGGGGAGGAAAAGGCAACTATCATTATGCCACTTCAACAATGCAAGTGCCCAGATACGCTCAACCGGGACAACCCGGCTTGGAAATGACGGTAATTTTGGAACTTAAGGTTATTGCCGATGTGGGTCTTGTGGGTTTTCCCAATGTGGGAAAATCGACACTTCTTTCCAGGGTAACCAATGCAAAACCTAAGATTGGCAATTATCACTTCACCACCATCAGCCCAAATCTGGGAGTAGTAGACCTGGAAGAAGGAGGAGGCTTTGTTATTGCCGATATTCCGGGACTTATCGAAGGGGCTTCCGAAGGATTAGGTTTAGGACATGAATTCTTACGGCATATAGAAAGAACAAAAGCCATAATCCATATCGTGGATGCGGCATCTACGGAAGGAAGGGACCCGATAGAGGATATCCGAAAAATTAACGATGAACTTAGAGCATACAATTCCAAGCTTGCCGATCTTCCTCAGGTTATTGCGGCAAACAAGATTGACGTATTGCAAAAAGAGGAAGAGGAAATGGTTATTAAAAGATTAAAAGAAACCTTTGAGCCGGAAGGTTACAAAGTGTTTCCCATATCTGCCGTAAGCGGCAAAGGTATCAAAGAACTGTTGTATTATGTAAAAGGTATGCTCGACAAGATGGACAGAACCCCGGTTATATTTGAAAAAGAATTCTCAACTGATGAATTGATAGTGGCGACTGAACCATTTGAGGTCCGTAAAGAAGAAGAGCATCTTTATGTTGTTGAAGGTCCAAGAATTGAGAGAATGCTCGGTTATACCAATTTGAATACGGAAAAAGGCTTTATATTCTTCCAGAATTTCTTAAGGGATAACGGTATTCTGGAAAAACTAGAGGAGTTAGGCATACAGGAAGGCGATACGGTAAGGATGTATGGCCTGGAGTTTGATTATTATAAATAGTCGATATAAGAAGGGAGAACATTAATGACAACAAAGCAGAGGGCTTATTTAAAAGGACTTGCTATGAACATTGATCCGATTTATCAAATCGGAAAATCTGCAATTACCCCGGAACTTACTCAGGGTATTGCTGAAGCATTGGAAGCCAGGGAACTGATAAAGATAAATGTTTTGAAAAACTGCACCGAAGATATAAATGAACTTGCAAAAATCATTGCTGAGAGGACCCGTTCGGAAGTGGTGCAGGTTATAGGCAGAAAGATAGTATTGTATAAAGAGTCAAAAGACAAAAAGAAAATATTCCTTCCCGGTGAAGAAAAAATTAAAGACAAGGCATAAAGGGGTTTTTATCGGAATTTCAGCATGACGCAATTATTTTATGTACAATATAAGGTCTAAACATTCGAAAGGAAGTAATTTTATGAAAAAGGTCGGTATTATGGGCGGGACCTTTAATCCAATCCATAACGGTCATTTGTTTCTGGCTGAACATGCATATGATCAGGCTAAGTTGGATTATATCCTGTTTATGCCTACCATGAATCCGCCCCATAAGGCAGATATAGATGTGTTAAGCGCTGAACACAGATTAAATATGGTAAAGCTGGCAATCAAAGATAACCCTAATTTTGTCTTGTCAGATATAGAGCTTAACCGGCCCGGAATTACCTATACGTCTGACACTTTGAAAATACTTAAAGAAAAAGAGCCTGATACTGAGTTTTATTTTATTGTCGGGGCAGATTCGTTAATGATGATGACGCAATGGAAAGACCCGCAAACGGTATTTAATTTAAGTATTCTTGTTGCAGGAGGCAGAGAAAACTATTCTCTTGAACAATTAAGAAAACAAGCTAATTACTTGGAGAAAACTTATAACGGAAAAATAATTTTGCTTGATATGCCATATATTGGGATTTCTTCGGAACTTATCCGTGAAAGGATAGCAAAAAATAAATCGGTTCGTTATTATGTACCGGATGAGGTTTTAGATTATATAAAACGGCATAATCTGTATACATAAAAAGATTATGTCGACTTAATCAGAATAAATTAACGACTTAATCAGAATTACTTATGAATAATACTTTTGTGTGCAACCTTAAATTTGAAAGCTCTGCATATTTTAGGAAATTTTCCATCGAATTATTGGTCAATTTTAAAATTGATAAAACTTATTCGTATTGTCGAATATTTTTGCTACCTATAAGCTATAAACGGTTAATGCTTTATTGATGAAAGCAAATAGGTTTTCTTTACATCGGATTATAAGTATGTTACAATACTAAGCGTTTAAAACCGGGTAAGGCAATAAGATTTAAAATATTGAATCATGATAATATTAGATTAGAAAAAGGTATTTATATGGAGCTGGAACATATAAGAAAAAGCCTTGAAAAAACATTATCAGAAAAAAGATACAGACACATTCTTGGCGTAGAGGAGGTCTGTTATGACCTTGCGGTGATATACGGTTGTGATACTCTAAAAGCAAGAACCGCAGGCCTTCTTCATGATTGTGCCAAGCATTTGTCGGATGAAGAACTGATAAGTGAATGCAGGAAATTTAATTTGCATATAACTGAAGCCGAAATTAAGGCACCATATCTTCTTCATGCCAAAGTAGGTGCTGCTTATGCAAAAGAATTTTATGGAATTACAGACGAAGAGATTCTTAACGCCATAATTAGTCACACCACAGGCAGGCCCGCCATGTCAGAACTGGAGAAGATTGTATATGTTGCCGATTTTATTGAGCCGTACAGAAATCCAATTTTGCATTTGGACAAGGCTAGGAAAATAGCTTATAATGATGATTTGGATGAGGCGGTTATGTTTATATCCGGCAGAATATTGGAATACCTAAAGTCAATAAACGCATTTATAGATCCTTTGACTATAGAAACATATAATTATTATGTAAACCTATGTCAAAGCAAATGATTTTTATAAAATCTAACAATAAACAATTAATGTGCTTATTTTGTAAGACCGTCATGTTCTAATATTTTATTTAAATTAATAAACATAAATGCATTGACTGTAATTTAAATTAAATTAAATGTAATATCATAAAGCAAAATACAAAAATAGCTAAAATCAATAATATAAAGCATTTTTACAAATCAAATAAGTGGCAGTACGTCAGATATTGCACATTGAATAAGTAATTAAATAGTTATATACAAAAGAAGTTATTTGTAACCTGTTGATATAGTCATAATTATTTTTTGGAGGTAGATATGGAAAAATCAAAGGAAAAGGTCAAACTGGCATATGAAGCCCTGGATGAAAAGAAAGGGGAAGAAATCACAATAATAGATATAAAGGATATATCCATAATAGCCGATTATTTTATAATCGCAAGCGGTTCCAATGCTCTTCAGGTCGATGCTTTAATGAATTCTGTCCTTGAAAAGCTGGGTAAGAACGGTTATGAGCCGTTGAGAATAGAAGGTATAAGAAGTGCCAGTTGGATACTGATGGATTATGGCGATGTAATTGTTCATGTTTTTTCAAAAGAAGACCGCCTGTTTTATAATCTTGAAAGAATTTGGAGAGACGGAAAAACAGTTAGTATAGATCAGTTATAATAATATGTGCCAGTTACCTTTAAGGGTAGCTGGCACTGTTTTTTATTGTATAAGAATAATTGAAGTAACTGAAGTAAACTGAATTAAAATATCTGTGTAGAATAATTAAGTCTAAGAATCGTCAGTAAATTATTTAATTATACGGAAAAGCCCTATTACAACACCAAGGATTTGCAGATCGGAAACTATAATAGGTTCCATAGCATCATTTTCAGGCTGAAGGCGGAAATAACCGTTCTCTTTATAAAAGGTCTTTACCGTAACTTCATCATCTATCAGAGCAACAACATAGTCACCGTTTTTGGCATGGGATTGTCTTTGCACTATAATTCTGTCACCGTCAAATATTCCCGCATTAATCATACTGTCGCCCTTGACTTTTAACATAAAGGTTTCGGTATTGGGCATAAATTCAGAAGGAATAGGAAAATAGCTTTCAATATTTTCAACAGCAAGGATAGGCTGTCCTGCAGTAATAGTACCTACAATCGGAACATTAACAAGTTCCCGTCTTGTAAGGTTAAATTCATCATCTATTATTTCAATAGCCCTGGGTTTTGAAGGGTCTCTGCGAATATATCCGTTTTTTTCAAGAGATTCCAAATGAGAATGAACCGATGAGGTTGATTTTAGGTTTACAGCCTCACAAATTTCGCGAACTGCCGGCGGGTATCCCTTATTTATAATCTGAGCTTTTATAAATTCCAGTATCTCTTTTTGCTTATTACTTATCCTACCATATCCCATTAGATTTCCTCCTAAAATATCCATTCTATTTTTCATAGGGTAGTATTTATCATTTAAAGTTAATAGGTTTTTATCATTTTTTATAGTATAACACAACTGGCAGGAAAATGCAAAACCTATGTTCTAAAAAACGAAAAAATGTTTGAAAAAATGAATATATGTTCGAATTTTATATTGACAAACAAATGTATGTTCGATATAATTCATATAAACATATGTTCGTGGTATATTTTTCCCTTAAAATTTACTTGGATTCAAAAATAATTCACTTAAACATGAACGTAAAAGTAAGAAATAAAAACATATCCTAAAGATGAGAAAGACATAATATCATTATGTAAAGTTAATGGGTGCTGATATTAGATTATTTAATTGTCCGTGTTTTATTTAATGCTGTGATTTAACATTTAATCTTTTTAATAGGCGGGAGGTAGATATTATGAACAATACATATCTGAATGACCTGGATTCAAAACCTGCAAGGAAAAGTTCATACAACAGATCGGGAAATAGGAATATTAAGTGGTTAGGTCTGGCTATAATAATAATTATAATAATCCTTACAGTTTTATTTACTACAAAAACAGCCACAGCAACCAACAGCAATAAAAGGGTTAAGCAAGTAACCAGTGTGCAGATTCAAAACGGGGATACCTTATGGAGCATTGCTTCCAGGTATATGTCCTGTGAATATAAAGATTTGAATGAATATGTTGAAGAAATCATGTTAAGCAATGGGCTTACATCGGAAAAGATACATGCGGGAAATTATATTATTGTTCCGTATTATACAGATTCGACTAATTACTAGTACCATTTTAGGTGAAAAATATTACTTGACTTTTTGATTAGAATATCATACCATACGGATAAAGAAATATTGAATCAATTGAATAAATAAAAAGGCTGTGAAGAGAAGAGTAGTCTTAACGGAACCTACAGAGAGTTCCGCTAAAGCTGAGAAGGAATGGGGAAGTTAGGATGAAGCAAGCCTCGGAGCCGCATACGGATCCGGATTAGTCTTTCCGGTGATGCTATGACGTGTGTCCACGTTACAGGACTAAGGTATATTTTTGTACCTAATGAGTTTGATATGGCGACATATCAAAGAAATAGGGTGGCACCACGATGAATTCGTCCCTACGATAATCACGGATTATTGTAGGGTTTTTTTATGCCACAGAAAAATGTAACTTTCCTGTGAATATAAGAACTACAAAAATAATTAATTTGTAATCCAATATTTAAATAATAATTTAACATTTCATATGTTTTACCGGTTTGACAGGTAATATCAGTAAGCTACTAAAGGGATTAAGGAGGAGACTTATGAACGAGGATAATTTTAAAAAAAGAAACGAAAAAGAATGGGAAAGGCCCAAGTTTCCGAAAAGAGCTATTGTAACGGCGGGCATGCCATACGGAAATAAGGGACTTCATTTCGGGCATATAGGTGGTGTATTTATCCATGCCGATGTTTTTGCAAGATTTTTAAGAGACAGAATCGGCAAGGAGAATGTAATATTTGTTTCAGGTACAGACTGCTACGGTTCACCGATTTTAGAGAGCTACCGCAAGCTTTGTGAAGAAGAGGGTTATAAAGGAACTATAGAAGAGTATGTAAACCAAAATCATTTAAGGCAAAAGAAAACCCTGGACGATTATGAAATCAGTCTTAATCTCTACGGTGCTTCCGCATTGGGAAGAAGCGGCGAAATTCATAATAAGGTTTCCGAGGAAATTTTTGAAAAGCTTTATGAAAAAGGTTATCTTGAGAAGCTGTCTACACCGCAGTTTTATGATCCAGAGTTTAAGGTGCTTTTAAACGGAAGACAGGTAGTGGGAGAATGCCCTATCGAAGGCTGCAAATCGGAAAGAGGTTATGCGGATGAATGCTCTTTAGGTCATCAGTATATGCCTAATGAACTTATAAATCCGAAAAGCACTTTATCCGGAAAAACACCTGAAATCATAAACGTTACAAACTGGTACTTTAAGCTGGAGGAGTTTCATAAGCTGCTTTCCGAAAGAGTCGAATATCTCAGAAACAATACCAATTCCAGAAAATATCTTCTTAATACCATGGAAGAGTTTTTGCGTCCTCCTATGATTTATATTAAGAAGAATCAGCTTGAAAAACTTAAAGAAATCATTGATAAGCTGCCTGAACATGAATATATAGAAGAAGAGAAAAAACCTTCGGTTACCCTCGTGTTTAAGACACTAAAGGACAGAGAAAAAGCAACCGAAATGATTGCAAATCACGGTATAAACTTCCGAACAGGAAAAACCCTGGTACCATTCAGGTTAACCGGAAATGTAGAATGGGGTGTAAAAGCTCCTGTTAAGGAAGGGCTTGAAGGTTTAACTTTCTGGGTATGGCCTGAATCTTTGTGGGCTCCGATATCATTTACTCAGACTTATCTGGAAAACGGCAATGCTTCATCCAAGGACTGGAAAGACTGGTGGTGCTCCAAAGATGCCAATGTTTATCAGTTTATAGGTGAGGACAATATTTATTTCTATGGTATTGCCGAGATGGCTATGTTTATGGCTCTTCAGGATGAGGATGAACCGAAGATTATACCTAAAGACGGTGATTTAATCCTTCCTCACCTTATAGCCAATAACCATGTGCTTTTCATGGATAAAAAGGCAAGCAGCAGCTCCGATATTAAACCGCCGATGGCCGATGAACTGCTGCAATATTATACAAATGAACAGCTGCGTATGCATTTTATAAGCCTGGGACTGGATACCAAGAGTGCAAGTTTCCAGCCTGCCGTATTCCAGAAGGATAAACAGGGGGGTATGGACCCTGTATTAAATCAGGGCAACCTGTTAACCAATGTATATAACAGGTTAATCCGTTCCTGCTTCTATACGGCTCAGAAATATTATGATTCCCATATACCTGAAGGTAAAGTCAGCCAAAATATACTGGATGAAGCAAAAGAAGTCATATTAAAATATGAAAGACACATGTATAACCATGAGTTTCATCGTATATTTGACTTGCTTGACACTTATGTCCGCAACAGCAACAAATATTATGTAAACAATATACGTATTGCCGAAAATAATGACGATGATGCTCTTAGAAGGCAGGTATTAATCGACTCATTCTATGCCGTTCGGGTTATTGCCACATTGGTTCATCCGCTTGCTCCTACAGGTGCAGAAATGGTAAGAGAATACCTGGGTGTGGATGAAAGAATATGGGATTGGGAAACTATATTTGAGCCTTTGGATTATTTCATTCCGGATATGAAAGAGCATAAACTCAAATTCCTTGAACCCAGAGTAGATTTCTTTAAGAAACATGAAAGCCAGCTGGAATAAATGGTATATTCGGTATTATTATGTAATTCACTTACCTTGAATTTAGAATAAAGGTTGCCGAGATTAAAATCTAAGGGGATATTGATATAATTCTTATACGCCAAAAAAGTTCCGATATTTTGTGTGTCACAGGAAAAATTCCGGTGTTTAAACCTAAGACTACAAAATAGGACAGGATTTACGGCGTATGAGGGGGTATCAATATCCCCGCTTATGTTATGCGGCAACCTTTTTAAATTAAAAAATAAACAGTTCAATCTAGCCGGTGCATAGGTAATGGATTTATATAGGACCGGGTTAGGATGATATATCATAAATTAAAGACAGCATTCTATTATTATTGGTAAATCAATGAATTAATAAAATTGCCGGGAAAAGCCATATGATTCCGTTATAGTTTTTAGGTGAGATATCCGTTAAAATAATTATTAACTACAAAACCGAACATATGTTCAAAAATTTCTTTACATTTAGCCATATCTGGTATATAATGGTATTATTAAATGAAATGTATGAAAAACTGAAAACCATATAAATAATAAATGATTTAGGAGGATAAAAATGGGCAGGTTTGAAGAAGGGTTAAAAATAATTGAAGAAAGATGCGGCAATGGAAAAGATAATGTAATATCCCTGGCTACAATTGCATTGGAGCCGAACGAAGACGGTAAACACCGGCCTTTTGTTCGTGAAGTGGACGCTATGTATGAAGATGGCGTGTTCTATATAACAACTTATGCAACTTCATTAAAAATGCAGCAGATAGAAAAAAATCCTGAAGTTGCCTTTGCGGTAGGCGGAGAATGGTTTTCGGGAAACGGAATTGGCGAAAATCTTGGATGGATTAAAGACCCTAAAAATGCCACGTTGCGGGAGAAACTTCGCAAAACTTTTGCTCCATGGTATGATATGGCAAATAACGAAGAGGATAAAAACTTAGTTATTTTGGCAGTCCGTATAACAAATGCAACCGTAATTAAAGATCATCATGCTGTCCGTTATGATATGGACTTTGTAAATAAAACTGAAGGTATGGATAGAAGATTTAGATAAGCCTAGAATTAAGTTAAAGGTTTAGTTTAAAAGCCAAATAGTTTTGATTTAGTATACGCCGCATCAACATCGGTCAAAAAGTCCAAAGATGATTATTTTAAATCATCAGAAATTTACAGGAGTTTTCGGTTTAAGAGTTTGGGAAAATACGGGTTTAGTAATATAACTATGAAACTTTACGAGAAAACACTGACTTACAGCGCAGACACGGATGAGTATTAAATATAAGCCTATAAATTTATAGCAAATATTTATAAGTCTATAGGCTTATATTAATGAAGCATAAAAGCAAATAATCTCAGACTTCTTCACAGACATCCCCCAATGAAAAAGCAATTACTTTTTTCAAGTCTTCCAGGCTTAGTTCTACCTGATATCCTATTTTGCCGGCACTAAAAATGATAGTGTCATATTGGGCTGCGCTTTGATCAATTATAGTAGGAAAGAATTTTTTCATACCGATTGGAGAGCAGCCACCGTGGACATAACCTGTGAGGGGAAGCAAATCTTTTGATTTTAGCATCTCAATCTTTTTTTCGCCGACTGCTTTGGCAGCCTTTTTTAGATTTAATTCTTTTTCTACCGGTATTACAAATACATAATTTTTATTACTGGCGGAAACAGTTACTAGGGTTTTAAATACCCTTTTAGGGTCCTGATTTAAAACTTTTGCTACTTCAATACCGCTTATTGCATCGGTGTCTACGTAAGAATGACTTTTATAATTTATCTTTTTTTGGTCGAGAATTCTCATCACATTTGTCTTTTCCATAAGTATATCTCCTTTTAATATATTGATATGAAACATAAAACAGAGATTATATTATGATAAGTTATAATTAAAAATGTCTTATTAAGAATTGATAATTAATTAATCCAACTAGTATAAATATAACACGCATTATGTATATAGTAAATTTTAATTTTAAATACAAAAAAATAGTGCTAAGTGTATTTATAGAAAACCTCTGACCGAAGGTAGAGGGCTTGTTACTCCCTAAGTAATGGCAATAAAGGACTTTTGTAAGAAGTTATGTTTTACATATAACTAATAAAAAAATACCTGAAAGCAATTATATGCATTCAGGTCATCTATGTAAAATCGGATTATTGTTTAATATGTAAAATGGTATTATTGTTTAAGCAGATTATCCAGCCAGTCTGTGATTATTGTTTCGAGGAAGGGTAAGTATTTGGTATTGGCTCCGATAAATTTTTCATATAAATCCCTTACATCACTGAGAAATTTTTCTTTCTCATTATCGTTAAATTCAATAAAGAATTTTCTTTTATTTTCGTTCAATCTCATAATAACGTAATTTAATGTTTTTGAATTATAATATTTAAGAATACTGATAAGGGCTTCGAAGTCCGGATGCGTTTGAATGTTTTCATCTTTATCTTTTGCAACAAGACTCAAGTAAGTGTTTTTATCCAGCTGTTTTTCCTCTATAATGTAGTCACTTTTTTCTGTATCGTTAATTAGTTTTGCTAATGACATTATTAATTCTGTTTTGTCCATGTCAGTTTCCTCTCTTGTAAAAATCTAAAAGCAAACATTTTTGTGCATTATAAACTGTTTATAGTGGAATTTAAAATATGAAATCTTCTAAATATTCTATTGCTTTTGGGTAAATTATTGCTTTATTTACCCTTTAGGCTATTGTCAAATTATAAAATATTTATTACCACTTCCTTTGCATAGGATATATTAAATTTATAAACAACTTATATGAAAATATTTAATTTATACCATAATTATAATTGTATTACAAGATAATTAAAATATTTTTTTATTATTTTATTAATAAAATTATATTAATCTTAGGTTATTTCAGATTTTTAGCAAAATTTTTTTATTACCACAATGTATAACAAAGATTACAGTGGTAATTTACAAAGTAATGAGATTTATGTAATATAGTTATTAATTAGTATTAAATATTCATACATGGTAATTAAAAAAACGGAGGAGAAACATATGATTCTTATGAGCGTAGAAGCTCCATGCAAGGTTTGAGGATACTGCATGGAGCGTTAGGCCATTAAGGGCTGTTATCCTCAGGCTTTGCACTTTTGATATAAAAAAGTAAAATCAAAGGAGCAAAGTCAAAATGAAAAACAGAATACATGAGCTAAAGAATTTCTATATCTTATGGAGTACACAAGAATTATCACAGCTTGGAAGCACAATGACGAACTTCGCTTTAACCTTATGGTTGTATCAGGCGACCGGGTCGGCACTGCAAACTGCATTGTTAACTATTTGTTCTTACATTCCGTATGTTTTAATGAGTATTTTTGCCGGAGCCCTATCCGACAGGTGGCGGCTTAATGTCATTTTCCGGATCACTGATTACAGTTTTGCACCCGATGATTGCTACGTCTCTTTATGCGATAGGTGGCATGAATCTTGTAATAGCGGTGGACTTATGCACATTTTTGGTTGCATTTGTTGCGTTACTGTTGTTTGTAGAGATTCCACCGGTGAAAGTATCTGAAGAAAGGCAAAGTGAAACACTGATTGAGTCTGCCAAGGCAGGACTTAAATGCCTGAACGAAAACAGAATGGTTCTGATGCTAATCCTCTTTTTGTCGGGTGTCAATTTGGTTGCATCAGCTTTTGATGCAGTGCTTCCGGCCTTTATTCTGCCCAGAGAAAATGGCGGTGAATCAATTCTTGGTATTGTCACTTCATTTGCGGGTATTGTTATGCTTGCAGGCAGTATGTTAGCATCTGTTTTGCCACCTCCAAAAGACCGGATACGTCTTATCGTGGCAACAATGCTGTTTTCACTAACAACAGATAATTTTCTTATGTCACTTACCAGAAGTCCGGTTGCATGGTGTATTGCACAGATACTGGGATATTTGCCAGTCCCGTTGATGAGTACCAGTCTGGATGTTATCGTAAGATCGACGATACCTACAGAAATGCAGGGAAGAGTATATTCATGTCGTAATACTTTGCAATTTTTTACCATACCCATAGGGTTTTTCTTTGGCGGCTGGATGGTCGATGTGATTTGTGAACCGTTCATGGAGCAAATACCCGGTGAAAGTATAATGGCTAGTATGTTTGGTATGGGTAAGGGCTCCGGGGCAGGTTTGATGATATTCATTCTCGGAATATTAGGTATGGTTATATGTCTTATTTTCGGAAGAATACTGAAAAAATACAAATACCATGAGTCGCTTTAAAGTTCGACATTGAATGATAGAATAAATGCAATAGTCAGGTAATCATACCAGCTTAAATTTCCGTCATCAACAAATCGTTTATTCCATTTAATCCATGAGTATGGTTGAGTAGAAGTTGATGAATTACCTTTCTTATCAAGGTACCAGAAAAAATGATCCGACATTTGACAATATCAGGATATTAAGCGTATATTAACTTAATATAGGTAAAATTACTAAACAAGATTTTTTTGAAAGAAGCAGGCTTTCTATGATGATGTCATAGAAAGCCTGAATTTTTTAATATTATTATGTACAAGCAATTACCATATATTTCATTTAAAATTTACTGTTGCTAGAGTTAGGGTTTAGAATATATCTAACCCAATAGCATTATAATAGGAATACAGTATTACTTATCCCTTTCTTAACTTAACCATATTAGCCGCACTGCGGCGACGGCTGTCCTCGATAGCAGCATAATGTTTCTTGGTTGTATTTACATCTTTATGGCCAAGAACGTCGGCTACCAGATAGATATCACCGGTTTCGCGGTAAAGATTGGTACCGTATGTACTTCTAAGCTTATGGGGCGTGATTTTCTTTAATTTGGTCACGGCAGAAGAATATTTTTTAACCAGGTTTTCTACGGACCGTACCGACATACGTTTCATCTGCAGGGATAAAAACAGGGCATTGGTATGGCCTTCTTCCGGTATCAATCTTTTTCTTTCTTCCAAGTAATTAAGCAAAGCTTCCCTGACCTCGTCTCCGAAATAAATAACAACCTCATTTCCGCCCTTACGTCTTATTTTTATCCCGTTATTGTTAAAATCCACATCGTCAATATCCAGGCCCACACATTCGGAAACACGGATTCCTGTACCCAACAAAAGAGTCAGCAAAGCCAGGTCTCGGGTTTTGGTTTTTGAATGAAATTTTTTCTGGGCTTTTGTTAAGTTTTCCGGATTTTCGACTTCATCAAGCAGCATAGCCACTTCGTCTGGATCGAGGCGGATAATTTCTTTTTCATGAATCTTAGGTATATCAACAAGCGAAGGAGGATTGGTTTTTATAATCTGCTTTTTATAAAAATAATTATAAAAGCTCCGTAAAGATGCTAATTTACGTTTTTTGCTGTTTTCACGGTTGACGTACTCTTTTCCGTCAGAATTATAATAATTAAGATACTCCAAATATTCCTCTATATCGAGAGGGGACAGTTGATCCAATACGTCAACCTTTATATCCGTAATGGGAGTGTTCTTAAAATGAGGATTATTGTTAGCCAGAAATTCAAAAAATACTCCCAAATCATAAGCATAGGCTATTCTTGTTCTGGATGAGGTGGTGTTCTCTATTCCCCGGAAGAAATCTTTGCAAAACCTGGGGAGCTTTTCAAGAAGATTACGCAGTTTAACTGCATTATCAATATCCACCTGGTCATGATAATTCAGTTCAGCCATAGGGATGCTCCTTTCGTAGGACGATTTTTGATACGGATACCCTTAATTTTTTCTTTATAAGCATAAGGCATGGACTTTGCTAGACTTTTGCGTAAAAAGGGACATTTTAATGATTACTATTATGAATAGAAAAATAAATTTCTTTATCACTTAATTTTGATCCAGAGACCATCCGTCAATATTTCCTTCTCTAATGGCATTAAAGAGTCTCTTTTTAAGGCCGGGACTCTGTTTATTCATGGTTTTAATCAGTTGCTTCATTTCTTCCCGTTTTGTATAGCCGTCAACGGGGCAAGGGTTTTCAACAACCGGGAGCTGATAGGTATTTTTAAAACCTATTATATCTTTTTCTTCCAGGTAAATAAGAGGCCGTATCAGAGTTATGTCTGACCTGTCAAGGTATGTAACGGGAGAGAAGCAGTGGAAACGGCCTTCATAAAATAATGATAACAGCATAGTTTCAATTACATCATCAAAGTGATGGGCATAAGCTTTTTTATTGCATCCCAGTTCTTTTGCCTTTTTATTAAAAGCCCCTTTTCTTAGTCTGGCACACAATGAACAGGGATTGCTTTCTTTGCGGTATTCAAAAAGAATATCGGCTATATCCGTATCTACGACCGAATAATTTACGCCTAATTCTTCGCATAATTTAGCCACGCCTGAAAAATCGGCATCTTTATAACCCATATTGATTGTTATGGCCTGTATATCATACTTTTTGGGATAAAATTTTTTAAGTTCGTTTAAAGCATAAAGTAAAGTCAGGCTGTCTTTGCCACCGGATACTCCTACAGCTATCGTATCTCCGTCCTGTATCATTCCGTAATCGTCGACAGCTCTTCTTACAAATCCAAGTAGTCTTTGCAGTTTCATATATCTCCTGTACCTTTCCATTTAGATTTAGTTTAAAAGAATAATTTAATAAAAATTTTTAAAATTATATATTATTTTGAATTCTGAAATAAAAATAAGCATATCACGTATATTCTAACATATTTGCTTCGAATTGAAAACATGGACAAAACGTGTATGCACATTCTAATGCTGTAGTATCTGGTTTTGACTGTTTATATTTAAAATATAAAATACATATTATTAGCAATAGCAATATTCTAAAATTGTAGAATAATGTAATTTGATTTGAATTATATATACTACAATAGTAGATTTTGGTAATTAGCAATCAATCGGTAATAAATCTATAAAATAATTTAAAATATTATGGTTTATATACTTTTTCGATTAATAATCCAAAAAAATCTTATTTGTGACACAGTTTTAACACTTTTTAACACTATTGTAATAATTGCCTTATAGATGAAAAGCATACCATTAAAGTTTGCCAATATGCAAATGATAAACTTAAAAGCTTTATTTTTCAAGTAAATTTTAAAATTAAAGATAATGATAAACTATCAAACTCAAATACAAAAGATCAAACCGAAAATACGAAAGTAATTTTAATTTTATTAACTAAGATGCAAAAGAAAATAAAATTAGAGATTACAAAGGAAAATGAGAAAAGCAAAAGACAGGGAAATCAAAAGAAGGCAGTAAGCCGGTCAGGCAACAGTCAAATGACGAATTATGAATAAAAACAAAAGATAAAAATTCAAATATAACGTATAAAGTGGTTTTATATACTGAATAACCGTTAAATTTACATAAGAATTAAAATCAAAATGGCTTATAGAAAATTTTGTACTAAAACAGATAAGTCAAGTAGACTAAAGAAACTGCAGACAAAGGATTTTACAAGGAGTTGATGACAGAAGATGATGTATGGAATGCAAAAGGAAAGAAAAAAGAAAGTTTACAGCTTAAAAACGGATAATAAGAAGTTTACGGTCATGCTGTTATTGTTCTTTATGATCGGCATACAACTTTGCTTCCTAAGTAAAGAACAGGTAATGGCCGCTTCAGGGCTAAGAATTTATAATTACACAACAAAAAAGGAATATACATATACAGATGCACAGATCAAGGTAACATATAACGGAAAGCAGATAAGTAAAGACAGCACACCGGGTATTCTTCAGAACGGTTATGCTTTGGTTTCATATAAAGACATTTTTGCAAATTCGCCTATTAATGCCGATTGTGTATATGATAAGGCTGCAGGCACAGTTTCTATTTCTAAATATGGGACCACAATTGTGCTTAAAATCGGAAGTACGGAAGCATATATAAACGGGAAAAAAGTTACCGCACCGGTAGCACCGGTAAAAATAAAATATGTAAAAGAAGACGTTACTAAAATTCTTGTTCCATCCAGATTTGTAAGTGAAAATCTCGGATTTAAATATACCTGGAAAAAAGAAATAAGCACTGTTGCAATTGAAAGAGATTCTTTCCCTATGCTTCTTTCTTACAATGACGGGGAACCTTTTTACTATACAGGAACGCAGGGGAAAGTAACCATAGACGGAAAAGCCGTGGACCTTGGCAATATGCCAAGCGTTATTACCAACAATACAGCCATGTTAAGAGCCAAGAGGGTTTTTGCCGATTCAGCCATCAAAGCGAAGTATAAATATAATTCAAAGGATAAAACAATAACTTTAACAAGAAACGGAAATGTTCTGGAAATGAAGATTGGAAGTTCGGTTGCTTACTTAAACGGTAACCCTTTTATACTTGACACGGCTCCTATGATTGTAACCAATCATGATGTTGAGACTTCTTATGTCATGGTTCCGGGCAGTGTTACAGCAACCTGCCTAGGCTTTGATTATCGTTGGGATAAAAATACGGGAACTTCTGTTATTACATCAAGAAAAGACAGTCAAACAGAAAAACCGCAGGAATCAATTCCAAACAATAATAACGATCAAAAGGAAGAAGCACCTGAATTAGGAGATTCTCCTGTGACCTGGGATGCTGGAAAGATTCATTATCAGTGGGAAACTCCGAAAGAATTAATCAGATCGGGAACAGGAGTTCAAACAATCGATAACGGCAGCCAGGCGGACGAAAGTGGAGTTATATATTCGGTATCAAGAATTTACGATAATAAAATGTATGTAAATTCCGAAACTTATGCAATTTATTCAACAGCTCCATTTACAAAGGTTACGTCAAATGCCAAAGGAAATCAAATTCAACTGGATATATCAAATATGTATACTTCTGATTATACATATTCAATGAGCGAAATCAGTGACGGAATATTAAATACTGTCCATACCTATATGGCTGACACCAAAAACAGCCGCCTGGATTTTAAGCTTAATACAGATAAGTTTACTTATGATTTGGCCTATTCTTCCGAGTATAATAATATTTTGTATCTTACGATATATTATGATTATTTAAACAAGGTGGTTATCGGCACCAACGATACAATGGATTATATTACTTTAACGTGTAATTTTCCTATAAATCCGGTTATCAATAATTTTTATACCACAATAACAGTAGACCTTCCCGGAATTAAAAAAGGTTTCGGCGACCAGTTTGTGAATATAACAGATGCGATAAACTTATATTATACCAGTGTATATTATACTTCTGACGGAACTCATTTGATACTGGGCTTAAAGAATTCTGCCGATTATTATATAGCGGAAGAAGGAAATTCATTCACCATTATGCTTCCTAAAGACAAAAATACAATACCGGTTGTTCCAAAAGAACCTGATCCGGGGAAAAATGATCCGGTTGTACCCGAAAATCCTGTATCCGGTGCGGATCAATATCAATTAATCATACCAAATCCTTCCGGCCTTAAGATAAGTCAAATTGAACATGAAGATCAGTATTATAATCTCAGATTCTCCATAAAACTGCCGGGAGATTATGTATCATATTTTAGTAAAAATCCGATAAAGGTTAATTCCGGTGTAATAAAAGATGTTTCAGTAATTTTAAACTCTAAGAATAAAACGGAGATATTGGTAACTACATCAAAGATACAGGGATATAAGTTGTATGCAGACAAAAATTATATATATGTAAAAGTGGCTAATCCCAAAGATATATATAAAAATATCGTTGTATTAGATCCGGGTCACGGGGGATCACAGCCGGGTGCCTATTATTTTAATACCTATGAAAAAACCTTAAACTTTAAAATCCTGTATGAGATAGGAAAGCAGTTTTTTGAATCTGACCCCGACAAACTTAAAGTTTATTATACAAGAATTTCTGACGTGGACGTTTCGCTTGGAGATAGGGCTGCTTTTGCGGAGAAAGTCGGAGCCGATTTATTCGTAAGCCTTCATATGAATGCAAGCACGAGTAAATCGGTATACGGTACTGAAGTTTATTATTCCGCCAGCAACAATAAGCCGAACAAAGCCGGGCTTACCAGTGAAATCCTTGCAAAGTTATTTGCCAATAACATTACATATGCCCTAAAAACACACAATCGAGGTATAAGAGCAGAAAAATATACAGTAGTACACAAAAATACTGTTCCGGCTGTACTTATTGAACTTGGTTTTATGTCAAACCAAAATGAATTTAAAAAGCTTTCTGATCCGGATTTTCAGTATTTAGCTGCTAAGACAATATACGAAACCCTGCTTCAGGTATTCGAACTATATCCGACCGGAAGATAATTCATTCGGACAAAAATCAGATGATTTTAGTCGGATAAAGTAAAAGGAGGAGAAAATGAAGAATAAAAAAATAAATATATTTTATAAGATAACAGCAATATGGCTTGTTATTATAAATATGATTATTATGCCTTTTGGATCAATGAAAGTTTATGCTGCAGAAAATAATGATGAACTTCATGCAGTATGGATCTCGTATCTGGAATTTAACGACCGTCTGAAAGATCCTTCAACAGGAAAACTTGGATATACAAAAGAAAGGTTTGAAGCGGTTGTAGATGAAATGTTTGACCAGGCAGTAAGCCTTAATATGAATGCGGTTATAGTCCATGTAAGACCGTTCGGCGATGCCTTTTATCCTTCCGAATACTTTCCCTGGTCTAAATACGTTTCCGGGACCCAGGGTAAGGACCCCGGATTCGACCCTTTGGAATATATGGTAGAAGCTGCCCATGAGAGGGGCTTGGAGTTTCATGCCTGGATTAATCCTTACCGTGTGACCAGCGGTACTACCGATATAAGTACTTTATCCAAGGATAACAAGGCAAGAAAATGGATGAATTCCAAATCAAAAGATCAACAAAGGCGGGTATTGTCTTTCGGCGGATCATTATATTACAATCCTGCCGATCAATGGGTACAGTTTTATATCAGAAAAGGGATAGAAGAGATAGTAGAAAATTATGATGTGGACGGAATTCATTTTGATGACTATTTTTATCCGACTTTAGGTTCAAATTATGCCAAGAGCTTTGATTATCTTGAATATGAAGCATATGTGAAAGAAGCAAAAAAAGAAGGCAAAAAACCCTTAAGTATTCAGGACTGGCGCCGTGAAAATGTAAATAAATTAATAAAAAGTGTATATAAAACAATAAAAGCAGTTAATAAAAATGTGGTATTCGGCATCAGCCCCGGTGGATTTTTGGATTATCTTTTGATGGATGACCGCTATTATTGCGATATTGAAACTTGGCTGTCAAAGTCCGGTTATGTGGATTATATTGCCCCGCAAATTTACTGGTCCTTTAGCCATTCCAAATATCCGTTTGATAAAACTTTGGATCGCTGGATTAAACTGCGAAAGAATAAAAATATAAAGATTTATGTGGGAATTGCGGTGTATAAAGCCGGATCAAGCGAAGATAACGAATGGAAGAATGATGCCAAGATACTTAAAAAACAGGTGGAATATGGAAGGAAAACCGGCCAGGTAGACGGATACCTATATTTCAGGCATGATTTCTTTTATAAGAAAGCTACCAGGAAAGGTGTTGAAAATCTCCTTAAAATCATACCCTAATGCCTCCTGTGAAATATTTATATAAATTCCGAACAGGTTTCTTAAAAAGAAACCCATGAAAATAGTACGCAATACAGACGAAATATGCTTGCGTACTATTTTTTTATTGTGTTTCCGAATATGCCTTATAATACTGCTTGGGGGAAAGTTTGAATTCTTTCTTGAAATTGCGGACAAAGGTGGAATAATCGTCAAAACCGCATAAGGCACAGGCTTCTCCGGCCTGCATACCGTTTTTAATGTAATCCGAAGCTTTTATAATTCTTTTTTTCTGTATATAGTTGTATAAGGTATAACCCGTTTCCTGTTTAAAAAGATGCATTAGATAATATCTGTTTAGATAGAATTTATTTGATATATGTTCAATGCTTAAATCGCTGTCCAGATTATCATTTATATAACTGATTATCTGTTCAATTCTGGGATCGTATCTTACATCTTCCAGTCTTTTTTTGATATCCATTCCGAAAAAAAGCCGGTTTATTTTTACCATCAATTGAATGAACAGGGCATTTTTAAGTATATCGCTTCCAAAGGAGTCATCATTTATTGCTCCTTCCAAATCATCCAGTGTCTGTTTTATGGAAGGAATATCTTTTTTATTTAAGCGAATCATGTTCATTTTTCGTTCCGTTGCCAGGGTAAAACAACTTTGAAGATCGCAGTCATTTTTTTTGTGGGCATCAAGAAAACGGGGGTTTAGCCAGAGTATAATCCGTTCATAAGGCACATGAGGGCTTACAATCGGCTGATGGATGTCATATTTTCCGACAAGGAGTATATCCCAGGGTTTTAATATATAGGATTTTCCTTCAATGATATAGGTAACATCCCCGGATAAAAATATTATTATTTTATTAAAATCATGGTAGTGAAATTCGTATTCATTTTTTTTCTGGTCCTTTAATTTAAAGAACAAAAAGTCTTCGTTAAGGTAACCTCTCTTTACTGTTTCTTCATGCTTGCTTTTATCCATATTTTCTCCCAAAAGTTAGTATTGGATAATAAAGTCTAATGCTGCTGCAATACTTCAAGCAGTAAGTCAATATAGGTTATGTATGCAACATTCAAATTATCCATATGGCTTTATTGTACATAATAAAAGCACTAATTGCAATATATCAAACATATATTGCAACAAATTTCGTAAATGTTGTTAGTATAATATACTTGAGAAATGAACATAGGGAGGAGAAAGTTACTCGTGAAAAACTTAATTAAGAATTATGCTTCATCATTAATTTTGCTCTTATCAATTTTAGTTGGCGGTATTATCGGAGTTATTATGGGGCCGAAAGCTAGTGTACTTGAACCTTTTGGCCAGATATTCCTTAACCTGATATTTACACTTATTGTACCTCTTGTTTTCTTTAGCGTGACTTCTTCCATAGCAAATATGGGTGGCATGGGAAGGCTTGGCAAGATCCTTTTTAACATAATTATTGTTTTTGTTGCTACAGCAGTAATATCCGCATTGGTATCCATGATTGGCGCTTATATTTTCAATCCGATAAAAGGTTTGGATGATCAGGCTATAGAAAGTATTTTGCAGGATACAGACGGAGATGTAAGTGAAGAAGCTAATAATGTTTCTATTGCACAGCAATTGGTAAAAACAATAACAGTCGGTGATTTTTCCGATCTGTTTTCAAGAAGCAATATGCTTCAGTTAATTGTCATATCTGTTTTATTTGGGTTGGCATTGGTAATGGCGGGAGAGAAGGCCAATGTGGTAAAGGATTTCCTGAATGCATGTTCCTCTGTAATCATGAATATGATTAAAATTATTATGTATTATGCACCGTTCGGACTTGCATGCTTTTTTGCATCCCTTACCGGACAGTTGGGGACACAGATTCTTGAAGGATATCTGAAAGTATTTTTACTGTACATCGGTTTATCGGTTGTTTATTATTTTGGTTTCTTTACCATCTATGCTTATGTTGCAGGGGGAAGTGCTGCCGTTAAGGCTTTTTGGAAAAATGCCATAGCACCTGCTGTTACGGCCCTGGCGACTTGTTCCAGTGCAGCTTCCATTCCGGTAAATCTAGATGCAGCTAAAAAGATTGGTATACCGGATGATATTGCAGAAACAGTTATTCCATTGGGTGTAAATACCCATAAGGACGGTTCCGTAATCGGCGGTGTATTAAAGATTGTCTTCCTGTTCGGATTGTTCGGAAAGGATTATAATAATATACCTATGTTTTTATCCATCCTTGTCGTAAGTTTACTGGTCGGTGCGGTTATGGGTGCCATACCCGGCGGAGGAATGATAGGAGAGTTGCTGATTATAAGTGTATATGGTTTTACTCCTGCTGCATTCCCTGTACTGGCGGTTATAGGTACTATTATTGATGCTCCGGCAACCCTTCTTAATGCGTCCGGAAATACCGTATGTGCCATGCTGGTAGCCAGATTTGTGGACGGAAAGAAATGGATGAGAAAAATTAAAGAGTAATAATATGTAAAGCAAATATATTATTTAGGGAAATTTAAATAAATAAAAAAACACCTGCCGTGTTTAATTATCAACGGATATTTAATGTCCGATTATGATAATTCAAACACCGGCAGGTGCTTTTTGTTTGCTTTTATACGTAAACCTTTTTTATAATAGAAAGAATTATGAACAGGCTGTTTATTAAACTTTGGACTATTATATTATTTTTTCTTGAAACAGTTTTAAATATTGTTAATAAATAAAGGTTTACAGCATAAAGCAAACTTTATACTTTACATTTTACGATAAGCTGTTATTTTACGGTGACAATACATCTTACAAGTTTATCGCCCACTTCGGCGATTATTTTTGCTGTACCGGGTGCTTTTGCCGTAACAAGACCGTTTTCATCTACGGTAGCTACAGAGTTTTTGTTTGAAAACCAATTTATATCGCTGTCAGTACCGAGAACGTTAAGGCTATAGGTTTCACCTTTTTTAAGCGTAAGCTCGTTTTTCGAAATTTTTAAAACATTAACTTCACAGGTAGCTTTAAGACCGTTTGCAGTAGCTGTGATTATGGCGGTTCCGGGACCTTTTGCGGTTACTTTACCATTGCTGTCAACATCGGCTACTTTTTTGTCGCTTGTAGTCCAGGTTACCTTGTCTTTGGTGCCGGATGCAGACAATTTAATTACATTTCCGAAACCGTCGCGGGTCAAGCTGAATTTGCCGTCATATTCGAGTACGGCGGATTCGTGGTTAAGGGTAAGTTCAATAACGTTTACATTACTGGTTATATTTTTACCGTTAAAGGTTGCGGTAATTGTTGCGCTACCTTTTCCCACAGCAGTAACTAAACCGTCATCCGAAACTGTGGCTACTTTTGTGTTACTTGATTTCCAGGTAACATTTTTGTCTGCTCCCCAGAGGGTAAGTTGGTAAGTACCTTTGGGTGCCAATGTAATATCTTTTTTATTCATTTGAACTATAGTAACTTTGCAGGTTAATGTCTTATCACCTACATATGCATATATTTTGGTGCTTCCCCAACCCATAGCGGTTACTTTACCGCCGCTTGTTACGGTAGCAGCCTTTGTATTTGCTGATTTCCAGGTTACTTTCTGGCTGGTTCCATTCACTTTAAGAGTTCGATAATGACCAAGCTCCAAAGTCAGATCGGTTTCATTAAGATATACTTTGCCAGCCGCTTGAGCACTTATTTTCTCTTTTGTAATCAGAATTGCCGCGAACAGGGCAAGGCCTGTCAGTGCGTAGGCTATGTACCTAAGTCTTTTCTTCACTGTTGATCCTCCTTACATAAATATGTTTTAGTTGCAACGGAAACAGACATATTTTTACGTAATATGACTGAAATTCCTTTTTTATTATAGACCGTATGAAAGGGTGCTTCATTATTAAATTACTGGAAACAAAACGTATGTTCTGTAATTTCATAAAAACCTATAATTTAATGATTTCTACTGTTGCTAATAAGAAGTGGAAAAGATTCGGTAAATTAATATAATAAAAAAGTTTAAATAAACGGTATTCTAAAATATGTATTGGATTATGCAGGTATTATTGCTATAATTAGGTTAATTATATCCAATTGTAACTAAAAATCGGGGAGGTTAACCAATGTTACAGGTCAGTAATCCTGCAGGAATTTGATTGATAAGGTCGAGTATTCGGAAAGATACATGTGATAGACAATTATTTATTACTTTAATCTAAAAACCGCGCAGAGTTATTCTGAGCGGTTTTTTATAAAGGAACATACCCAAAAATTTAATTAGGCATAGTTAAACAGGCTAATAAAAGTTAGTAATATATGTATTTTGAATAAAATATTTACAATAATTTGTACAAAATATACAAATTAATTATTTATAAAATGTAAATACATGGCAATATTATATAATGAATATATTATGTAAATTAATGGTAATAATTTAATTTTAAGAAAATGTACGTATAATCAAAATTATGCAGTTAATTTGCTGATAAAATAATGATAAATAATGATTTTAATAGACCTGATCATAATTATAATAGTTAATTCTGAAAGCCGGTATAATTAATTTAAATATTTGATTATCTATATATAATGATTATCTATATATAATAATGAAGATAATTGCTTAAGACAAAGGTTTTGTTTGCTAAAAAGTTATTTATAAAAATATCATAAAAATCAAAATTCGGTTATTAATAAAGATTTAGTCCATATTAAAAAATTATTAATAGGATTTAGTTATTAAAATAAAGATCAAATGAATTAAAGTGCAGGTAATTTAACAAAAACAATCAATTAAATAAATAGAAAAATCTTAGAAAAAATTTATCAGGAATTTTAATGAATAATAATTTTAAATGAATAATGCTAAATTCAAATTTAATTTCATAAATTAAAAAACTACGATAAATAACAGATCAAATTAATTTAAAAATAACAAAAAGATATGTATAAATACATAATGAGTAAAGAAATGAATTAAGTAAGCGTTAAGGCATAAAAAAGCCGGTTGACAGGCGAAGGCTTAAATGTACCTATTTTTGACTATCAACATTTCGTTAAACTATGGTTTTGCGAATAGTTGCGAATACAATAAAACAGAAGCAAATAGCCAAGATTCCCTACTTCTGCTAAATTTATCACATAATATATGGTAAATAATATTTTTAAAATAATATTATTATTGTAAAGCTTTTTTAGGAATATATAATATATCATCGATATTGTTGCCGGTATAACGCATTTTTGTGTTTTATTCATCAAAAGTTTTGACTCATTAGGCATATTATATTCGACTTAAAAAACATTAATTTCAATATAAATTTCTATTATTTATAATTTTTGTTATGTATTTTTTTAAATCCTTTATGGTATTTTTCATTCAGTTCAATAATATAATATGTTTCAGGCTGCTTAGAAAAATAATTTTTATGTAGCCTATATTCATATTCTTAGGCTAATACTCTTGCTCCTATTGATATCATAAAATCTATGGTCTGTTTATTTTCTTCCGGATAAGCTGCGTCAAACTGATAACCGCTATAATTATATTTTATGTATTTATAAAATTCCATAGCAACTGACCTGTAATCTTTATGGGCGAAAACCCTTCCGACAGCCTCCAGGTACTTTTCTTTCGGTTCCACACATAAAGCCAATACAGCGGTTAATGTATTTTCATTAATTACATTACCATTAACAGATACCAACAATCATCATTGGGATGATTTAACATATTTCAAAAATGCTTTACTATATTATCAAAATCGGCAGGAAATATTAAAAAACCTCTCTAAAGCCCTGTTTTCAAATTAAAACTTTTTTATAGAAATCAGTCCCTATTTAATATAAAAAATTTATATATAAAAAAGAGATTTTAATTTTCATTAAAATCTCTGCTCGTTTAATATTCGTTCAAGTTCCATTATTTCAGCTCTTGATAATTCCTGATTTTTTAAGTACTCGTTAAAAAATGTACATAAGGAACCGTTATATAATTTGTCTAACAAGGCCTTTGTTTCAATATTCTGCACCGCTTTTTTGGATATGGCCGCACGGCATAAGAAGCCGGGATCTTCTCTTTTAATGGCACCTTTATCTATCAGTCTTTTAATTACTGTATAAGTCGTATTCTTTTCCCAACCTATATATTCTTTAATTATTTTTGAAATATCTTTGGCGGCTAATACTTTATTGGACCACAAAAGTTCCATGATATTTAGTTCGCCTTCATGCAATCGGATTTCCGATTTCGCCACAGTATGATACACCCCTTTAAAATAAATATACACATACTACATATGTAGAAAAAACATAAGCTGTTAAAATACCTTCTAAGACTGATAAAATTTTTAGCTGCAAAAGAAATGTATTTTATTCAACTAGCCATATCATTATTTTGAATTATAATACTACTGTTGTAGAAAAATATAACAATAATAAACGACAAATGTAGTAGCAACGTTGTATCAATATTCTATAGTAATAGAAAAAGAAAGTCAAGCTAAAAAGGAATGCAATTTTTTATATTTTGTTACATTTCATTTAATAAATCGCATCCGTTTTATTTTACATCATAGGACTAAAGGTTTTTTTATCGGCAAAATGAAATTTTTTATTCGAATAATGGAAATAAATTATATGCAAAATACCGCATAATATGGAACATACTTTACATTTTTTGAGTAACCGAAATTTCTTGAAGATATTTTAATGGCATAAGGGAAGTCAGTCTTCTGTTTTAAAACGCTGAGATTCTTTGATCGGGTATTTTCGTCGGTGAACAACTCCACCGGTATTATATATCCGTCTTTAGGAATTAAAAAATCAATTTTAGCCGTAGAATCAGATTCCCAGAACATTATAGGATAACCGTTGGCCTGCAAGTTTTCGGCTACATAGTTTTCCATGATAGCCTTTGATGCAAGGTTGTTAAATGGAGGTTTAACCTGTTTTGATATAAGTGAATTAAGAATACCCACATCTGAAAGATAAAGTTTGAAACTGGTTAATTCGTTTACATTCAGCCTATTTTCTTCCAGTATGGCATTAATTTTTGAAAGTTCATCGCTTGTAATTTTATAGCTTGGAATAATGTAATTTCTGTCTGCCAGGTTTTGTATTGATTCCTTATACATGGCATGGGTAGTCCCTTTTCGGATCAGTTTGTATTGAAACTTTTTATTTTCTTTCAGCAACTGTAAAGGGATACTGCCAAGAACCTGATTCATTTTCAATGCTTCACTGTCCGAACTGATATTGCTTAGGTAACTTCTGTATGTACCCATCAAAAGCATGTGGTTTTCGGTTATGTTTAAAAGATTGTCAAAGTTAAGGTATTCATTGATTATACCAGGCATTCCGCCGATTATAAGATAGAGATTAAAAAGGCTAAGGAGTTCTTTATGGACTATTTCTGGTATTTTTTTATCCGTTTCAAAATGGGTTATAATCGTTTCTATGTACCAGTCCTTTGCTATTGCCACTAAAAATTCATTAAAGAGCAAAGGATAAACCGGAATATGATAATACAGATCAAGTACTTCTTTTTTTATAGGACTGCTGGATATGGCTATAATACGGTGAAATTCTCCCGTAAACTGGAGTTCTGCAAGCATATTTAGGGCATCCGGACAGTGGCTTACTTCGTCAAGTATCAAAAGCCTGTCCCCGCTTAAATTATCTAGCGATAAGCCGGTCTTATTCACACTATAATACTCCAGTAAAAGGGCTGAAACTTTAAAAGGATCTTTAGACTTAAACAGCTCGGATGCCATTGCATCATGTTCGAAGTTTACATAAAGGAACTGCTCATAAAATGATTTCGCAAAATCGCATGCCAGGTAGGTTTTACCGACACCTTTGGCGCCGGTAAGTATAACAGGCCTGACATCTTCATTTTGACTCCATTTCAATAAATGTTCGATAGCTGTTCTTTTCACCGATATTATCCCCTTACGGTCAATCTTAATTTCATTAGTAAATCATTAAAATAATCCGGCAAAGGAGCCTGAAATTCCACGTATTTGCGGGTGGTGGGATGAATAAATCCAAGTACGCCGGCATGCAATGCCTGGCCTTCCAGCTTAAAAGGGTCTTTTGCCGGGCCGTATACTGTATCGCCGACTACCGGATGATTGATACTTGCCATATGTACCCTGATTTGATGGGTACGGCCGGTTTCCAGCCGGCATTCTATATAGGCGTAATTGCCTAAGTTTTCAATAACCCGGTAATTTGTAGCCGCATATTTTCCGTTTCTTACGTTAACAGCCATTTTCTTGCGGTCTTTCGGATGCCTTCCGATACTTGCTTCCACTCTCCCGCTTTCTTCTTTGAAACTGTTATAAACTATTGCATGGTAAACTCTTGTGATAGAATGTACTTTTAATTGCTCTGCTATAAACCTGTGGGCATTATCGTTTTTACAGGCTACGATTACTCCTGTTGTATCTTTGTCTATGCGATGGACTATTCCGGGCCTTAAAACCCCGTTTATCCCGGATAATTGCCCCCTGCAATGATACAGTAAAGCGTTGACCAAAGTGCCTGTTTCGTGCCCCGGTGCGGGATGTACTACCAGGCCTTTAGGTTTGTTTATAACTATGATATCGGCATCTTCATAAATTATATTTATGGGAATGTTTTCGGGCACAATTTCTGTCTCTTTAGGTTCAGGTAGGTATATTTCTATAGTCTGGCCGCCTTTGACCTTAAAATTGGCTTTTACGGCTTTTCCTTCTACTAAAACTTTTTCTTCCGTAATAAGTTTCTGAAGATAGGATCTGGATAAATCATCCATAACCGTTGACAGGTATTTGTCAATCCGGACATTGTTATATTCGTCCTCTACTTCAATCCGGATTATTTGCTCCTGTTCTTCTATATCTTCCAAAAGGTCATCGTCCATCGGATAAATCATCCTTAATATTCTCCTTATCCATTGCATCATTTACTTTAGGTCTTTTTTTGAATATGTTATCCAAAAATTCCAGATCACTTTCTTTATAATAAAAAATACCCAGGATTAACAGTAATAAACAGGATACGGTAAGATAGCTGTCTGCTATATTGAAAATGGGAAAATCAATAAGTTCAAAATAAATAAAATCAACAACATATTTTAAAGTTATCCGGTCTATAAAATTACCGACAGCCCCTGCCAGGATAAATACCCATATAATTTGAATAGGACGGTATTTTTTATCTTTAGGTATCTGAAAATACAAAAATACAAGCAGAATCGAAAGAATTACGGTGATGACCGAAAGCATAGCGGTCTTTCCGGTCAAAATACCCCATACGGCTCCGGTATTTTCATGGTACTGAAGCTTAAGAACTCCGGGAAGTATACTTATGGGCCCGTTTTTCCGTAAATTTATTCTGGCCCAGTATTTTGAGGCCTGGTCTATTGCCAGCAATATTATAAAATATATTAAATGTTTTATCCGTTGTTTCATAAATACCTCTCCAAATTTTATAAAAATGCAAAAGCAGATAATTTTGATTTTATTCAAGGACAAATTGAACTGCTTCTATAATCTCATCTTTTGATACGGTCATATCTATAAATGCAGTTCCGATTCTTTCCAAACATATAAATTTAATCTTGTCGGATTTCATTTTTTTATCCAGTTTAGTAACGTTATAGACTTCTTCAGGTGATAAGCCACTTATGCTTGTCGGAAGATCAAAGGATTTAATTAAGCCGATTATATCATCCAGCTCGGATTTATTAATAAATCCACGTTTATATGAAATATATCCAGCCGCAATCATACCGACCGCAATACATTCGCCATGTAAAAATTTAAAATCCAGCAATTTTTCTATGGCATGTCCGATTGTATGGCCGAAATTAAGAAGAGCCCTTTCTCCTTTTTCTTTGGGGTCTGCTTCTACTACATTTTTCTTAATAATACAGCTTCTTATTATCATCTGCTTAAGGGTTTCATAGTCCAGCAAGCTGATTTTATCCCTGTTATCGCATAACCATTTATAATAAGCGGCATTCTTAATCAAGCCGTGTTTAATTACCTCGCTCATACCTGAATTAAATTCCCTTTTCGGAAGAGAATTTAAGGCAGAAAGGTTCATATATACCAGTTTAGGCTGATGGAAAGCACCAATCATGTTTTTATACGCCATAAAATCTACTCCGGTTTTTCCGCCTATACTGGAATCAACCATGGAAAGCAAGGTGGTCGGTACTTGAATAAAATCGATACCCCTTAAATAAGTGGCGGCCGCAAATCCGGCCAAATCGCCCACAACTCCCCCTCCAAGAGCTATAATTATATCATAACGGTCAAATTTTTCTTCTATAAGACGCTGATAGACTAAGTTTACGGTATTAAGGTTTTTACTTTCTTCACCGGCATCAAAAGTAAAACTGCTGATACTTGCGGCAACCGGTTCCAAATTTTTTATGCATTCATTTAAATAGAATTTTCCCACATTTGAATCAGTTATAATCATAAAACGCCGATTTTGCAGGCCAAGAGAAATTATGGCATCTTTAAGGCCTGAAAAATCTTTGTCAAAGATGATTTCATATGCCGGTTTACCTTCATAATTTACAATGATTTTTTCTTGTTGCATAAAAATTGCATAACCGCATCCTATAACCCAAAGACGAGGTTATGCTCTCCCCCTTTTATAAATAATTTTAAAATCTTCGTCTATGGTAATTTGCCGATCTTTTGCCTGCTTAGCCGTATCTTGTAACAGTTTTGCAATCGGAACAATATTATAATCAATATCGAAACTTAACATAATATAAGCTATTGATACAATAATACTTTTACCATATATCTTCCCTTTTTGGTCTGGTTTAGTGTCCCTGCATAAATAAATCTGCCGTAGCCTCGTACCGATACAATATCGTTTTCTTTCAGATTATAACTGTTATATAATATGTTTTTTCCGTTAACAAATACTTTTCCACCTTCTATAAGGCCGGAAAGGCTGCTTCGCGATCCGTTAAAGGCTACAGCCAAGATACTGTCTAAACGAACGGAAGAAACGGTACCCGTAACAGGTTTTAAGTTGGGTTTGTAAGTAAAATCCCGGATATCTATAAGGGAAGTGCTAACCATTGTATGTTTTACTTTAGTAAGCTGATTTATTATATAGTCATATATGGATGAGCAGCAAAAAAGATAAGCTTCATTATTTTCCATAATAATATCCCCTATCTTATTTCGCTCAATCCCCAAATTTAAGACCGCCCCCAAGATGTCCCTGTGAGTAAGGCTGTCAGAGAATTTAGGATTCTTAGGTTTTATATGAAGGCATGATATCGGATAATCAATTTCATCTTCATTATCTAAAGAATAATCGCCGCAAAAGCAAAACATTTTCCTTTCGGCATCACGGTATCCGCCAGAGGAAAAATATTTTAAATTAGGCAATTCATTTTTTATTTCGTAGAATAAATTCTGCTCATGTAAATTTAAAAAATCGGTAAACAAAACAATTCCCCGACTGTCTGCCATGTAAGCAAGGTCCCGGAAGCGCCTTTGTAGTATTTGATCTTCTTTTTGCATATATAATTATGTTCCTCGTTTAGAATTTTGTGTTAAATGTAGGCGGTTCAAAGCCGTCTTCCCTGATCATATCCAGGTAGTCTCCCGAAATATCAACAGTATCCGGAGAAACTATGAATATGCAGCTTGAAATGCGATGGAGCCTGCCGTTTATAGCATATACCGAACCTGATACAAAATCCATTGTCCGTTGTGCCAGTTTGTCATCAAAGCCTTCCAGGTTAATAATGGTGGCTCTGCCGGTTAAAAGCATGTCACAGATAACCTGTGAATCCTCAAAAGAAGTAGGTTTAATAATACAAACTTCAAATCCCTTAGATGTAGTCCTAATCGGAACAACTTTACCGTTAGAGGTTCTTTCCACGCTTTTAAACCTTTCTTTTTTCTCTGAAGTATTATGTACTTTCGATTGAACTGGCGGACGCTTAGGAAGTTCTTCAGATTCTTCGTCTGCTGTTTTCCTCTCAAAAAGTCCGGGCTTTTTAGGCTCAAGCTCCTCATCGTCCAAATAGCTATCAAAATCATCTTCATCTGTAAGTTTCATAGAATTTAAAAAGCTCTTGAAAATATTCGACATCCCTATAGACACTCCTATCTTTATGGACTTTATAATAACTATTTATATTCTCTTTCACCGAAAATGCCTGTCCCAATTCGAACCATAGTGGCCCCTTCTTCAATGGCTACTTCATAATCATTGGTCATACCCATTGAGAGAATATTGAAGTTATCAGGATCAAAATATATCTTGTTATCACCATTATCAATGTTTTTTGATTTTATGTCAATAAATAATTGTCGCAATTTACTAAAATACTTCCTATTTTTTTCAGGATCATCAACAATAGGCGGCACAGCCATCAAACCTCTTACCCTTATATGGGGCATGCGGATCAGTTCCGTAAACAAAGGAATAAGTTCATCAGGATTTATACCGTATTTCGTTTCTTCATCGGCAATATTGACTTCTATCAAAATATCGCAGACTATATTCTTTTTTGCCGCTTCTTCTTCAATTTTTTGGCCAAGGCGCAATGAATCAACCGAATGTATCAAAACAGCCTTATCTATAACCTGTTTTACCTTGTTTCTTTGCAGGTGACCGATTTGATGCCATTTAATAGAGTCACCATATTTTTTATTCAGTTCATTGTATTTATCAACCAGCTCCTGGACTTTATTTTCACCGAAATGCCTGATACCCAGTTCATAGGCCTCTTCTATCATAGAAACGGGTTTTGTTTTGCTGACTGCTATTAGGGTGACTTCCGAGACATCCCTTCCGGCCCTTTTGCAGGCAGCTTCTATTCGCTTCTTTATATCCGCCAAACGTTCTTCCATAGTTGTATCTTCAAAACGTTTTTCCACTATTGATCTCTCCTTTCGGTTACAAGGTTTAATGGATCATGGAGATTTCTGCCTGTTTAATATATCTATCGGAATAAATTCCAACTTTAATTATTACATATAATTTATACCATATATAAGCATGATACTTTTATATATAAGTATGATACCTTTATTTAACGGTTTATTATAATATTTAATATATAATCTTTTGTTCTACAACAGTAGACGAATCTAAGGCTATATGATCATAAAGGGCCAGTCCGTAAGAGGTATTTTTATCAACAATACAATAGGATTCGTTTTGATAAAGGATTTCTATCCGTTTAAATACGGCATAGCCCATATTTACGTTATATACCCCGGTCAGTTTATTTGTTACGGAAAGCTGGTATCTGTTTCCGTCAGTTGACCTTATCCATGTATTAGGGCTAAACAGATTGGTATCGACATAACCGTAAATATCATCCTGATAATATATATCGGCAGGAACAAAAACCAAATTTACTTCACCTGTATCTTTATCATACTCTTCTTTAATTAAGCCCTTTTGAGCACTGTCACCGCCTGATGTAAAGTAATTTAAAGGAACTAAATAAAAATCTTTTGTGGTAACTGCCGATAGAGGTATCTTTAAACCTTTTACGGCTTCCAAATGAAGATCTATTTCAAGAAAACGGTCTTCCAGGTAATTTGACATATGCTTGTCCATAACAAGCTCTGCATAATAAGAACCGTCTAAAGGACTTTGAAAAATTTTAACGGGAGCCCTAGTTGTAAAATTGTCTTTCAGTATGGTAAATTCTATTTTATCCTTACCTGACAACTTTTCATATTGTTCGGCGTTAAGAGGAAGAATAATGGACCAGTTTTCTGAAGTTACAATTTTATATACCGGTGTATTTGTTGAAATCAGGTTTGATGTACGAAGTGAAACCCGTTTATAATTTTGTGTATCAAATAAATCTTTGGTAATCGTATCTTTAGTTACTGTTTCGTAATTATCCATATAATACGATATGACACCGCTTGTTTCGCTTTTGAAAACTTCATATGTATAGGCAAATCCGGTATCTTCCTGTATCTGACGGCCTTTTTCAATCATAGTTTGGTTTAGCATATCATACATGGCACTTTCTATATCTGACTTAAAATCGTATATATATGAAAACTTTTGATCAGAATATATATTATGAAATTTTTTAATTAAATACTGTAATTGTACATTGCTTGAATCAGATAAGGTTATTATATCATCACTGCTTGTTATTATATCCATTATCTGAGTGCTTTCATCTATAGAATAAACCGACGCATTTTTTGCTACCCTGGCACCTTCTTTTTGAAAATAATAAACATAGCCTGCTTTATCGGTAGAAACTAAGTGTTCTTCCCTTAAAACCAGGCCTGTTATACGATTGTCTACCACATTGAAGCCTTCCTGCACTTCATATATGGATATATGTTCTTTTGTAAAATAAATATATGTATTAATAGCAATGTAGATGAAAAGAATCAAAAATATTACGATACCTATATTAAGTGTCCTTTTCTTTCTGAATTTAACTACCCTACTATTTTTGCTCAAACTTTCGCCCCCATTTTACTATTCTTCTATATTATACTTAAATAAAAGAACAGATACAAGCTATATATTTTAATCTCAATGCATAAAGGCGAAAGATATGGAAATTATAATAACAGAGATTTTTCTCAAAGCAGATTAAGATAAAATACCATTTTAATGTCTAAAAGGAGGTTTCTTATGAAAACATTGGATTATATTGCGTTAGTTCTTGTAGTTATAGGTGCATTAAACTGGGGCTTAATAGGATTTTTCGAATTTGATTTGGTAAGAGCTATTTTTGGGGATATGACCTGGGTATCCAGAATTATTTATGCCCTGGTAGGAATCGCAGGCTTATATTCCTTAAGCTTCTTCGGAAGAATAAGAAATGAAGATTAATAATTAATATAGTTTAATATAATAACTTTTCAAGTAACACTGCTTGATTAGAGACCTGATAATTATATACGTATAATTATCAGGTCTCTAATCAAGCAGTGCCTTGAATTTATGCATTTTAATTAAAAGAAATATAAAATTTAGCGGCTTGACAAATAGTTCAGTAAATTTAAATCTTTTGTATTTTAATGGGGAAATAAGTTTTTTAAACAGATATCTAAAAAGCAGGTACATTATATAACAGATAAATAATTTTAACTATATATAAACCTTATTTATGAAAGAAAATGCTTTTATAATTTTTATAAAATATATACCTAATTATCTAAAGATAGTAAAAAAGATTTTAGCTCATAAAGAGAAATCGTTTTTTACAATGCCACTATTACATTTTCTTTCATAAATTCAGGGATTTGATCATGGTTTAGAGAAATGCTTACACAAAAGTTTACTTTGAATTGCTTTGAAATGCGTTCTAGTTTTTTAAATACGTCATCTATATTATCCTTATCGACATGAGCAATGGTTAAGAAACTATCTAAATATATATATTCAATATCATGATCACAAGAAATGATACCGCAGAGGAAACCTAAGAACTGATTATGATTTTCTATCTGATAATCCGAAACATTTATCAATCTTATCTTATTGGAGAGTTCATACATATGCTTATTGTTTTTATCCAGATACACAACACTGCCTTTGGCGGTCTGGACTTCCTTGTTAACCTTATCAAGAAGGATTTTGGTCTTTCCTTTGCCCTTCTCGCCTGAGATAATCTGTATCATAGTAATCTCCTCCTTATAATAAAGTTTTGTTATATTTGTTAAAAAATATTATCTTACATAATCATTATATTATAAATTTAACGGAAAAACAATATCAAAATGGATTCTATCAGTGTAGAATTTACAATAATAACGATTATATAATCCAAAATATTATTAAAAATAAATAATATTTTTGAGAAAATTATCAGTATCTAAAGAGCAGATTACATAAAAACTATCTATTTAATCAATAAAAATAAATTAGACATATCAGAATATAATTTGTCACTGCCTGAAGCTTTAAGGACCAATGATATATATTGGTTGTTTTCGCCGTCCTTAGACAGTAATATAAGGCAATTTCCGGCTTTTGATGTGGATCCTGTTTTGCCGCCTATAATTTGAAGATTTTCAGGAGGAGTTTTTTCATCGGTTAGATACAGATTGGTAGTCCTAAAGGTTACAGTTTTTTTGTTCCCGTTTCTGTCCTGATATTCTGCTTTATAAGAATTTTGATTTATGATATTTAAAAAAGTATCGTATTTTATCAGTTCGTTAAATATCAAATACATATCATATGCTGTTGTATAATGATTGTCATCATGCAAACCGTGGGAATTTACAAAGTTAGTATGAACTGCTCCGATTTTTTGTGCTTCCTGGTTCATAAGTTTTACAAATGCTTCTTCACTTCCGCTCATATGCTCTGCTATGGCTATACCGGCATCGTTTCCGGAGTAAACCAAAAGGCAGTAAAGCAAAGATTCTAAAGTAAGGACATCTCCTTCTTCAAATCCGCAAACCTTTGCACCCGGAACAGGTATATGGGATGCGTTATAACTTACAGTAACGGTATCTGTCAATTCTCCCCTCTTTAGTACAACTAAAGCAGTCATTAGCTTGGTAAGGCTTGCAGGATATAATTTTTCATAAGGATTTTTGGCATAAAGGACCTCTTTGTTTGTTATATCAAAAAGCAAAGCGGCCTCTCCGCTTACATAATCATCGTTTATACCGTAATCTTCATCAGACAGTTTTACCAGATTTTCGGCAAAAAATTCGTTTTCCGATAATTCTATACCCCATTCAGTTTGAACAGATATAATATTGTCTTTATACGAAAAGAATTGATCGGAAGATTTACGGCAGCCTCCCAGTATGATAGTTGTAATTAAAATTGGTATAAGCAGACACCGTTTTTTCAATTTAAACCATCCTTTGTATATTTATTGCATTAATGATTAGTTTATGATTTATATAATTCTCTCCAATCAAGATCTCCCCGCTCCAGAGCTTTAATTAAAAGTTCTGCTGTAGCCAGATTTGTTGCCAGCGGGATATTATATTTGTCACAAAGTTGAGAAATATTGTTGAAATCCGGTTCATGGGATTTCGGAGATAAAGGATCACGCAAAAATATAACCAAATCTATCTGATTATGTTCAATCTGTGTTCCCAGTTGCTGAGTTCCGCCCAAATGCCCTGCAAGATATTTGTGAACTGTCAGGTTTGTGACTTCTTCTATTAACCGTCCGGTAGTACCGGTAGCATACAGGGTGTGTTTACTTAATATGCCGCGATATGCAATGCATAAATTCTGCATAAGCTTCTTTTTTGCATCATGGGCAATCATACCTATATTCAAGTTAAAAACCTCCTATCTCATTATTTTTTTCTGCTGCAGACGAACATTTATAATTAAACCGATGGCTATCATGCTGCTTGCTAGTGAGCTTAGTCCGGAACTTAAGAAAGGAAGAGGTATTCCCGTATTGGGAAGTAATGCCGTAACAACACCTATATTTACAAAGATTTGGAAGGCAAACATGGATGCTATGCCCACAGCTATAAGCATACCCATTTTATCCTGAGCTTTTCTGGCTGTGGAAAGGCAAGTATATATTATGAATGCAAACAGTGAAAGTATAAAACAGCATCCTATAAAACCAAGCTCTTCACCTGCTACGGAGAATATGAAATCACTTTCTGCGACAGGAACATGTCTGTAACCACGTAGTGCTGTAGAATTGTCTGAAAAAAGTTTTCCTGTCAATTGCCCCGAACCGATAGCCTGAACGGAATTCTCCTGCTGGTACATGGTGGCCGGATATGCTTCGGGATTTAAGATGGAAAGTATTCTTTGCTGCTGGTAATGAGTAAGCAGCTTTTGATAATCCTGCTGTACGTACCAGAAAAGTCCGAAAAATCCCGGAATTCCGATTATAAGAAGCGGCAGTATTATCTTCCAGCTAAGTCCCGCAGAAAAAACAATCATGGCAAAAACCGTCATAAGAACTATGCTGGTTGATAAGTCGGTCTGAGTAAGTATCAAATAAGTCGGAACGGCCATTAATATAATTATAATCAAAAGAAAAATGCCGTTATTTATCTTATGTTCAAACATGGTTAAGACTTTTGCAAAAAATATTATAAGGATAATCTTTGTAAGCTCCGAGGGCTGCAATTCAAAGAATTTCAAATCCAGCCATCTTTGCGCATTATTGTGTTCTACACCTATAAATTTTACCAGCAAAAGCAAAACCAGGTTAATCAAATATAATACAATGTAAAACTTAGCTATAAAGTGGTAATCTATCAAAGAAACAATAATGGCTAATAAAAGCCCGCCAATTAAACCAATAATCTGCTTCTTATAATCATCCGGCCTAACCTGTTTAATCAAAAATATGCCGATTGAAATCAGCATGGTGACTACCACAAGCAAGGATATATTATACTTCTTAAAGTCATAATTTTTAAATGCCAGCATTTTAAACATCCTTATTTCTTAGCAGACTTCATATCCTTTATGGGAATACTTGCAAACAGAGCCGGAACCGCTCCGTTATTGGTTTCCGATTCTGTCTGCGTAATCTTAATATCAAGCCCTTCTAAGTCTATTTCTATATATTTTGAAATGACATGTATAATATCATTTTTTATTTGTTCCATTATTTCAGGTGAACAACCTGCCCGGTCAGAAACCAGAACCAGTTTTAACCTATCTTTCGCAACGCTGCTGCTTCCTTTTTTTCTGAAAAAATCAGCCAGACCCATGTTATACCTCCCCTATTATCTCTTGTGTTTACCAAAAAGTTTGCTGAAGAAGGAACTCTTCTCGTTTAAATCAAGATAAGGAATATCTTCTCCCATTATTCTTCTTGCTATGTTCATATAAGCTCGTCCCGCCAAAGAATCTGAACCTACAAGCGGCTCACCCTGGTTTGTGGATATGACAATGTTCTCATCATCCGGGACGACTCCGATTAAATCAATAGCAAGTATTTCGCATACATCATCGCTGGACATCATATCTCCGCGTTTTACCATATCCATGCGAATTCTGTTTACTATTAAACGTATGTCTTTCATATCATTGGCTTCCAACAAACCAATAATACGGTCTGCATCTCTTACAGCCGAAACTTCAGGGGTGGTAACAACTATTGCTCTGTCGGCTCCGGCTATCGCATTGCGAAAGCCCTGTTCAATACCGGCCGGACAGTCCAATAATATGTAATCAAACTCCTCTCTTAATTCGTCTGTTAACTTTTTCATTTGTTCCGGTGTAACCGCATTTTTATCTCTGGTTTGTGCGGAAGGCAATAAATACAGGTTAGGATAACGCTTGTCCTTAATCAGGGCATTACGTATCCGGCAGGTTCCTTCGATTACATCCACCAGATTGTATACAATCCGGTTTTCCAGTCCCATGACAACATCCAGGTTTCTAAGACCAATGTCTGTGTCAATCAGTACAACCTTTTTTTCAAGCATTGCCAGGCCTGTACCGACATTGGCGGTGGTTGTAGTTTTTCCTACACCGCCTTTTCCAGATGTAATAACTATAACTTCTCCCATATATTATCCTCCAGTCCGAAATTGAGGCATTGCCTCCTGTATTTCAAAATTTATATATATATATTCTTAATTGACAAGCAGCAGGCTGCTTGTTAAATAGCGTAATTATTATATAAATAATTTTAAATTTATGCAGATACAATATTGAAAAATTATTATAAAACAACTGAATTAAATAATTAGATTGTTATAGACGTATATCATTTAGGATATTTTTTGAAAGCGGTTCAATATAAATATTGCCGTCTTCCAAAAAGGCTATTTTAGGTTCTTTTTCTGCGTCTTTCATCGGTTTATCCGGAGATCTGGCAATGGTATCTGCAATCCGGATTTGTGTAGGCCTCATATCAAGAGCTATAACAAAAGCATCGGTATTGCCGCAAGCTCCGGCAAATGCAGTTCCTTTTAGGGAACCGAGAACTACTATATTTCCTTTGGAAACTACCCTTGCTCCGTTATTTACATCACCGATAATAACAACACTGGTTTCAAACTCCAGGGAAGTTCCCGAACGCAAAATGCCCTTATAGAATTGACCGGTGTTGTTTTCAAGTTCCATAAGTTTTTGTTCAAGGGTTTTTTTAAATACTTTTTCTTTTTCAGGATCGTTTTCTATAACACAAACAATGTGCATATCAGTATTTTGCCCAATTATATCCAAAATATCCCTTTGTTCTTCATTAGTTAATTTTCGTCCTTCAAAACTTATCGCCAATTTTGCGTCTTTAAAAAACTTGCTTGATTCTTTGAATTTATTTGCTACTTTCTCTTTTAACTCATCGAAGCTTAGTTCCGGATCCAGAACAACAATGATACCGTAATTATTGCCTTTTATAATAACAGAATTGTCAACAGCTTTCATTGTTATCTCCTTAATTTTGAATTAATAATTAATCCGAAAAAGCCGCACTGTCATTTTCCGGCAATGATGCTTCCCTGGAAGTTAATTTTTCCTCATTTTCCAGGTTAAAGTACAGCTGATATATATCTCTGGCTGTTTCCGCAGCATTACCCGACGTATGACCGTTGGGAATGACTACGGTCACAGATATTTCAGGCTTTTCATAAGGGGCAAAAGATATAAACAATGCGTTGTTCGGTTTGCTTAAACTTATCTGAGAGGTTCCGGTTTTACCGGCTACGGTAACGCCAAAATTACCGTAAAGCCCATAAACGGATCCCCTTTGCTCATTGGTAACCATATACATTCCTTTTAAGATGCTGTCCCAGGTCGTGTTCTTAACAGAACTCAAATCTTTGTAAACCTGAGGCTCATTTTTGAAAACAATCTTTCCGTCTTTACTTATGATGCGGTTTATTAATGTCAGTTTATAGTTGGTACCGCGGTTGGCCAAGGTGGTAACATATCTTGATAACTGTACCGGAGTGTACAGATTAGTTCCTTGACCGATGGCACTGCGGACAGGATCCTTATCGGAAACATTCGGCATAGCCTCTCCTACTTCAACACCGGATTTGGTGTCAAGCCCTAAGAGGGAGGCATAGTTTTTTATTCTGCTTAAACCTAATTGCTCATTGAATTCCCCGTTACTGTCTATGCTGAGCCTAAAACCTGTTTCATAAAAATAATAGTTGCAGGATACTTTTAAAGCATTGGAAATGTCAACGGCACCGTGCGAACGGGGATAGATATGGCATTTGGCGGGAAGGGAAATCTTCTCGAAAATGCCCAAGTCATTTATTTTTTCGTGGGGGGTTATAACCCCTTCTTCAAGACCGGCAATTGATGTTACCATCTTAAAAGTCGATCCCGGAGCGGTAAGCTGCATGGTCGGCCTGTTCATCCACGGCAGGGATTTATCTGTATACAGCCATTCGTAATAATCGGGATCTACCTTGTTTGCCAGTTTATTATTGTCGTAGCTTGGATATGTTACCATGGCAAGAACATTGCCGGTATTTACATCGGTAACAACAATGGAGCCGCTGCACGGTTCCAAAGCCAGCATTGCCGGTGTTATTTCCAGAGACCGGATTTTTGCTTCCATGAATTTATACGCGGAAACAGCGCCGGACTTTAATTTTTGAATATCTTCTTCATTATATTCTAACACACCTTGGTCAAATAATAAAAGACAAATTTCAGTTCCCGACAATTTATACGAAAACACCAAATAGCGGTATATTTTTTTATTAAAAGTGCTATCAGCTTCCAAAAGTTCCAGAGTATAATTCAATAATTTCTGATATAATTCTTCCGAGCTGTAGTAAGTATCAACATCCAGTTTATTTAGGTCCACATAATTATTCGCAATAGCGTACTGTAAAAATTTGCTTAATGAAATCCTGTCGTTTTGATAAGAACGAAGGGTAACATCATCCTTATCAATTTTATCTATAAGAATAACATTATTGTCGACAAGGATATCATAGATATAATCAAGGTATTCCTCCATATCCCCGGCTTTGTTGTTTGTGGTTTCATTGTCCGGTGCAAGTAAAGTATTAAGCCTTGAAAAAATTTCATTTCTGGCATCTATAAATTTATTGTAAATCTGCTTTTCCAGTGATGTGGCGTTAGGAGCCGACAATCTTTCAATATCGATTATGTTATTGTCTATAAGGGCGAAATATACTTCATAAATGGGAGTTTTTATATTGCTGGCACTCTCCCCTTTTGTACCGTAATCGAGATCGGGTGTAAGGTGTTCAAGTAAAATACCTGCAATGCGTTTTTCAAGGATATGATATGCGGCTTTCTGCAGGTTGCCGTCGATAGTCAGGTACAAGTCGTTGCCCGCAAGCGGATCTTTTCTGTCCACAACCCCGATTACTTTCCCGTTTTCGTTAACGGTGACTATTTCGCTGCCTTTTGATCCTCTTAAATATTCTTCAAATTCTTTTTCAATTCCGGTTTTACCGACAATATCTGTTGAATTGTAATACTCTTCGCCTGCTTCGGAGTTTAATTTATCCAGTTCTTCCGCATTAATAAGGCCTGTGTAACCAAGCATGTGAGCAAAATATAAACTGTCATGATATACCCTTTTTGTTTCCTGCTTTATCTGAACACCGGGAAGATCTGCGATATTTTCCATAATCATGGCTACAGTGCCTTCGGAAACATTGGATGCCACCGTAATCTGATTGTATTTGGGGTAATTGTTAAACAAGGCATAGCGGACACTCATAATTTTTAAGGTATCCTCTATCGAATATTCGTCGGATATCCCGAACATAGGATATTTCTTGGATCCGTCCTTTAAAAAATAATAAACATCTTTTGCGGTGGCATTCTGCTGCTCTTCGGTTAGCTGATTATTTTCCAGAGCATAGGCATAAACATTCTTTTTAAAACGGGTAAGGGCTGATCCTGTTACGGTAAATTCAAATTCCCCATTTCCCGTATGAATAATATAAAAAGGGTTGTCCAAGGTATCCCCGTTTTTTTCTATAATTTGAATCAGTTTATAAATAACTGCATTTCTCTGCGCATTGGATGTGATTTCAGAAGTATCTTCCATAACAACGGAATAAGATAAGGTATTGGAAGCTAAAAGCATTCCGTTACGATCGTAGATATTTCCCCTGGTACTTTTAATTTCCCTGCTGACCGTATTCTTATATTCATATTCCTCGGCATGGGTAGGGCCTTCCACTATCTGCAGGACAAATAACCGGTGGACAATGACGCCAAAAAGCACCATATATATAAGTGCGATAAATAGCAGCCTTGATTTAATTAAGCGTTTTATGGCATCAAGAAAAACGTCAAACAAGTTTATTCCTCCTCATTTTCATTCCGGTCCAGACAATGGTTAATCATATGCAGCAGCTTGTATAGGATTACGGAAACTGCCACGGTATAAATAATTTCGGGAAGAATTTTTGCCCGCAGATAATACAGGAAATCCAATCTGCCCCGAATTAAAAACTCTAAAATATAATATAAAAACTGATATACAAAATCGGCTATAGCTATAAAAAAGAGGGGAAGCGTATAGTCGTCCCTGGAATATATTTTATTGGCAAAGCCGGCCACATATCCAATTAGCATCATAAGGAGTGCATAAAGCCCGATAAGGTTTCCGAATTGGATATCAACCAAAAGGCCGGAAAAAAAGCCGACTGTCATTCCTGTAGTTTTGCCCCTCATATAAGCGGTAGCCACAACAAGTATAATAAGCAGATTTGGCATGACATTTGCCAAGTTTATAAACTGATATAATGAACTTTGCAAAACAAAACATATGATGATTTCTAAGAAATATATTATAGCCCGTTTCAAAATGCATACCTCTTTACTATTCGTTTATTGCATTCTCGGGAGGTTCTTTTAGCAGAGGCTCTTTTAGCTCCGTTATAATAAGAACCTCACTTAGCCTTTGAAAATCAACAGCCGGTGTAAGATAAGCTGTTTTTGTCATGTTGTTGGAATCAAGTTTTATATCACTGACATAACCGATTAAGATGCCCTGAAGGTATTTCGGACTTGTATGGGCTGTAACCACTTCATATCCGTCTTCTATTTCGGCATCTTTACTGATAAAACTTACACGGATTTTACCGTCTTCCATTAATTTTAAGTCGCCCTGAACAAGGCAGGTATCGGAAGTCTTTAAAAACATTCCCCAAATCGCACTTTTATCGTCGATTATTGCCCTAACTTTGGCATGATTATAATAGCATTCGGTAATAATACCAACAAGGCCGTTGCCTGCCATAACATTCATGTCAACTGCCAGGCCGTCTTTGGTACCCTTGTCTATGGTAAAAACATTATACCAGTTGTTGGTATCCTTATCAATGATACGGGCAGCGACTTTGGGATAATCCAGGTATTTTTGATCAAGTTCATACAATTTCCTAAGCTCGTCAAGTTCGTATTTGTTTTGCAAAAGCAGTTTATTCTCATAGGAAAGAACGCTGACTTGCTCTTTCAGCCTTTTATTTTCTTCGGTAAGTTCACGAATGCTTTTTAAAGTTTCGAGTTTGTCGGCAATAAATATTCCGACGGTATTTATACCCTTCTGCATGGGCGTGATTACCGTGCCTACCGCATTTCTTACCGGATAAAACAGTTCGCCGAAGCGGAACGATAATATAATAAGGATAAGACACAGTATTACCCCTGCAATTAGTCCATGTTTAGGATTAAAACGAAAACCTTTCCTTCGCCTCATAGTGACTCCTAATTTTTATATTCTTATTAAATTTAATGCCATATTTCAGGCGCTAAAAACTAAAATCTGCTTAATTAAATCATTCATGTCGATTAATTTAATAACTAACGTAAGTGTAAAAAAATTAAGTTTACTTCCTGTTGTGTTTAATCTTCAAGGGTTCTAGGACGCAGGAAATTGGCCAAAGACGAAAGCTTCGGTTCATCCATGATTCTGCAAAGGCCCTTTGCTACCGTGTTTGCGGGGTCTTCACAGATATTAACCTTAAGACCGGTTTCTTTGGCAACCAAATCGGCAATGCCGTATATTTTTGCCGATCCTCCGCTTATATAAATACCGCTGTCTATAATATCCGAAGATATTTCAGGCGGTGTCCTTTCCAAAATGATACGGATAGCGTCTATGATATTATACAGGTATTCAATTATAGCCTCATAAACCGTTTCCGAATCTATTTCCATTTCAACAGGCAGACCGCTTACTACCGCACGGCCGTATACTTTTACGCTTGCCTTTACGTTAGGGATAGCGCTTGCCAGTGTTTTTTTAATATATTCGGCGGTTTTGTCGCCGATATAGAGATTATGCCTTTTCTTAACTACACCTTTAATGGCTTCATCGAGCTTGTTACCGCCGACAGGGATTAATTTGCTTAAAACTATACCACCCAATGAAAGTATGGATACTTCCGTAGTGTCCGCTCCTATATCGACGACCATAACTCCTTTTGCGGTTGTAATTTCAAGACCGGCTCCCAAAGCACAGGCAACCGGTTTTTCAACTATTTTAATCCTTTTGTATTTTAAACCTGAGTGAGCAATCAGTTCATAAAAAGATCTGCGCTCAACTTCCGTAATATCTGTAGGTGTTGCTACTATATAATCGGCTGCACCTGGCCTTTTAGAACCGCAAACTTTGTGCATAAAAAAGTTTAATAATGTTGTCATATTTTCAACGTCGGCAATAACTCCGTTTCTTACGGGATATGTTACCAAAATATTGGCAGGAGCCTTTTCGTATATATCAAATGCTTCATCGCCGGCAGCTATGATATTTTTTTTGTCGGCGACAGCTATAATATTACGTTCGTCCAGTACAACCCCCTGCCCTTTTCTGCTGATTTTTATAGTACTAGTCCCGAAATCTATGCCAAATGTTCTTTGTGCCATTGTATAAGTACCTCCATTTATGCCTTAGGCGGCTTTAAGTATTACAAAAATCCCTGCTCTTTTAAGCTGATATATTTATTATCGCCAATAATAATATGATCCATAAGCGATATGCCGATTAAATCGCCTGCTTCTTTCATTCTTTTTGTTACCCTGATATCTTCAGGACTGGGGGCGGGGTCACCGCTTGGATGATTATGAACCAAAATAATTTTCACAGCTTCTTCTTTCAATGCCTGGATAAGGATTTCTCTTATCGGGACTATGGATAAATTTACCGTACCTGAAGACATAACCATATCCTTTATCAATTTGCTTTTTGAATCAAGCATAAGAAGCAGAACCTGTTCTTTCTTTAGATGGCGCATATCCTGCATATAATACTCGGCTACGCTTTGTGGAGTTGTAAATTTTAAGGATTCTTTATGTACCTCCTTTGACATTCTTTTGGTCAGCTCTGTCAGGCAAAGAAGCTGAATGGCTTTAACTCTACCGATACCACGGATTTTTGTAAGTTCTTTCATAGTTAAATAATTTAAACCTTTAAGTCCGGGATATGTTTTGGAGTAATTAAGCACATTTACGGCTAAATCTATAGCTCTTAGCCCTTTGCTCCCGGTTTTTAAGATAACAGCCAAAAGTTCTGCATCAGATAAAAATTGGGGCCCATATGTTTCACACTTCTCATAGGGGCGTTCCGATACAGGTAATTCTTTTACTGTTAAATGATTGTAGTTCATGATATCCTCCTTACTTTCTCTCTCCAGGAAACCATTCGGATATCATTATGAATATTACAAGCAAGAATTTAAAGCAAAATAAGTGTAATAATTAGCCGTACTTAATGTCAATCAAAAAAAATAATTTAATCAAAATTTCTATGTTATGTATATAATATTCAATGTAATCTGACAAGAATGTAAAAACCCAGACTCTTCAATAATAAAAAGGAAAATTTAATGTTCCTTTAAATTTCCTGATTAATAAGCTTTTTGGCAGTATTTAAATCTTTTTATATATAAAAATTGATGCAACGGCACCTAATATGCTTCCTACGGTAATTCTTAACCTGAGGCCAAAATGGACTATCAGGGCACCTAAATTTAAGGTAACAATATTATTGCCTTCTGCATTACCGATTGAGAAATCGATGCCGTAATTAAGCCATGACAGAAAATCTACTTTTCTTACCAGGTGGCCAACAAAGCTTCCTGCAACGATACCGGCAAGAAGCAATAAAAATAAAGCCCACCTGTTTTTACCCAATGTTCTTGCCATTTAAATTACTCCCTTTACGTTCATACTAAAATGATTTTATCACAAGAACAGGTTTTTGTATACAGGAAGAATGGGTGTATAGGCCATATCAATTAATAACTTTAATTTAAACTAATAAGATTTTTTTCGTATAGTCTTTGCAATGACTTCAAGATACCGAATTTTGCATGATACCAGGTAAGACCGCCCTGGAAGAAAACCGTATACGGCGGCCTAATGGGAGCATCAGCCGAAAGTTCGATGGATGAACCTTGAACAAAAGCTCCTGCTGCCATAATTACATCGCAGTCATAGCCGGGCATGGGGCCGGGTACCGGGGCGGCAAAACTGTCTACCGGAGCCGCAGCCTGTATCCCCTCACAAAATGCTATTACCGCTTCGGGACTGTTTAGTGTAACAGCCTGGATAATATCAAAACGGTCTTCTTCGGCATTAGGGTGAACCTTAAATCCAAAATATTCATACAGATTTGCGGCAAAAATAGCGCCTTTTAAAGCTCCCGATACTACCTGCGGGGCAAGAAACAGGCCCTGGTACAGGCTTGAATTTAATCCCAGGGTTGCCCCTACTTCTTTACCTAACCCGGGGGCGGTAAGTCTGTAAGAAGCATTTTCTACATATTCGGCTTTTCCCACTATATAGCCACCTATGGGAGCAAGACCACCGCCGGGATTTTTAATCAAAGAACCTACACATAAGTCTGCACCTACATCCGTAGGTTCTACTGTTTGCACAAATTCTCCGTAACAGTTATCCACCATGCAAATTACATCGGGCTTGATATTTTTTATAAAGGAAATTAATTGCCCGATCTGTTCCACACTTAATGTAGGCCTGCTTGCGTAACCTTTGGATCTTTGAATGGTAACAAGCTTTGTTTTAGGACCTATAGCTTTTTTTATATTTTCATAGTCAATGCTGCCGTCGGGTTTTAAATCAACTTGTTTATAAGTAACGCCGTATTCGGCCAGGGAACCTTTGGTTTCCTTTATGCCTATTACTCCCTCCAGGGTATCATAAGGTTTACCTACCGGGGACAAAAGCTCATCTCCGGGTCTTAAGTTACCGAACAATGCGACCGTAAGGGCGTGGGTGCCGCTGATAAGCTGAGGGCGGACCAGGGCATCTTCGGCATGAAAAACATCGGCATATACCTTTTCCAAAGTATCCCTGCCGATATCGTTATAACCGTATCCTGTAGTGGCGGAAAAATGCACATCACTTACATTATTGTCCTGCATGGCTTTTAACACTTTTAGCTGATTGTATTCCGCTACCTTATCTATAATTTTAAACCGATCTTTTAATTTCTCTTCTATCTTATGGGATAAATCAAGAAGTTTAGAATCAATACCCATAAATTTATAAATTTCATTTAATTCATTAGTAAACACTGCTATTCCTCCGATAAAAGTATTTTAAAGATGTAAAGTAAATTAGAATATATCTTATCATATAAAATAAGTTTACATAATATTATTATGTTATCAATATGCTATAGATTTTAATTGCTAAGTATATATAAGCAAAAAAATAATAAAAGTTATAAGTAGCTATATGATAAAAAATTGTAAATTATAAATTATGAAATTATCTTTTAATTTAATGAATCATTTACTTATTATACCGCATCGGCGAAGGTTTTCCAGGATAAATTCCAATATGTCTTTTTCACTTTCAAAATCGTCCTTGTTTATCCATATAACGTCTTTTTCCCTCTTAAACCATGTAAGCTGCCTTTTGGCATAATGCCTGGTATCTCTTTTTATTGTGTATATGGCTTCTTCCAAGGTACAGTTCCCTTCAAGATAATCTATAATTTCCTTATATCCTAATCCCTGCATTGATACCATATCTTTTGTATAGCCCATATCCCTAAGACGCTTTACCTCATCCACAAGGCCTTTATCAATCATAATGTCCACTCTCTTATTAATGCTTTCATAGAGTTTTTCCCTGTCTTTGTTTAGAACAAAATATCTGTACAAATACGGGGATTCTTTTTTTCTTTGGGCTTCATTATGGGCTGATATGGGCTCTCCCGTATGCTTTATATATTCCAGGGCCCTGATTACCCTTTTTACATTATTGGGATGAATTGCTTTGGCACTGGCAGGATCAGCCTTTGCCAGCATATCATGCAGAAACTGTGGGCCATATTTTTCGGCAAGTTCTGCTAGTTCATCACGATATGAATTGTCGGGACTTGTTTCTTCAAATTCAATGTCATATAAAACCGCCTGAATATAAAAGCCGGTTCCTCCTACAAGTATGGGGATTTTATTTTTATCATGAATAGCTTTTATATATTTTTTGGCATATTCCTGAAATTTTACAACATTAAATTCCTCATCCGGCTCAAATTCACTGATAAGATAGTGAGGAATACCCTCGGTTTCTTCGGGAGTAATCTTAGCCGTTCCTATATCCATATACTTATAAACCTGCATTGAATCTGCAGAAATAATTTCCCCATCCACAGCCTTGGCAAGGCTAATTGACAGGGAAGTTTTACCCACCGCCGTGGGACCTGTTAATATTATCAGGGGTTTTTTGCTCATGTAACTTCACCGTCTATACTATTCTCTTAAATTTCTTTTCCAGTTCGTATTTGCTCATAGATATTATAACCGGCCTGCCGTGAGGGCAGTTGTAAGGGTTCTCAAGGGTTAAAAGCTCATTTATCAACGAGGATGCTTCTTCAAAAGAAAATTCATGGTTGGCCTTAACGGCCGCCTTGCAGGCCAGGGATGCGGTTTTTTCAAGAACGGATTCCGGCCTGGGCTGTCTTAAGCTTGAAATCTCCTGAGTCAGCTCGTCAACAAATTCAAGAAATAAATCCTTGTCTGACAAATTATATAAGTCTGCCGGTACCGCCCTTAAAGAAAATTCGTTGCCTCCGAAATGTTCTATTTCATATCCAAGCTTTTTTAAAACTTCCTCATGAGCCGAGATTGCCTCCTGCTCGGCAAGGGAAAGAGTAAGCACAATTGGAGGCATAAGCATTTGAGAGGTATGTCTGTTTTCCCTTGCTGCGGCAATTATTCTTTCATATAAAACCTTTTCATGGGCGGCATGCTGGTCGATGATGTAAAGATCGTTTTTATATTCCACAAGCCAGTAAGTGGAAAATACCTGGCCGATAATTTTATGGTTGGCAGCAGCTTTGACAGATAAAAAGGGAGCTTCTGTAATGTCGTCATTTTCTGCAAATAAATCAAGCTGCTTGGCATCAGATATCATATTCTGCTTATCTGATAAATTGCATATATCTCTTTGCGCATATGTTTGATAATTATTATTTTCCTTAGTCTTATCGGATCCGGTGTAATTATCGCCATCCTTAACAAGATTATCGGCACTGTTAGCCGGAAGAATGTCATGATTATTTGGATATAAGCCTGACAATTTATGATTTTTCCCGGATTCACCTGATATATCGTTATTTGTCATATCCGGTTGTATATATCCATAAACCGGCTTACTCATATCCGATAAGTTGTGGTTAATTGTGTTATCATGATTTGCCAGGGTTTCCAAGGCCTTAAGCTGGCTTAGCCTGTTCTTTTCAAACGGCTCGGGAAGCTTTTTTGCTGCCGGTACTTCCGGTGCTTTTTCTTCGGTTAAGCTGATATGCGGTATAAGTTCTTTTCCGGCAAGTGTTTCTTTAATTATTTTGCATGTTATTTCATAAACATCATCGGAATTTTTAAGTTTTAATTCCAGTTTCTGAGGATGGACGTTTACATCCAAAAGCGACGGGTCTATCTCATAATACAGGGATGTAAAAGGATATTTATGCTGCATCATATAGGGTTTATAAGCGTCCTCTATGGCTTTGGTAATAATATAATTTTTAATATATCTTCCGTTGATGAAATAATTCATAAAGTTCCTGTTGCCCCTGCTTATGGTGGGCTTGCCTATAAAGCCGCTTACTTTTACGTCACCGGCAAAATGCTTTACGTATAAAAGTTCTTTTGAAATATCCCGCCCGTAGATTTGATAAAGCACGTCCTTAATATTATTATTGCCAGATGATTGAAGAATTAACTTATTATTTACAATAAATCTGAAGGATATACCGGGATGGGACATTATAAGTTTTTCCATCAGGTCATTTATATAACCGGCTTCCGTTTTGGCTGATTTTAAAAACTTTCTTCTTGCCGGCGTATTGAAAAACAGATTGCGTACTATAATAGTTGTACCGTCGGGACAACCGATTTCTTCCAGGGATTTTTCTTCGCCCCCTTCGATTATGTAACGATAGCCGTTTAATGAGGATGGCTCTTTGGTAATAAGTTCGACCTGGGATACGGCAGCTATGCTTGAAAGGGCCTCTCCCCTAAAGCCCAGGCTTTTTATATCAAAAAGGTCTTCGGCTGTTCTTATTTTGCTTGTGGCATGGCGCATAAATGCCAGGGGAATATCGTCTTTTGCTATGCCTGTACCGTTATCGGTTATTCTAATAAAACTTAAGCCGCCTTCTTTTATTTCAACAGTTATGGCAGTAGCTTTGGCATCGATGGAGTTTTCGATAAGTTCTTTTACCACTGCCCTGGGGCGCTCAACTACTTCACCCGCGGCAATTTGATTTATTGTGTTTTCATCCAGAATACGGATTAATGACATGGCGGCCATCCTTTCTGTAAAAATTTTTGCTACTATATTCTTTTTCGTATTTTTTCCTGGTATTGGTATAACTTATTTAAAGCGTCAATCGGGGTTAGCTTATTTATATCAAGATCCCGTATCTCCGTTATAATATCTTCGTTTCCAGAAACCGAAAACAAAGACAATTGCTCTAACGGCAATGTTTCCTGGGTAAACTCGTCTTTAGGCTTTTGTGAACCGGCTGATATGGATTTTGCCTTTAAGGCCAGATCGTTTCCCAAAAGCTGTTCTACAATTTCATTGGCTCTTTTAAGAACCGCAGCGGGAACTCCTGCCAGTTTTGCCACCTGGATGCCGTAGCTTTTGTCTGCTCCCCCTTTTACTATCTTTCTAAGGAAAATAATATCGTCACCCTGCTCTTTGACGGCTATGCAGTAATTGTTGACCCCGTCAATTTTTCCTTCCAGTTCGGTCAGTTCATGGTAATGGGTTGCAAACAGAGTCTTGGCTCCAAGTACACCGGTATTGCTTATATATTCGACAACAGCCCAGGCAATGGACAGTCCGTCATAGGTGCTGGTACCCCTTCCGATTTCATCAAGTATAAGCAGGCTGTTTTTTGTGGCATTTCTTAAGATGTTTGCTACTTCAGTCATCTCCACCATAAAGGTACTTTGACCTCCTGCCAGGTCGTCGGATGCTCCTACTCTGGTAAATATTCTGTCCACAATGCCTATTTTTGCACTGTCGGCGGGTACAAAGCTTCCTATTTGGGCCATAAGGACAATAAGGGCGGTCTGCCTCATATAAGTGGATTTTCCCGCCATATTGGGGCCTGTTATAATGGAGATGCGGTTTTTATTGTTATCAAGCAAAGTGTCGTTTGCCACAAACATACCGTGGGATATGGTTTTTTCCACCACGGGATGCCGGCCGTTTTTTATATGTATATATCCGTCTGTGTTTATTTCCGGACATACGTAATTATTCTGCTCAGCAACCAATGCTAAAGAGGCAAAGACGTCAAGCTTGGCTATGGCTTTGGCTGTCTTTTGGATTCTCTTTACTTCCAGGGCAATCTTATCCCTGATTTCACAGAATAAGTCATACTCCAGTGAAAAGAGCTTGTCTTCCGCCCCGAGAATTATGTCTTCCAGTTCTTTTAATTTGTCGGTGGTGTACCGTTCCGCATTGGCCAGGGTCTGTTTTCTTACCCAGTCTTTCGGAACCAGGTCCTGATAAGAATTGGTCACTTCCAGGTAGTAACCAAAAACCCTATTATATTTAATTCTCAGATTTTTAATTCCTGTAGCTTCCCGTTCTTTTGCCTCCAGTTCCATAAGCCAGTCTTTTCCTTCAGTTTTGGCTTTTCTTAAACGGTCAACCTCCGCATTATATCCGTCTTTTATGATGCCCCCTTCTTTTATGTTAATGGGAGGATCATCTTTAATGGAATCATCAATCAGCTTATAAATGTCCGAAAGATCATCCAGTTCATCATAAATTTCTTTAATAAGTTTGCTGTCAAAATTCTTTATTAAGAATTTGATATGGGGAAGGGTTTCAAGGGATGTTTTAAAAGCAATTAAATCTCTGGGATTGGCGCTTTTGTAGCTGATTCTTCCCATCAGCCGTTCAAGGTCATAAATGGTGTTTAAATATTCCCTTATCTCTTCCCTTGTAATTACATTATCCTTTAATTCCTTTACGGCAGAAAGCCTTTCTTTAATTAAATCATAATCGATTAAAGGCTGTTCCAAATAGCTTCTTAGAAGCCTTGCACCCATGGCTGTTTTGGTCTTATCTAAAACCCAAAGCAGGGACCCTTTTTTCTGCTTATCCCTGATGGTTTCGGTAAGCTCCAGATTCCGTACGGTTGAGCTGTCAAGGAGCATATATTTGTCGTAAGTGTATGGGGTGAGCTTCGTGATATGAGTAAGGGTGTTTTTTTGAGTTTCTTTTAAATACTGCATTATGCTGCCTGCGGCAATAACTCCGATGGTATAGTCCTTAAGGCCGATTCCGTCAAGAGTTGCCACACCAAAATGCTCCATCAAAGCCCTTACGCATAAATCGTCGTCAAAATACCAGGGGTCAAGGGGAGAAAGGGAAAGGTTGTTTATGGATCTGACAGCCTGTATGTCAATACCGGAAACCATAAATGAATCGTTACATATGATTTCCGACGGTGCCCACTTGTATATCTCGTCCAATAGTTTTCTGTTGTTGTCTATCTCGGTAACAAAATAATCTCCGGTTGTAACATCGACAACGGAGATACCGTACAAATTGGTGGTATGTACAACGGACATAAGATAATTGTTCTTTGTCTCATCAAGGGCTTGGGTATTTATGTTGGTTCCGGGTGTTACAATTCTTACTACTTCTCTTTTTACAATACCCTTGGCTGTCCTTGGGTCTTCTATCTGTTCACAGATAGCCACACGGTATCCACGGGCTATTAACTTACTTAAGTAATTTTCGGCGGCATGATAAGGAACCCCGCACATGGGAGCCCTTTCATCTTTTCCGATAGGTTTTCCTGTCAGTGCTATCTCTAATTCCCGGGAGCAAATTTTGGCATCCTCAAAAAACATTTCATAAAAATCGCCCAGACGGTAAAATAAAATACAGTCTTTATATTGCTCCTTTATCTGCATGTATTGCTGCATTAACGGAGTGAGATTTTCCATTAAGGTACTGTCCTTTCTTATGTAAAATATTAATGAACTTGCTTATAAAAGTATATCATATGAGATTATATTTTCAAAAGGATTTTTAGCTAAATTAAATTAAGAAAAGGCGCTATAAATTTAGCACCTTTTTATCAGTTGAAATTATCTGTAATATCCTGTTTATTTTATTTGATTCGCAAGTGTAAGTACTGAACTATAAATTTTTCCGTATAGTCTGCCGTTATATAGGCTATGACTATTATACGAATCAATTATAAATATGTCTTAAAATGATTTATAATTTACTCCATAATAACATCTTCCAACAAATCAGTCCCGTCGGCAGCAGATGTGGCAAGAAAATCACATCTTTCGTTTTGGGGATGGCCGTCATGGCCTTTAATCCAAACGAATTGCACCTTATGAGGTTCCATAGCCTTAAGAAGCCGTTTCCATAAGTCTACGTTCTTTACCGGTTCATTTTTTCCCCTTTTCCATCCCTTTTTAATCCAGCCTTCAATCCAGTTTTCGTTAAAGGCCTTAACCAGGTATTGAGAATCCGAATATAAAGTTACCTGACAGGGTTTAGTGAGAGCTTCAAGGCCTACGATAGCGGCCATCAGTTCCATCCTGTTGTTGGTGGTTTTTTTGTAGCCTGCACTGTATTCCCTTATATGCTCCTGGCCTTTGGAATCTACATATACAATAATTGTGCCATAACCGCCGGGGCCTTCGGGATTGCCCCTTGCCGCCCCGTCGGTATATATATCTACTTTATGCAACATATTTCACCTCTCAGATTGTGCTCCATTCTCCGGTTTTCAAATATTCATCTGCGGCATTTTCAGCCGCGGTAATTATATCCTCGGAATAACCTAAAAGCTTTAAAAGCTTTATGGCATTTCTGGATACGGCTCTGCCTTTGTATAATTTGTAATCAAATAATACCCGGTTTCCTTCCACCCTTTCTCTGAAATGATAATTGGAGTACAGATTTTCCAGTATATAAGTCAGCTCAATATCATGGGTTGCTGCAAAACAAAGGGTGTTTTTTTCCGTAATTGATGCCAGTATCCGTGAGGAAGCCGCTATCCTTTCCAAAGTATTGGTACCCCTAAGCACTTCGTCAATAAAGCAAAGAATGGGATAGTCTTTGCCGGCATTGTCCAAGATTCTTTTAAGGGACTTGATTTCTACGATAAAATAGCTTTCGTTGCCTAAAATATTGTCTTTTAAGGCCATGGATGAGTAAATAAGGAAAAAGTTTGCCTTGTACTCTCTGCTTAGGGAAGTATATATGGTCTGCGATAAAATGGCGTTAATTCCTAAGGATTTAATAAAGGTGGATTTGCCGGAAGCGTTTGAGCCTGTTATTAATGCACACCGATCCTCAGTTATGGAATTAGGTACAGGATCACTAATAAGCGGATGGTAGACATCAACTACGGAAAGCTTGGGATTTCCGTAATCGTCTGAAAGTTCAGGTATGCAAAAGTACTCTACCATATCTCTGAAAGAAGCTGCGGCTATCATAGCATCCAGGAAACCTACCGTCTTAAATATACGGATCATGGTATCCATATGTTTCTTAAAATAGCTGACCATTGAATTATATTTTATAATATCGTGGTGGGTAATCATCCTGTAATAATCAACCACAGCTTCAAGGATACTTCCGGTGACATTTCTGGCAACCACTATGAAAGAACCTCTTTTATACTGTTTAAAGGTCTTTAAATCGGAGGCCAATTGCTTAAAATAAGCATCCAGCTCCGGTACGGATATTTTTAATATAGCTTCCGTGCTGTCCAGCAGGCGAAGCTGAAATGCTATTATAGAGATATAATTATCTATTTTTGCCTTATATTTAAAATATGAAAAGATATTAAGTGAAATTGTTGTAATGGTAAGACTAACACCTAAAAACGGTTTTATAAGAATAAGCCCAATCGATACAAGCAAGGCAATATTTAGAATGTAATGGGGAAGGTTGCTTTGGGGCTTTTGACCGCTTAACTTGCCGGTATAATCAAAAGCGGATAAATTTCTTAATTTTCCTACATTTTTTAGTTTAGCCTGTATTGCTATCCGCTCGTTTTTATGAGACCGGAAATACTCAATCAGACGGTTCCTTTCTTCCAACTCCTCCTTTGAAAAAGAAGGCTTTCTTAAAAGGGCATAAAGGCACTCTTCTCCCAAGGAACATTGGGTATTGTTAATAAGCTTATATATTTCGTCCATGTCAAGATCATTCCAGGTAATGTCGTCCACATCCAGGTGGTTGTCTTTTTCGGACAAATACAGAGCTTTTATTGCTTCCATTTTTATCGGGGAATATTCATTTTCAGGATAAAAACCCCATTCTTCTTCTAATTGCTTTATAATCAATTTTTTATGCTTATATTCGTTGACTATTGACCAAATTACCAGTGCTATAAAAATAATAGCGATATATAAAATAAAATCCATGGCAATACACTCCGGTTTACAGTTTAGTTATAACATTCGTTTACTATGATACTTAAGAGGTATTCAATAAATTATCTTCCAGTAATCAATGATATTTCTCTAAGTATTATATCAACATTATTCTTCCAGATAAAGTTGCCGGCTACTTTCTTATAGCCGTTTTCGGCTATTTTCTTTGCCTTTTCTTCATCTTCAAGCAAATTTTTTACTTTCTTAGGCAACTTATCAAGCTCACTAAGGAAATAAAAAGCTATATCTTCTTCGTCTGTAAAGTTTTCAAGCAGCCAGCTGCTGGTATCGGTAAGGCATACGGATTTTAATAACAATGAGTTAAAGACCCTGTAATGGGTACCGGCTTTAAAGCCCGGCATAACATTTAAGTTAATTTTTGCATTTTCCATATAGGAGAAAGTTTCTTTAAACGGAATCCGGTCGCTAAGTATATTTAACCGATGCTTGTCTTTTACGGGAAAGTTGTTCCATCCCCTGCCTATAACATACAACTCAAAACCTGCATCCAGTAATTCTTTTATTACAAGCTCACGGTAATGCATCCTAACCATCCAGTCAAGGGGTTCGGCGGCCCTCATCAGGGACTTGAAATAATTTGTTTCAAGTCCCATGTTGTGCCCGGCAAGGGCATCCTTAAGCGCTTCTTCAACGGTTTTTTGACTGTTTGCAAATAAGTCCGAAGCTGCGTCCATAAAAATTTCAAACAGTTTTGAGTTTCCTACCAGCTTATGTATCTGGTCAACATATCCTTTCGGATTGTAATATGTTCCCGAAAACAGAATATCGTATTTTCTTTCTGTATAAGGTATAGGGGCTTTATCAGGTAATGTACCTGCATGAGGCAAAAACATGACCCTTTCTACTTTCGGAAAATATTTCTTAGTGTATTCTACATGCTGCATATCAGGGCAAAATTGAATGTATTTTTTGGGAGGGTCCTCCATAAGCGGATGAAAGCGAAACGGAGGGTCCATAAGTATATTGACCACACAGCAGCCAAGCATATTCCAAAATTCCTTATATACCTGCTCATTTACGCCTAACCTGTCAAAACAGATTGCCGCATCTACACCTTTTTCGCAAAATTTAAGCATTCCGTCAAAGGAATGGGGGCCATCCTGGGATTTTTCGTTTAAATCCCATATGTATGTTTCACAGCCTCTTACTTTAAGTTCATTGTTAAGCTCATCGGTAAAATAATTAAAAGATTCTATACCGCTATAAAATAAGACTATACGCATAAATTCACATCCTTAGTAATTATTATCTTATGTTAAGCAATTATTAAGTTTTTTAATTCTTAACTTTTGTTTACAGTATAGCATAACCTTTAGCAGATAATAAATTAATTTTTTTATATTTCACTCTTTAATTTTAAGAATTTTATGCGGCTGGTAAGTCTTCCAAAGTAACACAATAAACTGATAAGTAATATAAATATATTTCACATCAAAAAGGGCGGAAACTAAAGTTCCGCCCTTGTCTGAAGTCTTATAATTTAATCTTTTTTATGAATTAAGGTTAATCATTTATATATCTTACACATTTAATAGGTTTTCTGTAATTTAAGTTCGAAATCTTGATACCGTCTCTTCTGTTGCTTGCATGGATTACCTTATTGTTGCCGATGTATATTGCAACATGGTTAATATATCCTGTTGAATTATTACCGTAGAATACCAAATCTCCGGGTTTTAAGTTGGAGGCGGATATAGTTTTTCCGCTTCTTGCCTGTTCTCTTGACGTACGAGGCAGATTGGTATATCCGAATTGCCTGTAGACATATAATACGAATCCGGAGCAATCCACACCGCCGTCTCTGGAGAAGCTGGTACCGCCCCATACATAACGGTAACCGAGATATTTCTTTGCATAATTAACCAGATTTGCTCTTAAAGATGATACACCGGGACCAAGTTCCAATTCCTCCAGGGTATAAGCATGAGGAAGTTCATAGGATAAATCCACATATTCCTTGGCAACATATCCTACAATACCTACCTGGTCGTCGTCACCTTCCAAACTTACCTTAACCCATTTATTGTGCTCTTTGCCGTATACTACTACCAGTGGATCCAAGACCAGTAATTGCTCTCCCTTGGCCACATAGTCAAGTATAGGCACGGATTCGTCCGCAGAAGGTTCTTTTCTTACACGAAGACCGTCAACATTGGCGGTAGCAACATATTTGGCAATTTCTAAAGCTTTCTTTGAAGCTTCGGAACCGGTAATAAGATATTCACTTTTTACATAACCGGTAACCTTACCGGATTTTATTTTTGTCCAACCGTTGCTATCCGGTTCTATAATTTCACAGCCTGCATCTTTCGGCATCTTGCCGATTATCTTTCCGTTCTCACTTGGCTTTTCCCTGACTAACAGGTTTGTTTGTACATTGGCTATTCCTATATTGATAAATCCCGGAACAGGTGTCTCAGTTTCCCCTATAGATGAGGATGTTATTTCATTTATGTCTTTATCCAGCTGTATAGCATAACCTGCTTTGTCATACGGGTAACCTGCCACTGCATATTCAACTGCCAATGCCGGAGTATTGTATGCTGTTGACAGTATTACTCCCGTAACACATGCCAGGGATAATTTCAATAGCTTATTATCCATTGAGAAGATCCTCCAAATTAATGTTATCTAATGATGCAGATTACAGTAGTCTTCAATATAAAATATTAAGGGAATAATAAAATTATTACATAAATGTTAAATATGTTACGTAAGTATAATATCAAAGTGGCATAATTTTGTCAACATTATGTCAAAAGTTTTTTAACTTTCGGCAATATTAACAAAATAAGCCAATCAGATAGGACTATATGCCCATTTGATGGCTTCAGGGATAAAATTTCAGAATAAAATAAAAGAAAATAACAGAGCCGCCCTAATACCTGTATAGGTATCGGGCAGCTCTTATATTTCATTAAAAAATTCTAAAGGTAAGCTGGTAAGGATAGATAATTTTATATTATTATGCAGATTAAACCACCGTTACTGTCATTAATGATTTTTTGCATGGTTTCCTGCAGCTTAATCTGGCTTTCATCGGTAAGTTTATTTACTTTACTGTTAATTCCTTCTTCAACAAGCTGACGTATGGATTTTCCGAAAATGTTTGTTTCCCATATGCCTTCAGGATTATCTTTGCTGTTCTCATTTATATAGTTGATCAAATCTTTGGCCTGCTCTTCCGTTCCTACTATAGGGGCAATCTCAGTCATAATTTCCGCACGAATCATATGAATCGAAGGAGCGTTGGCTTTTATCTTTACTCCGTACTTGCTGCCGTGTTTCATAATTTCAGGTTCTTCAATACGGATTTCTTCTTTTGAAGGAGATACAACGCCGTAACCTTTGGCCTTTACCTGGTTTACAGCCTGAGAAACTTTTTCAAATTCGGCTTTCTTTGCAGCCAGTTCTTTTAAGGTAGAAATAAGCTGATATTCGCCGGTAATAGGCACACCTATTAAGTCGCTCAAAATCTTATAGTAATATGTATCGTCCAGTTCTAAGTTTACCGCTACAGTTCCGTCCTGCATATTTACTTTGTCAAGCTTAACCCGTTTAATATAATCACTGTCAGTGACAAAATTGGACGGATTGGCATCCTTTATGCGGGTAATGTTACGGAACAGATTTTTTACCGAGGCAATAAGATCAGCCTTTAACCAGTGGTCAGTAGGAAGCATTTCAGCCCATTTGGGCATGTAGAAATTAATCTCGGTTACAGGGAATACCGAAAGAATATTTTCCATGATTTTATGTATATCTTCTTTTTTCATTTGTTCGCAGTTTAACGGTAATACCGTAACGTCATATCTTTTTTCTATTTCTTCGGCAATTCTTAAAGTATCGTTGGAATAGGGCTTGCTGGTATTTAAAATAACTATAAAGGGTTTTCCCAGCTTTTTAAGTTCTTCTATGGTTTTTTCTTCAGGTACCATGTAGTTCGTTCTCGGAATTTCACCGAAACTGCCGTCTGTTGTGACTACGATGCCTATGGTGGAATGGTCGTTGATTACTTTTTTGGTTCCAAGTTCGGCAGCTTGGGTAAAAGGTATTTCATGGTCAAACCAGGGGGTCTTTACCATCCGCTCATGATCATTTTCGATATGGCCCGATGCCCCTTCCACCATGTAGCCAACGCAGTCAATAAGACGGATTTTAAATTTTGTTTCGTCATTCAGAGCTATAACGGCCGCTTCCTTAGGTATGAATTTCGGCTCGGTAGTCATTATGGTTTTACCGGCAGCAGCCTGGGGCAATTCGTCAATAGCCCTCTCCCTTGCATGGACATCCTCGATGCCCGGTATAACCAACAGGTCCATAAATCTCTTAATAAAGGTCGATTTTCCTGTTCTTACCGGCCCAACCACACCTATGTATATTTCACCGCCTGTCCTAGCCTGAATATCATTATAAACATCATACTGCCCTAACATATGTCAACCTCCTATTGGTTATACTTAAAGATATGCAGGGCAGTACAAATCTATGATATTTGAATATTTACTTGTAATATTTTATTATAAAAAAATCTTAATTTAATTTTCCTATTTTATTAAAAGGGAAAAATCTGAAAACAACTTTTCCTTCCACATGGCTTATATCAATAAGTCCGAAATCTCTGCTGTCCAGGCTGTATTCTCTGTTATCCCCCAGGACAAAAAGCTGATTTTCTCCTACTGTCAGAGGAAGGTCTATACTTCCTTCATAAGTAACACCTTTTGCATAAGGCTCATCAAGAGGATTTCCGTTTATGTAAACTAACCCGTCTTTTATATCAACCACATCGCCCGGAACGCCTATAACTCTTTTTACAAGCCTGTCTTTGCTGTTTTTTGTACTGTTTAAAGGCAGCATCTGTTTTAGTGAAAATAAAAATCCTTCGGCAAAGTTTCCAATTTTTCTGTTTCGGTAAAATACAATGATATCACCTGTTTTGGGAAAACTCTTTTTATAGGAACGGCGGCTTATAAACAGTTTATGATTTTCATACAATGTATCCTGCATGGAAACTTCTTTGACGGTTGCTATTGAAAATAACTGGCTGTTAATAAATGCCGATATAACAAAAGCAAGGATAATAACTGCAAACCAGCTTAAGGCTTCTTTTGTTATTTTTACCCATTTGTTATTCATAAAAATTGTCCTTTCGTCGGTTAATATAATGCATCAAGTATAACCATTCCCGCATCCTTGAAACAAGCCCGGGATATGGCAAGTTTCTGGCTTTCTCATTATCAGCTTTATTAATGTGGATTTCCCTGCCCCGTTATACCTACAAGGGCGGCCTTATCTTTCGGATGAATGGTCAGATTAATTTTTTTAAGTGTGCGTTATCTATTGTCAGGGTATACTTGGTGTAAAAAATACTGTCTTCGTAACAGCCAAGTTCTGCATTTCCGGCTTTTTATAGAGATCGGTATAAAGTTTATGATATATTTTACATCATTTATAGGAAAAAAGCTGCCTTCAAGATAAGATTAATAAAACGAGGCAGCCATAAAAAAGGTACCGGATAAGAGTGTGAATGAAAGTATTCTTATAAAGCTTTCCGATCTTTTTATTGCACCGGCCAGATACCGGATAAAAAAGACGCTGTAAAATACCGATTCTGTATATCCGAGGATCATGTATTTTGAGCTAAATAAAAGTTTAATCCCACTGTAAGGTTTTATATTCCGGACGCTTGTCCCTGACCAAAAGGTCGGTTGCGGCATCCAACGGAGATTTTCCTTCGAATAAAACCAGATTAATTTGTTCTACTATAGGCATTTCCACATCATATTTCTTTGCCAGAGCAAGCGCCGCCTTGGCGGTATTTACTCCCTCAACTACCTGATTGACTTCCTTTATTACTTCATCCAATGTTAAGCCTTTTCCGATCAGGTATCCGGCTTGTCTGTTGCGGCTGTGGCGGCTTGTGCAGGTAACGAACAAATCACCTATCCCAGATAGGCCTGCGAATGTTTCCATACAACCGCCCATCTTGATGCCCAGACGGCTGATTTCGGCAATTCCGCGGGTCATTAAAGCTGCTTTTGTATTGTCTCCCATGCCTAGACCGTCAATAATTCCTGCAGCCAGAGCTATGACGTTTTTAAGTGCCGCACCAAGTTCGATTCCGATCATATCGGGACTGGTATATACACGGAATACTTCATTCATAAATATATCCTGAATAAATTGGGCAGTCTTTTTGGAAGATGAACCAACTACAATTGTAGTAGGTATCCTACGGCTTACTTCTTCCGCATGGCTGGGGCCTGACATTACGGCAATATCTGCCTGAGGAATTTCCTCTCTTATAACATCGGCTAAAGTAAGCAAGGTTTTTTCTTCTATTCCTTTGGATACGTTAACTATAATCTGACCCTCTTTTATATAAGGGCTTGCTTCTTTGGCGGTTGCCCGCACATAGGGGGATGCTACCGCCATAACTATAAGATCTTTATCGGTACAGACCTCTTTAAGGTCCAGTGTAATCTTTACATCTTCAGGAAGTTTTGCACCGGGAAGATTTTTTAGATTGTCTCTTGACTCTTCCAATGCTTTGGCTTCTTTTTCGAGTTTGGTCCACAGGGTGACATCATGTCCGTTGTCAGAAAGAAGTATTGAAAGTGCGGTTCCCCAGGTTCCTGCACCAAGTACCCCTATTTTATTCATGAAATACCTCCTTAATTATTTATTATTGTCAATTTTAACTCTTTGTCCCAGTTTATTTTCAGTACCGTTCAATAAACGTTTTATATTTGAACGGTGCTTTATAAAAGCAAGTATGGTATATATCAATGCTACCAACAGCATATGTATTTCGCCGGGATAACGGACTGCAATCCATATGGGGAATAATAACGATATAAGCAGGGAGCCGACGGACACATATCTGGTTATTGCCACTGAAATTACAAATATAGGTAGCCCGATGGGGATAAGCCATGGGTCAAAAGATGCCATAGCCCCTGCCGTGGCCGCAATCCCTTTTCCGCCTTTGAATTTCATCCATGCGGGGTAATTATGGCCCAGTACCACACCAAGACCCGTATAAAGTATCAGCAATTTTACGTATTCCGAATCCGGGAAGATAATATGCCGCACAAGTAATATGGGAATTATGGCTTTTAGCATATCACCAAGCAAAGTTAAAAGTCCGGCTTTGGCACCCAGGGTCCTTAAAGCATTGGTAGTTCCGGAACTTTTGCTTCCGTATTGCCTGATATCTACATTGTATAGTTTTCCGATTACAAATCCGGTGTTAAAACAGCCGAAAATATAGCCAAAGAGCAAGCATATGATTATATAAGCAATCATTTATGAATTCTCCTTTCGCTCCCTTATAAGAAACTTTAAGGAAGTCCCGGCAAATCCGAAAGCTTCCCGGATTTTATTTTCAATGTATCTTTGATACGAAAAATGCATCAAATTTTTATCATTAACAAAAATGACAAAGGTAGGAGGTTTTACCGCAACCTGGGTAATATAATATAGCCTTAACTGCTTTCCTTTGTCCGAAGGCGGCTGCTGAAGGGCTGTAGCTTCCGCCAGGATCTGATTTAATACGCCGGTTGCAATACGAAGATTCTGATTTTGGATAACCTTTTCTATAATATCAAACAATTTATTTAATCTTTGACCGGTTTTTGCGGAAATAAAAACGGTTTCCGCATATGGGATAAAGGACAAAACTTCCTGAATATCCGCGGTGTATCTTTTTACCGTATTGTTATCCTTTTCTATCATATCCCATTTGTTGACTGCAATTATAATGCCTTTTCCCCGTTCGTGAGCAATTCCGGCTATCTTTGCATCCTGTTCGGTAACGCCGACACTCGCGTCAATAACAAGGACCGCCACATCGGATCTTTCGACGGCCGCAACCGTACGGACAATGCTGTAGCGCTCGATATCTTCCTTAATCTTACTTTTTCGTCTTAAGCCCGCCGTATCGGTAAAGATATATTCCTTACCGTTTCTACGGACGGTTGTATCTATGGCATCTCTGGTGGTTCCGGCTATATCGGATACTATAACCCTGTTTTCACCAAGCAGTTTATTTATAATAGACGATTTACCTACGTTGGGGCGTCCTATTATGGCAATTCTGGGACGGTCGTCTTCTTCGTCGGCATCAACCGTGGTTTTAAAATGCTTAACAACCTCATCCAGCATTTCTCCGAATCCCAATTTGGAAGCAGCTGATATGGGTATTGGGTCACCTATTCCAAGATTATAAAATTCATAAACATCCGGCATCTGCTTGTGAAAATTATCGACTTTGTTGACTACAAGTACAATAGGCTTTTGGCTTCGCCTTAACATATCGGCGACTTTTGAATCGGCGTCAACGAGGCCCTGGCGGACATCTACCAAAAAGATGATAACATCCGCTGTTTCTATGGCGATTTCTGCCTGTTCACGCATATGGGCAAACATTTCGTTTTTTGTGTCCGGCTCAATTCCTCCGGTATCTATCAGCGTAAATTGTGTATTTAACCATCTAACATCGGCATAAATCCTGTCCCTGGTAACGCCGGGATAATCCTTGACAATGGATATCCGTTCTCCTGCCAGGGCGTTGAATAAAGTTGATTTTCCAACGTTAGGTCTTCCGATTATAGCTACTATTGGTTTCCTCATAATCGTACTCCTGTTATGCTTTATAATTTAAGTAAGTTTTATTTGATATTATCGAAGCAGATTACATTTGTATATAATAACGTTATTCGATATATCAATTTAAAGTATATATGATATTAAAATGTTAAAAATAAGGTTTTTTCAGGCATTTAATATGGCATCTATGAAAGACTTTCCATCTGATTGTACAATAGAGATTTTTGTTTGTAAAGCTCTTTCAATATCGTCGGTGGTTATATCGTCAAGCAGTATGTTCTCACCGTGCCGCAGAATCACATCCGGCAACAGTAGAACCCGGCCGAGATTTTTTCCTTTAAGTTGCCTGATAATGTCACCGCCGGTTAAAAGGCCCGCTACTGTTATATCTTTGCCAAAAAAATCATTCTCTATTGTATGAATATGAATTTTAATGTTCGGGAATTTTTCCGTAAGGTCTATTGCCATACGGCTTAGATAAGGAGATGCCAAAACTCCTGTGGCAACGGAAAGGTCCTTTGACCGATCGTCGCCTTTCAGTTCCTTAAGGTAATTATAAAATTCATCAGTAAAGGACCTTAGCATGCCTACTCCGTTTTCTATCTGGGGATAACCCTCATAATCTTCTTCTTTCGGAATAGGAAGCCCGGCACTGATATACCACTCGTCCGCGGCATAAACAAACCTTGTATTATAATGTTTGAGAAAAATTTGCTGCCATCGGTGAATGGTTTCAATAACTTCTATAGCATCTTCTTTTGTAAATTTTTCAAGGGGGGTTAAGTTTTCCCTGAATTTTGTTATTCCCACCGGAACTACTGAAACACTTTGCATCTGTGGTATATAAGCCGAAAGATCATGAATGGTTTTTTCGAGTTCTTCTTTATCGTTCCATCCTTTGCAAAGTACTATCTGTCCGTTCATGGTTATGCCGGCATCCTTTAACCGTTTCATTTTGGACAGGGAACTGCCGGCAAAACGGTTGTTCAGCATTTTGCATCTTAATTCTTCGTTGGTGGTATGAACGGAAATATTAATGGGTGAAAGTTTGTAGAATATAATCCTGTCGACTTCTTCGTCACTTAAGTTGGTTAAAGTGATGTAATTGCCCTGAAGGAAGGACAACCTGGCATCGTCATCCTTAAAATATAAGGTTTCCCTCATCCCGGGAGGCATCTGGTCAATGAAGCAAAAAATGCATTTGTTCCGGCAGGATCTGTAAGAATCCATAAGGCCTTCTTCAAAGACAATGCCTAAGTCGTCATCATAATCTTTTTCTATCTCCAGTTCCCATTCTTCCCCGTCGGGTTTTCTTATGATTATATTTAAAAATTCGTCTTTTATCAGATACTGATAATCAAATATATCTATGATTTCGGTATCGTTTATGGATAAAAGCTCATCGCCGGGAGCAAGGCCCATTTCCTCGGCTATGCTGCCTTTTTCCACTTCTTTAATAATGTGCGCTTTATTTTTCATATGATACACCAATTTTCCTATAATTTTGTTTTCTTGAGTAATATTATTTGATTTCCTTATCGGTTATTGCCAGAAATGCCGCAAGGCTACCCCTTTTTCCGCCTGTTTTTCTGTGGGAAAAGAACAGATCGCTGTTGCAGGCTGTACAAACTTCCGAAACATGAATATTTTTTTGCTGCAGACCCGCATCCAGTAATACGCGGCGGTTTGCCTCCCAAAGATTTAACTGATAGCGGTTATTTTTATTTTTGCATAGTATTTCCGTATTTTCATTTTTTAAAGAGAACACTTTGCGAAATTCTTCCGCCACCTCTTCTCCTACTTCGTAACAATCGGCACAGATAGAAGGGCCTATAACTGCAATGATATCTTCGGGATTGCTGCCGAAAGCATCTTTCATCTTTTCAACGGTTTTATAGCCGATGCGGCCAATCGTACCCTTCCAGCCGGAATGAGAAAGACCGATCGCTTTTTTTATCGGATCCACAAAAAACAAGGGAACACAATCGGCATATTTTGTTACCAGGGTAATATTGGGCTTATTTGTAATTAGCCCGTCTATTTCTTCATAATCCCTGGGGCGTATAAAACCTTTTCCCCGGTCGTTTTCGTCCACGATCCGGATATTGGTTTTATGAACCTGGTCGGATAAAACCAAAGATTCGGGTTTTACACCGATACTTTCGGTAATTATAAGAAAATTTTGACGGATATTTTCCGGGTCGTCCTGATACGGCAAGGGGCCGGAGCCCAGATTCATTGAAGAAAACATTCCGGTACTAACACCGCCTAGTCTGGTGGAAAATCCGTGAGTTATAAAAGGAATTTCAGAAAATACGGGAAATTCTATAAAAGGGGCTTTGCCTGACCTGTTAAGCCTGGCTTTATTGGTATCTGTAAAAGTCATTAATTTACCTCCGTCTACCAGATGCCTTCGAAAGCGTTCTTAATAAGCGAATACTCATTGTCTAAAATCTCAACAATATCAAAACGGCAGGGGGTGTCCTCGGGATAATTGTTAAAATGCATATAAGTTAAGGCAGTTCGGACAATTCGTTTTTGTTTTCGGTTGTCAACAGCTTCTGACGGAAAACCATGCTCGCTGTCCGAACGGTATTTTACCTCAATAAAACAAAGATAACCGTCCGACTTTCCTATTATATCTATTTCTCCGAATCTGCACCGATAATTTTTCGCAAGGATTTGATAACCCTGTTTTTCCAAATATTCGGCAGCCTTTCGTTCGTATTCTGATCCGACTGCTCTTTTGTTCATAACATATTCCCCCACATGACTAAATCATCTTGCTTTTTAGCTGATCCATGCGGTCAACAAATAAAAGAACCTGAGCCACAACTTCATAAAGTTCCGGAGGGATGTAAGAGCCGAGTTCCAGGCGGGAAAGGGTATCGGCCAGGGTTTCGTCCTTATGGATCGGTACATCGGATTCTTTAGCCCTGTTTATAATCTTTTCTGCCAGATAACCTTTGCCTGTGGCAACGATTTTAGGTGCTATTTCTTCCGGATTGTAAGATAAAGCCACGGCGGTTTTATTCATGTCGGGTTTATCGTTTTTATCATGGATTATATTGGTATTTTTGTTGAAATGATCCATATAAATTCCTCCTGATTTGGGTTGTGGCATTTTAAACCGTTAATTAAAATATATCCCTCTTATTTTAGCTATATGTATCTATATATTTTACGGTCGTAATACTTATATATGCAATAATAATTGTTTATTTAAGAGATATACGGTGACTTTATTTCATATAGTTTTCTATGGTATTTTAAATATAGTCATGTATAAAACTGTGCCGGTGTATCGGGGAAGGACCTAGGCGTTTAAGCGCTTCGATATGATCCTTTGTACCGTAACCTTTGTTATGGGCAAAACCATAACCGGGAAATACTTTGTCATAGGCAACCATAAGCCTGTCTCTTGTAACCTTGGCAAGAATACTGGCAGCAGCTATTGATATGCTTTTGCAGTCACCCTTAACTATAGGCACCTGGGGTATATGTACTTCCGGTATGGTAAGGGAATCTACAAGTATTATATCAGGTTTTATTTTCATATTGCTTATTGCCTGGCGCATGGCCGCGTAAGTTGCATTAAGGATATTAATTTCGTCTATTTTTTCGGGAGGAACGCTGCCTATACCGTATGAAACGGCATTTTTTATTATTTCGTCAAACAGCTCTTCCCGTTTTTTTTCAGAAATTTGTTTTGAATCGTTTATATACAAGATATCAAAATCTTTAGGCAATATAACAGCTGCGGCAATAACCGGCCCTGCAAAAGGCCCCCGGCCTGCTTCGTCTATTCCGCAAATATAGGTATAATCCGAATATTTGCGTTCGTAGATTTTCATTGAATCGATACGTCTAAGTTCTTTTTGATATTCTTCATATTTTGAGCTGTACTGGCGGCAAATATTTTTAACACCGCTTCTTTCATCCGATTTGTACTTTTCCAATAAAGCCGGGATACTGTCCATCTTTGCCTGCATGAATTGAAGTTTTATCTGGGCTACGGTAAGATTGGAAAAGTCATTATTTATATTTTCCAAATGTCTGCACATCCTTTGTTATTTAATTTTTTTGTGTACTAAGATATTCAATGCCTAATTTATATAACCTAAGTCTATTTATCGTCCGATGCAGGCGTTTATTCCGGAAATTCCAGAGTAACCTTTCCCAGGCGCCCGTTTCTGAATTCGTCAATCAGTATCAGTGCCGCCCTGTCAATATCGGGCTCCCCGCCTTTCATAATACATGACCGTTTAGTGGCTATTTGCTCAAGGACACCTACACCGTCTTTAATTGATTCCAAATTATCGGGTATAAGTATGTCATAACGGTCTTTTAAGGCGTTGGGATAATATTTGCTTAGAAAAAGTATAAGCTCCAATGACAGTTCAGTCATCTGAATTATATCGTCATTTATAGAGCCGATAAATGCAAGACGCATACCGGCAGCAGGATCTTCAAACTTGGGCCATAAAATTCCGGGAGTGTCAAGAAGCTCTATTTTTGAGCTTAATCTGATCCACTGTTTGCCTTTTGTTACGCCGGGCTTGTTTCCTGTCTTTGCGGTTGCTTTGCCCACGAAACTGTTTATAAAAGTGGATTTGCCCACGTTGGGAATTCCCACAACCATAGCCCGGACAGGCCTGTTTAAAATACCCCGTCTTCTGTCCCTTTCTATTTTTGCTTCACAGGCTTTATATACGATATCTTTTATCTGATTAATCCCCTGACCGTTTTTTGAATTGATTAAAGCCGTATGAAAGCCTTTATCTTCAAAATATTTTTTCCACATTTCATTATATTTTGGATCTGCCATATCATATTTATTGAGAAGCAGAACTCTGGATTTATTGCCGGCTAAAGCATCTATATCCGGATTTTTACTTGACAATGGAATTCTGGCATCTACAAGTTCTATTATGACATCTATTAATTTGATATTTTCCTGCATCATACGTTTGGCTTTGGCCATATGACCGGGATACCATTGTACATTCATTATAATACCTCATTTTCTATTTTTATGATTCTTTTAAGTTAAGTTTGCTTATGAAGTTAAAAGGAGATAATCTTAAAGAAGCTTTTCCGATGATTTCATCTCTTGTTATATTTCCGATACTGGCAAATCTGCTGTCTTCACTGTTGTTTCTGTTATCGCCAAGTACAAAATATTCATTTTCCTCCAGCACTATTTCTTCTGCCGCCAGTCCGTAATTGACCATTTCATCGACTTCGATTATTTCTTCCAGCACTTCACCGTTTATATATATATAACCGTCTTTTATCTGGACGGTCTCGCCGGGAAGGCCTATAATACGCTTAATATTGTAAAAACTGTGTTCTTTTCCGCTTTGTTTAAATACAATAACATCAAAGCGCTTCGGATCAGATACATGATAAATAAATTTATTAATTATGATCTGGTCATTGGCAGAAAGGGTTTTTTCCATCGAACTTCCTATTACAGTAGTTTTCTCAACACAATAATAAATTATAAAATATGCAAGGAAAATAACCGCCGCAATTTGTGCCGCCCAAATAAATATTTCAATCAGTATTTTCATAACAGCAGGTTTTTTGCTTTCCCGTTCAAAATCAAAGTCCAATGTAATTCTCCCCTTCCGCCGTAAGTTTTTTTATCAATGTCAATCTAAAATTAAATCAGGAAAAATTAAAAGTTTTTATAAAATATAAATTTAATTTATTAAATGTGCTATATAATGTGTTTTATATTAAATTTAAGATTAAAGTTTCCAATTATAAAATAAAATCATTAAATTATAAGATAAATATTAATGTAACTTAATTATCTACAAATCAAATAAATAAAAATTTATTGAGACTAATTTTTGTTTCAAAGAAACTGTTTATCTTATTATATATTGAAATAAGGCAGGTTACAACCTAATATTGCGGTTATATAAAGCCGGTAATATGTTTCGTATAAAATCATATAGGTTAAGGCATATTTGTTCAATAAAAAAGAGACAATACACAAGGTATGTCCCTTTTTTTCGATTACTTTAATTACTTTAATATCTCTTTAACTTTAGCTTTCTTACCGACTCTGTCACGCAGATAGAACAGTTTTGCTCTTCTTACTTTACCGCGTCTTACAACTTCAATCTTGTCAATGTTAGGACTGTGAAGGGGCCAGGTTTTTTCTACACCTACGCCGCTTGAAGTTTTTCTTACGGTAAAAGTTTCTCTTGCACCACCGTGCTGTCTTTTAAGTACGGTACCTTCAAAAACCTGAATTCTCTCGCGGTTACCTTCCTTAACTTTTGCATAAACACGAACCGTATCGCCTACATTAAAATCAGCAATATCGTTTCTCAACTGTTCTGCTTCGATTGCTTTGATAATATCGTTCATTTTGTGACCTCCTATCATTTAGATGTTCTTATTACACAGAGGTAACAGAGGACCATCCATTCTCACAATTCTTAACTTTATCATATAATTTTACATAAAGCAAGTATTTTTTACTCATATATATCATAATTTTTTTCAAATATCAATCGGGTTAAAAACTCCCGTTCTTCTTCAGTTAAATTTGCATTTTCCAGTAAATCGGGACGTCTTTCATAAGTACGGATAATTGATTGCTTTCTTCTGTATTCTTCAATTTTGGCATGATGACCGGAAAGTAAAACTTCAGGAACTCTACGGCCCATAAATACTTCAGGCCGGGTATATTGAGGGTATTCGAGCAGATTATCCTTAAAGGTTTCAAATTCAGCACTTGTTTCATTGTTAAGTACACCGGGAACCAACCGGGAAATTGCATCAATGAGAACAAGAGCCGGCAGTTCGCCGCCGGTTAGTACATAATCCCCTATGGAAATGTTGTCCGTTACTATCATTTCCAGGACCCTTTCGTCTATACCCTCATAATGACCGCATAGCAGGATAAGGTCTTCCTCCCGTGAAAGGTCCCTGGCCATATTTTGATTGAATATTCGGCCCTGAGGAGTCAGATAGATAACCCTGGGTTTTTTAAAATTGGTCTGATCTTGTTTTGATAATTTTATGTGATTTACCAAATATCCGTATGCTTTATACACAGGTTCGGCCTGGATAACCATACCTGCTCCGCCGCCATAAGGGTAATCGTCAACCCTGTTATGCTTATTGTTGGCAAAATCCCTTATATTTACCGTATTTACGGATATGATTCCTTTTTCAATAGCCCTTCCAGTAATACTGGTATTTATGGCAGTTTCTATCATTTCAGGGAATAAGGTCATAACATGAAAATTCACATTTCCCACCGTACCTTTCGTAGGGTTATCTTGGTATTCGTTTATATTAAACCGTTCATTAAATGAACTTTTATCTTTTTATTTTCAATATCTATATCGAGAATACACTCTTTAATGGAAGGAAGCAAAATTTCTTTATTGTTTTCGTTTTTTACCACATAAACATCATTAGCCGCTGTGGTAATTACTTCAGTCAGAATACCAAGCCTGTCCCCTTCATCCGTAAATACTTCCGAACCTATAATATCACAGATAAAATATTCGTCTTTTTCCAGTTTTATTGCTTCTTCCCTGGGGACTAAAAGATCCTTACCCCTGTATTTTTCTATATCGTTGATATTATCGAAACCTTTAAATTTTAGTATAACAGACTGTTTAAAGTATTTTACCCCTTCTACTTCCAGAGACAAATAACCTTTTCCGGTATCCAGATATACATTTTTCAGGTATTCAAAACGGTTAATATCGTCTGTGGTGGGATAGACTTTAACCTCACCTTTAATACCGTGGGTTGTTGTAATAACGCCTACTCTCAAATAGTTTTCCATTGCTTTCTTCCTCTATTTTTATTAATTTTTATTGAAGTATAATCTTTACAGAATTTTTTCTTTATTAAAATATCACTTTGAAATTTCCTTTATAATATTACATCGACTAAATAAAAGACAAATATGTGATTTGATTTTCGATTAAATATTAAAGACAGGTATTAAACAGCCCAATACCCGAACATAAAATAAAACGATAATTTTGTAAAGGCAACTAAATTACTATTTATTATCTATAATCTTCAAACTTTTATAAAGATAATTGCAATTGAATATAATTGCATTTTATATGAAAATAAAGGCTGTTGCTAAGAGAACAACAGCCTGCATCCGAAATGATTAATATCCGGAAGCTAATCCCTTTGAATATTAATCATTTTGAATTATTGTATAATTTCAACCACTACTTTTTTATCACTCTTAGCTGCGGCTGCTTTTACTACGGTACGTATGGATTTTGCAATACGGCCTTGCTTGCCAATCACTTTCCCCATATCTTCGGAAGCGACTTTCAATTCAATTATAATTGATTTGTCGGTTTCCTTTTCCGTAACAACAACCTCATCGGGATGATCTACGAGTGATTTAGCAATTACTTCAACCAATTTTTTCATATTCAACCTCCATGCTGCCATATGGCAGCTAAATCCTTACCAAAAAGTTCATAAATGAACTTTATATGTTCATTTATGAACTTCCAATAGTTCAAAAATGAACTTTGTTCATGTTGAACTTTGCTCTTTATGAACTTTGTTCATTTTGAACTTTATTACGGTTGAAATTTATAGGATCCCATTATTAAAGAAGACCGGCATGCTTAAATATCTTAGCTACCGTATCAGTCGGTTTTGCACCGTTAGCAAGCCACTTCTTAGCAGCCTCCTCATTTACATTGAAGGCGCTGGGATTTTTTGTAGGATCATAAGTGCCGATTTCCTCGATAAATCTTCCGTCTCTGGGAGATCTGGAATCAGCAACAACTATTCTATAGAAAGGAGCTTTCTTTTGGCCCATTCTTTTTAATCTGATTTTTACTGCCATGTTCTTCACCTCCTTGATTAGGATTTATATGAAATGTTATCAGGTGTTTAATACATCAAATATATAATATCTGATGTATTACATCAAATAACACAACAAGCTGTTTTATAAACCGAAAGGCAATTTAAATCTGGCCCGCTTGCCGCCTTTGCCGAGCATGCCGGACATCTGTTTCATCATCTTTTTCATCTGGTCAAATTGCTTTACCAGGGCGTTGACTTCCGATATGTCCACTCCTGCTCCGGCTGCTATTCTTTTTTTGCGGGAAAGGTTTAATATATCAGGGTTGGCTCTTTCTTCCTTGGTCATGGAATATATGATGGCTTCGGTTCTTGCCAGAGCCTTTTCGTCTATTTCTACATCTTTTAATTGTTTTCCCATACCGGGAAGCATACTAAGGATGTCAGCTATACCGCCCATTTTCTTAATTTGCTGCATTTGTTCAAGAAAATCGTTGAAATCAAACTCGGCTTTCTTGATTTTCCTTTCCATCTCGCGGGCTTTCTCTTCATCAAATTGTGCCTGGGCCTTATCTATAAGGGTAAGTATATCACCCATGCCGAGGATTCTGGATGCCATTCTGTCAGGGTAGAATGGTTCAAGATCTGACAGTTTTTCGCCCATACCGGCATAAAGGATAGGTTTTCCGGTTACGGCCCGTATGGATAAAGCGGCGCCGCCTCTGGTATCGCCGTCCAGTTTGGTAAGAATTACCCCGTCAATACCGAGCTTATCGTTAAAGGTCTGGGCTACGTTAACCGCATCCTGACCTGTCATGGCGTCTACAACGAGTATAGTTTGATGAACGGGCATATTGGACTTAATCTCCTGCAGCTCTTCCATCATGCCTTCATCAATATGAAGCCTTCCTGCGGTATCCAGTATAACCACATTAAAACCGTTTTTTGATGCATGCTCCACTGCCGCTTTTGCGATATTTAAGGGTTTATGCTTATCACCCATGGAAAATACGCTGACACCCTGTTTTTCTCCGTTGATTATTAACTGATCTATAGCGGCGGGCCTGTATATATCGCAGGCTGCAAGCAAAGGCTTTCTTCCCATGGATTTTAGCTTTCCAGCCAGTTTTGCCACGGTTGTGGTCTTACCGGCACCCTGCAGACCGCACATCATAATTACGGTTATTTCACCGGCAGGCTGAAGCTGCAGCTGGGCAGCACTGCCTCCCAGCATATTTATCATTTCCTCGTTTACGATTTTAATAACCATTTGGCCCGGAGTCAGGCTGTTTAGGACATCCTGTCCTATTGCCCTTTCCTGAACGGAAGCAATAAAGTTTTTTACAACTTTAAAATTGACGTCTGCTTCAAGTAGAGCCATTTTTACTTCTTTAAGAGCCGTTTTTACGTCAGCTTCCGTAAGGCGTCCTTTTCCTCTTAAATTTTTAAAAATATTCTGAAGCTTTTCAGATAAATTATCAAATGCCATATTACAGCTCCTTTAATATATCATCTGCCAAGGCTGCAATTTCCTGCAACTTGTCTGTTTCTCCGGTTTCCGATATCTTATAGCATAAATTTTTGATACTTTCAAGCATATCTTTAATTTTGGCAAATTTCTTAAGTAAAGATAACTTTTCTTCGTAATCCTTTAATTCCTGGGTACAACGCTTTACAATATCATGGACTCCCTGGCGGCTTATGTTCATATGCTCCGCAATTTCGCTCAAGGATAAATCATTCAGAACGTAATCTTCAAAAACCTGTTTTTTATTGTCAGGCAAAAGTTCTCCATAAAAATCATATAACATCGATAAATATATCAGTTCATCCAGTTTGGAGTCCCCTGATATTGTGTCCTGCATTAAAAACACCACCTGTAAAGGTTTTTTCTTTACAGTTGGTAGTATACATAATTACTAAGACGTTGTCAAGTAAAAAATTTTACAGTGCCTAACGAGGTTGTAATTCGGCCAGATAAACTATTGCGCCCCGTAAATTGTCAAATCCGACCTTAATGGTATCGGCAATTAAAGCGCCGGATATAATAATGGCAATGGCTATTATTGTACAACATATAAGCTTTTCAAATTTTTTTAATAGTTTCCATATAGCTTTTTTTGTGATCTATTTGGCTTTGCTTCAATAAAACCAGAGTTTTCCTAAATACAAAAAGGTATCAAATACTTTTGCTGTATATGATACCTTTTTATAACTTTTTATATTATTCAATTATAAACTATACAAAAACTAATTTTTCAATTACTTTATTATACAGGATAAGCCTTGTTTTCCTTATCCCCTTCGGTTATGTCAATACCTGTCTTTTGAGCCTTGCGGTATTTGAAGAATTCCATAGCTACCTGAGGGAATAAAGCGTAGGACAATACGTCCTCATCCTGCTCTTTCCATTCCGCAATCTCTGCTTCAATCTTTTTAAGTTCGGGTTCAAGCAGATCTGCCGGCCTGCAGGTAATGGGCTTTTTATCCCCGATAACCTTCTTTTGCACTTCAGGATTGAAAGGTTTAACTGTTCTTCCGTATTCACCGGAAAGAAGGGCCTTGGTTTCCTTAGTTACCATCTTATAGCGTTCTCCGGCAAGTACGTTTAATACAGCCTGAGTACCTACAATCTGGCTGGAAGGAGTAACAAGTGGCGGCTCACCGAAGTCTTTACGGACTCTAGGTACTTCTGCAAGAACTTCATAGTATTTATCTTCAGCCTTCTGCTCTTTAAGCTGGGAAACCAGATTGGAGAGCATACCTCCCGGTACCTGATAAAGTAAAGTTTTAATATCAACGCCCATAACCTTGGGATTAAGAAGTCCTTTTTCTAAGGCCTTGTCTCTTAAGGGGCGGAAATAGTCTGCAATTTCGGCAAGAAGATTCTGATCAAGGCCTGTGTCATAAGGTGTACCTTTAAAGGTTTCAACCATGACTTCGGTAGCCGGCTGGCTGGTTCCCAGAGCAAACGGGGACATAGCGGTATCAATGATATCGCAGCCTGCCTCAACCGCTTTCATGTAAGTCATGGAAGCAACACCGCTGGTGTAGTGAGTATGAAGGTCAATAGGAATATTGACAGCTTTCTTAAGGGCAGTTACCAGTTCGGTTGCCTGATAAGGAACAAGTAAGCCTGCCATATCCTTGATACAGATGGAATCAGCACCCATGGATTCAATATCTTTTGCCAGATTAACATAATAATCTATGGTGTAAGCGTCTCCCAAAGTATAGCAGATAGCAACCTGGGCATGGCCGTTTTCCTTTTTGGTTGCTTTTACGGCACATTCAAGATTGCGAAGATCGTTTAAAGCATCAAATATACGGATGATATCGATACCGTTGGCAATGGATTTCTGAACAAAATATTCTACAACGTCATCTGCATAATGACGGTATCCCAATATATTCTGGCCGCGGAAAAGCATCTGCAGCTTTGTATTTTTAAATCCAGCCCTTAATTTTCTTAATCTTTCCCAAGGATCTTCCTTAAGGAAGCGAAGGGAAGCGTCAAAAGTAGCGCCACCCCAGCATTCTACTGCATGGTAGCCTACTTTATCCATTTTTTCTATTATAGGAAGCATCTCTTCGGTGGACATTCTTGTAGCTATTAAAGACTGATGGGCGTCCCGAAGGATGGTTTCTGTTATTTTTACGGGTCTCTTTGCTTGTTCAGCCATAATTTACCTCCTGTTCAATATGAGTCATATATTAGACTCATTATACTCTTTAACCGAATACAGACAGAAATACTCCAGCCGCAACGGCAGTACCGATAACACCCGCTACGTTAGGTCCCATAGCATGCATAAGCAGGTAGTTGGTAGGATCTGCTTCTGCCCCGACTTTTTGTGAAACTCTGGCAGCCATAGGAACTGCAGATACACCTGCGGAGCCGATCAAAGGATTAATTTTTCCTTTGGTTACCTTGCACATAATTTTACCGAAAATGATACCGCCGGCTGTGCCGAATACAAAGGCAATAAGTCCGAGGATTACAATTTTTATGGTGTTTATGTTAAGGAAAGTTTCGGCACTGGTAGTAGCTCCTACCGAGGTACCAAGCATTATTACTATAATATACATCAAGGCGTTGGATGATACTTCTGTCAGCTGGCGTACAACTCCGCTTTCGCGGAAGAGATTACCCAACATCAGCATGCCTACAAGAGGTGCCACATCAGGTAACAACAATACAACTACTATAGTAACTACTATAGGGAATATGATTTTCTCCATTTTGGAAACCGGTCTTAATTGCTCCATCCTGATTTTGCGTTCCTCTTCGGTTGTAAGAAGCTTCATAACCGGAGGCTGTATAATAGGAACCAGAGCCATATAGGAATATGCGGCAACCGCAATCGGTCCAAGCATTTCCGGAGCCAGTTTGGTAGCCAGGAATATGGATGTAGGACCGTCGGCTCCTCCGATTATGGAGATGGCAGCCGCTGCTCCTTCAGAAAAGCCAAGTAAAGTGGCCATGAAGAAAGCGACATATATTCCGAACTGAGCCGCAGCACCCAGAAGAAAACTGGACGGATTGGCAATCAAGGGACCGAAGTCGGTTAAGGCACCTACTCCTAAGAATATCAAAGCAGGAAAGATGCCGTATTCGTCACCTATATAGAAATAATGCAACAGTCCGCCGGGAACCAGATTTCCGCTTTCATTGTAATAGGGTTTTGCCATAATTCCCGGAAACAGGTTTACCAGCAACATACCAAAAGCAATTGGAATTAATAAAAGCGGTTCATAATCTTTTTTAATTGCCAGATATAATAAAATACAGGCAACAACAATCATAATAATATTTTTATATGTTATTGATGCAAAGCCCGAAGCTTGATATAAATCGTACAAAGTATTTAACAAATAGTCCATATTTCAGTCCTTCCTTTTCAAAAGGATTGTATAAAATCCGACTTTTTTTATTTTAACATTAGTTAATTATTTTAAAGTAGCAAGTAAATCTCCTGCTTCAACAGACTGGCCTGCACTTACGTTAATGCTGGCAACAGTTCCATCCTGAGGAGCTACTATTTCATTTTCCATTTTCATAGCTTCAAGAATAAGTATAACGTCTCCCTTTTTTACAGCCTGTCCTACATTAGCCTTTATGGACAAGATTTTACCGGGCATCGGCGAACTTACTTTAATGTTTCCTTCTGAACCGGATGCTGCTTTAGGTGCAGGAGCGGGAGCAGGTGCGGCGCTCTGAACCGGTACTTTAGGAGCAGGAGCAGGTGCAGGTGCTGCCGCAGGGGCTGCAGTTGATACTCCGGTTTTTTCTTCTACTGAAACTTCGTAAGTATTACCGTTAACAGTGATTGTATAATATTTCATGACATAAATCCTCCTTGTGATCTGATTGATCTGATAAAGTTACCGTCTGATTAAGCTTAATACATCCTTCTGTTGTTTATTTTACGTATGGAACGGACTACAAAGCCGCCTGAAAGATCATCCTGATTATCTTCGGAACAATAAGCACTGATTGCCGCTGCAATTACAGCTACCAATTCATGATCGTCAGTTAAATCGGCTTCTTCATAATAAGCATTTTCTTTTACCGTATCGATAACGGAATCGGTTTCATTGTCCTGAACTGTTTTTTCTTTACTTGAGCCCGAAAATAGTCCGGGTAAATATTTTAAAAGGCTTATTATAAATATCATGACAATCAGGACAGCAAATACGATTCCCATTCCCAGGACGGTATTTAATCCGGCCATTTTTAAACGTTCCGATAACGGTGCCTGAGACAGAAGGATTGTGGAATTTGCAATACCGTTGCTAATTATGGTCATAGTATTAATCTACCTTTCTTTGTATGACTTTGGGAATAAGTAAGGATTAAAATGAACCGTGCTTCTTAAAGGGCCTTTCTTCGTATTTTGAATACAGCATTTCAAAAGCATAGATAACATGTTTTCTTACTGTTTCCGGTTCAATTATATTGTCCACATATCCCCGTTTTGCCGCTGAAAGGGCAGCATTTTGAAGTGTAGCATACTCTTCCGCTTTTTCATTTATAACTTCCGCAGAAGATCCGTCATACATAATCTGGGCAGCAAGTTTTGCATCCATCATACCTATTTCTGCAGTAGGAAGTGCAAATACATAATCTGCTCCGATATGTTTGGAGTTCATGTTAACATATGCACTGCCATAAGCCTTGCCTATTACAACATTAACCTTCGGTACGGTGGCATCGGCAAAGGCGTAAGCAAGCTCAGCCGAAGCTTTGGCAATAGTTTTTTCTTCGTTTACATCAGCTTTATATCCGCTGACATTGGTAAGTGTAAGTACTGGAATATTAAATGCATCACAGAAACGAACAAAACTTGCGGCTTTTTTACAGCCGTCTGTAGTAAGGACATTATCAAACTGATCTGTTGCTTTTCCGTTTTCATCAAGAATCTTGGTACGGTTAGCAACAGCACCGACGGTTACACCGTTTAAACGGATAAATCCGGTAACCATCTCTTTGGCATAATCTGCCTTAATTTCATAGAAGTAATAATTATCAGAAATATCGATGAGCGCACTTTTCGTATCTTCAAGTTCCGAAGAGAAATTCGGAACAAGACGATTTAAGTTGTCGCTGCTTTCTGATACACGTCCGCCTTCTTCGTTGTTGGACGGAAGAATGGAAATCAACTCACGGATTTTATTTAAAACCTCAAGCTCGTTAGCTCCGACATAGTCTACATTACCTGATTTCGCATTGAAATCTGCACCGGAAGTGTCTAACTTCTGCTTGTGGTTTCCAAGTAATGAGTTGGGTGTTTGTAAAAAGAGTCTGGAAGATTTTTCTTCCATAAATGAAAAATCACTTAAGGATGCCATAACAGCCAGACCACCACCGCAGTTACCGAATACGGCGGTAATTTGAGGGATCACACCGGAAGCCATTACCTGCTTCGCATAAATTTCTCCCAGGCCGTTTAAGGCATCAGAAGATTCCTGTAATCTTAAGCCGGATGAATCAATCAGGCCGATAACAGGAGCCTTCGCCTTAAGTGCAAGATCATATAATCTGGTAATTTTTTTGGCATGCATTTCACCGACAGAACCACCAAGAGCCGATGAATCCTGACTGAACACATAGACAGGATTACCGTCTATAAGGCCATAGCCGGTAATGACGCCGTCATTTGGAATCTCCTTCTGCTCCAAGTTAAAGTCTGTGCTTCTTTTTGTTACTAATGCACCGACTTCAACAAAACTGTTTTCATCGAGCAGAGAGGCAATTCTTTCTCTTGCCGATAATTGTGCATTATTAGACATTTTCAGCCCTCCATTTTTCAGAATCTAGTAGAAAACCAATTTTCTGCCAAGTCTAATTGTATTATAAATTATTTCAAAAGGCAAGTAACAAAAAAATATTTATAAAAAAATTAATAATTTACATACATTTGTGTATTTTTTCTGAATTAAACCCTTTTCTTTCTAGCATATTGATTAAACGTATTTTCTTTTCAAAGGATAAATTTGTAATATCATCACAATATTTGCCTATAATCTTTTTTATAGCCAAAATTTCAGGGTCATTATCTTCGTCGTCCGATATTTCGTATTCCCTTGCAATTATCTTATCTAAAACTTTTTTATTTATACCCTTACTTAGAAGTTTGTTTTTAATTGCAAGTATACTTTCCGTTTCTTTTCTTGACCGGATGTAGTTTAAGGCATACCTTTCATCATTAAGATAATTATAGTCTTTTAAGTACTCAATAGTCCTTTCTATAATATCATCATTATAATACTCATTTTTAAGCCTTATATAAATCTCTTTTTCGGTTTTGTCCGAATATTTAAGCATATTTAGGGCCTTATGCTTTGCTCTTTTTAAAATAATATCTTCAAGTATTGCTTCATATGTATCTTGCGAAATGTCTGTTCCCTTTGACAGTTGGAGATGCTTTATTTCATTTTCGTATAATAAAAAAGCATATGTATAATCAATATATATTTTAAAAGCCTTTTTCTTTGTATTTTGCCCGGCCTTAACTTCAAGAATATCCGTAATTTCCATATAAATCTCCTTCAAAAATAATATATTGTATAATAAATATAATAAGCTATTAATATATTTACAGATATAAAGTTTTAAACCACTTTTTTATAAACAGTAAAAATAATCATAATCAGTATGGTTATCCTAAATATACCGAAACCACAGGGATAATCCAACCGGACTATACCTGTGGCCGCTAGTAAAACTTATTTTATTCCTCTAAACTTTCATAATATTTCTTGGCAGGTTTTAAGCCAAAATGCTCTCTGATTTTCTCATATAATTCATCACATATTTCGGGGTTTTCCGCTAAAAATTGCTTGGCATTTTCCCTGCCCTGGCCTATCTTGGTGTCATTATATGAATACCAGGCCCCGCTTTTATTAATAAGTCCAATCTCGGAAGCTATATCAAGGATATCTCCTTCTTTGGAAATTCCTTTTCCGAACATTATATCAAATTCCGCTTCTTTAAAAGGAGGAGCTATCTTGTTCTTTACAACTTTAACCCTTGTACGGCTTCCTATAACGTCTCCTCCCTGCTTTAGGGATTCTACCCGGCGTACATCCAGACGGACAGATGCATAGAATTTTAAAGCCCGGCCACCGGTAGTGGTTTCGGGATTGCCGAACATTACACCGACTTTTTCACGAAGCTGGTTAATAAAGACAACTATGCAGTTGGTTTTGCTGGTAACTGCGGTCAGCTTTCTTAAGGCCTGGGACATAAGCCTTGCCTGAAGGCCTACATGGGCATCTCCCATTTCTCCGTCGATTTCCGCTTTCGGAACCAAAGCGGCAACAGAGTCTATAATAATTATATCGACAGCTCCGGAACGTACCATGGTTTCTGCAATTTCCAAGGCCTGTTCTCCGTTGTCAGGCTGTGAAATATATAAATTATCAATATCTACCCCGATATTCTTAGCATAGACCGGGTCCAAAGCATGTTCCGCATCAATAAATCCCGCAATGCCTCCGATTTTCTGAACCTCGGCTATCATATGCAAAGCAACAGTGGTTTTACCGGAAGATTCGGGGCCGTATATTTCAATAATTCTTCCCTTCGGTACCCCGCCAAGGCCGAGGGCAATATCAAGACTTATTGATCCGGTAGGAACTGTTTCAATATTCATATTGGAACTGGTTTCGCCAAGTTTCATAACGGAACCTTTGCCGTATTGCTTTTCAATCTGGGCCAATGCAGATTCCAATGCCCTGATTCTGTCATCTTTTCCCATACTAACCTCCCTGATGCTTATAAGCATCTATAATACTGACAAATATACGCGAACAGATGTTCTGAAAATATAATAACGCATTAGCCGGCCGATGTCAACTCTTTTTGGGATATCAAGAGAAATCGGATTACTATGGACGAAAGCCGTGATTTACAGACGCTTGAAAGAATACAGAATATAAAGATATAAATATTATATCAGTTTCAAGCATGAATGTAAATGTCTTCCACCCATAAACATTATCCAAAAATAACACCGACGATTATATAATAATGCCATATAAAAAATAATTTTAAATTGTTAATAAGGCAATTTTATAGTGTTAAATAATAACTCGTTTAATACACCATGATAATAATGCCATAAATAAAAATCCTGTATATATGGCAAGTATTACTGCTATGTATTAGAATGTATTGCTGCTATATATTAATTGCTATATATATTACTTTACTGCTTATGTTAATGCTATATATTGATGCTATGAATTAATTCTATACATTAATGCCGTCTAATAATTCTTTCTTATTAACGGATTTATAGCTTTTACTAACGGATTTATAGCGGTTAGCCGTATATTTTATTTGGCAGGCAAATTTTCGGGTTGTATCCTGCCTGAACCAATGCATCCACTATCCTTTGCTTATGTTCATGGCCAAAGGTTTCCATGGTGATTGTAAGTTCAACGGCACTGTTGCGGTTAATGCTGACAAACTGGTTATGATCAAGTCTTATGACGTTGCCCTGTTCTTTGGCTATAATTTTGGCTACATTAACCAGTTCTCCGGGCCGGTCGGGAAGGAGTACCGAAACTGTAAATACCCGCCCTCTTTGAATAAGACCGTGCTGAACAACCGATGATACGGTAATGATGTCCATATTTCCGCCGCTAAGAATGGAAACAATCTTTTTATTTTTGCATTTTAAATGCTTTAAAGCTGCTACACTAAGCAGACCGGAATTTTCAACAACCATTTTGTGGTTTTCAATCATATCCAGGAAATTTACAATCAGTTCACAGTCGTCAACGGTTATAATGTCGTCTACATATTTCTGTATGTAAGGGAATATTACATCTCCCGGAGTCTTTACTGCGGTACCGTCTGCTATGGTATCGACTTTATCAAGCGTAACCACATGGCCTGCTTTTAGGGATTCTTTCATGCAGGCTGCATTGGCCGGCTCAACACCGATAACTTTAATGTTGGGATTTAACTGTTTGGCTAAAGTGGCTACACCTGCAAGAAGCCCTCCGCCTCCGACGGGAGCAAGGATGATGTCAACCGTAGGAAGGTCTTTGAATATCTCCATTGCGATAGTTCCCTGTCCTGTGGCAACATCCAGGTCGTTAAACGGATGAATAAAGCAATACCCTTTTTCTTCCGAAAGCTTGCGGGCATAGTTATAAGCTTCGTCATAAACATCTCCGTAAAGTACAACTTCAGCACCGTAGCTTTTGGTCCTGTTTACCTTAATAAGAGGCGTTGTATTGGGCATAACGATTATAGCTTTGGCATTATAGAGTTTTGCCGCATAGGCTACCCCTTGGGCATGGTTGCCCGCAGAAGCAGTTATCAAACCTTTGTCTCTTTCTTTTTTTGAAAGAGTACTGATTTTGTAATAAGCTCCCCTTACCTTATAAGCCCCGGTAAATTGCATATTTTCCGGTTTTAAATAAACTTTGTTGCCTGAGATTTCGCTGAAATAATCGCTATAGATGAGTTTAGTACGAAGTATTACTTTTTTCACCGCTTCTGTGGCTTCTTCGAACTTCTCTAAGTTCATTTCAATCGTCTCCTATTCGTTTTTCTGGAATAAAGCATTGACAAAATCCGATGCGTTAAATTTCTGCAGATCCTCTATATGTTCGCCAATACCTATATATTTTACCGGTATGTTAAGTTCGGACTGAATGGCAATGGCGATACCTCCTTTGGCCGTACCGTCCAGTTTAGTGATAACAATACCGGTTAAGTTTGCTACTTCATTAAATTCCTTGGCTTGGGCCAGTGCGTTCTGGCCTGTAGTTCCGTCAAGAACAACAAGAGTTTCACGGTATACATCAGGACATTCACGATCGATTATTCTGTTTATCTTTCTTAATTCTTCCATAAGATTCTTTTTATTGTGAAGCCTTCCGGCCGTATCGCAAATGAGTACATCGGCATTTCGTGCCTTGAAAGCCGTTACGGCGTCAAAAATAACAGCCGCAGGGTCAGACCCTTCTTTATGGGCAATAATTTCAACGTTTGCCCTGTTGGCCCATTCGGTAAGCTGTTCTATGGCTGCGGCTCTGAAAGTATCCGCAGCAGCCACTATTACTTTTTTACCCTGGGCTTTTAATTGCCCTGCCAGTTTTCCGACGGTGGTGGTTTTTCCTACACCGTTAACTCCCATAATAAGAACAATGGATTTTCTGTTCTCAAATTCATAAGCGGTTTCGCCTACAGCCATCTGTTCTATCATGCTGTTAATAAGCAGTTCCCTGCACTGAGCAGGTTCTTTTATTTTTTGTTCTTTTACTTTGGCTCTCAGATTTTCAAGAATAGCATCTGTAGTTTTAATTCCCAGGTCTGCCATAATCAAAGTTTCTTCCAGTTCTTCATAAAAATCCTCATCTATATTGGAAAAACCGCTGAAAATGGCATCTATACCGTTAGCTATACTGTTTCTGGTTTTTGCCAGTCCTTTAACCAGTTTACTGAAAAAACCGGATTTTTGATGTTCCATAAAAATATAAACCTCCGTAGATGTAATCTTATTTTTCAAGTTCATTTTCTATAAGGCTTACGGATACCAGAGTGGAAACACCCTTTTCCTGCATGGTGATTCCATATAAGATATCTGCCACAGCCATGGTATTTCTTCTGTGAGTGATAACAATAAACTGAGTATCCTTTGACAGTTTGCAAAGGTATTTTGCAAAGCGTTTTACGTTTGAATCATCCAAAGCCGCTTCAATCTCGTCAAGTAGGCAAAACGGCGACGGCTTAAGGTTTTGGATAGCAAAGAGCAAACTTATAGCCGTTAAAGCCTTTTCTCCACCGGACAATTGCATAATATTTTGAAGTTTCTTTCCTGGAGGCTGGGCATTAATCCTTATTCCTGCTTCCAAAACATCATCATCTGTAAGTTCCAGATCGGCCTTGCCTCCGCCGAACAGTTCCTTGAATACCGCATCAAACTGCCGGTTTATGGCGGCAAATTGCTTTTCAAACTGCACTTTCATTTCCGTTTCCAAATCACTGATTATTTGCAGCAGGGCTTGTTCGGCTTTAATCAGGTCTTCCCTCTGGGTTATAAGGAACTTATGCCTTTCTGAAAGATTCTTGAAATCCTCGATAGCATTAACGTTTACATCCCCAAGGGCTTTTATTTTATCCTTGATTTCCTGGATGGATTTTTTTGCGCTTGCAAGGCTTATTTCCCTTCCCGCATTATATTCTAATGCTGTAGAATAGGTAAGACCGTATTCATTCCAAATATAATTAATCTGCTGGTCAAGCTGCTCGGCAAGCTTTTCCTTCTGGTTACCAAGCCTGATAAGTTCCTTCTCAAGGTTATGAATTCTTAAAGAAAGTTCATCTCTCTTTTCAAAGAACGATTTATGAATTTTTGAAATATTTTCTTTCTCTGCTATCCTTGATTTGATTTTTTCATCCAGACTCAGAAGAACGGTATCTGTTTCCTTTATTAATTCTTCGGTCTTTTTTATAATTTCCCTTTTCTCTTGAATTATATGGAAAGATTTTTGCATGTCAAGCTTTATTGCTTCTTCTTCCTCATATAATTTTTCAATTTCCCTTTTAACGCGCTTTATATTCTCCAAGATAAAATGGTTTTTCTGCTCCAGGGCAGATAGTTCCATCCTGTATTTTGAAGCCTTTTCGTTAACTTCACTTTCAGTCTCTCTTTCCTTTGAAAGAAGACTATTTAATTCTTCAATCCTTTGTTCCTTATCGGCATTATTCTTTAGGTTTTCCGAAAGAGAATTATTTAATACGTCAAGATTGCTTTTTAGGTCTGTATCCTGCTGATCTATTTCATTTAATTCTTTTATAAAATCCAGGTATACGGCTTCTGCCTCGGACTTTTTGGAAATAACCTGTTCAAGATTTAATTTTATGGTATTTTGCATTAAAAATTTGTCCTGAAGTTGCTTTTTGATTTCTTCAAGACGAACCGTAAATTCAGTCTTTCTTGCGGTTTCGTTTTCTTTTTCAGTAGCAAGGTTTTCAACCTGCTTATCCAGTTTCTTAATTAATTCTTCCAGATCTTCAATTTCCCGCCGTCTTCCGAGCAGATTGCTGGTATTTTTGTAGGCACCGCCTGAAATTGAACCGCCTGGAGATAGCAGTTCCCCTTCTAATGTTACAATCCTAAGGGTGTAATCGTATTTTCTGGCTATCAAAGCGGCATTGTCAATATTATCAATAACTATGATTCTTCCAAGGAGATATTCAATTAATTCATGGAATTTTTTATCCGCTTCAACAAGGCTTGAAGCAATGCCGATAACGCCTTTTTCGTTTAGTACGCTGTGATTATGTAGGCTTTTTGAGGATTTAATATTGGTAAGAGGCAAAAATGTCGCTCTTCCGTACTTGTTAGCTTTAAGGAAAGCGATTAATTCTTTTGCCGTGCCTTCATCCTCGGTAATAATATTTTGAATGCTTTGGCCCAAAGCAGTTTCTATAGCGGTCTCAAATTCTTTGTTTGTTTTAATGATATCGGCAACAACACCTATAATACCTGGTATGCTTTTCTTCTGTTCCATGATTTTTCTTATGCTGTTGCCATAGCCTTCATATCTTTCGGTTAGATTAATTAAAGATTCCAGCCTGGATTTTTCTATGTGATATTGCCTCTGAAGCTCGTTTTGCTTAAGCGTTATATTATCAATTATATTTTGGGAATTCTTAATTTCATTTTCTAAACTTTGACTTTCGGCAGTAAGTTTTTCGATTTCTTCCGTTATGTTGTTTAAATCTGCTTTTAATCTGCCTATTTCTTCATCATATAAACCTTCTTCGCTTTTGCTTTTAATAATCTTTTGATTAAGCTGAGCCCTGCGGATGGCATTCTGCTCAAGCATAGTTTCATAACGCTGTATGTTGCTTTTGATAACGGAATTTTGATTAAGATATTCAAAGGCGGCATTGCTGCAATCTTCAATTTCCTTGGTATAATTTTTAATATTATCTCTTACTTGCTCAAGTTCTACCAATGTAGAACTTAGTAAATCGTCTATCTGACCGATGTTAATATCCAGTTTTTCTTTTTCTTCAAGATATTCCTGTTCTTCGGTCTTTTTTGCGGAAATTTCCTGTTCTGTTGAATGGATTCTTTCCTGATAATATTCGTCGTTTTGCAAAAGGGAATTAATCTGCTCGTTTAATACTTTAATTTCTCCCTCTGCTTTTTCCTTCTTTATGAGATTTTCGTTATAAGAAGACTTATCGGCATCTATCCCGGCATCCAGTTCTTCAAGCTGAGATTCTAAACGTATATATTCATCCTTTATTTTTTCATATTCGCTTCTGGTTTGATCCAAATCATCCGAAATGATTGTCAGCTTATTTTCCAGATCTTCTTTTGATGAGCGCAATTTATCGTATTCTTTTAAAAACAGGGAAACCTCAAGGTTTTTTAGTTCCTCTTTATATTTCAGATAAACTTTTGCGGTTTCGGACTGTTTTTCCAAGGGGATAAGCTGTCTTTCTATTTCGGAAATAATATCGGATACTCTTGCAAGATTGGCTCTTTCCTCTTCCAGGTTTTTTTCGGCCTCGTATTTTCTGCGTTTGAATTTTACTATACCGGCAGCCTCGTCAAACAATTCTCTTCTGTCTTCGGGCTTGCCGCTTAATATTTTATCTATCTGGCCTTGTCCGATCATGGAATAGCCTTCTTTACCGATACCGGTATCCATGAATAATTCCTGGACATCTTTAAGACGGCAGGATGTGCCGTTAATGAGATATTCGCTTTCACCGGAACGGTAAACTCTTCTTGCAACAGTAACTTCTTCATAATCTATAGGAAGTTTATGGTCAGAATTGTCTATGGTTAGGGCAACATAGGCATAACCCAAGGGTTTTCTCATTTCGGTTCCGGAAAAAATAACATCTTCCATCTTGGAACCTCTAAGCTGCTTAGCACTTTGCTCGCCAAGTACCCAGCGGACTGCATCTGCGATATTGCTTTTTCCGCTGCCGTTTGGACCTACAATTGCCGTAATACCGCTGTCAAATTCCAATTGCAATTTATTGGCAAAGGATTTAAAACCGTGTACTTCTATTCTTTTTAAATACATTCAAGTAACTCCCATCCGTATATTTTGTCACTTATTTTCCTGTAATTTTTTTATGGCCTGCAAAGCAGCCTCCTGTTCGGCCGCTTTCTTTGTTCTTCCTACCCCGCAGCCATATTGCTTGTTGCCTACATATAAAGCTATGGTAAAGGATTTATTGTGGTCGGGGCCTTCCTCGGATATGAGTTTATATCGGATTTTCTGTTTATGGTTTTCGTTTTGAACCATTTCCTGTAAGATAGTCTTACTATCGAAAAAGAGTTCCTTGTCTTCAATCTGGTTAAGGATATTTTTTTGTACAAACTCTTTTGCACTAGTAAAACCACCGTCCAGGTATATTGCGCCTATGATTGCTTCCAAGGCATCGGAAAGGATGGAATCCCGCATACGCCCCCCGGAGATATCTTCACCTTTACCTAGAAGCAGATATTCTCCAATATTTAATTCTTTGGCACATGAAGACAGGGCCTGTTCACAGACCATACCGGCCCTTAGTTTGGTTAGATCTCCTTCTGAAAGATCATTATATCTTTCAAATACGTATTCGCTGGTCACCAGTTCAAGGACGGCATCTCCGAGAAATTCAAGCCGTTCATTGTTGCTTTCTTTGCGCATTTTCATCTCATTGGCGTAAGAACTGTGAGTTATGGCCTGAAGCAGTAAAGACGGGTTTTTAAATTTATATCCGATTCTGTCTTCCAGCAAAGAAACGGAGGCTTCTTGTCTGTTTCGTCTGCTCATATTTTCGTTCCTCCTTCAACTTACAGATAAAAGCCCACTAAATAAGGCGAACCTTATTTCAGGGCTTTTATAAAGCTCTAATTCTGTTTTAGCTTAATGCTTTTTTTATTTGCTCTACGGCATCACCGACCGTTACAATATTTTCAGCATCTTCATTTGAAATTTCGATATCAAATTCTTCTTCGATACCCATTATTATTTGGAATATATCAAGGGAATCTGCACCTAAATCGTCTACGAAAGTTGTGTCCTCTGTTATCTCGTCGGGATCGACATTCATTACTTCACTAATTATTTTTTGCAGTTTTTCAAATTCCATATGCATTCACCCTTCTTTTTTAGATATTTATTCTTGTTTTTTTAAATTGACTTCAATTTTTTCCTTAATTTTTTGCTCAGTAAAAGTTACACACTGTAAAATAGAATTTCTGATTTCATTGCTTTTTGAGTTTCCGTGGGTCTTGACTACCAGACCTTTAAGACCCAGCATGGGAGCACCGCCATATCTGGACTGATCAAAAGCCTTTAAAGTTTTCTTTAGGGCCGGCTTACTCAATAAAGCGCCTATTTTACTCCTGGTAGTGCTCATAAGCCCTTCTTTTATTTTTTCTATAAGAGCACTGCCAAGCCCTTCATAAAGTTTAAGTATAACATTGCCCACAAAGGCTTCGCAGACAATAACGTCAGCATGGCCGTACGGGATATCTCTTGCCTCTATGCTACCTATAAAGTTGATATCAGGAATTTCTTTAAGCAAAGGAAATGTTTCTTTTACCAATTGATTGCCTTTTTCTTCTTCTGCACCAATGTTTACAATTGCTACCCTAGGGTTTTTTATCCCTATCACATTCTCCATGTAAATAGAGCCCATCTTGGCAAATTGAACCAGATGGCTTGGTCTGGCATCAACATTGGCGCCGCAGTCAATCAGTAAAGAAACGCCTGAAATGGTAGGAATAAGAGGGGCAAGAGGCGGACGTTCAACTCCTTCTATCCTTCCCACAATGAGTTGGCCGCCGGCTAAAACAGCACCTGTACTTCCGGCGGAAACAAAGGCATCTGCTTCCCCGTTCTTTACCAGGTTTAAAGCCACTACTATTGAGGAATTCTTCTTGCGGCGGATTGCCATAACAGGAGCCTCATTGTTCGAGATAACTTCTTCGGCATTTACAATCCTAATTCTTTCTTTATCATAATCATATCCGCCAAGTTCGCTTTGAATTACCTCTTCTTTTCCGACCAGGATAACGTTAATGTCCTCTTTGTCTTGTATGGCAAGGACGGCTCCCTTAACTATTTCTTTAGGAGCGTAATCGCCTCCCATTGCGTCAACCGCAACCGTTATCGATTTGCTCATATTCACTCCTATCCGCACCAAAATAATGCAGGTTATTTAATAGCTATACATTACAAATAATGTACTTTAATATTTATCCCTTGCATTATATTCGATATGCATAACATAGCAAATTAATGATATCGAAATATATCTGTAATATTGCATTATTTATGGTGCTTATTATTAATATCGGCCGACGAAAATTTATAAAATATGTATGTCGGCTAATATATAAATCAATATATACGATATCATATGAAAAATCAACCCTTTAAATGGTGGCTGATACCAAAAAATTCATCAGTAAAAACGGATAATAAAATATACCTGCCGTGATTTTGGCGTAATAAATCACAGCAGGTTTTTTAAAGAGATACATTCACTATAAATCTTAAATCAAATAATAAGAATAATAAGAATGCAACTAAATTATTCAGTTATTTTTTTATATAAAAGAAAGATTTAAATGTATAAAATCCGTATTTATTGGCCTGCAGCATTTGCTCAGTACTTCCGACAAAGAGTATACCGTCATTTTTTAAAGCGTTGTTAAAATTTTGATAGATGCGTGTTTTGGCTTCATCTGTAAAATAAATAAGCACATTACGGCATACTATCAGATCACAGTTGTTGGGATACGGGTCCTGCAGCAAATCATGTTGTCTGAATTCAACACAAGCTTTAATATCATCGGATATTTTATAAGTGTGTTCGCTTACCTGCTTAAAGTATTTAATAATATATTCTTTTGGAAGTTCCCTTAAGCTTTTATAGTGATATAAGCCTATTTTGGCTTTTTCAATTACCAAACGGTCAATATCAGTAGCCAATATTTTTATCTTGTCTAAAGGAAGAAACTTTGCAAGTAGCATTACCAATGAGTAGGGCTCATCTCCCGTTGAACATGCGGCACTCCAAATTTTAAGCTGTTTACCGAAACTTTTAAAGAGATGAGGTAGCACTTCATGCTCCAAAACAGCCCATTGATCCGGGTTACGGTAGAATTCGGAAACATTGATTGTTATATAGTTTATGAATTCATCATAATAGGCTTTTTCGGTTTTTAATACTTCAACATAATTTTTATAGGAGGTGATCCCGTGTTTTAGGATTAAAGCGTCAATACGACGCTTCATTTGCCTTTCCTTATATGAATTTAAATCAATCTTTGTCAATTGATAAATAGCTTCCTTAAATGCTTCATAGCTACCAAGCACACCGGTATCTCCTTATCATTTGTCATTTATAATTCAATATTGAATTTTAATTCTTTTAAGGAATTACTGATTGGCAATTTCTTCGGAATTATTCTCGGCTGCATTTTCGGACTGAATATCTTTTGCTTCTTCGGCAGATTTATTCTCGGACTCCAAAGCTTTGATACTTATGCTTATTTTTTTGTCTTCTTTATTGAAATCAACAACTTTGGCTTTTATTTCCTGACCGATCTTAAGAACGTCCGAAGGCTTTTCAACATGCTCTTTTGATATCTGAGATACATGCAGCAAAGCGTCAATGCCTGGCTCTAATTCTACAAATGCACCAAAGTCGGTCATACGTGCTACTTTTCCGGTTACAACATTACCGGCTGCATATTTTTCTTCAGCTTTCAACCAAGGATTTTGATCTTCGAATTTTAAGCTTAAGGCTATCTTGTCACCTTGAATGTCCTTAATGAAGGCCTTGACCTTATCTCCTACTTTAAATAACTTCTTAGGATCGTCAACACGGCTCCAGGACATCTCGGAAATGTGAAGAAGGCCGTCTGCACCGCCAAGATCGATGAATGCACCGAAATCGGTAATATTCTTTACAACACCTTCTACGGTCATTCCGACTTTGATTTTTTCATATAATTCCTTCTTCATTTCTTCTTTTTTAGCAACTATAAGCTGTCTGCGGTCACCGATTATCCTGCGTTTTTTCGGATTGAATTCGGTAATTACAAATTCAATCTCCTGTCCGGCATATTTGGACAAATCTTTCTCATAAGTATCGGAAATTAAGCTGGCCGGTATAAACACCCTGGCTTCATCTATAATAACACTTACGCCGCCGTTAAGTACTTCGGCAACTTTGGCTTTAAGAACAGTCTTGTTTTTGTATGCTTCTTCAAGCTTCTTGTATCCTTTTTCAGCAGCAAGGCGCTTATAAGTTAAAATAACCTGGCCTTCGCCGTCATTTACTTTAATAACCTTTGCCTCCATCTTGTCGCCTGGTTTAACAACGGCTTTTAAGTCTATATTAGGCGAATTTGTAAATTCTTCTTTAGTTATAATGCCTTCAGTTTTGTAGCCTATATTTAAGATAATCTCGTTATCTTTAACGTCCAAGACTATCCCTTCTACAATTTCACCGGCGTTAATTTCCACCAAATTTTCTTCTTCTAATAATTGTTCAAAACTTTTTTCTGACATAACGGTAAGAACCTCCTTGATAATATAATGTGGGGTTGAAGCCCCTGCTGTAATACCTACATTCCGATAAGATTTAAACTGGCTTAAATCCAAATCGGCCGGTTTTTGTATATAGTAAGTATTTTTACATTCACTTTTACAAATTTCATACAGTTTCCTGGTATTGGAACTGTCTTTTCCGCCTATCACAATCATGGCATCCGAAACTTTGGCAAGTTCATACGCTTCCTGTTGCCTTTGCTGTGTGGCACTGCAAATTGTATTAAAAACAAATATATCATAACCTTTTTTTGATATAATTTCAACTAATTCTTGAAATCTGATGTAATTATATGTCGTCTGTGCGACTATACAAAGCTGCAAATCGGTTGGAAGGTTAAGATTTTTTGCTTCTTCAATATCCTGAATTACGGTATAGTTTTCGTCATTGCACCATCCCATAATACCCTTTATCTCAGGGTGATCCGGATTTCCGACTATAATTATATGACGCTTTTTTTCTTTTTCGACAATTTTGTGTATTTTTTTAACAAAGGGACAAGTGGCATCTATAATGTTATGACCGTAGGAAGAAAGTTCATCATATAGTTTTTTTGGAATACCATGAGCGCGTATAATTATTGTTCCCTTTGGCAAATCTTTTAATTCTTCAGGATTTTCTACAACTTTTACGCCTTTTTTTGCAAGATCTTCCACGACTTGCTCGTTATGAGTAATCGGACCTAAAGTATATATAGGTTCTTTGCTGCCGATATTATTGTAAACCAAGTCGACTGCCCTTTGAACTCCAAAGCAGAAACCGGCGGTTTTAGCTACTTTAATATTCAACATTACAGCTCCTATCTCAATTATTAATTATTTTTTTAAAATATTGTATTATGGTGTCTTTAACTTCATCAATGGTCATATCGGATGAATCGACTACTATGGCATCCTCAGCCTGTTTTAGGGGGGCAAAATCCCTGTTCATGTCACGATAGTCACGATCAATTATATCCTTTTCTATAACATCGATATCTGCCATGATGCCTTTTTCCTGCAATTCAAGGAATCTCCTTCTTGCCCTTTCTTTTGTGCTGGCAGTAAGGTATATTTTTAAATCGGCGTTCGGAAGCACGTAAGTTCCTATGTCCCTGCCGTCCATTACAACGTTCGCTTTGCTTGCTAGACTTCGTTGGAGTTCAACCAGTTTTAATCGTACGTCAGGGTAAACGGACACGGCACTGGCCATTTTGCCAACTTCTTCGGTTCTTATAAGACGGCTTACATTTTCGCCGTTTAAAAATATTTGCTGCTCTCCGTCTATATATTCTATTGATATATCAACCAAATTAATGTTATTCTTTATCTTTTCTTTGTCAGAAGCATCTATATTATTTCTTATAAAATACAAAGCCATTGCTCTGTACATTGCGCCTGTGTCAACATAGATAAAATTAAGTTCTTTGGCTATTTTTTTGGCTATTGTACTTTTTCCTGCCCCTGCAGGTCCGTCGATTGCTATACTGAAATGCTTCATAATACCTCCAAACATAAATATACAGATTTTGACATTTATATAATTATTATACTATAATTTTGATAAATAAAAATACTTTTTTTTACTTTTTTACTTAAAACTGCAAATATTATATGCTTATGCCTGCCAGATAACCGGTTGACCAGGCTATCTGAAGATTGAAGCCTCCTGTTAAAGCATCCAAATCAAGTACTTCTCCTGCAAAGTATAAATTTTTAATAAGTTTAGATTCCATTGTAGAGGGATTTACTTCTTTAATATTAATTCCGCCTTTTGTAATTACAGCCTGACTGAATGATCCCAATCTTTCAATGTTCAGGGTTAAATTCTTAAGAAGTTCCGCCAGATAAAGGCGTTCTTTTCTTGTAACCGAATTAACCTGTTTGTTAGGATCTATATGACTTAGACGAATAATAACATCTATCAGTTTATTTGGCAATAGGCGGTTAAGCGAATTCTTAAACTGCCTGTTTTTAAATTCTTCGAAATCCCTCAGCAAGCGCTGGTCTAATTGCTCTAAAGTAAGTGCCGGTTTAAGGTCTATCTTTAATATTATTTTTTCACCGGAATTTATATATGGGATTAAAAAACGGCTGGCACTTAAAATAACCGGACCGCTGACACCGAAATGGGTAAATAAAAGTTCACCGAAATCTTTGTAGACCTCCTTTTGGCCGGCCAAAACCGTTATGGCTATATTTTTCAGAGATAATCCCATAAGGTCTTTAACAAAAGAGTCCGATACGTATAAGGGAACCAGCGACGGATATAAATCGGTAACAGTGTGTCCGGCTTTTTTGGCAAACCGGTAACCGTCTCCGGTAGAGCCTGTAAGGGGATATGATAAACCTCCCGTAGCTACGATAACCGCATCGGCAGGATGGATTTCATCGGAATTTTTTAATTTTAATCCGTAAAAGCATCCGTTTTCGATTATTATATCGCTTACTTCACTATTATAACGAATATCAACACCAAGGCGTTCCATTTCTTTTTTTAATACGGCTATAACATCCGAGGATTTGTCAGACACCGGAAATACCCTGTTTCCTCTTTCGATTTTAGTTTTTAACCCCAGGCTTTCGAAAAAATCTATGACATCATAATTATCAAAATGATGAAATGCTTTATATAAAAATTTAGGGTTTGAAGTAACATTCTCAAAAAAAGCATCTTTATCGCAGGCATTGGTAAGATTGCATCTTCCTTTGCCTGTTATATACAGCTTTTTTCCAAGCTTTTCATTTTTCTCAAATATAACAATCTTATGTCCCTTTCTTGCGGCGGCTATGGCCGCTATCATTCCTGAGGCTCCGCCTCCTATTACAAATACTTTTCCCATAGATTTCACCTGTTTTTAATTATTATAGAATAGCATAAATTAAGGTAATTGTCGAATACTTTTACAGTATCGCAATTACCTGATTTTATTCATATGAATTATTTAACTTCTACATATACTTCATCTATTCCGAATTCAAGATGGCCGCTTATATAAGGGCCGCCTTCCACACGGTAAATAACCTTATTATAATCTTTAAGATTTTCTACAAGGCTTTGAGCTATTGCATCAAGAATAGCGGTCTCAAAGCTTGCTCCTACATCTTTCAGAGGCGGCTGATCGGAATAAAAACTTACTATAACCGTATCATTTTGAGTTGTTACGTTTTCTACCCCTATTAAAATCGATCGATCTGCCATGGAATCTACTACCGTATCAACAATTAATTGAGGTGTAATATCTTTATCGGCAGGAACTAAGGCAGGAACCGTTTCCAACTGAGCGGAACTGTCTACTATATAAATAAGCAGTTCAACATTTTGAGTCGGCTGAACGATTGCTGGGCTTGGATTATCAATATCTGTGGAAGCATTGTTATCTGAGCCACTGTTTTCGCTTAAAACATCGGTTTTTTGTGCCGGACTGTTTTCCATATTATCGGTATCGTCAGTTTTATCATCGTTTATATCATCATTATCTGCATTATTCTCTATGTTATTCCCGGATTCGCCGTTATCTTTGAAAGTTTTGAAATTAATGCTATTACATCCGGAAAATAAGAAAATGACGGATATAATAAGTACCAATGCCAAGATTTTATTGCGGTATTTCATGATAACCTCCTTTCCGGAAACAAAATAAATTATTTATTGATACCAGAATAACGTAGAACTGTGTCAATAATATGGTATTCTTTCAACGAAATTATGATATTTCATAAGTTTCCAGTACACACCGGCGGACCAAATCCAATGCCGCAACAACACTTTGCTCCCTGATTTTTTCCCGGTTTCCTCTGAAATTACGTTTGCTTACAACGGTTTTGCCTTTTATATGACAGGCGATGTATACAAGGCCTACAGGTTTTTCGATGCTTCCTCCTGTAGGACCGGCTATTCCAGTTACCGCTACACTTACGTCACAGCCGGAAACTTTGGCACACCCTTTTGCCATCTGTCTTGCTGTTTCTTCACTTACGGCACCGTACTTGTCTAATATATCGGCATCTACATTCAGATACTTTATCTTGGCATTATTGGAATAAGTAATAAACCCTTCCATAAATACATCCGATGCACCGGAAACATTCACTATCCTTCCGGACAGCAAACCTCCCGTACACGATTCGGCTGTAGAAAGGGTAAGTTTATGGCGGCGAAGCAGTTCAATTACTGCCTGTTCCAGGGTGACATCCTCACTGGTTGTATAGATATTTATACCGAATCGAGACTTTAACTCATTAATAACCGGTTCAATCAAAGCCTCTGCGTCTTTATAATTATCGGCACCGGCGGTTACTCTGAAATGAACTTCACCGGTCTTTGCATAAGGAGCGATCGTAGGATTATTCTGGGCATTAATGAGATCCATAATCATGGTTTCGGCTTTGCTTTCGCCGATACCGCATATTTTAACCATCTTGCTTACAAATACTTTATCCTGGTATTTTCTAAGATAAGGAATCATACCGTTTTCAAACATCGGTATCATTTCAGAAGGAGGCCCCGGAAGCAGTATAAAGATTTTGCTTTTATCTTCCACTATATAACCGGGTGCGGTTCCGTTTTCATTGTCTATAACTATGGAATCTTTTATTTTCAAAGCCTGCTTCCAGTTATTTTCCGTTATTTTTGCCAAACCTTCGGGCAAATTCCTGTTTACATCGGGGTATATTCTTTCAAAGTATGAGAGAATCCTTTTTTTTGAATGTTCGTCCATAATCAGTTCTCTGCCCAATACTTTAGCCAGAGTTTCTTTTGTTATATCGTCTGAAGTCGGGCCAAGGCCGCCGGTAAGAATGATTATGTCGGCCCTGTTCATGGCTGTCTTTATGGCCTCGGCAAGCCTGCCTTCATTATCCCCTACGGTAATTTGATGATACATGGAAAAACCCAGCTTGGCACATTGAACGGACAAATAATTGGCATTGGTATTAACAATGTTTCCAAGTAAAAGTTCCGTCCCTACACTTATTAATTCTACAGTCATATAACTGCCTTCTTTCGTCATTATTTATTGGTGTTGGTAAATAAAAGGCTGCGGTTTTTTATTAAATAATCCATCATGGATATAATGGTCAAAGCCAAAGCCAGATATACAAAAATTACTTCAAGTATATTTATAAATTCAAAATCCAAATCAACGGTTAACATAACACTCATAATTATCTGAACTATGGTTTTAATCTTACCCCACCATCCGGCAGCAAGTACAATACCGTTATCGGAAGCTATAAGCCGAAAGCCGCTTACAATAAATTCTCTGGCTATAATAATGATCGCAATCCAACCGGGCATTAAGCCAAGGTCGACAAAGCATATTAGTGCGGAACAGACCAAAATTTTATCGGCCAAAGGATCCATGAATTTTCCGAAATTGGTTATCAGATTATTCTTTCTTGCAATATACCCGTCCAGGGCATCCGTAACTGCCGCCACGGTAAAGATGATTCCGGCAACTATTCTTCCGTAGGGAATCTGTGGAATAAGCATAAATATAAGATATAAAGGAATCATCATTACCCGGATAATCGTTAATTTATTCGGCAAATTCATTACCAGCACTTCCTTTCACAATTTCTCCAATCAAATCATAATTATTTGCCCCGGTAACCTTGGCTTTAACGATTTCACCGGAAAACAGCTCTCTGTCGGCGTTTACAAAGATGTAACCATCCACCTGCGGGGCGTCCATATAGGTCCTTCCAACATATACATTGTCTTTGTCAACTATTCTTCCTTCGATTATTACATCAAAAGTTTTACCTATATGTTTTGAACTTGCCTCAAATACAACAGATTGCTGAAGTTTCATCAATTCCTTCTGTCTTTTTTTCTTAACGGAAGCTTTAATTTGGGGTTTTAATAAAGCGGCCGGTGTATCTTCTTCCCTGGAATAAGTAAATACCCCCAGACGGTCGAATTTAAGATTATTGATAAAATCCATCAATTCTTCGTGTTCTTCGTCTGTTTCGGTAGGAAATCCTGTAATAAGTGTGGTACGAAGAACTATACCCGGGATTTCTTCCCTTAAGCGGTTTACTATATTTATGATATCAGCTTTGGATGTTCTTCTTCCCATGAGTTTTAAAATTCTGTCTGAACAGTGCTGGATAGGAATGTCCAGATATTTGCAGATTTTAGGCTCACTTTTTATGGTATCGATCAGCTCTTTTGTAATTTCTTCGGGATAACAATATAATAGTCTTATCCATTCAATACCCTCAATTTTGCAAAGGTTTTTTAAAAGCTCAGGTAAAGATTTTTTGCCGTATAGATCAACACCATACAGGGTGGTTTCCTGAGCAACAAGTATCAGTTCTTTAACTCCCATTGATGCCAGATAGGAAGCTTCTTCAATAAGCTCTTCCATGGGTCTGCTTCTGTAATTTCCCCTTACCTTTGGTATAATGCAATAAGTACAATGCTTATTGCAGCCTTCGGCTATTTTTAAATACGAATAGTAACTGCCGGCAGATAAGATTCTTTTTGATTCACTTTTGGGCAATTCTTTTAAGTCGGAAAAGTATGTAGTTTTTTTGCCTTTCATAACCTCATCCACAACGGTTAGGATTTCGGTAAATGCGGTAGTTCCCAGAAGTGCATCGACCTCCGGGATTTCTTTAAGAATCTCGTCTTTATATCTTTGAGCCAGACATCCTGTAACTATTAATGCTTTTAACTTACCGTATTTTTTATACTGTGCCATTTCCAGTATGGTCTGAATACTTTCTTCCTTGGCATCGTTAATAAAGCAGCAGGTATTTACGATTATAATATCTGCCTGTTCTTCACTGTCAGTAATAGTATATCCGTGGCTTTTAAGGATACCTATCATATTTTCGCTGTCAACCAGATTTTTGTCACAACCTAAAGATACAAAAAATATGTCCATAATATCTCCATCTTCTATTCTTATTTTTTTAAATTAGTATTAAGTAAATCAATCATTAATATTTTAGCATATAATAAAAGTATTACAAGGTATTATTAATTCATAGCAGTCTCTACGCAATTATGCATTAACATTGCAATAGTCATAGGACCTACACCACCCGGAACGGGAGTAATGGCGCTGACTTTGTCTACCACATCATCAAAGTCTACGTCACCGCAAATCTTGTTATTTTCATTTCGGTGTATGCCTACGTCTATAACAACTGCCCCTTCTTTTACATATTCGCCGGTAATGAATTTGGGCTTGCCCATAGCTACGATTAAAATATCGGCTCTTTTTGTTACTTCAGCCAGATTTTTAGTTTTTGAATGACATATTGTTACTGTTGCATTTTCTTTAAGCATAAGCATTGACATCGGTTTTCCGACTATATTGCTTCTTCCTACTATAACACATTCTTTACCTTCAATGGGTATGTTGTAACGCTTTAAAAGCTGAATGACTCCCGCTGGGGTACAGGAGACCAATCCTTTTTGGCCTAAGCTTAACTTACCCACATTCAAAGGATGGAACCCGTCCACATCTTTTTCGGGAGATATGGTTTTTATGATTGTATCTTCATCTATATGTTTCGGCAGGGGAAGCTGAACCAAAATACCGTTGATATCCGGCCTTTGGTTAAGTTCTTGTATAAGGTTTATAAGTTCCTCCTGAGATGTTTCTTCAGGAAGCTCATAGGATATGGACCTAATTCCTATTTCTTCACAGGCTTTTTTCTTGTTTCTTACGTAAATTGAAGAAGCAGAATCATTCCCTACCTGTATTACACATAAGGTTATTGTAATATTTTTTTCATTTAACTTTGCGACCTTATCTTTTAACTCATTTTTTATATCGCCTGAAATTTTCTTTCCGTCAATAATTGTTGCCATAATCTCACTCCTATCTTCATAAATTATGGAAAGCTCATACTAATTCTAATATACAGAATTAAATATAACAAGAAATATTTAAATTACGTAAGGCAGAATTAATATTAAACATATTACAAAAATATTACAAAAAAATGAAATACCGCTTGTAATTTGTCCCATTATTAGATAAAATTGACGTGTAACAAAAATAATAAATTAAGGAGTTACTATGAAGCCGAATATGAAAAGATCTTTAATTATGACATTGTTATATTGTATGGGAATCGGCGGCCTGTCTTTATTCATTGGGACTTTGCATCCCATATCATATGCCGGCGATTTGTCCGAAAATAAACAAGAGATAAGCACGACAAACAATTTTAATGAAATAGATAATCAGAATAATGATATTACTGTGCAGGCTTTTAATGCAGGGCCAGGTATGCTGTCTGCCACGACACCTTCACCTACGCCGACTCCTTCTCCCACACCGACTCCGCCGCCGGTGTATAAACTGGAGAAGGGAGGATATCCGAAAATAGAGAAATTCTTCCAGGATTATTATGTGGCGGTAAACTTATGCGACTATCAGTTATTAAAAACTCTTGTGACCGATCCCGACAACATACAGCCGTTACCCGACCTGCAGAAAGATACAAGATTTTTGGATGATATTCGTGATATTACCTGTTATATCATGAAAAGCTATGAGGAAGGCGCATATATCGTATATGTATATCATGAACTAAAATATATCAATATAAAAACCGCTTACCCTAAGTTGGACAAGTTCTATCTTATTACCGATGAAAAAGGTGATTATAAGATCTTCACATCCGAAATGGATGAAATCCTGAAAGCTTATTATGATGAAAGAGATCTGGATGAAAAGGTGCAGGAGCTGATAGTAAATACTGACGAAAAGGCCAAAGAGGCTTTGGAAAAGGACAAGGATTTACGAGTATATCTGGAAGCACTAAATAAATAGTGAAAATTTCGGGTGCGATACAACGGTCAGGTATTATAATATAGCCATCTTACACACATGTAGACGCATGCTTCGATTTCAATATATAAGAGTTTCTAATTTACCTGAGTATTTAATGTTAAACAGGCCATCAAACCGATAACTCGCTTTGCTCAAACAAATCGGTTTGATGGCCTAACATTAATTCTCAGGTAAAAAGAAACTCTTATATATTTCCATAGGCGCATGCGTTCCACATATGTGTAAGATGGCTTTTTTCTGATTATAAAACGTTGTATCACACCCGAAATTGAGTCTTGTTTTATTTCCGGTTTTTATAATAGTTTATCAGGCAGCCGTTTATAATAATCTCTCTTTCGTCATCGGTAAGATCCCCGAGGCGCAAAGTAAATTCTTTCATGTCTTTATTTGCCACATATGCTTTAATTTCGGAATTTTTATTAAGTACCGCATCTTTAATTCCTTTGATAAAGATATAATCCCCGTTTTCAAAAGGCAGTTCACCGTCGTATAAGAAAGGCAACATACCCCAGTTTATCAGATTGGAACGGTATCTTTTTGTGGCGTATTCCTTAGCGATATTGGCAAGTCCTCCGAGAACTTTTTGACAGCTTGCAGCCTGTTCTCTTGCTGAACCGTCTCCGGGTTTTACCGCGTAAATTGTACTTCCTATTTGAGTCTTGGTTTTGTCTATATCGAACTTAGCTTCGATGGCTTTATATATGTCCTTAAGTTCCGGCAGTGCATCTGTCATTTCCTCACCGTTAATTCTTGCTTTTTCGGCTTTCTGCACCTCTTTTGCCCGGCCTACATAAGCAGGGTCTTTTCTTGACAAAGTAAACTCAGCAAGACCCAAAGGATTGGATCGGTATGAAGAGGTTTCACCGGACGGAATCAATTCATCGGTTGTGGTAACCGGATCATGAATAACAGATACAACCTTAAGGATAATGTCGTCGGTAAGTTCAGACATCTTGGGCCAGTCGACTATGTTAGGTCCCATTTTTATTTCAACTTCGGGCTCGGGTTTTCCTGTTCCGTCATATACCCTGTTTTCATATATTCTGCTGTCAAAGAAATAACTGGGTTTGCCGAAATTCACGTCTATATCTTCGGCTGAGGTCAAATAACCTTGGTTGGCAGCCGTTGCGGCGATTGAACGGGCATCCATCAAAGCAACCGATGCGATCTGTCCCTGCGTTATCTTGGAACCCTCTCTGTTCGGGAAGTTTCTGGTGGTATGCCTTATACTGAAGCCGTTATTGGCAGGAGTATCTCCTGCTCCGAAACAAGGGCCGCAGAAAGCGGTTCTGATTGTGGCACCGGAAGCTATAAGTTTGCCTATAGCACCGTTTTTAACCAGTTCCATAAAGATGGGCTGACTGGCAGGATAAATACTTAATGAGAATTCGCCGGAACCAATGTATTTGTTCTCCAGTATATCTGCTGCATCACAAATATTTTCAAAACTTCCTCCCGCACAGCCTGCAATGGTTCCCTGATCCACGAAAAACTTACCGTTTCTTACCTTATCTTTAAGGGTATATTTTATCTTATTATTATCAAGGCTTATCAGGGCATTTTTTTCAACTTCATCCAGAATGTCATAGAGGTTGGCATTGAACTCTTCTATTGTATAAGCGTTGCTTGGATGGAACGGCATGGAAATCATAGGTTTTATCTCTGAGAGATCCACATAAACCATTCCGTCATAATAAGCAACCTGACCTGGTTGAAGTTTTTTATATGCCGAAGGCCTGTTATGAATCTCATAATACTCTTTTACAGCCTCATCGGTTTCCCAGATGGAAGAAAGACAGGTGGTTTCGGTTGTCATTACGTCTATACCTATTCTGTAATCCATACTGAGATTTTTTATACCGTCGCCTACAAATTCCATAACTTTGTTGTTTACATATCCGTTCTTAAATACGGCTTTTATAATAGCCAGAGCTATATCCTGAGGACCTACTCCTTTTCTTACGGAACCGGTTAAATAAACTGCAATTACTTTTGGCATTGGAATGTCATATGTTCTTTCAAGCAGCTGCTTTACCAGTTCAGGTCCGCCTTCACCGACGGCCATAGTTCCTAAAGCGCCGTAACGGGTGTGGCTGTCGGAACCTAAAATCATACTGCCGCATTCAGCCATCATTTCACGGGCATACTGATGTATAACCGCCTGATGGGCAGGAACATAAACTCCGCCGTATTTTTTTGCACAGGAAAGTCCGAACATATGGTCATCTTCATTGATGGTTCCGCCTACGGCACACAGGCTGTTATGACAGTTGGTAAGTACATAAGGAATCGGAAATTTTTCAAGACCGCTGGCTCTTGCCGTAAGAAGGATTCCAACGTATGTAATGTCGTGGGAAATCAGTTTGTCAAACTTTAATTTCAGGTTTTCCATATTTCCTGATGTATTATGGTTTTTAAGGATTTCATACGCCATGGTGGCTTTTTTGGCGGTATCTTTGTCAACATCTTTTAAACCGGTTTTTTGATAAATGGCTGCAGCCGCATCATTTGTATCTTCGATTATATCTCTGCCGTTAACCAGATATACACCTTTGTCATAAAGTTTAACCATCCTATTAACTCCTTTACTTTATGCTAATGACTGATTAATTGTCCACATAACCTTCTTCAAGATTTACTAAATATTCTTCATTGCAGTCTATATTACGATTTGGCAAAATTCCGTTTGACGCTTTTACATGCAATAAAACATTTTCGCCTTCATCGGTAAAGCTGATTGTAATTTTACCCTTAAATATATCGTTAAAATAACCTGCATCAACAAACAGCTCATCATAGCCTTCAAATTTGAATCGTATCTCAAGATTTGCTTCACGATATGAGAAATCCTGCCTTTCTAAACCGAAGGAATTAGAACTATCTTGTTCAATCATATCAAACTGAATTGGATCGGTAAAAGGACCTTCTTCATCTACAAAATAAGCCTTAACATATTCCAGTTTTTTATCGGTTTTATTTTCTACAGTAATACGGTTAGGAGCATTTTCTATTGCAATCAGAACAATAGTGCATAAAATTAATATGCCGGCTAATGCATATATAAGGATTTTGGTATTTTTATTCATGGGAGCTTTCATTTGTTTTTTGTTTGATTTTTTACTCATGTCACAGACCTCCGTAATTTAAAATTTAAAACATAAATAATAATACTTGTAATATTAAAAATAATCAAGTTCTATTTACAGAAATACCATAATAACATATTTTAACATTTAATCCTGTTAATAATAGGACAAGCAAAATTTATTGCATAAAAAAGCCAAATATCTGAATAATTATGGATATTTGGCTTAAGTCTGATTTAATTTAATTATAAGAATCTTTCTTAGATAATTCAGAAATACATAAGTAAAACATCTATAATTTATATTTACTATATTTTATTCTGAAATTATCTTTGTACTCTTCCGGAAGCATCTCCGCCGACTAAAGCTTCAACTTCAGCTCTGGTTACCATATTAAAGTCACCGGGAATTGTATGTTTCAATGCGGATGCGGCAACCGCAAACTCTAAAGATTCTTTCATGGATTTGCCTTCTACCAGTCCGCAGATCAATCCTGCGGCAAAAGCATCTCCGCCGCCGACACGGTCTACTATTCTGATATTATATTTCCTGGAATGATAGAATTCTTTTCCGTCGTAGATGCATGCCGACCAGCCGTTATCGGATGCAGAGTAGCTTTCTCTTAAAGAGCTTGCTACAAATTTAAAGTTGAATTTGTCGACCATCTGCTTAAAGATGTCCTGATAACCGGCCAGTTCCAGCTCACCGCTTACTACATTGGTGTTGCCGGGTTTAAAGCCTAAGACTTTTTCAGCATCTTCTTCGTTGCCGATGCATACATCAACATACTGCATAAGATTAGTCATAATGCGCTGAGCTTTTTCAGTTGACCATAATTTTTTCCTGTAATTTAAATCAACCGATACGGTAAGATTATGCCTTTTGGCTGCTTTTAAGGCTTCTTCGGTTAAGACGGCTGCCTTATCGCTGATAGCCGGAGTTATACCCGTAAAGTGGAACCAATCGGCATCTTCAAAAATTTTATCAAAATCAAAATCGGAAGGATCAGCTTCGGCAATAGCCGAATGGGCTCTATCATAAACCACATTGGAAGCTCTCATGGAAGCACCGGTTTCAAGGAAATAAATACCTAACCTTTCTCCCCCTCGGGCAATATAATCACAATTTACGTTAAATTTTCTAAGGGATGCTATAGCACTTTCTCCGATAGGGTTTTTAGGTACTTTGGTTACAAAATATGCCTCATGGCCGTAATTAGCCAGTGATACGGCTACATTGGCTTCTCCTCCGCCGTAACATACATCAAAGCTATCGGCCTGAATAAATCTCTGATATCCGGGAGTGGAAAGACGCAGCATTATTTCTCCCATAGTTATAATTTTAGCCATATAATCTCTCCTTCGTTTGAGTTATATTTTAGTAGTTAAATAAAGTATAGAACTAAAATTTTCGTAAGTCAACCTTAACAGAATTTCAAAACGATTTTTAAATTAATAAATTTTTTTCCGTAAAATCATTAAGATTAACATGGTTTGAAAATGTCAAAAAATATGATAAATATTTGTTTACTGTCCCAATACTTGATTTTATGGTTGATGAAATATATAATCAAATGGAACTAAAATAATTTGGAGGGTATTTATGAAACCTTTTATGGATCAGGACTTCTTATTGTCAACCGAAACTGCAAAGACTTTATATCATGAATTTGCAAAAAATATGCCTATAGTGGATTATCATTGCCATATCAGTCCGAAGGAAATTGCCGAAGATGTCAGGTTTGAAAATATAACCAGACTTTGGCTTGGAGGGGACCATTACAAATGGAGGTTAATGCGCGCCAACGGCATAAGCGAATATTATATAACCGGTGATGCTCCTGACAAGGAAAAGTTTGAGAAATGGGCTCAGACCCTGGAATTGGCCATAGGTAATCCTATCTACCACTGGAGCCATCTTGAATTAAAGAGATATTTCGGTTATGATGGTATTTTAAATTCGGAAACTGCGGATGAAGTATGGGAACTTTGCAATGAAAAGCTTAAAAATCCGGATTTAAGCGCCAGGGGTATTATTAAAAAATCCAATGTTACTGTGCTTTGTACTACTGATGATCCGGTGGATTCTTTGGAATATCATATCAGCCTTTCCAAGGATCAAACCTTTGAAACCAAAGTGCTTCCTGCCTTCCGCCCTGATGAAGCCGTAAATATAGAAAAACCGGGATATAAGGCTTATCTTGAAAAACTGTCGGCCGTAAGCAATGTAAAAATAGATTCCTTTGCTGCCCTTTGTGAAGCACTTAAGAAACGTATGGAATTCTTTAATAATGTGGGATGCAAAACTGCCGACCATGGACTTGATTTTGTAATGTATTATCCTGCCGGTGAAGAAGAGATTGATAAGATAATGGAACGCCGCCTTGAAGGAGAGGTCCTTACCGAAGAGGAAATTCTGAAATTTAAAACCGCTTTATTGTTGTTCTTAGGCAGAGAATACAACCGCTTAAACTGGGTTATGCAGCTTCATTACGGGGTAAAGAGAGATAACAACACCCGTATGTATAAAATTATTGGGCCCAATACCGGCTATGACTGTATAAATAACAGTAGAAATTCATCGGCACAACTGGCAGACTTCCTCAATGCCCTTGATATGACCGATGAGCTTCCAAAAACAATCGTATACTCTCTCAACCCTGTTGACAATGCGGCCATTGACACAGTAATAGGATGCTTCCAGAATGACAGTGCTATCGGAAAGCTTCAGCATGGTTCGGCCTGGTGGTTTAATGACAATGAAATCGGCATGAGGGATCACCTTACCACTGTTTGCAGTTTAGGTATGATAAGCAACTTTGTCGGAATGCTTACGGATTCAAGAAGTTTTTTATCATATACAAGGCATGAATACTTCCGTAGGATCCTTTGTGACGTATTTGGAACAATGGTTGAAAGCGGAAGATTTCCTAAAGATATGAGGGTACTTAAAAAACTTGTGGAGGATATTTCCTACAACAACTGCATGAAATATTTCGGTTTCGATAAATTGTAAAATAAGATATTAAAAAATAAAAAAATCAAGTAAGAGGCATCTTAAGTAACAAGCAGCCTCCTACTTGATTTTTATTTATTTTATTTGCTCAACAAAACTCTTTCCGATTTCAGTCAAAGTGTTTATTTCATCGGTATCAGGTACCCACAATGATCGGATACCTTCGTTTACTACTGTAAAACCACAGTCTTTTAGCTTTTCTGTCAGCTGCTTTACAACTTCTCCGCTCCAGCCGTAACTTCCGAAAGCTGCAGCTTTTTTATTCTTAAATTTTAACCCCTTAACCATTTCCATAAGACCGCCTATGGAATGAAGCAACCCGTTATTTACCGTCGGACAACCGACAAGAATGGCTTTGGATTTAAAGATTTCGGTTATAAGGTTATTCTTATCTTCCTTTGAGGCATTATATAGTTTTACAGTTACTTCCGGATCGGCCTGGGTTATGCCTTTGGCGATCGCTTCAGCCATAATCCTGGTTGAGTTCCACATGGTGTCATAAATCAGGGTTATTTGGTTTTCCTGATAATCACCTGCCCATTCCAGATATTTTTCAATAATCTGGGCAGGATTATGCTTCCATATAACACCGTGGCTGGTGCATATCATATTAACCGGAAGATTAAAGCTTAAGACCTCTTCTATCTTCTTGGTTACAAATCTGCTGAAAGGGGTCAGTATGTTGGCATAATATTTAATTGCCTCATTATAAAGTTCACAATTATCCACCATATCGTTATATAAAGATTCTGTGGCATAGTGCTGACCGAATGCATCGTTGCTGAACAGAATATTTTCACCGGACATATATGTCATCATTGAATCCGGCCAGTGAAGCATGGGAGCTTCAATAAAAGTCAGGGTTGAACTGCCGATATTTAGGGTGTCTCCTGTTTTTACGGTTACAAAGTTCCAGTCCTTATGAAAATGACCCTTAATTATTTTAGCACCGTTTGCAGTACAGTATATAGGAGTATCAGGTATTTCCTTCATAAGTTCAAAAAGTGCACCGCTATGGTCTATTTCACTGTGATTGATTATAATATAGTCTATTTCTTTCAGGTCAATTTCTTTCTTTAAATTTGCCACAAATTCATTGTCATAAGGCAGCCATACGGTATCTATCAAAACCGTCTTTTCGTCTCTTACTAAATAAGAATTATAGGATGAGCCTTTGTTTGTTGAATATTCATGGCCATGAAAGGTTTTTAACTCCCAGTCGACTTTGCCGACCCATGTTACTTTGTCAGAAATTTTCTTTCCCATATAACACCTCTTCATAAGTTTATAGTGACAGGTATTAAGCTTATCTGTAAATCAACTTAATTTCCTTTGATTTAAATTATAGTTTATTATTTATATTTTTCTTTGATTCCTGTCACAATATTCATTCCTGTCACAATATTCAATTTTTGTCATATTGCAGGCTCCAAAGTTTAAGAATTTTTATTAAGCAGAAATTAAAGTCTATTTTCTTGCTTTCTTCGGTTGTATAAATGGGTATTTCGGTATAAAGGCTGCCGTCTATATAATATTTTGCAGAGCCTACCTGCTGGCCTTTAAATATCGGAGCTGTTAAATATTCGGGCAGGTTATATTCTATATGTACTTTTTCATCTTTTCCCAAAAGCAGGTTTAAGTCACCTTCGATTTTTAAACCTACATAGCCTCTTTGCCCATCTTCAACATAAAGAGGATTAAACTTTTTTTCTTCAAATATTTGTTTTTTTTCAAAATTCTCTATTCCGTAAGTCATAAGCCGTTTTGTTTCTGTCCATTTCAGATTTTTATTCGGGGGCCAGCCACAACCCAAAACTACGGATACTAATGTTCTGTCCGGCCGTTTTATGGCCCCCACAAAGCAATAACCTGCTTTTCCGGTAAAGCCTGTTTTTACCCCTATGGCTCCGTCCATCATGTAGAGGAATTTGTTTTTGTTTGTGACCGAAAAGGTCCTGCCATACTTAAGTTCTTTGAACTGATAGGATGCTGTATTGGTTATGGCAATAAAGTCTTTATTTTTTATGGCATAGGAGGCGATAACAGCCAGGTCCCTTGCCGTCGTGTAATGACCTTCCGCATCAAGGCCGCTGGGAGTGACAAAGTTAGTGTTGTTGCAATTTAACGATCTGGCCTTATCGTTCATCATAGTGGCAAATCCTTCAACAGATCCGCCTATATGTTCGGCTATGGCTACCGCAACATCGTTATGGCTTTCCAGCATAAGGGCATATAAAAGGTCTTTTAAGTAATACTGCTCTCCTTCCCTGATATTCAGCTGCACATCGGGCATACTGGCCGCATACGAAGATACATTGACCACATCATCCATTTTGCCTTTTTCCAATGCGATTATGCAGGTCATAATTTTTGTTGTACTGGCCATAGGCAATTTCTTATAACCGTTAACTTCGAATAGTACCCTGTCGTTTTCGGCATCCAAAAGAAGGGCGGCCTGGGCATTAAGTTTAAGCTTCTCGGAAGTATTCGTATTATCCTGTGGGTTTTGGGAATTTTCTTTAGCATTTAAATTTTCTGTCTTTAGCCTTTCTTCAAAATTATTTCTAAAGGGAATGTATTTAGGAAGTGTCATATTATAATAATTTTTAAGTGAATTATAATTGATCAGGAAAAAAATAAGGGCTATCATGCCGACAATAAGAGTTTTCATATTAACCCTAAATTTTATATTTATCAAATTAATCATCCTATCGAGTGTGCTTAGTTTAAATTTATTTGTAACTTTACTGACTTATTCCTAAGTTGTATAATTATGGTAATCATTATATTGACTTTCCTTTATTGTTAATAATATTTCCAAGGAGTAAGTTATTATGGATAAGGCAAAGGATATACTTCTTTCCTGCAGAAATCTTTCTAAATCTTATGAAAACGGTACAGTAATCACAAGGGTATTAAGAAATATCAATTTAGATTTTTATGAAGGTACCATAAGTTTAATTTATGGCAAAAGCGGCAGTGGAAAGACTACACTTTTAAATCTTCTGGCGGCACTGGACAAGCCCTCAAATGGTGAGATTTACTTTCGAGATAAGGCGTACGGGTCTATGACAGATTCACAGCTTTCAAAACTTCGTGGCAATAATTACGGGTTTGTCTTTCAGGCATTTCACCTTATAGGCCGTATATCTGTGGAAGATAATATCAAATGTCCGGGATATATAAACGGCAGGCAGATAGATACGAATTATTTTAATTATCTTGTCGACAGCCTGGACATAAGGTCATTACTTAATAAAATGCCAAATCAGATATCTGGTGGCGAACAGCAACGGGTCGCCATTGCCAGAGCTATGATTTTAAAACCTTGTATCGTATTTGCCGATGAACCCACCGGTAATTTAGATTCAATTAATACCGGTATTATTATTGATGTTTTTAAAAATCTCAATAAAAGGTACGGAACCACACTTATAATAGTCACTCATGAAGAAAATTTAATTGATAACTGCGACCAAGTCATACGGCTTAAGGACGGTGAAATATTAATTGAAAAAGGCCAAAACTAGCTATATAAAACTTGTACGGTTATTAATAAAAAATAATAAATTACTTTATTCTCTCTCATTATTTACGTTAATTTTCGGATTTTCATTTTCTTGCGTTTTTTTCTCCATAAGTGGTGCCATAATTGATACCAAGCAAAAATCCACCGTAAAAACTTACGGAAAATTTTTGGTGGTCATATCTGATATCAGTAATGAACATGCATCAGAAATTAAAACAAGTATTCCTGATTATGATTACAAGCAATTTCAAATATTAGGCAATTTAACATACCAGGATACTAAAATTACCTACGGGTATACGGAACAGAAAATGGGTGACTATTTAGGTTTTAAGCTAATCTGCGGAACCTGGCCGTCTGCAGCAGAACAGATAGTGATTGAAGAATATCTGGCGACAAAACTGGGTCTTGATAAGCTTCCCTGCTTTGTAGATATGTTTATCGAGGATACCAAAAAAACTTACGAGATTACCGGAATTATATCCAATTATTCTTGTAATTTATCTGTAGATGTTAATAGGTCTTTAAATACCAATGTCTATCCTTCAGCCATTTACGGTGGTGAATTTGACGATAAAGCCGGTATAAGTCTGGTAGTCAGTCAGAAAAATTTAAATTTTAAAACAGCCGACAATGATATATGGGATTTTTTAAGTAAATACAGAAAGCTTCCTTCTGGAAGCAATAACCTAAGCTTAAATGAAAAATTGACCTGGCACGGTTTTGATGATCTTAAAGACATAATAAATTCCAGGGTTGTGCACTCTTTATTGCTTTATATTTTTATGCTAATTACGGAAATTATTATTATACGGTCATTTATGTTAAAAAATAAAAATACTTTTTATATTTTTAAAGCTCTGGGCTTGTCTGCCAGGGAAAATAAGATACTGATGATCCGGTTAATATCTTTTTTTCTTGTATCGGCTCTGGCATTAAGTTACCTTATGGTATATTCTGTTGGTTTAGCTTATATAAACCAGACCTTTTCAGAATATAAAGAAGCCTTCAGCCGTGAGATTTTAAAATATTTCACAATACAGTTAATAACGGTTTTTCTGCTTTTATTCGGCTTTATAATCATAATAATAATGTCAGAAGATCTGCAAATTATGGAAGGTATTAAATTTGTCAAAAAAAGAAACTCCAATTTGAAATTCAAGAAAATTAATATTAATACGGTTTTTATGTATACAGTATTACTGTTTTGCATTATTGCTTCCATGAATTTTATGACCATGTTTAAAACCGACCTAAAAATCGAATACAGTTTATATTCCAAAAAAACATTTTCAAGCGAAAATATAGGCACTTATAATGTGGCATTATATCAGGACCGATATTTTCCTTTTTCGGTTCTTGATACTTTAAAAAAATACAGCAAATACATCAGTATATCAACTGAAGGGGAAGCTTTGCAGTTTTCAATACTGTTTGAAAAAGGAAAAACAGACCCATATTTCAAAAATTTGATAGACAGCGATACCAGATATTCCTCGAAAAACGAAGATAAAATTTTCATTTCCGGGGAAGCAGCAAAATACACTGCCGTACCCGTTAATCAAATTTCTATTCAAGTCTTGCCGGATAAAGAGCTTAACGAGTTTATGAAAAAGCATGATATAAACCTAAGTTATTCAGAGCCTGATTCTTTGACAGATAAAAATTTATCATGCATATTGATTGTTCCCAATTACGATGGCGGTCATGAAAATGCCGTTATTAAGGAAAAAGGGTATATAAATATAGGCGGAATCAATAAAATAAATGATGAATTTAGCTTCCATATCGAAAAATTCAAGGTAGAAAAATTAATCACACCTGTTACATCACAATCAATGCCGATACAAATGGTAATTTCCGAAGAAACAGCCAAAAAAAGCAGCAGTATCTTGGGATATAATATTATTTCTGTTACGGTTAAGGATGATACTCCAGAAGACTTATTATATGAAATAGATAACATTATATATTCGATCGCAGCTTCCGTACAGGGAGGTATGTTAGGGTCAACCTTAAAGGAAGCGACTGATAATAAGCTTCTTAAGAATTATACCGGTCTTTTAAGTAATACAATAATTATTTTTTGTATTATGTCGGTTATTATATATATAAATTTAAGTACATTTGTTAATTGGGAAAATAATAAACATGAATATGGAGTTTTGCGAAGTTTCGGCATGAGTTATCATATTTTGCAGCATAAACTTTTTATGCAGTTTACCATCAGTATATTATGTTCAACCGTAATAGCAAGTTTACTTGGATACCTGGCTTTTCCCGGAAAATACGGCATGACACCCGGTCAGGTGGCGGTATCATTGTTTACATCATTGATCGTGACATATTTTTGCAGAATAATTTTATATTTTATCTATAAAAAGCAAACTATCAGCAGCATGGTTAATGATGCTTAATTTATTAGTCATATTTTAATAATACAAATGTATATGGGATGAAAACGAAAGCACGCTTATAAAGCGTGCTTAAATCTTTATTTTTATGTTTTATATATCCAAGGTTATCTGCTCGGCTTCTTCTTCGGCCTGCAGCTTAAAGTCTTCTAATTTTTCCGGATTAACAGCCGGAAGATTATCAAGGGAATTAAGGCCGAAAGTTCTTAAAAACTCTTCAGTTGTTCCAAATAATATGGGTTTTCCGGGTGCATCAAGCCTTCCGACTTCACAGATTAAATTATATTCTATCAATTTGTTAATGGCATGGTCCGATTTTACACCGCGGATAGTTTCTATCTGAAGCTTTGTTATGGGCTGTTTATAGGCAATGATTGATAAAGTTTCCAGTAAAACATCGGTTAGAACGTGTTTTTTAGGTATTCGGGTAATTTTTATTATGGTATCATACATGGAAGCTTTGGTACACATCTGATAAGCCCCGTCCAGTTCGATTATTTGAATACCCCTGCTTTCGTCAGCATATTTGTCCATCATATTATGTATAATCTTTTTTGTTGTTTCTTCATCATGATCTATGGCCTGAGCCAGACGGCTAAGTTCAACAGCTTCTCCCATTGTAAATAGTATTGCCTCTATTTGTGCTTCTGCCTGCTTAAGTTCCACTAGAATCCTGCCTCCTCGATTTGAATAATGTCCGATGCAAGATATGTAATTTTTATGTCATCAAACATTTTTTCCTGCTCAATCTTCATTCTTCCGAGCCTGATAAGTTCCAAAATTCCTAAAAAAGTAACTATAATCTCCATTTTGGAGCTTTGATTTTCAAGTAAATTTCTGAAATAAAAAACCTTATGCTTTATACCGTATTCCTGAATTTTTGCAAATACTTCAGTCAGATTTATATCTTCTCTTTCTATCTTTCCGAATTTGCTGCGAATAGGGTCTATTTTGTCGTTTTGCCTTTTCATTATGGACCGGTATATTTCATGAAGTTTTTGCAAAGTAATATCGCCGATTATTTCACTGGGATCTATTTCTTCTTTATAGTTTGCGATTTCTTTCGGAATGGTAGGCTGCTTAAATAAATATCTTGCGGCATCTTCCTGTTTTTCTTTTAATATTTCCGAAACATACTTAAACATTTTATATTCCAGCAGCCTTTCAACAAGTTCCTGCCTGGGGTCTGTCTGTTCTTCTTCGGTTTTTTCCTGAACAGGAAGCAGCATTCGGGATTTAATATTGATAAGAGTGGCAGCCATAACCAGAAATTCACTCATGATTTCCAGGTTTTTATTTTCCATCTGACTTATGTAATCCAGATATTGCTCTGTAATTTCTACAATAGGTATATCGTATATATTTATTTTATTCTTGTCTATTAAATGAAGCAGAAGGTCCAGCGGACCTTCGAATGCCTCCAGTTTTACAGGAATGCTCATAATGCTCCTTTCATCCGGGAAAATCTATTTAATATTTTAATCGGCTTTTAAATTTATTACAACCAGTTCGGGAGGATTAAATATTCGCGGCATAAAAGAATGGGTACCCAAACCTCTGGATACGACCATATATCTCCCGTTATCCTCAAACAATCCGGCATCATACTTAGGAAAAAGCTTTACCTGGGGCGAAACTATCCCACCGATAAAAGGAAGCCTTATAAGGCCTCCGTGTATATGGCCGGAAAGGACTAGATCCGCACCCCAGAGGATGTAATCTTTAAAATAAACCGGATTATGGGCTATCAGTATCTGGCAGCCTTCCCTGGATCTTTTTCCGATTTTATCGGTTATATAATCCTTAGTTAAACTTTCGGATTTGCTCTTATAATATTCATAGTCAATAGAAAGGCCTGTTATATTCAGAGTATTATTCTTTATCTTAAGTGTAATGGTATTGTTATCAAGTATAAAAACTCCCATTTCCTTAAGTTTTGACTTAAAAACAGTCCAGGATCTTACAAGCTCATTATCCGGTATACCGTTTTCATCCCGGTTATGTTCCATATCTTCAAACCTTTGCTCGTGGTTGCCGTAAGCAAAGTAAACCGGATAACTATCGGACAGATCTTTGATAAGATTATAGGCCTTGCCCGGATAACAGGGTTTTCTTTTTGTAATAAGATCTCCTGCTATTATAACAAAATCCGGATTTACTTTAAATATTTTTTGAAGCAAAGCTTTATTTCCCTTTCCGAATCCGGTATTGTGAATATCGGAAAGAAGAACAAAAGAAACACCTTCGGAATCTATACCATTATCTTTAAGGTTAATGGTATACTCCTTTTTTACAATTATTTTTTGCTCTATAAAAGACCAGATAAAAACAAGCAGTATTAAAGCGGCAAATATATATACATAAATCATGGTTTCTCCAATTTTACATTATATTTTCAACTAAAATTTTTTTATCCATTATACTATACCTGTAAGGATAAGAACTGTCAACACAAATGAAAACAGGATGTTTTAGCAGGCATTAAATATCAGTAAATCTTGGGTATAAGTTAGGGCATTACTTCTGTATGAAAAATCTTTTTAATGCTTTTGCCAGACAATCAAGAAACCCGGCTTTTTCTACATTCGATTTTGCCAGAATATCAACACTTCCGATTTGCGCATTCTCATAATAGTAGACAACTTCTCCTATTTTATCACCGGCCTTTACAGGAGCTTTTATCTTATCATATAAAACCACTTCTTTCCGTATATTTTCCGCTTTCTTCCCTTTGTCGCAAAGATAGGAAAATTCCTTTTTTACTTCCCCTTCGACAAAGTCGGAAACACCTTTTGTTACTTTGACCGGGTCAATAACCAAGTCCTTGTTATCGTCAACATAAATAGAGTAATTGGCAAACCCGTAATTTAACAGTTTGGCGGCTTCCATAAAACGGGTTTTGGTATCGGGAGCGGCCATAATCACAGCAATCAGATCCATATTATTGCGTCTGGCAGTTGCAGAAAGGCAATATTTTGCCACACTGGTTGAACCGGTTTTAAGGCCGGTAATGCCCTTATAAGATTTAATAAGTTTATTGGTATTGGTAAGGCCGAATTCTGTTCTGCCTTTTTTTGTTTCATGGACAAAAGTATCCATCCATATGGTGGCATAATTACTGATTTGGGGATATTTTGTTATTAGTTCTCTGGACATAAGGGCCACATCATAAGCTGTTGTATAATGATTGTCTGTATCCAAGCCTGTGCAGTTGACAAAATTGGTATTGTTCATGCCTAATTCTTTGGCTTTTGCATTCATTCTGGCAACAAACTCTTCTTCGGAACCTGCAATATGTTCAGCCATGGCTACACTGGCATCATTGGCACTGGCTATACTTATACATTTTATCATGGTATCAACTTTCTGCACTTCATAAGGCTCCAAAAAGACCTGAGAACCTCCCATGGAAGCCGCATGTTCACTTACGGAAACATCATCTGTAAGTTTGATCTGGCCTGATTCTAAGGCTTCGAAAATCAAAAGCAAAGTCATAATTTTTGTTATACTGGCCGGTTTAAGCCTTTCGTCTTTATTTTTTTCATATAAAACTTTGCCTGTGGACCCTTCCATTAATACAGCCGCCTGGGAAGCCAGCTCCAGTTTCGGATCTGCCATAGCCGCAACCGGAATTGCATCTTCCATGTCAGGTTTGGACATATTTATTTTTGCATGGACTAAAGCACTGGACCAGGTAAGGTTAATTAACACTGATAAAATAATTAGGGCAGTAATTTTTTTCATATTAAACTCCGCATGATTCTTGTTTACTAATATTTTAATCCATGCCCTTTGATTTTAGACCTACCTTAAGTAAATTTGTCTACAAAATAAGGCTTACCTGACGGTTACTATACATACAAGCTTTTTTCCTTTTACATTTGCGATTATCTTTGTTCTTCCCGGTTTTTTTGCTTTTATTTTGCCGAAAATGCTTACTGTGGCAACTTCAGGATTACTGCTTTTATAACTTGCAAAAAGTACAGGCCCCTTTATCCGTAACCGGTATTTATCTCCCGGTTTTAGTTTTAAATTTTTCTTATTCAAATCAATTACTTTTACCCGGCATTTTAATTTTTTATTGTCAACCTTGGCAATTATAAATGCTTTTCCTGTCTGATAGGCGGTGACTTTTCCGTTTATGTTAACCCCGGCCACACGAAAGTTGGTGGAATAAAAGCTGACCCTTTTGTTTATACCGTACACAAACAGTTTAACCTCTTCCCCTTTTGTCATGATAAGTTCCTGCCTGTTAAGATGAAGGCTGAAGGGAAGGGTTATTGTCTTACGGTAATATAAGCCGGAATTTCTGTATAACATAAAAATTATCAGAAAAATAATAAATGATATTAAAATAGATTTTATAATCCGTTTTATTCGATCGTTTTTTTTGCAGGTTATTTTCCTCATCCTCCGATTATATAATCAGATATGATAAAATATTAATTTTTGGTTTTATATATGGCTTTATTATATAATATGAGATTTTTTACAGATCTGACTTGAGAAATGGTATTTTAAGAAAATATGCTGTATTGTGATTATAATTTTATATAATAAATGCCGTTATTTGTGCTGTAAAAACGGTTTACGAATCAGATTATGACACAAATAACGGCATTTTATATATATCTTTATGAAGTAGGGCAATTGTTAATATTTATCTTAAATCCAAAACGCCGTCTTTAGTTACCACACTATAAATATAAGGAGGGCGTTCAGGCTTTTCTTTGCCGAAAACATATGCATTAAGAATTCTCTTTTTAGCTTCTTTTCTCTTTTCATCATCATTGGCATACAAAGTTACTATGGGTTCGTTCTTTGAAACCTTATCACCCAGCTTTTTATGAATAACAATACCGACACTTAAATCTATCGTGCTGTCTTTTGTTACTCTTCCGCCTCCCAATACCACGGACGCCATTCCGATTTCGTCGGTACGGATATCCGTCACATATCCGTCTTCGGGAGCTTTTACTTCATAAATAATAGATGCTTTTTTAAACAGTTCAGGATTGTAGATAAATGAGCTGTCTCCGCCCTGGGCACTGACAAACTCGGCAAATTTATCAAGCGCCTTGCCGCTACGTATAGTTTCAAGCAGTAATTCTCTGCCTTCTTCGGGACTTTTTACCCTTCCGGCACCTAAAAGCATATAAGAAGCCAGAGTAACACTGACCTCAAGTAAATCCTCAGGGCCTTTACCGGACAAGGTTTCTATAGCCTCTATAACTTCAATGGAATTTCCTACTGCTCTTCCCAAAGGCTGATTCATATCGGTTATAACTGCATAAGTAGGTTTTCCTGCCAGGGTACCGATCTGAACCATTTCCTTTGCCAAAGCAAGAGAATCTTCATATTTTTTCATAAAGGCACCGCTTCCGGTTTTTACGTCAAGAACAATTACGTCGGCTCCGGAAGCCAGTTTTTTGCTCATTATACTGGAAGCAATTAATGAAATATTGTCTACTGTTGCCGTAACGTCTCTTAGGGCATATATTTTTTTGTCTGCCGGAGCCAGATTGGCGGTTTGACCGACAATTGCCATCTTTATTCTGTTTACATTGTCAATAAACTGCTCGGGAGATAAAGAAGTCGAAAAACCTGGAATACTTTCAAGTTTATCTATAGTGCCGCCGGTATGGCCCAGTCCTCTTCCGGACATCTTTGCTACGGGAACTCCGAGACAGGCAACCATAGGACTTAATACCAGAGAGGTTTTATCTCCTACTCCGCCTGTACTGTGCTTATCGACCTTTACCCCATGAATTGCTGTTAAATCCAGCATATCACCGCTATTTGCCATAGCAACGGTTAAATGGGCCGTTTCTTCATGGGTCATTTTATTAAGGCAAACGGCCATTAAAAAGGCGGACATTTGGTAATCGGGAATTTCCCCCTTGGTATAACCGTTTACTATAAATTCAATTTCTTCTTTATTCAGTTCTCCGTGATTTTTCTTTTTATTTATCAAATCATACATTTGCATAAGGACCTCTCCTGTTCAAAATATATTTAATAATTAAAGTAATGCATTAATAAGTATACCATTTTTATAAAAAAATCCTACTATTTATTTCAAAAATTTTATTTTTATACAAAATTTGGATTGACTATTTAATTAAAAAATTATAAAATGATACAACATCTAGAAGGGAGGATAGAAATGAGCTTTGAATTTATAAGAGAGGTAATTTCGCCTGAAGAGCTTAGAAAAGCTTTTCCTTTGCCTGAAAAAGACGCGCTAATAAAAAAAGAAAGGGATAAAAAAATAAAAGAAGTCATAACCGGTGAGTCCGATAAATTCCTTGTTATAATCGGTCCCTGTTCTGCTGATAATGAGGACGCCGTATGTGATTATATATCAAGACTTGCCAGAGTGCAGGAAAAAGTTGAGGATAAAATAATAATTATACCGAGATTATATACAAATAAACCCAGAACCACAGGAGAAGGCTATAAAGGGGTTGTTCATCAGCCTGATCCCGAAAAAGATCCCGACCTACAGGAAGGCCTTATAACAATGAGAAGGATGCACCTTAGGGCTATAGCCGAAACGGGGCTTACGGTAGCTGATGAAATGCTTTATCCGGAAAATTGGCCTTATGTAATGGATGTGCTTTCTTATGTGGCTGTCGGTGCCAGATCCGTTGAAAATCAGCAGCACAGGCTTACAATAAGCGGTATGGATATACCTGCCGGCATGAAAAATCCTACCAGCGGTGACTTTTCTGTAATGCTTAATTCGGTTGTGGCAGCTCAGGCAAGCCATACGTTTTTATATCGTAAATGGGAGGTAAAAACATCCGGAAACCCTCTTGCCCATACAATTCTTAGGGGTGCAGTAAACAAACATGGCCAGGCCATACCCAATTACCATTATGAAGACCTTATACGCTTGCTTAATATGTATCAGGAGAGGAATTTAAAGAATCCTGCCACTATAGTTGATGCTAACCATGCCAATTCAAATAAGAAATATGACGAGCAACCAAGAATAGTAAAGGAAGTTCTTCACAGCAGAAGAATTAATCCTGATATAGCCAAGCTGGTTAAGGGAGTTATGATTGAAAGTTATATAGAAAGCGGCAATCAGCCTGTAAAAGGTCATATATACGGCAAATCCATAACAGACCCGTGTCTCGGCTGGGAAGAATCCGAGAAATTGATTTATACTATTGCGGATTTACTGTAATATTGATTTATTCTAATGTAAAACCTGCCGTTATTTTTGCATCATACGCCTATAAATGCAAACTTTTATGAAGCAAAAATAACAGCAGGCTTTTTTGTCTAATGCTATTTATATGTTGAGTCTAATTATATACGTTTATAACCTGTTTTAACTTGAATTATGCCCTGGGATGAGTATTCATATATACTTCACGAATGTTTTGATTGCTGTAAGTCATGTAAAAATCGGTATATCCCAAAAATCTTTGAACAACGCCGATATCGGCCCCGTTGTCCAGCATATGGGCGGCAAAAGAATGACGAATAGTATTGGGATTAATCTCTTCTATTCCGGCTCTTTTTGCATATTCTTTAAGGATTTTCCAAAAACCTTGCCGGCTTAACTGTTCTCCGTGACTGTTCAGGAAAAGATAGTCCTTGTTTTTCTTATTAAAGGCTATGTCACGTATATCCAAATATGCTTTTAAGGCTCTTTTGGCAGCCGAACCGAACGGTATGATTCTTTCCTGCTTGTCTCCGCATGTTATGTATTTTCCGTATAGGTTAATATCGATCATTTTAATATTTATTATTTCAGACACCTTTATTCCGGTGGCGTATAAAAGTTCAAGCATAGCCCTGTCCCGGATTCCTTTTGATGTGGTAATATCCGGTTGCTTAAGCAGTTCCAGTATCTTTTTTTCGTCCAATATATGAGGCGGTTTTTTTACCACTTTCGGAGCTTTTATCCGTTCCGAAGGGTCTATATTTATTATGCCGTTTCTCAAAAGAAACAACAAAAAGGCTTTCATAGACGCAATATGCCTTGACACCGATGCCGGCGACATACCGTCCTTTTCCAAATAAAGAATGTAAGAATTTAGACTGGTTTCTGTTATTTTTGAAACTTTTTCAATCCCCTGGTGGCTAAGATAAGATTCCAACTTTTCCAAATCATTTTGATAAGCCCTGACTGTGTTCAGTGAAGCATGTTTTACTTCCTTTAGATAGGTTATAAAATCTTCGATCTGTTGCTTCATCCCCGACCTCCTCATTTGCTTTAGTTTAACATTTATAAACTATGTATAGTATAAAGCACCAGAATTTTTTTCAGAAAAAAAGATCCCACATATGCTTCCAGAAAACTGCCCAGTAAAATCAAAGCTGTAAGAAAGATCAGCAAAAATATATATGATTTTAAGTGTCTAATAATAAAACCCAAACTACCTGGGTTATCATAGTTTATTGTTCTGGAAAGGCGATAGCCGTTGTACAGACTTAATATCATAATCGGAATATATATAAGTCCATGAGGAAATATATAAGCTAAAATCAGCAACAAACCTTTTATCCCATACTGCATTGCAACGGACGATATAAAAAAACCTGTGGTAAATCCGAATACTACAAGCTTAAAGAGCATATAAGGAATTCCTAACACCGTAATGCAAAGCAGCCAAAAAACAATAAATTCTCTGAAGTTTTTGCCAAGTATATAAAAGAACAATCCCGAATAATCTATATCTTCTCTTACAATTTCGGGGAATATATGGTTATGGTAATTTATCATCATATCATAGTAAAACGGTTGAAATACGTTGGCAAATAATATGCCTACAAGTAATCCGACTACAATGAGGAGGATTGACAGCTGAACAAAAGTCAGTTTCTGCAATTTTATTTTTAATAATTTCATTATCCATCCCGCCTTGTTTTGTTTTGTCAAATCAAACTGTATATATATTGATTTGTCAATAGATTAATATGACGGGATTTCAAAAATAGAACAAGCTTATTTATAAAACAATTTATGTTTTAAGGCTAAAAGGCCCGCAACAGTTTTGGCATCGGTTATTTTGCCTGAATATATCATGGAAATTAATTCGTCCAATGAATGACGTTCTACGTTTATAAATTCTCCGTCATCCAAGTTTTGCTTTGACGGAACAATATCATCCGAATAGTAAATCTTAATCATCTCATTACAAAAAGCTACTGTTGTATGTACATCTATTAAATGTTCCGCTTTTAAAGGTTTGTATCCGGTTTCTTCTTCACATTCCCTCATTGCACAGGTCATATTATCTTCTCCTTGGTTAAGGCTGCCTGCGGGAATCTCAAGAGTATAATCGTCAATGGCATTTCTGTACTGACGGACCATAATAATATTACCGTCCTTATCAATCGGTATTATAGCGGAAGCACCATGATGTTCTATAAAATCATAAGTGGTTTCTCTGTCATTATCAATCAATATGGTATCTTTATATATATTTATTAATGTCCCTTTGTAGGCTAGTTCTCTTTTTATTCTTTTAAGATGTTCCAATTTTATGCACCTCAGTATTCTTTACGGTTATTTTTTTAGGGTCAGTTTTTCGGCTCTGTTAAAACATGCTTCGGTAGCTTTCATTATGGCATTGCGAAAACCATGCTCTTCCAAAGCCTTTACGGCGGCTATGGTGGTTCCGCCCGGTGAACATACCTTATCCTTTAAGGCACCAGGATGCTCTCCTGTTTCTAAAACCATGGCAGCGGCACCCAAAACGGTCTGAGCTGCCAAAATATATGCCTTGTCCCGGGGGATACCAAGATCAACTACACTGTCAGCCAATGCTTCAATAAACATATAGACATAAGCCGGTGAACTGCCGCTGGCGCAAGTTACCGCATTCATTAACTTTTCGTCAAAAACCTCGTATCTTCCGAAAGAGCTAAAGAAACGGCCGATAATTTCTTTTTCTTCATCAGAAAAAGAGCCGGAAGAATAGCTGATACCGGTAATACCTTTGAAAATTAAGGCCGGAGTATTGGGCATGGCTCTTACTATTTTTGCGGGAAAACCGAGTTTTTCTCTGATTGAATCTATACTTATTCCTGCCGCTATTGATATTATAATCTGATTGGTTATAACATCTTTAATTTCATCCAAAACTTCAGGCATAAATTGAGGTTTTACGGCAAGGACCAGATATTTGCACTTTTTTGCCACAGATATATTACTGTCTTCGGCCGGTATACCAAGTTGGCTTTCTGTTTCCTGACATTTTTGGGCAGATGCATCAAAATATACAAGTTCATTTTTACCGAAGGTACTATAACAAGCTTTTAAGAGGGCAAATCCCATATTTCCTGCCCCTATAAATCCAAACAATGCCATAAATTTACCTCTTTCATATGTTAATAATTTTTATTTATAAGATAAAGGATTATATCCGGAAGATTTTATTTTAATTAGATTTAAAAGAATATAATTGCATTAAACTCTTTTAAAATAATAACACAAAAATTAGAAAATAGGTAGTATTTCTTTTAAATAGTTTATCAAAAATAAAGATTTATTTTAATAAATAACAGTATTTTCAATATAAATCAGAATATGTTATGAATATACAATAAAGAAAACTTTTTATTGTAATGTTTAAATAAAGGCCTGAAGTTTAAATTTTTAATTTAATGCTATTTTTTATATAACATATAATAAATATAACATATAAAGAGGCCGGCGCCTATATAGCGCAGCCTCTTTAGTTTATCAAAAGTATTTCCTGATAAAAGGCATCTTTTATTTTTGGTTAGTTCCATAAATATTTTAATTGGTTTTGCCGTAATTCAAAATTATGATAAGTCCTCAAGAAAGTTTTCAATCCTGTCCATACCTTTTTTGATCTGTTCAATGGATATTGCGTATGAAAGACGGATATGGTCGTCAAAGCCAAAGTCATTGCAAGGAATTACAGCCACTTTATAATCCTCAAGAAGTATGGAAGCCATAGTATCTACGCTGCCGATTTTTTGGCCTTTATATGATTTATTTAAAACTTCGCTTATGTCAATAAACATATAAAAAGCCCCCTGAGGTTTTACGGCCGATATATGTTTCATACCCGAAATACGCTCGTACATATAGTCCCTGCGTTTTTCGAATTCATTCTTCATATCATAAACAAAATCCTGTGGGCCGATAAGAGCTTCATATGCGGCTTTTTGGGCGATTGAATTAGGGTTGGAAGCCAGATGGCTCTGTACGCTGCTCATAAGTTTTGCTATCTCTTTTGTCGAGCCGGTATATCCGATTCTCCATCCTGTCATGGAATAGCTTTTGGAGAGGCCGCTGCAGGTTATAGTTCTTTTATAAATTTCATCATTTAATGAAGCTATACTTATATGTTTTTCGTCTCCGTATATTAAGTATTCATAAATTTCATCGGCTACGACATAGATATCTTTCTTTATTGCCACTTCGGCTATAGCTTCCAACTCTTCCTTGGTATATACCATACCTGAAGGATTATTGGGGGAATTTAAAATGAAAGCTTTTGTTTTTTCCGTACAGGCTTCTTCTATTTGCTTGGCAGTAACCTTATAATTTTGGGTTTTATCGGCTCTTATATATACAGGAACACCGTCTGAAAGCCTTACCATTTCGGGATAACTTAACCAATAAGGAGCAGGAATTATTACTTCATCACCGGGATTTAATATGGCTGAAAATACATTGGCCAAAGAATGCTTTCCGCCGTTACTTACAACTATTTGATCGGGCTCGTATTTTATATTGTTAAACTTTAAGAATTTATCGCATATTGCTTTGCGAAGCTCCAACATTCCTGCTACCGGAGTGTATTTTGTGAAGCCTTCATCCAAAGCCTTAACAGCAGCGTCACAAATATTTTTTGGCGTATTAAAGTCCGGCTCTCCCGCGCCGAAGCCAACAACATCAATTCCGTTTGCCTTCATTTCCTTGGCTTTTGCAGTTATAGCCAATGTAGAAGATGGTTTTACCGCCATAGCTTTTCTCGATAATGTTAATGACATACTGCACCTTCCTTATTCCTTTTTTTCTTTGCTGTAAAATTATATAACATTGTAATATATGATTTTTTAAATTGCAACAAAAATATTAAAAAATTTCAAAAAAGTATTTTGGAGTGTAGGCATATGTCCGTATACGGCGGAATTATTGTGCAATTTGTCTAAAAGCGGAGTACATTGAATAAGAGGGGTATTAATCGAATTCATTATATTGATTATATAAATAAGTTAATAAAAAAGGGTGTCATTTAAAGACACCCTCTAATTTTCTTACTTTGCATATTCTATTACTCTGGATTCTCTGATAACATTAACCTTGATCTGTCCCGGATATTCTAATTCACTTTCAATTTTCTTTGATAAGTCACGAGCAAGTAATACCATGTCAGCATCACTGATCTGTTCAGGAACTACCATTACTCGGATCTCCCTACCCGCCTGGATAGCGTATGACTTATCTACTCCTTTAAAGCTATTGGTAATATCCTCTAATTGTTTAAGCCTGTTGGTGTATGTTTCCAAGGTTTCTCGTCTTGCTCCAGGTCTTGCTGCCGATATTGTATCTGCAGCCTGAACTATACATGCAATCAAAGACTGGAACTCTTCATCACCATGATGAGCTGCGACAGCATTGATAACAATAGGCGATTCTTTATATTTCTTACACAAATCTACACCAATCTGTACATGCGTTCCTTCGACTTCATGATCCACAGATTTACCGATATCATGCAGTAATCCTGCACGTTTTGCAAGTCTTACATCAACTCCTATTTCACTGGCTAACAAGCCTGCTATAATGGCAACTTCAACAGAATGTTTCAAAGCATTCTGACCATAACTTGTCCTAAATTTCATTTTGCCCAGATGCTTAATCAGTTCAGGATGAAGCCCATGGACACCGGCTTCAAGAGCAGCTGCTTCACCGGCTTCACGGATCATCACATCAACTTCTTTTTGGGCTTTTTCAACCATTTCTTCGATTCTTGCAGGATGTATTCTTCCGTCTACTATAAGTTTTTCCAGTGCAATCCTTGCTACTTCTCGTCTGATCGGATCGAAGGCTGATAATATTACAGCTTCAGGTGTATCATCAATAATTAAATCTACGCCTGTTAAGGTTTCAAGGGTTCTTATGTTGCGACCCTCTCTACCGATAATTCTTCCTTTCATTTCGTCGTTAGGAAGTTGCACAACCGAGATTGTGGTCTCGGCCACATGGTCTGCCGCGCAGCGTTGAATTGCATTTACGATTAATTCCTTGGCTTTTTTGTCAGCTTCTTCTTTTGCCCTGCTCTCCATTTCCTTAATGAGAACAGCGGTTTCAAGCTTAACTTCTTCCTCAACAGTCTTTAAAAGATATTCCTTAGCTTGTTCGGAGGTTAATCCGGAGATCTTCTCCAGCTCCTGTAGTTGTTTAGCATGGAATTCTTCGACATCTTGCTTTAATTTATCAAGTTCGGCTTCTTTTAAAGCAAGTTTAGCTTCCTTTTTTTCCAGTGCTTCGGTTTTCCGGTCCAAAATCTCTTCCTTAGTCAGAACCCGTTTTTCATAGCGTTGTAGCTCTGCTCTTCTTTCCTTAGTTTCCCTCTCAAACTCATTCTTAGCTCTGAGAGCTTCCTCCTTAGCTTCGAGTAAAGCTTCTCTTTTCTTGGTTTCGGCAGTTTTCAAAGCTTCATCTATGATTTCCCTTGCTTTTTCTTCTGCGCTGCCTATCTTAGCCTCATATACTTTTATACGATAAGCAATCGCAAGTTTCCAAGCCAGAGGAGCAACTATCAGGAAGGTAGCAATAACCGCAATTATTACTTCGAGCACAGGAGCACCTCCTTATTCAGTTTTCATTGTACAATTACAAAATCAATTCTAGTAAATTCACAACCTTATTTGCAAGTAGAATCTTCAAATATTCTTCTTGCTCCTAAAGTTATTTAGAAATTCAATTTTATAAATAATACAATAAATTAATTTTATACCGTATTTATGAATCTGTCAAGTATAGCTAAAATTAATTTAGTACAAGACAAAATAATGTATGCATAAATTTAAACTAAAATGTAAATATATACACAAGGTAAAACCAAGGGTTTGTTTTATAAGTTATAAATAATCATGGCTAAGGATAATAGGATAAATTTCCTATTTTATGATATAATTAATAAGATAGGAAAATCCTGCGAAATTCCTATCTTATTAAATGTCAAGCAAATGTTATATTTATTTATAACTGTGAGCCTATAAAATAAAATCCTCTGCTTTCTTTTAAATATACAGGTATAATTTTACCGATCAGGCTTTTATCTCCGGGGAAATGTACGAGCATATTGCTGCTTAACCTTCCTGTAAGCAGGGAACTGTCATGCTCATTGACTTCCTCAACCAATACTTCCTGAACCGTGTTTTCATAACGCTTGGAGTTATTTTGCACAGATTTATGAATTTCTTCAACCAATCTGTCAAAACGCTCTTTTGCTACTTCAGCCGGCACCTGGTTATCCATATTGGCGGCGGGAGTACCCGTTCGTTTTGAATATAAAAATGTATAGGCATTGCTGTATTGGACCTTTTTTACAACATCCAGGGTTTCAAGGAAATCTTCTTCGGTTTCTCCCGGAAAGCCTACAATGATATCGGTTGTAAGAGCAATATCGGGTACAGCTTTGCGGATTCTTTCCACCAAATCAAGATAATCTTCTTTTGTATATTTTCTGTTCATAATCTTTAATAATCTGCTGCTTCCCGATTGCAGAGGAAGATGCAGGTGTTTGCAGATCTTTTTTGATGAGCCCAAAACATCTATAAGTTCCTGGGACAAATCCTTAGGATGGGAAGTCATAAAGCGTATTCTTTGTATTCCGTCTATTTTTTCGACTTCCTGTAAAAGCTTTGCAAAACTTGTAGGAGGGTTAAGAGTTTTGCCGTATGAGTTTACATTTTGTCCCAGAAGCATAACTTCTATAACACCGTCTTGTGCCAGGGCCTTTATTTCATCAATAATATCTTGGGGATTTCTGCTTCTTTCTCTGCCTCGAACGTAAGGAACTATACAATAGCTGCAGAAATTATTGCATCCGTATATAATGTTAACTCCTGCTTTAAACGGATATTTTCTGTCATTGGGCAGGTTTTCTACTATCATGTCCGTATCATTCCATAAATCAATAACCATATGATCGGAATGGTCGCCGCCGGTTTTTTCATTATCCAGCCTGGTCTTTATAAGTTCTGCAAGCTTGAAAATATTATGGGTACCGAAAATTATATCTACAAAATTATAGGATTTCTTGATTTTTTCTACCGTTGTATTTTCCTGCATCATACAACCGCACAAAGCAATAAGCATGTCGGGGCGTTGCTTTTTTAAGGTATATAAGTGGCCCAGCCTGCCGTAAACACGGTTATTGGCATTTTCTCTTACAGTACAGGTATTATATAGGACAAAATCGGCATCTTCAGTATCGGTCGGAACATAACCGATTTGCTTTAAGATACCAGATATTTTTTCAGAATCCCTGCTGTTCATCTGGCATCCGAATGTTACTATATGAAAGGTTTTTCTGATGCCGGTTTTTTGGTATTCCTTTTCAAATCTTTCTTTCAGTTCATTAATTATATTTAGTTGCCTTTGGGCTTCCAGTTCGTTTTTTATTATGTTTTCCACAGTTACCTCCAAATCATTTGTATTATGTATTTAATTTATAGTGACAGGCTTCCCAGTATAAACAATACCAGTTTTATTTCCTCAAAAGTTGAAAACCGGTATTTATAATCTAAAGGAAAACCTGCATCTTCGTCAACTGTTTCTATTGTAATTGCCGGTTTGTTAAACCGCTCTGAAAAATAATGGACCGTATTGCCGCCGGAATCGCCGTATTCAATTTCATTTTCCGGACTAACCAGTTCATATCCGGTTATTTCCTTTAATTTTTTTGCGATTTTATATTGATTTTCGTTATATGAAGAGGTCATGCTGTTTCTGTAATAATATATGGACTTGCCCCTTGAATGGAAATCCAAAAAACATCTTATACGGTACTGGTGAAATATCTGAATAAGAGTTTGGGTTTCATTTTCACTGGCGGCATAATCCCTCGGACCCTTAGGCTTCCAGGACCTGCAGGGAAAATTTCGGTTAATATCTACTCCCCGGCCGTTATATTTCCATTCGGTATGGTTGATACCCATTTTTTTTACCCGTTTTCTTAGGTCAAGATCCTGAATAGCATTGTATCCATATAATGATATCATATATCCGTCCGGATTTAAAAGAGGAATAATCAGGATTGTATATGTACGTAATAATTCATACACACATTTCCCGAAAATCATCCGGTTGTACTGCTTTTGAACATCCCCATCGGGTTTTTTTATAAGATTTTCAAATTTTTCTGTTGCATTATTAAATTCTTCATATATTTTCGCATAATATTCCGCTATCTTCAACAGTACAATAGGATTTATGGTTTCTCTGCCGTGAACGCCGGCGCAAAAAAGAATATATTTTTTGCCTGTCCCCAGTTTTAGCATAACAATGTCACGATTGTCATGGGATTTGCCAATCGTGACATTTTGCAAGATATTGCCATAGGTTTGGGCCAGGGCATTGGCATCGGAAATTAAATCAATATAAGAATATTGAGGCTTATTAAAATCTATAATCATATGCAGACTCCCTATTCAGAACTGTTACATTTATGCCGGTATTAAAACTTAAAATTATGATTACCCATAAAAATTTAAACAAATATTATTTCAAAGGATGTTTCAAATAACGAAAAACCATATCAAATCGTAAAATATTAAGAATCCAAGAAATACAATGAAAACATTCCTCTGAGTGGTTATAATAGAATCGCTTTTTGGCCGGCTGCGTATCCAAATTATGTCCTAAGGAAACGGTTATATTCACTACAATATATGGGTATTTGGCTAAAGATATGCTTAATAGTTAGTATGGAAATCTGCATAAATTTCAAAAGGAAATTCATAAGAATTTCCTTTTGAATAGATTAATTACATCCTATATTATTAGATTAATTAAATCCGATATTATTCAATTAATCCAGATTGTAAAAAATCTGTGCTATCGGTGAATCTTTAGATAAGATAACGGTCTTATCCGAACCGGCAAAAGATGTTCTTGCCGCGTCTAAAGCTCTTATAAAGGTATAAAAATCACTTTTTGAGCTATCGGAATATGCTTCGGACAATATTCTCATATATTCCGCTTCACCTTCGGCAATTATTTTTGCCGCTTCTTTTTGGGCATCTGATATGCTTATTTCTATCTCTCTGTCGGTGCTGTTACGGATCATCTGAGCCTCAGATTCGCCTTCTGCTGTATATGTTGCAGCCATCTGGGCTCTTTCTGAAATCATTCTTTCGAATACCGCATTCTTGTTATCACTGGGTAAATCCAGATGCTTATTTTCTACGGTGATAAGTTCAATGCCGTATTGCTTCATGCTGTCGCCGATATCATTCATAAAAGCAGCATTTAACTCACCGTCTCTTCCGCTTATAACCTCATTTTGGGTATTGCGGCTGATAACATTTTTCATGGCATTGTATACTATGGTATTAATTCTGCTCTCAGCCAGAACCAAGGAGGAATTTAAGGTCTGGGCAAATAAAACCGGATCGGTTATTTTCCATAAGACATAAGAATCTGCAACCATAGCTTTTTTATCGACTGTTATTACGTCTGACTGAGGCATATCATAAAATTGAATGCTTTTAGGAAGTTTATCGACCGTTTCAACAAAAGGGGTCTTAAATGATAAGCCTGCACTGTCTATGACTCTTTCTATTTTCCCAAACCTTTTAATAAGGGTATATTCATCTTCGTTTGTAATAACAAGGGCGTTGGACCCGATTATAATTACTCCGATTATTATAATCAAAAACAATATCCCGACAATACCTTTAACTTTCCTTGCCATTATTCATTTCCTCCTTCCGTAAGAGAATCAAGAGGAAGCAGTTTATTTATATCCCCTTCACCGTTGTCTATAATAACTTTGAGGGAAGGAAGAATCTCTTCCATTGCTTCATAATACATTCTTTCTTTTGTAATATAAGGATTCTTAATGTATTCTTCATACATTTCATTGAATCTGGCTACAGCAGCCTCTGCTTCGTTAATCCTCTTGGCTTTTTCCGATTGGGCCTGCTGAAGGATTCTGTCCACTTCCGCCTTTGCCTGAGGCAGTTTTTCATTTCTGTATTTATTGGCATTGTTGATGGCGGTTTCTTTACCTTGCTTGGCTGTTTCAACCGATTTAAAGGCTTCCATAACCTGCTCTGTAGGAGGCTCTGAATCCTGAATGGTAATATTAACAAGCATAAGGCCTATATCATGTTCCAGAAGATTTGCCACGATAGAATCCTTGATTTTGGATTGGATTTCGTATTTGCCGTCGGTTAAGACACTGTCAACATTATAACTTCCGACTATAGTGCGGATATTGCTTTGGGCCATATTTTTCAGTATGGTTTCGGGGTCCGATGAAGCATAAAGATACTTTATCGGATCGGAAACCTTATATTCCAGATAAAAATCGACATTGACAAAATTAAAATCTCTGGTAATCATTAGTGACTCTGCTTCAATGGTCTTGTCGGTTGCCTCATCGTAACCGATGGGAAAGCCTTTTATTGTGGCATCGACCTTTTTTATTTTTTGGATAAAAGGAATTTTAAAATGAAGGCCCGCTTCCGAGACAGCCGTTGCTTTTCCGAAAGTTGTTACAACCGCCTGTTCCTGTTCTTTAATTGTATAAAATGAATTTAATGACAATATAAACAACGCTAAAAGCAGAATTACTGCAAGCATTATATTTTTAAATTTCTTTAGAAAACTTCTAAAATCAGTTGAGGGAAATTCATATATCCTTTTTTCAACCATTAGTAAAACACCTTCTTTCTTACTGAAATTGAATAGTAAAATTGTTGGGTAAAACTATGTAAAATAATTAGCGTAAGTAATACTTTTATGTTAAGTTAAAATTTTTAAAGTATTACTTTTTATACGCCAAATTAATATTTTATTTAAAGGCCGGCATTACTTTCTGATCTGGCCGTTACCGAAAATAATAAATTTCGTAGTGGTTAAGGCTTTGAGACCCATAGGGCCTCTTGCATGAAGTTTTTGAGTGCTGATTCCGATTTCGGCACCGAAACCGAATTCGTTGCCGTCCGTAAACCTGGTGGAAGCATTGACATAAACGGCTGCAGCATCGATTTCGTTTAGGAAGCGCATGGCGTTATTGTAATTATCGGTAATTATGGCATCTGAATGTTTGGTATTATATTTGTTGATATGGGCAATGGCTTCATCCAGATTTGCGACCACTTTTAAGGAGATGATTTTATCCAGATATTCCGCATAAAAGTCCTCTTCTGTGGCAGGTACGCAGCCCGGGCATATAGCGCAGCCTTTTTCGTCGGCCCTGATTTCTACTCCCTTTGCACTAAGCCTTTCATAAACCAAAGGTATAAAGGACTCACTTATTTTTTCGTGAATAACCAGGGATTCACAGGCATTGCATACCCCTAACCTCTGTGTCTTTGCGTTATCAATTATATCCAAAGCCATTTCAAAATTGGCAAATTCGTCCACATAAACATGACAGTTGCCTGTACCGGTTTCAATGACGGGAATGCTGCTGTTTTCCTTTACTGACTGTATAAGGCTGTATCCGCCTCTGGGAATTAATACATCTATATATTCATTCATTCTCATCATTTTATTAACCAGTTCTCTGGATGTATCTTCTATAAGCAAAACCGCATCCTCTGTTATACCGGATTCTTTTAAGCCCTGATGCAAAGCTTTAACTATAGCTTTGTTGGATTCTATGGCATCGCTTCCGCCACGAAGAATTACCGCATTGCCGGTTTTAAAGCATAATCCGAAAGCATCGGCTGTAACATTGGGACGGGATTCATAGATCATGCCTATTACACCCAAAGGGACTCTCTTTTCTCCTATAACAAGGCCGTTAGGCCTTACTTTCATGGATAATACTTCACCTATAGGATCGTGAAGGGCGCATACCTCAAGCAGGCCGTCAGCCATAGCCTTTATTCTGGCAGGTGAAAGCATAAGCCTGTCAATCAGAGATTCCTTAACGCCGTTTTCCCTGGAACGATTTACATCCTTTTCATTCGCTGCCAAAATATCATCCTGATTGTTAAGAAGGGCTGCTGCACAGGCTTTAAGTGCATTGTTTTTTTCATCCTGAAGCATTAAGGCTAACTTTACGGAAGCATTTTTGGCTCTAATTCCGATATCCTTTAAGTAATCCATTCAAATCCTCCTCTCGATTTTATTCTAAAATTATTTACATATGACCAGTTCCTGATCGGTTACTATATAATCTACCTTTATATCATTACTGAAAGCCGGAAGCTTATCCGTAACCTGAAAGCTGAAAGCAAGCCCGATTTTTAGCCATCCATTAGTCGGATACCTTCCAAGATAACTGTCATAATATCCTGCCCCGTATCCTATTCTGTTTCCGTTTCTGTCAAAGGCAAGGCCGGGAAGCAGCATAAGCTTTTTACCGTCATCCGGTGCAAAAAGATAAGGACTTTTACTTCCGGCAGGCTCCAAAATCCCGAATTTGCTTCGGATTAGACCGTTTAGGCTGTCAATTTCATAGAAGTTCATTTCCTTTCCTTCCACTCTGGGTACAAAAACTTTTTTACCCATTTTCAAAGCAGTGTCAATAACGGCTAAAGTATCGGCTTCCGAACCGAAAGAAACGTAGGTAAATAACATTTCGTATGATTTAAAATAATCCAGGGTGTATAATCTGTCTTGGATTTTTTTATTAAGTTCATTCCTTTGGTAATCCGAAAGCTTATTTCTTTTTTCTTTCATGAGTGTACGGATTTCATTTTTTGTCATAAATACCATCCTGTTTGGTTACAGAAATATGTATGCTTTTGTGAAAGACTTAACTTTTTGATTATTTATCCTGTAAATTCTTCTGTATCATCTTCTTTATGAATTATATTGCTTTGTCCTTAAGTAATCCATTATGTTAAAATTGTCTGCTTTATGGGCTAAAAACAGGGTTCCTACTTCTTTGCCGTCTATTACACGGTTGATATTTTGAACATCATCTCCGTTTACTATAACCATATCTGCGCCGGAAGCATTGGCAATTTTGGCGGCAGATATCTTGCTTGCCATGCCGCCTGTCCCGAGATTGCATCCTGTCGAAGATTTGGCCATTTTCATCAGTTCGTCGTCAATTTCTTTAACACAGGATATCAGGGTGGCGTCTTTATTCACATGAGGGTCATCCGTGTAAAATCCGTCTATGTCAGACAGTAAAATCAGCAAGTCTCCTCCGACTAAAGCGGTTACGACAGCTGACAAGGTGTCGTTGTCTCCGAAATCCATTTCATCGGTAGAAACCGTATCGTTTTCGTTTACTATCGGTATAACACCCATTTTTAACAGTTCGTTAAAGGTATTTTGGGCGTTTGTCCTGCTTATATCATTAAGCATAGTATGTTTTGTTATAAGAATCTGTGCCGCTATCTGGTTATACTCGGCAAAAAGTTTTTGATAAACCATCATAAGTCTTGCCTGGCCTACGGCCGCACAAGCCTGTTTAATAGTACGTTCTTTAGGTCTTTCCGTAAGGCCCAATGCATTTCTTCCTACGGCGATGGCACCGGAGGTAACCAATATTACATCTTTTCCTTGGTTTCTTAGATTGGTAAGGATTCTGACCAGCCTTTCCATCTTATCCAGATTCAAATTTCCGGTTTCCATATGGGTAAGGGATGAAGAACCTATTTTAACTACTATCCTTTTTTTATTTATTAAATCCTTTCTCTCCTGCACGTTAATTTCCTCCGTATATATATGATTACATTCGATTAAAAAAGATTGATTGAATTTTTAATTATAAACCAGATCAGCATTAATTTAAATAACCATAGAAAAATTATTTTGCTGCATTACTTCCGGCTATGTATCCGCTGCTCCAGGCCCATTGCAGGTTATACCCTCCGCAGGTACCGTCAACATCTACTATTTCTCCCGCAAAATATAAATTTTTCTTTTTCTTTGATTCCAAGGTATCGGGATTAATTTCTGATGTTGATACTCCTCCCGCGGTTACCTGGGCAAAATCAAATGAATTGGTATCGGATATTCTGATTTTAAAATTTTTAATTTGCCCGGCTAATTTATTTATATCTGCTTTGCTTAATCTTTTACATTTGAGCCCCGGATCAAGTTTTGCCTCTTTTATCAGAATATAATTTAATTTGTTGTTAAATAAGCCAATCAGCATCTCTTCCAGAGTTTTATTAGGATTTTGACTGCAGCGGACTGTAAGCAGCTTTTTAAGCTCATCATTCGTATATTCTTTAAAAAAATCCAGAATCAGGAATACTTCTTCTTTTTTGTCCAGAGCTTTGGAAACAAAGCGGCTAAGCTGCATGACAGGTATTCCTGAAATACCGTAATCGGTAAAAATAATTTCTCCTTCTTCCTGTGAAAGAGGCTTTGACGATGCATAAGCCGTTACCTTTGCCTGAGTACGTACTCCCGATACGGTCTTACAGAATTTATCAGGAGACTTTAAGGAAACCAGGGCCGGAAGAGGTTTTACAATTGAATGGCCGAAAGATTTTGCCAGTTGATAGCCGCTTCCGTCGGAGCCCAGGTTTGGTGAGGCACATCCCCCAGTTGCTATTATCAATTTTTTACCGTAATAAATCGCTTCCGTATTATCAGGTCTTACTGTTACAACGGTAAAATCGGGCCGAATAACCGATTTAACTTTTTCATTATATGAAATTTCTACTTTCAGTCTTTCGCATTCCATCAAAAGAACTGAAACCACACTGGAAGCCTGTTCGGAAAAAGGGTATACATAACCGTTTCGTTCTTTTGGGAATATACCAAGATTTTCAAAAAAGTTTAATGTTTTATTGAGATCAAAATTAGACAGAACTTTCATGGCAAATTTACTGTCTTCAGATCTATAGCATTCCGGAGTCTGATGCAGGTTAGTAAAATTACATTTGCCGTTTCCTGTTGCAAGAATTTTCTTGCCTGCTTTAGTGTTTTTTTCGATTATCAGAACCGATTTGCCTTTCCTTGCAGCGGCAATTGCGGCAACTAGGCCTGCTGCACCTGCCCCGGCTATAATTACGTCGTATTCCAACGGTAAACCCCCCGGTATTTGACATTTGTATCATTATATTTTACCGTGAAAATTAATTCAAGTCATTCTTACTTATTTTAATATAATGTTTTGTAAATTTTAATTAAAAACTAATTTTAAATCATTTTTGATTATCAAAAGCCTTGAAATCATAATTTACCCCATAAGTTTAATTAAAACAAAAAGTCTTGAAATCAGTGTTTAAACATAAGATTATTTATAATATAAAATGAGCTGTTTCATAATTCTAATTGTATACAGCTATTAAAAATGCAGAAACCTAAGAGTTTTTTATCTGTATACAATTATTATGAAACAGCTCCATATGTTTATAGAAGGCCAACATTACAGCAACAAAATTATCTTTTAAATTAATCTATCATTAACAGAATAATATTAGCTTGTAAAACTCTCAAGAAGTGCATATAAGTCATCTATGTTGTCTACATATATACCCTGACTTAAGGCTGTTCTGTCTTCTTCAGGAAGATTTTTTGCTTCTATATGGGTATATTCATATACCGACTTTAAATCGCTGTTGTATACTACTACATAACCGTTTTTTACAACCACATAAAATCTGTAAGGTACCATATCTGCATCATAGCTTTTTCTTAATTTAACGGCTTTATCCGAAAAAGAAATCAATTCATAAGATAATAAACCTTTGTTATATTCGGAAAGGGTCAAATCTTTCATATAATCATCCAAATATTTTTCAACCTCTTCCCGGGTAAGGCCTACAAAATCACCGGGAGGGTTTTGCTCAATCTGCTCCAAGGTACCTTTTTTTCGGTCATAGATTTCAAGTATAAATTTTGTGGTCGGTAGGATTATAGGTTCAGGCTGTACGTCTACCGCTACGGTTTCATCTGAATCTATATTATCATTATTATTTTCTGTATCCTCTACGGCTGGAGAATTTTCTGCCGGAGCGGGGGTAATATTATCATGAAGAGCGGCAAATTCTTCCGACCGTTCTACAGCTCTTTTATTAAACTGCCTTAAGGCATGCTGATAACTCAAATAATAACAAACACTGAACAACAGGGACAGGGATAAAAAACTTAAAACAAAAATATATGCCTTCCTGAGCTTCATATAACCACTCCTTCGGCATATATTTTCTCCATTATTTGAAAATTTATACAATACGTGTTTGCGGTTAGTATATCGTATCCCTGTTTTTACTTACAAATATTTATATATGTATTGGTTTTTTATACTTATATTTCATCTTAAAATATGAGCCCATCGTAATATACGGATTATCAAATTACCTCTTGGCAGGTTTTCCAGCTCTTCTTCTTCTACCCCTTTCATAAATATCAGAAGTGCAAAGTAAATGACTATTCCGATGAATACGGAAACAATTGTGGCAAAGGTATTGCTGGATGTCCATTTATAAAGTCCCAGATGTATAAAGTATATAGCTACACCCATTATACCGGCGCTTACTGTAGGGATTACAAAGGTTTTTATTATTTCTTGCTTGTAACTTAAATATTTCTCCAAAGAAAGCCAGTTAAGAACACATACAACCAGGGCAAAAGTTACGTTGCATATAACCAAAGCATATCCGCTCAGTGAAGTGTATTTTAACAGCAAAAACAGCAAGGCAACGTGAAAAGCTAAGGAAATTGCTGAATTAATAACAGGGGTTTTTAAGCGGTTTATGCCCTGCAGTATGGACGTGGTTACCGTTGACAGAGAATAAAATACTATGGCAACAGCTCCAAGTCTTAGGTAATTGGCGTCAAGCTGATGGGATCCGGGAAAAAGCATCTGCAGTATAGGATAAGCCAATACCCCCATGCCTACGGCAGCAGGAATAGCTATAATCATATTAAATTTTACCGCTACATGGGTTTTGTAACGGATAACACCATCCAGGCCTTTTGCCATGGCTGCCGTTATACTGGTTATGGTAGCCGTTCCTATGGCGGTGGCTATGGCTACGGGAATATTTGACAGGTTCCTGTATTTGTTACTGTAGATTCCGAGAAGTATTCTTATATTTTCAGCCGAATACAAACTGCCGGGAACCGCATTGGAAAATACCGTACTGTCAAAATAGGTTACTTCTTTTGTAGCCATAATATTCGTAAACATGGCATTGTCAACTACACCGCTTATATGATAAACGGTCTGACTTAAAATAATAGGTGATATTGTTACTGCCAGCATTTTTAATATATCTTTATAGGAATCCATATAAGGATTTCTGTCCGATCTGAGTTGCTTTCTTAAAACCGGCCTATAAATTATATAGACAAACCAAAGGAATAAAAGGCCGGAAATTGCTCCGATTAAAGTACCTAAAGTGCCGCCTGCGGCCCCGTATGCAGCCAGATGTTCCGAAGCACTGAAGTTATTCATCAGCAGATATGCCGCAAGAACACTTATAACGGCATTTACAATTTGTTCAATAACCTGGGATATGGCCGTTGGTATCATGGTATTCTTGCCCTGATAAAAACCGCGGAATACTCCCATAATGGAAAATACAAACAAGGTAGGAGCCAAAACTTTTATAGGAAGTGCGGCATTAGGATCATTATTTACTACTGAGGCAAAGAAATCAGCCCCGAAAAACAGTATCAGTGAAGCAATTAAACCGACGACAAAAGCAAAGCCCATGGCTGTTATAAAAATACGGTATGAATTTCTGTATTCACGATTAGAATTTTTTGCGGCTACCAATTTTGATACGGCAAGAGGAAGGCTGTATGTCGATAAGATTAATGTAATGCTGTATAATTCAAAAGCTATGGTGTATAAGCCCATGCCCTCGTCGCCAATAATACGTGTCATGGGAATTCTGTAAATCAAGCCTATTATACGCACAAGTAAGGATGCCGCAGCCAGAATACTTCCCTGTATCAAAAATTGGTTTTCTCTTTTATCTGCGCCCATGTTCCTCTCCTTATTCAATTACTACATCTTTTGTTTTATTATTTGGATAAATGGCAATGTAAGTTTTACCGGGATTTATGGTTAATTCCTGACCGGAAGAATCATAATAACGCATCCATTTTTTGCTTTCGTTCTTCTTCCATGTTATAGGTACCATCTTGCCGTTGGTAATATAATAACCGGTTCCTTCGGCATTTTCCAGTTCCATGGTCTGATATCCGTTTCTGTCTATATCCCACTCTTTTACAAACTGAACAATAATATTTTTAAACTTAAGCTGTTCTCCGGTATTGGAATCCTTATGGACTTCCCCAAACTGGTATCTGTAATAAAGCTTGTCCGAGGAGTTGTATTCCAAATAAGGTTTATTGTACGGATATTTTATAGTTATTTTATTGCAAGCCGATCCGTCAATATCGGTATCTTGCTCATAAAATTTAAAATGAGGTTCATAATCGGATTTAAGCTCCGTTCTGTATCCTTTTTTCTCAATACCTGCAAGAATTTTATCCAAAGATGTAAATGCATTATGGGGGGCTTTCATACTCTTATCCCGATAAAATACCGTAGTTCCGATACCTGTTTCCCCGTCAAGATTGTCTATACCCAGCTCTTTTATTTTTGATGTTGCATATTTGGTTTTGCCGTAATGGATATATATGGCATCATATTCGTCTGCAAAACTGGCAAAATAATGCCTTGAACTTCTTATGGATCCGATTCTGTCTCCGCTGTAGTTTTCACCAATGGCAAGAAGCCGGGTTATACCGCCTTCAACAAGTGCCTCATAAACAATATCTGCTTGTCCGATACCCCATTGATTTCTTACGGTTTTAAAATTACTGAACTGTATGGCATAGGGACGTTTGGTTCCTGTTTCGATCGGGACCCAAAGACCGGTCAAATAGCTTTTCATTTCTCCTTCATGGTTATCTTCTGCTGTTTCGGGGGGTGAAGTCGGCTCAGGTGTTATACGAACAGTAGGACTGGGTATGATGGTTATGTTCTGGTTATTATCTGAATTTTTCTTATCTTTATTTTTTTTACAGCTTCCCAGAGTAAGAACTGTCAAAAAAATAAACATAATATATATCCATTTTTTCATATCTGTTACCTTCCGTACTATCTGTAGATTTTTAATTCATTCAAAACTTTATTTTGCTTATCTTCCATTATCAGCCTTTCATCATCGGTCATATGATCATATCCCATCAGATGAAACATACTGTGGGCTGTCAAAAATGCAATTTCCCTGACTAATGAATGGCCGTATTCTTCGGCCTGGCTTATAGCCCGGTCAACCGATATTACTATATCCCCCAATATACATTCTCCGGTATCCGGATTAAAATACTCATCCCCCGCTTCATCAAGAAATGAGAAATCTCCGGATTTTTTATATTCTAAAGCAGGAAAAGAAAGCACATCGGTCGGTGCGTCCTTTCCACGGAAATTTTTATTAAGTTCCTGTATTTCCTTATCATCGGTAAGTAAAATGCTGACTTCCGCCTCATAAGGAAAATCTTCCTCATCAAGACACTGTGTTACCACTTTTTCGATTAAATCCTTATAATCAAAATCCAATTGCTTTGAAGCTTCATATTCCAAATTTATTGTCAATTAATTTTCCTCCTTATAATTATTGCCGGTGGATTTAAACTCATTCCGGAAAAATTCCTTAAGGAGTTTAAATTCTTTTACCGTTAATCCGGATTCATCAAAAGTTCCTTTTTCCATCCTCATGCGGAAAATATCATCAATTATTTTGTCAGGAGCAATCTTAGCTTCTCCTGTTTTTTCTATGTATTCTATGGTTGTGGCCACATTGTCCGAGATCATAACTATGGCAGATTCTTTAAAAGTGGGTTTATCATATTTGATATTATGCTGCCTGATAATATTTTTTAATTTCTCGGGAAAAGAATATTCATCGGCCAATTTTAAACCTTCTTCTATGTAATTGAAACCGTTAATCTTGCCGATTTCGTGGTAATATCCGCCTGCCTTTGCCAAATCTTCATCGGCACCGATTAATTTTGCGGCTCTTGCGGATAAATCACCGATTAAACGGCTGTGTTTATAAAGCTTTTCGGAGAAATTTTTAACCTTCTGCATAAGTTCGTTATCGTCGGACAAAAGCACATCATAACTTGTCCTTGTTATATTTTGAATAATATTCGTATCCCGGATATTTGCGTCAGTTATGTCCACGTTGTCACTGTCCTTGATATTATCGTTATTCTCTGAGGTAAACTGCTTATATAAATCATCCGTTTCTTCTGCTGTTGCTGACGAAACCTGCTCATCGTTAGCCCGGGTATCTTCTTCGTATGCATATAACTTATCAGTATCTTTAATATTTTCGTTTAATTCAGACGAAATTTGCTTATCCGTATCAGGGATATTTTCGGCTATCTCCGGAGTAATTTGCCCTATATTAACCTCGGTATTTTCGCTTGCTTCGGTTATATTTGGTATGTCATAATCATTTTCTGCCATTTCAATAGCAGTAATCTTACTTATTTTTTTATACAACTGTGACATCAAAAAGGCGGTAACAAGTACCGCAAAAATACTGAAAAATGAAAGCAGATAATCGGTATTGCTTGCATCAAATATAAAATTGTTTATGACAAAAGTTAAAGTAATATTGGTTGAAAGCAATATAATTGATGCATAAATTACCGTAGATTTACTCTTAAGGGCATCCGATAAGAGGACAAATAAAATACCCATTATAAGAAAATGAATAATGACTTCCGGTCCGACAATATAATTCATACTTAGCAAAAAAACCATGTTAAAATATATCAATAATCCCAGCGTTTTGTCAATCAACATGGCATTTATAATACCGCCTAGTATCCAGAAAATAAAATTTTGCGGATTTTTCGTAAGCATTACAAGCAGTATTGACATCATATATGAAATAAAAATAATAATACTGGAGTATTTAACATTATTAAAACAAGAATGAAAACGGATATAGAATACTACAGCTGTAGTAGTTAAAAGAGTCGTAATACTTACCTTTAGTATTTCAATAATTTCGGCCTTATATAGTATTTTTGAAAAAAAGACGGTCAGCATTGCCGTAAGGGGCAATATTGTAATAAATATTTTAGAATCTATCTTTTTTCCTTTATCAGATATCATACGACTACTCCCGATTTTTTCTGTTTATATTCCTCTTTTTATAATAGCAGATTTTTTCTTTTTTTGAGAAAGAAGCTTTTGCTTCTCTTCGTAAGCGTCATAGGCTTTAACAATTTTTTGTACCAGAGGATGCCTTACTACGTCTTGATTAGTCAGATAAGAAAAACCGATATCTTCAATTTTGCTTAGAACTTTTATGGCAACCTCAAGGCCGGATTTTGTTCCTTTAGGAAGGTCTTTTTGAGTTAAATCGCCGGTTATAACCACTTTGGAACCGAAACCTATTCTTGTAAGGAACATCTTCATCTGTGCAGGTGTCGTATTTTGGGCTTCATCCAAAATAATAAAGGCATTGTCCAAAGTCCTTCCCCGCATATATGCCAGAGGAGCAACTTCAATAAGACCTTTTTCTGAGTTCTTTAAATATGCATCAGGTCCCATAATCTGATGAAGGGCATCATACAAAGGCCTAAGATAAGGATCAACCTTGCTTTGCAGGTCGCCCGGAAGGAAACCCAGCTTTTCTCCTGCTTCTATAGCCGGACGGGTAAGGATTATTTTACTTACTTCATCCCGTTTAAATGCTGTAACTGCCATAGCCATGGCAAGATAAGTCTTGCCTGTTCCGGCAGGACCAAGGCCGAAAACAATCATTTTATTACGGATTTGATTTACGTAGTTTTTTTGTCCGATGGTTTTAGGCTTAATAGGTTTGCCACTGATGGTATGGCATATAATTTCCTTGTCTATTTCTACTATTTCCTTTTCTTTGTCTTCAAAAGCAAGGGACAGGGCATAATTTACCTGCTGTTCGGTAATGGTATTGCCCCGTTTTGATAATTCCAACAGCTGCATAAACACGCTTTTGGCTCTGGCTACATTATCCGTCTCACCGATTACTTTTATTTCGCCGTTTCTTTCAATAACGGTTACGTTAAGCGTTCTTTCTATTATTTTTACAAAAGCATCATAATCACCGAATAGATTTCTTTCATGTTCTACCGGTATGTCAATTATTGATTCCGTTAAGCTCATCTGTCTGTTCGATCCTCCACTCACTTTCATCTATTACTTTGTATTCCCAGGCAGGCTCTTCAACAAAAATCCTTCCTTCGGCAATACAATTATTATTTTTAAATGTTATATTAACATTATGTTTTAATATTTGCACACCTTTTTCATTTAATTTTTCGAAATACCTTTTTAATTTATTCTTGGCTATTTCAATTGCTTCCTCTTTTGTATATTTATTTTTCTGTTCTATATATTCCCTGATTGTCACCGTACCGTACCTTAAAGGAAGATAGAAGGAATCGGTAATATGCAGGGTATTTTCGTCAACAATTATATCATACATGCTATAGGAATATCTAGGATTATATAAAAATATTTTTTTGTCCCACAAGGTAATATAATACCCCTTTTTTTTATTATTAGTATATGTCCTGACTATATGTGTTAAAGGAAAAGCGTCATAATAATCGTAATAGGATTTGCAAACTATATCGGCACTGGCTATAACCGGTTTCTTGTTTAAAACTCCCCCAAAATCATCCATGATTTCAACTATACCTGATACCAATATATCTCCTTTTCTTACCACATCTCCCGGTTTTACCTTTGGTGTCCCCGATCTTGTTATAATTTCCTTAACTACTGCGTCTTTTGCGGCCACTATATGGCTTGGAGCTGTCGCTTCAATAATAGGTGCAGGCATATTTGTTTCGTTTATTTTTATTATTAGTCTGGTTCCCCTTACTTCTGCCGATACCCAGCCTATATCATCATAAGCCAGTCGGATTTCCTCTTCTATTTTGCTTCCGTTTATATATTTCTTTTTAATACCGGGCTTAATATTATGTTCGCTTAAAAATTTTAAAAGTGCCTGTGGGGTATACTTGTATCCTCCGAGGATTTCTATGTCCCATATATAAAGTGACATAATATAAACCAAAACCGAGCATATGACTATGCCCAAAAAAAATCCCTTTCTTTTTTTGTTTTTATTAATAAGAAAGGGTAGTCCATGTTTTTGCTCGATTTTTGGTATTAAGCCTGTTTTTTTTACGATAGGTCTAATCTTTTTATAATTTTTTACAGACAGATTAAATCTATATTTTTCATTGTCTCTGGCTATATTCCAAATATAAATATTCCTGTTGCCGCATAGGTTTATGAAGCGTTCAGGCGATATACCGCTTATATGTACAGTCAGATAGCCCATAAGCCAGTTTTTAAGTTTCTTAAGCATCATTTACCCCCATATTTTATATGCGACTTCCGACAAGCTGCTATTTTATTTATAATAAAAATATTGTTCTTTTATAAGATTATGAAGTTTAAAATTGCTTTATAATTTTTTTCTTAATGTATTGCCTATTGATAATAAATTGCCTTTATGAAACCGGTTATTTTCATTTCATCCTCTGTAAAGTAAGGAATGTTAAGTTCCTGGCCTTCAATGCAAATTTTACAGGTTTTAGACTGAACCTTAACCATGCTCTCATTATATTCGATAATACTTTTATAATTTTCAAGGCATATTTCACTTCTTCCGGTTGCTGTAACTATAGGTGCTCCTGCCAGGATATCCGTAGGCAAATTAAGGTGGTTAGACAATTCTTCAAGATATGATAACTTGGGCTTAACTTTCTTGTTTTTTGTATCAAAACCTTTATATAAAGTGTCCTTGGCTTCCTTTTTGAATTTTTTATGATTTGATTTAAGTTTTTTACTCATCTTATCCTCCAAAAACAGTAAGGATACTGTTATTAATATATGATTTTTCTGATTTATGTAGACTATGCAATCAATTTTCATTAACAGCAATTTTTCATTGTAATTTCCTTCAAAAAAAAAATAACTTCTCTTGCATCTTCCCTATCCAAAAATCTCATATAAGTTTAATTATAATAAATTTTTTCTCTTTCCAAATATACGTTGCTGCCATATCTTAATCCTTTGATATTATGCCAATGATGCTTATCCTTTTCAATTTTCATTCTCTTAGCTGATGAATAAGAAACCTTATCACTTTAATTATTAAAGTTCATAAAAACACCGGAGGATAGATATAGTTACTTCTGGTTTTGTTCCGTACCTTGGCCTTTATGGGTAAATTAAACTGGGAATTTTTGAATAATAAAGAAACGGAATAATAGATATAGAAAAGTAATCAAGTATTCTTAAAAATTAGAAATTATAGCAGAAAATAAACATTGACACTAAAAAGGATATTTTATATATAGTTTATATTATTAATATAAAAAACTTCCAATGAATTTCATTGGAAGTCCTTTTTTCAATATTATGATTATGAATATTTACGTTTTCTTGCAGCTTCAGACTTTTTCTTGCGTCTTACACTGGGCTTTACATAATGCTCCCTCTTACGGATTTCCTGTTGAATACCGGCTTTTGCACAGTTTCTCTTGAATCTGCGGAGAGCACTATCTAATGATTCGTTCTCTTTAACGATAACAGTTGACATGTCTCACACCTTACCTCCCTCCAGTTGTAAATTGTGCCTACAACTGTTTGGGTATTATTTGTATAGCACTATTAAAGATTATAACATAATTTTATCATTCGTCAATGATTTTTCGTAATTATACTTATCTTCTTTTAGTTTAATTAACGTATAAAGTTAATCTTTAATCAAAATAAGAAAAATTATTTCGTATTTTGGCTTTTTAAAGCGTTTATTACCCCATATGTCAGATTTATAACTGTTTCAGCCATAAAACGGGAGGATTTTTTCATATTATCGTCAAGCCATTTTTGTACTATACCCACACAACCGGTAATGGTAAAGGAATAAACGTATTCGGCATCTTCTTTGGAAAGCTTGTTGTTGTCGGTAAGCTCGCTTATTATCTTGTCGTAAACAATGGTCATTATTTTTTTCTGAAAGCTTAAATCCCCTCGTTCACTTAAAAGGAGTTTGCAAAGCTTGGCGTTATCTTTAATATAGTCAAATATTTTTTCTGCCAGAATAAAATCGTTAACATTCTTACCCTTTTTGTCCAGTTGGCTGAGATACACTTCTACATTATCAAGAAATTCATCCTCTATTTTTTTTTGCAGATCATATACATCAGTATAATGAGTATAAAATGTGGCCCTGTTAATATCGGCATCCTCGCATATTTCCTTAACCGTTATCCGGGATATATCTTTTTTCTCCAAGAGATTTAAAAAACTTTCCTTTAAAACCATCTTGGTATACTTTACTCTTCTGTCCTCTTTCCCGTGCTTCATAATACCTCCAAATTTTGAAAAAGTGTAATTTTTTCAACTGGACAAGGCACTTATGTTTAACAACTGACATTTAATAAAAATCTGTATGTTGATATACCTACACAATGTAATTAAACTATATATATAACTATTTGTCAACACTGTGTCGAAAAACTTAAATTAAAGGAGGGATTTGATGGATTGGTTTTCTAAAATAATCTTAAGGCACAAAAAAACAGTTTTAACAATATTTTTTGCTGTCGCTTTATTTTGTGCGTTACTCGCTTTCAGGGTACCTGTAAACTATAATCTTTCCGATTATCTGCCAAAGAAAGCCCAATCTACAATCTCTGTACGGATAATTGAAGATGAATTTAATACAGATATGCCCGGAGCCAGAATCATGGTTAATAATATATCTATACCTGAAGCCCTTGAATATAAAGAGAGCTTAAGCAACATAGACGGTGTATTATCCGTCTTATGGCTTGATGACATTATAGGAAAGGAAAAATTGACATCAGTACCTTTTGAATTTTTAGACAGGGAAATAACAGATAAGTATTACAAGGATGATACTGCCCTGTTTTCAGTTTCCATTGAAAAAGGCCGGGAACAGGAAACGGTAAAAGCTATATATGAACTTATCGGAGATGAAAATGCCGCTTCCGGTGAATCAGTTGTGTTGGCTGAAACTCAGTCCATGTCCGTTTATGAAGTCATAAACGCCATGCTAATACTTCTTCCTATTGTAATACTTATACTTATCATATCAACCACCTCATGGGCTGAGCCAGTGCTTTTCATTTCGGCCATAGGCATTGCCATTATTATAAATATGGGGACAAATATTATATTCGGTGAAATTTCTTTTATATCCAGAACGGTAAGCCCTATACTGCAGTTGGCCGTATCTTTAGATTATGCTATTTTCCTGCTTCACAGCTTTAAAAAGCACAGATTAAATCATAAACCTGAAAAAGCAATGCATCTGGCGATGAAAGAATCCCTGCCTACGGTGGCTGCCAGTGCGGCTACTACCGTTATTGGATTTGCTGCTCTTGTTATTATGCGCTTTAAAATAGGGGCGGATTTGGGCTTAAACCTCCTTAAAGGGGTAAGCTTAAGCTTTATTTCGGTCATGGTATTTTTGCCGGTTTTTACATTACTTTTATATAAAATTATAGACAAAACAAAACACCGCAAACTGATGCCGGATTTTAAATCTTCAGGGAAAATTATAATGAAAGTAAGAATACCTTTTTTGGTAATTGCACTTATGTTGGTTGTTCCGGCATTTCTTGCCCAGAATAATACCGAATTTTTATACGGCATGAGCAATGCTACCGCCGCAACCAGGGTCGGAAAAGACAGTAAAAATATTGATGAAAAGTTCGGCAGGGAAAATATCCTTGTATTGCTGGTGCCGAAAGAAGATGCCGATAATAAAGTCAGTCTTTGCAGTGAACTGGCTTCATTGAATCATATTACAGATATTGTGTCTTATGAGACATCCGTTGGTTTTCAAATTCCTTCTGAATTTGTACCACAGGAAGTATACGATCAATTTTATTCTGAAAATTATTCACAGATAATTCTTTATACGGATACCGGTGATGAAGATGAGGCGGCTTTTGATACGGTCCAGGCGGTAAATGATATTGCAGGGAAATACTACGATACCTTTTATCTGGCAGGAACCAGTGCCACTTTGTACGATATGAAAAATATAGTTTCTAAAGATAATCTAATGATTAACATAATTGCCATAGCGGGGATTTTTACTGTAATACTGATAACTTTCCGTTCGGTAAGTTTACCTTTCTTACTGGTATTTTGCATTGAAACCGCCATCTGGATTAATCTCTCAATCCCCTATTTTACGGATAAACCGATAAACTTCATCGGATACCTGATTGTAAGTACTGTTCAGTTGGGGGCGACGGTGGACTATGCAATATTGTTTACCAACTCCTATATTAAAAACAGAAAAACTTTATCACGCAAGGATGCCATGAAAGAAACCATAAGTAATAATCTGGTTGCTGTAATTACTTCTGCTGTAATTTTGTCATTTGCCGGTTTTGCTTTAGCCCTGACTTCAAATAACCCCATAATAAGTGAGCTGGGGATACTTCTCGGAAGAGGAACTGCCCTGTCTCTAATAATGGTAACATTTGTATTACCGGCTTTGCTTGTTCTGTTCGATAAAGTCATTAAAAGAACCACCCTTAATTTTAAGGATTAATCTATAAATTAATTTTTGGATCAGGTTATTTTTGCTTTATTAATAAAATTAATAATTGTTGATCTATTATCAATAAAAAAGCTTTATTGATTAAATTTGGTTTTACATATTTTTAAGGTCACTGGATTGAAGTATATTTTTGATATAAGATATAAAAAGGAGTGATATTATGAAGAAAGTGCTTTCACTTATGATGATTTGCATATTGGTGCTTACATCATATATAAAAGCATATGCGGCTACTCCTACTGCCAAGGAAGAAGTGGTTTACGGCTTACTTGCCCATGATGGCAGTGTCAGGAATTTGTATGTTGTCAACATTTTTGAGGGCGGCTTAATCACCGATTTTGGAAATTATGAAAAAGTAAAAAACTTGACCGATACTGAACCGATATTTGTTTCTGGCGATATGATTACCGTAAATACGGATTCTGATAAATTCTACTATCAGGGTTATCTTGTATCTAAGGAACTTCCGTGGGATATAAATATCAGATATTATTTAGACGACACGGAAATAGCTGGTGGTGACCTTGCCGGAAAAAACGGTAGGTTAAAAATCAGTATATCGGTTAATCAAAATCCGAATTCGGACAGCATATTTTTTGAAAATTACGGCCTGCAGATATCTTTAGTTTTAGACAGCAGTTTATGTACCGACATTATAGCGGACAATGCCACTCTTGCCGAAGCCGGTGGAAAAAAGCAAATAAGCTTTACCGTACTTCCGGGAAAGTCTTTTGAAGGGTCTGTAACAGCCGATGTGAAGAATTTTGAGATGGAATCAATTTCGATTAATGCGGTAAGGCTTAATTTTGATATGGATATTGACACCGACGATTATGTAGACCGGTTTTCAGACCTTATAAACGGGCTTGAAGAACTTGATAATGGAGCCGGAAAACTTCTTTGCGGTATTAAAGAACTGGCGGACGGCATGGATGAATATAGAAACGGTGTTAAAGCATTCAGTGAAGGAATAAGTAATATTCCAACCGGTGCAGGAAATATTTTAGTAGGCGCGGAAGCCTTAAGTATGGGTTTATCTGAACTGGCTAAAGAAAATGAAAATATTATGAACGGGGCTTATACTTTACAGAAGGCAGCCTTTGATGCGGTTAATGCTCAACTTTCAGGCATGGGACTTAATCTGCCTCTTCTTACTCCAGAAAATTACGATTCCGTTTTGTCCGGTATACCCGATCTTTACATGATTAAAATGCAACTGGACGGTGTGACCCAGTTTATAAACGGATTAAAGGATTATACCGGGGCGGTTACACAGCTTAGTAAAGGGGCCGGTGATCTTTCTGAAGGTATTAAATTATTCAAAGAATCAGCCTCTGAAATCGCATCGGCTGCCGAAGCACTATATGACGGTGCTGAAAAAATCAACGCGGGAATAAAAGAACTTTACGAAGGAATGAATAACTTCAAAAAAGGGACAGGGGAATTTAAAAGCAAGACTTCCGGTATGGAGGATAAATTAAAACAGGAAATTGATAAGCTGATAAAAGATTTGTTCGGCAGCGAAAAGCAAGTAAAATCCTTTGTGTCGGAAAAGAATACGAAGATCATTTCTTTACAGTTTGTATTAAGGACCGACTCGATAAAGATAACAAATGTTTCAGCCGCAGAAATTGCGGAGTCAGTAAAACTTACTTTCTGGCAAAAGCTTCTTAAATTATTTGGATTTTATAAGAACTGATATTAAAAAATGTTTATAAATAAAAATGATACTTTTATAAAACAAATTCTTAGATATATTTTTGGATAATTAAAAAGGGGTTGATTAGACAACCCCTTTTTTCTGTATATTATTCTAAATTGTAATTGTATTACCGTTATAAAGTACAATTTTTAAAACTGATGTAACCGTTCTTACCCTAATTGCTTGCTCAATATTTCGCCGGCTTTGGCGATTACTTCCTTGATACCTGCGGCATTCTTTCCTCCGGCCTGAGCCATGTTAGGTCTTCCGCCGCCGCCACCGCCGACTAAAACGGCAAGTTCCTTAATGAGATTACCGGCGTGGGCACCTTTTTCTATGGCTCCGTCGCTTACCATAACTACAAGGCTTACCTTGTCAGGAGCGGTGGATGAAGCAAGGACAATTACACCGTCACCCAGTTTGTCTCTGAGTTTGTCCCCGAGATTTCTAAGGCCGTTCATATCAAGCTCGGGAACATCGGCAGCAAGCAGTTTTACTCCCTTTACATCCTGAACTTGATTCATAATATCTCCAATAGAGCTGCTTGCAAGCTTAGATTTCAGCTTTTCATTCTCAGATTTTAAAACTTTGATTTCTTCAAGTAAAGCTTCTATTCTGCCTGTAAGCTGGGCAGGTTCGGTTTTTGCGGTCTTTGCTGCCTCATATAGTTTGTTTTCCAAATCTTTATAATATCTAATTACACCGTTTCCGGTCAAGGCTTCTATACGTCTTACACCGGCAGCAATACCGGTTTCGGATATTATCTTAAATATAGTTATAGCTCCAGTATTTGATACATGGGTTCCGCCGCATAATTCCTTGCTGAAATCACCCATGAATACAACCCTGACTTTTTCTGAATATTTTTCTCCAAACAGGGCCATTGCCCCTTCTTTTTTGGCATCGTCAAGGCTCATCACTTGTGTTGATACGGTAAGATTCTTTGCAATTTGCTCATTTACTATATTTTCAACCTTGCTTATTTCTTCTTCTGTCAAGGCTGAAAAATGAGTAAAGTCAAATCTTAACCTGTCGCTTGAAACAAGAGAACCTGCCTGTTGAACATGGGTACCCAGTACCATGCGAAGGGCCTTATGAAGCAAGTGGGTAGCCGAGTGATTTTTGGCGGTGTCGGCCCTAAGGTCTGAATTTACTTTAAGGGTAACCGTATCATTCAGTTTGAAAATACCTTTAGTTACGGTACCAACATGTCCGATTTTGCCGCCTTGAAGCTTAATGGTATCTTCTACGATAAACTCTGATGTTTCAGTTGTAATTATACCGGTATCGGCAACCTGTCCGCCGCTGGTTGCATAAAAAGGCGTTTCTTTAACAAAAATTGTACCCTTCTGCCCTGCTACAAGATCATTTACAATTTCGTTTTCGGTGGTAAGTGCAGTAATTTTGGATGTATGAACCAAAGTATCATATCCGACAAATTCGGAAGTGATGCTGTTATCAAGATGTTGGTATATGGTTTCGTCTGTTCCCATGTAGTTGGTGGCTTCTCTTGCGCTTCTTGCGGTTTCTCTCTGAACCTCCATGGCTTTTATGAAACCTTCTTCGTCAACCTTATAACCCTTTTCTGCCAGGATCTCTTTTGTAAGGTCCAAAGGAAATCCGTAAGTGTCATAAAGTTTAAATACATCCTCACCGGCAAGGGTATCCAGCTTCTTTTCTTCCAGGGCTTTCATCATATCCTGAAGAATATTAAGACCCTGATCTATGGTTTTGTTGAACTTATCTTCTTCAAGGGTAAGAAGCTTAAGTATATAATCTTTTTTTTCTTCCAGCTCAGGATAGCCGTCTTTTGATACTTCTATAACTGTTTTTGAAAGCTCAGCCAAAAACAGGTCATTGATTCCGAGCAGACGGCCGTGTCTTGCAGCACGGCGAAGAAGCCTTCTAAAGACATAGCCTCTTCCTTCGTTTGAAGGGATTACGCCGTCACAAGCCAAAAATGTAACCGCCCTGATATGGTCGGTAATCAGTCGGATTGATACGTCTTTTTCAGGATCACTCTTATATGTTACATTGGCTACTTCGCATATCCTGTCTCTGATTGCCTTTAATGTATCAATATCAAATATGGAATCTACATCCTGTACAACAACAGCCAGCCTTTCCAGGCCCATACCGGTATCTATATTTTTCTGAGCCAGTTCGGTATAATTGCCGTTGCCGTCACCGTAGAACTGAGTAAATACGTTATTCCAAACCTCTATAAAACGGTCACAATCACAACCTACATGACAATCGGGCTTTCCGCATCCGTATTTTTCACCGCGGTCATAGTAAATTTCGGAACAGGGGCCGCAAGGGCCGGAACCTATTTCCCAGAAGTTGTCCTCTTTACCCATACGGTATATGCGGTCTGCGGGAACTCCCACTACTTTATTCCATATTTCAAAGGCTTCATCATCATCCTCATATATAGAAGGATAAAGCCTGTTTTTATCAAGGCCTATTACTTCGGTTAAGAATTCCCATGACCATGAAATAGCTTCTTTCTTGAAATAATCTCCGAAGGAGAAATTGCCGAGCATCTCAAAAAAGGTAGCATGACGGGCTGTTTTTCCTACATTATCAATATCTCCTGTCCGGATGCATTTCTGACAGGTTGCCACCCTTCTTTTAGGAGGTTCCTCTTGCCCCGTAAAATACGGTTTTAAAGGAGCCATACCGGCATTAATTAAAAGTAAGCTTTTATCATTTTGTGGTATTAAGGAAAAGCTTTTTAAAACCAAGTGATCTTTGCTTTTGAAAAAATCTAAAAACATTTTCCTTAGTTCGTTTACACCGTAAGTCCGCACTTTTATTGCCTCCTGTAAATTAAAATTCAAGTTAATAATTTTAATATATTTAAATGTTTGAAGTTAAAAAATTATATATTACTTGCTTAAAATTATATTTTTACGATTGACTTTAATAAAGTTTCTGCTGAAATGTATTTTACAAAAAAACAGGAGCATATGTCTATATTTTTAATTAATAAAATAAATTTTAAGCCATATTGCAAGACGATACTTATTTTCTGTCAGCCAGTTCTGCTGCTATATCATCCCAATCCAGGCCAACTTCAGCCATAAGCACCATAAGATGATACAAAAAATCGGCTATCTCATAACGAAGCTCGTCAACATTTTGATTTTTTGCCGCTATAATTATTTCAGCCGCTTCTTCTCCGCATTTTTTCAGTATTTTATCAATGCCTTTCTCAAATAAATAGTTGGTATAAGAGCCTTCTTTAGGGTTCTTTTTGCGATCCATTATTACGCCATAAACACTTTGCAATATGCGGTAGGGATCGGACTCTTTATATTCATTGTTTAACAGGCCTGTATAAAAACAGCTTTTATTTCCCGTATGGCAAGCCGGACCAATCTGACGTACCTTGGCAAGAAGCGTATCTTTATCGCAATCCGTATATAAGGCTTTTACATACTGATAATGACCTGAGCTTTCTCCTTTAAGCCAAAGACATTTTCTGCTTCTTGAGTAGTAAGTCATCCGTCCTTCCGTAACAGTCCTATTATAAGCCTCTTCATTCATATAAGCAAGCATTAAAACTTCGCCGGTCTTGTAATCCTGAGTTATAACAGGTATCAAGCCGGCTTCACTTACTTTAAATTCCGAAAACGGTATTTTGCTTTCAAATACATTTACCGATATATTTTCTTCCTTTAGGGCAAGTTTTGCCTTTAAGATGTCTTTGTCTTTGTAAAACTCGGTAGTAATACCTGTAACATTGGGAATGTTCAAAAGATTTCTTATATCGTTTTTATTAAGGTCATCACGGATAATTACAGAAACCGGCGACTTGGATAGTTTACTTATAAATGCTTCGGAAGTATCAATGTGGTTTATAACTAATGTTCCTATTCCAAGTTGTTCGCAAGTTTCAAAGATTTCGTCTGATTGTAAAATGTCTTCCTGCCTGGCTTCTAGATATATTTTATTTTTTCCGAAACGTTCGGAAGCATATTTTATCAGATCCGGTTTATTAAGAAGGGAATAAGAAAGCAGTATACCGGAAGCTCCGGTATATAAAACCCTTTTAATATCATCAAAACTTTCGGCATATAAGCCGATAATGTATGGTATATCAAGAGCCCTTTTCAGATTTTTTGATAATTTTAATAACTCTTCTTTCGAATTTTCGTCTTTGGAGAAGTTATATAATATAAGTTCATCGGCACCGCTGTCGCAGTATTTATCAGCAAGACGGATTACATTGGCACTTATCTCACCCTCGGTATTTATAAGGGGGATGATTTTTTTATATGGCATAAAGAAATAACCTCCCAAATACTATTCAAACATGGAAATTGCTTTCCTTAAGTTTATTTTGTTTTCATAAAGCGCTTTGCCTATAATTGCACCATAAACGTTTATTTCTTTTAAGACTTCCAGGTCTTTTAATGAAGATATTCCTCCGGATGCTATAACATTAAGTCCGGTTTTTTCTACTATTTCCGCTGTATAATGGAGATTTGGTCCTTGCAGCATACCGTCTTTTGCGATATCGGTGTAAATGACGGTTTTAACGCCGGCTTTCTTCATTTCCATAGCCAAAGATACGGCATTATAATGGCTGAGCTTTTCCCAGCCTTCTACGGCTACTATCCCGTCTTTTGCATCAATTCCCGCAATGACGCGGTCGGGTCCGAAAATGTCGATGGCTTCTTTCATAAAACCGGCATCGGTAGCTGCTTTGGTACCTATAATAACTCTTGCAATACCTAAGTTTAGCTTTTGCTCAATATCCTTTATGGAACGGATTCCGCCTCCCAATTGCACCGGTATTTTTACATTTTTAACAATTTCTTTTATGACTTTTTCATTAACCGAATGGCCGACTAATGCTCCGTCCAAATCAACAATATGAATATACGATGCCCCGCAGGCTTCCCATTCTTTAGCAACTTTTAAGGGTACATCGGAATATACGTAAACATCATTGAAATTTCCTTGCCTTAATCTGACACACTGACCGTTTTTTATATCTATTGCCGGAAATATCTTCATCTTATCATTACCTTTCATCTGAAGTTATTTTTGGGGATTTTAAATAGTACCTTTAGTAGATAAGACATCCTGTATTCTTTCATCAAAACTTACTGCCTCATCCAAAGCCTTACCGAAAGCTTTAAATGCTGCCTCAGCTATATGATGGTTATTCTCGCCGCTTAACATTCTTAGGTGCAGATTTAATCCTGCGTTATAGGTAACAGCATAGAAAAATTCTTTAATAAGTTCGGTATCAAGATACCCGATCTTTTCAGCAGTAAATTTAAGATCATAGGAAAGATAAGGACGACCTGACAAATCTATGGCACAGCAAACCAAGGCTTCGTCCATGGGAAGCATAAATGAACCGTAACGGCGTATCCCTTTTTTGTCTCCCAAAGCCTTTTTTATGGCCTGGCCTAAGACTATACCGGTATCCTCCACCGTATGATGGGAATCCACGTAAAGATCGCCTTTGACCGTAAGTTTCATATCAAATAAGCCGTGTCTTACAAAACTGTCCAGCATGTGATTGAAAAAGCCGATTCCTGTTTCAATCTGAGAATTGCCGCTTCCGTCCAGATTAAATTCCATAAAAATATCGGTTTCTTTTGTTTTCCGGTTTATGGTTGAAATTCTACCGCCCATAAAGTTCATCCCCCTGTAAAATAAGAAACTGGCAATTATCGGTATAATATTATAAGCCTAAACGACATTTATATTAAAATAGTTTACCAATGGTTGGTTTTGATGTCAAACTTTATCTTAAATTAGGTTAATTATTAAATCTTACGGATACCGAATTGGCATGGGCGCTGAGCCCTTCGGATAAGGCAAAGGTTTCAATATCCTTATAGATTTTTTCAAGAGCATCTTTATTGTAAGAAATAATGCTGGATTTTTTAACAAAGTCATCAACACTCAAAGGAGAAAAAAATCTGGCGGTACCGTTGGTAGGCAGAGTATGATTAGGACCTGCCATATAATCTCCCAGAGGTTCACAGGAATACTCCCCTATAAAAATGGCTCCGGCATTTTTTATCTTTGTCATATCTGAATAGGGGTCTTTTGTCATAATCTCCAGATGTTCCGAAGCAATTTCGTTGGTTGCTTCAATAGCTTCGTTCATATTTTTGGCAATTAATATATAACCGTAATTTGCTAAGGACTTTTTAATTATATCGCTTCTGGACAGGGTTTTAAGGAAGTTTTCAATCTCTTCCAATACTTTATCTGCCAGATTCCTACTGGTAGTAATAAGAATTGATGAAGCCAGTTCATCATGTTCAGCCTGTGATAAAAGGTCAGCCGCCACATATCTGGGATTGGCGGTTTCGTCTGCCAAAACCAGAATTTCGCTGGGGCCTGCTATAGAATCAATGCTTACATAGCCGTAAACAGCTTTTTTGGCCAGGGCAACATATATATTACCAGGGCCTACAATTTTGTCTACCTTAGGTATACTTTCGGTACCGAATGCCAAAGCAGCAATAGCCTGGGCCCCTCCTACTTTATAGATTTCCGTTACTCCGGCTTCTTTTGCAGCCACCAATGTACCCGGATTTACCCGTCCGTCCTTATCGGGAGGGGTCACCATTACAATCCTTTTTACTCCCGCAACTTTTGCAGGTATAATGTCCATAAGTACCGTTGAAGGATAGGCGGCTTTACCGCCGGGGACATATACTCCCACTTTTTCAATAGGTGTAATTTTTTGACCGAGTATAATGCCTTCCTTTGAAGCATCTATCCAACTGTTTTGCTTCTGTTTTATATGAAATTCTTCTATATTGGCCTTGGCTTTTCTTATAATATCTATCAGTTTGGGGTCTACCTGCTTATAGGCATATTCTGTTTCTTCGTCAGTAACTTTTATATTATCTGCGTTTATATCTACTTTATCAAATTTTTTTGTATATAAAAATAAAGCCTCATCCCCATTACTTCTTACATCATTAATTATTTGGGCTACAGTTTCGTTATAGGTTTCGTACTGATGAGGGCTTCTTTTTAATAAATTTTCAAGTATTTTTTTTCTGCTTGATTCGTTAAGTTCAATAATCCGCATATTTATCCCCCTTTACGATCCGTTCTTTTTATTATTCAGATATTCTTTTAAATCTTTTATTATAGCAGAGATTCTCTCATGCTCCATTTTCATGCTGACTTCGTTAACTACCATTCTTGCGGATATATCACATATATCTTCAAGAACGACCAGGCCGTTTTCTTTTAGAGTTTTTCCTGTTTCCACTATATCCACTATTACTTCGGAAAGGCCAAGGATCGGGGCCAGTTCTATAGAGCCGTTCAGTTTGATTATTTCTACAGTCTGATGTTTTTTATTATAAAAGTAATCTTTGGCTATATTGGGATACTTGGTTGCAACTCTTATAAGTTCTCCGTGTTGAAGAAGCTTTTCGGCAGATTCCGGGCCTGCGACACACATTTTACATTTGCCAAGTCCCAGATCCAAAACTTCGTACATTTTCCTGCCTTCCTCAAGAATAGTATCTTTGCCTACAAATCCTATGTCTGCCGCACCGTATTCTACATATGTAGGTATATCGCTTGCCTTGGCTAGAAAAAATTTCAGCTTAAGTTCCTTATTTTCAAAAATAAGTTTACGGGATGATTTGTCTCTTATTTCGTCACATGATATGCCTATTTGCTCCAACAGGTCCAACGTGTCGGCAGCGAGCCTTCCTTTTGCCAGTGCAATAGTAATATATCTCATCCTTATCTTCCTTTCAGAATATACGTAAAAGGCTTAAACAAATTGAAGTCAGCCTTGCATAAGTTCTTTTACAGCTACTTTTTTTATACTCCCCTCGGAAGCATCCATAACTGAAATTTCGGTATCATTATCTATATACAATAAGCCGCCGATATTCATCCTTTTCATATATGCCAGGTAATCATTTAAATCCATGTTGTTTTTCGACAATTGTAGAATAACATTGATGCCGTCTTTCCTGAAATAATTTGCCAGGGAAATGGCTTGTTTTTTATATTCGGATTTATATATTACCAAAGTATCGGACGAATCAATCTGCGGCAGTAAATTCTGTCTTGACAAGGCCAGTATCAAACTGTCAATTACAATGGCAAGGCCGATAGCGGGACAATCCTTGCCGAATTGGCCGACAAGATTATCATATCGGCCTCCGGTTACAATAGGTTCCCCGGTTTTATATGTATAAGCTTTAAAAATAATGCCGGTGTAATAATCAAATTTGCCGGTCATACCCAAATCAAAAGATATATATTTTTCAAAACCGTAAAGGGTCATTATTTCATAAAGTTTTTCCAGTCTTTCAACAGCTTTTAAAGCCCTGGGATTTTTGGTTAATTTTTTTGCATAGTCCAAAACTTCGGAAGAACCGAATAACTCCGGAAGTTTTAAAAAGATTTCCTTAAGATCTTCGTTTATAATCTTACTTTGGACTGTTTCTTCGATACCGAACATATTCTTGTTTTCAATTAAGGTACGAAGGTTTATAACATCCTCTTTGTTCTTAAGGCCTGTTTCTTCAATAAGGGAACGGAAAAAATCGGCGTTGCCGATTTCCAGCTGAAATTCTTTTAAACCTGCCTCAAGGAGGCATTCAACGGTAAGAGCCAGCATTTCCGCATCTGCATCGATACTGTCATCGTTAAAAAGTTCTGCCCCCAGTTGGGTTACTTCTTTCAGCTTGCCCTGGTATGCGGTATTATTGATATACGTATTGCCTATATAACATAAACGGATAGGAAGTTCTTCGTCTTTATAATATTTGGCTACACATCTTGCAACGGAAGGGGTAATATCAGGCCGAAGCACCAGGGTATTTCCTTCCTTGTCAAATAATTTATACATATCTTTTGAAGAAACGGTTCCACGTTCATGGTTGAAGATATCAAAAAATTCAAAGCTTGGCGTCTGAATATCCCTGAATCCGTAAAGTTTAAGAACCTGATGTAATTTTTCCTGTATCAGAAGCTTTACTGCGCATTCCGTACTATATATGTCCCTAACACCTTCAGGGGTATGTAGCAATTTATCCTTCATAAGCAACTCCAACCTTTACAATATACTTTCATACGGTGACGTGATAATTCGCTGCCATGCTGATATGTTTTTACATTATAATTTATTTGCCTAAATAAGTCAATAAAAGATTTTAATAATTGGCCTTATGCTTTTTATTATCTCTATCAAGCAAATCTCTTTGCAGTTGCTCCAGATAGTGAATACATACGCCATTTACAACTTTTATTTGATATGACATATCCAGTTCTTCAAACCTGAAACTTTTTTTGCCTCCGTCAAGAGATCTTTGCCAAAACTTTAATAACATTTCATAGGGCATATAATAATAAATATCATATTTTTTAAAATAAATAAGCAAAAATGCTACCCCTTTTTGAGCTTCAAATTCCTTCATAAACTGAACCTGGTGTTCATGGACATTTCTTAAGCTGAAAGTATCTCCGGCACATTCTTTTGCGTCAAAGCATACCGGAACACCCTGTACAACACCGATATAATCGACCGTACTTTTTTGCTCAAAAAAAGCCAGGTCAATATGCCCCTTTTCTTTATCGATACTTATTGGGGTTATTGGGGTTGGAACTTTCTGAATTAAGGCCAGGCATTTTTCCCGGTATTTGCTGTTGGTAATATTAATCATCTCTTCCAGCATGGACCCCCGAAGGCCTCTGGATTTCCAAGATGCCATTTTGCCCCCTCCTTGCTGTTTAGTCTTCGGTAATAGATTTTATATACCAAATAAATCTTTTCGGATTTTTACAAAAATCTCAGGTTCAGGAGCTTTAAATTCGTTGCCTGACAAATTTGACAAGGGGCCGATAAGCTCCGGAAATACCAGACGGTGTGAATGTAAAAGCTGATGGGTAAGGCCATATTTCTGTCTAAACCGTTCGTTTAATGTAGGATCCCCGTACTTTGAATCTCCCAGAATTGGATGGCCTATGCTTGCCAAATGGGCACGAATCTGATGGGATTTTCCCGTAATAAGTTTAACCTGTAATAAGGTGAATTCGTCTGACAGAGCCAAAGGCTTATATTCAGTACATATATAATCTGATTCAGATGAAGCTTCTTTAGTGACGGTTACAATATTTTTATCTTTGTCCTTTTTTAGATATCCGGTAATCTGAGTAGTTTTATCTATCTTACCTTTTACTATGCACAGATAATATTTATCAATTTTTCTTTCTTTCAATAAACGTGACATTTCCTGCAAGCCTACCAAGGTTTTTCCGGCAATTAAAAGGCCGCTGGTATTCCGGTCAAGGCGGTTGCATACACTGGGCTTAAAGGTCATCAGTTGCTCTTTTGTTATCTGATTTTTAGAAAGCATATAGGATATTACATATTCTACCATAGAAAAATCATTTACAACCGCTTTTTGTGAAAGAATACCTACCGGCTTATTTATTAAAAGTATATTTTTATCTTCATAAATAATATCAAGTTCATAATCAAGAATAGCCGATTCAAGTTTTTTCGTAAACTTGTCAATGGTTTCGTCGGAAAGATAAAGTTTTATTTCATCATTTACCTTTAAAAGTTCCGATCCAGCGGCTTTTTTGCCGTTAAGGACAATATTCTTTTTTCTTAGCATCTTGTAGATAAAGCTTTTGGGAGCATTATTCAGTATTTTGAATAAAAGTTTGTCCAGCCGCTGACCGGCTTGATTTTCGTTGACTGTAATCTGTTTCATACCACACCTGCTTTACAAGTTAATAAATAATAATCTTTTTAAGATTAATTATAATATATATTTTATGTTAATTGGCATTTTTTATGGAAGAAGTTCCTTCATGGATCTGATATAGTAATCGGCAAGTTTTTTCTTTTCTTCGTCGTCGCTTTTTGAATAATCATCATACACGGCGCATACCTTCATATTTGCGCTTTTTCCTGCGATTACTCCCTGAATGACATCTTCAAATACCAGACATTTTTCCGGCTTAACACCCAAATCTTTTGCCACCAGCAGATATATATCAGGATATGGTTTTCCTCTATCTACTTCACAGGATGTCCTTATTGAAGAAAAATATCCTGAGATATTGTGCTTATTAAGCACCAGCTCTACAAGTTCCCTGGAGTTGCTTGTGGCAATACCCAGAGGAAGTTTCAATTCTTTCAAATAATCAAGAAACTCTTTTACCCCTTCTTTTAACGGCACTTCATACAGATATTTATCCCAGGCCATTTGATTCCAGTCACTTTTAATCTTTTCAAGGCTGTCAGGAAGATTAAATCTTTGTTTAAAATAAACGGCTGTTTCGGAAAAACTCATCCCTTCTATACATCTTTGAAGGTCCTCTGGAAATTCTATTCCAAATCTGGCTAAATACTCTATATCGATATTCTTCCACAACCACATGGAATCGATTAATGTACCGTCCAAATCAAAAATCACCGCATCAATATCTTTTAACATATACATTTTCTCCTTCATATGTAACGTAATACGGCATATGTTTTCACATGTAAATATTAAATATTATAATATTTATCTTTCGTTTATCAGATTTTAAATTTGCTTTTTTAAATTAGCTTCATGCTTTTATATACCGGTATTTCCAGTTTTAAATGGCTTATATTTCTCATTCTAAATTGCTATAAATATTAAATTGCTTATAAAGACTGTTTTTAATTAGGTTGTAGCCTACAAAGCAAATCTGTTTTGACAGCTGTCAAAAAAATTGCTGATTAACGCATGGTTATAGTCTTTAGATATTTTACTTCATCCTTTGTCAGGCTTCTGTATTCACCGGGTTTTAGGGTAGGATCAAGCTTAAGACCACCCATAGATAATCTTTTAAGATAAATAACTTTCTTACCGACAGCTTCAAACATCCTTTTAACCTGATGAAATTTACCTTCCTGTATAGTGAGATTTACTTCCGAAATATCGCCTGAAACCAGAACTTCAAGTCTTGCAGGCAGGCACAATTCATCTTCACCTATGGATATTCCCGATAAAAAAGCTTCCACATCTTTAGCGGTAACTTTTCCCTCAACCTTTGCATAATAAACCTTGTCCACTTCTTTTTTGGGGGATAAAAGATTATGGGCCAGGGCCCCGTCATTGGTAAGAATAAGCAGGCCTTCCGTATCTTTATCAAGCCTTCCCACAGGAAATATATCTTTACGACTGCTTTCTTTTACCAAATCGATAACCGTTTTTTCTTTATTGTCCTTTGTGGCAGATACGACTCCGGCCGGTTTGTTAAGCATAAGATATATATACTTTTCATAACTGACAATATGACCGTCAAGACTTACAGTATCGGAATCCGTATCAACTTTTTCATCGGGTTTTTTACAGGGAATACCGTTAATGCTTACTCTTCCCTTACGGATTAAATCCTTTATTTCGCTTCTTGTTCCTTTATTCATATCTGAAAGAAATTTATCTATCCTTATCCGGTCTCCCATTTTTCTAACTCCGTTTTTATTATTTGACGTAAAAGAAATATTTTAATTCTACTTATAGAATAAAACAAATAAATAAATTTACTAATAATTATGTGTAAGAAGTTTTACCTGTAATTAAACAATATATTTTAAACTGATGTCGTAACTTTGGCCAAATTACATCCATCTCCAGCCAGGAAGATACATATTTTTTAAAACATTCTTATTTAATTTGCCCCATCCCAAGGGATAACCGTCGACGCATACAAGATTAAGTCCGTCACGTCCTTCGGTTGTAAGGGTTTCGCACTTCAGATATTTGATAACATCCTGGTTGTCTGATTTTAGGTCAATAATTTGGTCATAATCGGATGACTTTAGCGCCATGGCTAAAGCCTGGGACGGCTCAAAGCGGTTTTTCTTCATTTCTCCAAGAAAAAGACCCTGCCTTAATGTCCTAAGGCCTTTCTTTTCTTCAAATCCTTCCGGTATAAGATAAACCCTGTCCTGTTGAATGTAAAATCTGTTTTGCTTAAGTAAAATATCTACATCCGATAAAGGCTTTATGCGCTTTAAAAATTCAACAGTTTCATCCGAAAGGGAAATTTTACTTTTAGGTGGGATTTTCCGGTCCTCTTTGGATGTATCATCAAAGTTTAAATCATTTGTCTTATCGTCTTTTTTTAGCAAGGCAATAAAATGGCCCTCTCCGTTTATTTTGTGAGGCCATAGTCTTAAGCAGTGTTTTAATTCTTCGGGACCGTTAACCCATTCGGGTTTTCCGAAATCAAATCCGTCATATGATACACCGAGCCTTTGTCTTTCTTCAGCATCAGGTAAAGCTTCAACCACATGAAACTCCGGGCATTCTTTTAGCAGGAAAGCTATGGTACCCTCATTTTCTTCCGGTGAAAAAGTACAGGTTGAATAAAGCATCATTCCGCCCGGTTTTAGCATCCTGGCGGCATGAATAATTATCTCTTTTTGAAGTTTATTATAGTAATCAACCCCGTACTGCTCCCAGTTTTGCATAATGGAAGGGCTTTTTCGAAACATACCTTCGCCTGAACAGGGAGCGTCTACGAGTATTTTATCAAAAAATTCGGGAAAATACTCAGCCAGTTTATTAGGGGATTCTGAAATTACAAAAGCATTCGATATTCCGAATAATTCAATGTTTTTTAATAAGGCTTTGGCTCTGGAACTGCTTATGTCATTGGATACAAGCAGGCCTTTGCCCTTTAGTTTTGCTCCCAATTCGGTACTTTTTCCGCCGGGAGCGGCACATAAATCCAGTACCTTCTCACCCGGTTTTACCGGAAGAAGGCTGGCAGGAGTCATGGCACTGGGTTCCTGAATATAATATAATCCTGCATAATAGTAAGGATGTCTTGCGGGTTGATCGTTAATGTCATAATAATACCCGTTAGAAACCCAGGGAATTTTCTTTATAGAAAAAGGACAAAGATTTTCGAATTCTTCCGGAGATATTTTAAGGGTATTTACTCTAATTCCGCCAAAATGCGGTTTGTCGTAGCATTTTAAATACTCCTCATATTCATCCCCTAAAAGATTTCTCATCCTGTCCTCAAATAATTTTGGTAATTTCATATATTCACCATCCGTTATTGCAAGCTTTGTGCCCTGTATCTTTGTGCCAGCAAATCCAGATTTTTGCTGAATTTTTCAAGTTCTTCGGTATCATTCATCTGATAAATCCTGAAAAACTCGTCCTGAATCTTTAAAACTTCCTGTTTGTTGGCAACCTTATACAGGTTCTGTATATTGTTAAGAATATCTGCAACCATATTTGCTTTAATGGTAAAGGAACTCTGGGCATCCATAATTTCATCCCTGATTACGCTCATTTCCCTGTCAAGAATAAGAATTGCTTCTGCTGCCGAAGTAAGCCTTTCTCTTATGTGTTCAGGCATATTCTGTTTGTACTTATATTGCAGCGAATGTTCAATAGTAGCCCAAAAGTTCATGGCCAGGGTCCTAATTTGTATTTCAACCTGAAGCCGCTTTGTCCCTTTAAGGGTTTCCACATCATAAAATACCGTAATATGATAAGAACGGTATCCGCTCTTTTTCATATTCTCGATATAGTCAATCTCGTTTTTAATAATCATATCAGATCTGTTTCTTATGATATCTGCCACTTTATAAATATCTTCAACAAACTGGCATATTATTCGGATTCCTGCTATATCATCTATCTTATCCTCGATTTGCTCAAGGGGAATATTCTTTTTTTGGGCTTTTTCCAGTATACTGGATATGGTTTTAACTCTTCCGGTTACCTGTTCGATAGGGGAATAACCGTATAAATGACGATATTCTCTTATTATATGATTAAATTTTACAATCAGTTCATCCACTGCCAGGGCATACGGGTCCAGAATTTCTCTCCACAACTGTATCTCCATAATGTTTTACCTCCCATAAATACCTTCAACACATATATTCTACATTTGTAGAATATACAATACAAATTACATTTCCAATGTCAGCATCATCATTGACAACAATGCCAGCCCTGCCGTTTCCGTTCGTAATATTCTTTTTCCCAGGGATATGGGTATAATGTTATATTCTTTAGCAAGCTCAACTTCCGAGCTTTCATATCCGCCTTCAGGACCTATGAATATTCCGGCTGTCCGGCAGTCCTTTAACCCAGATAAAGCATCCTTAGTGGCACTCATTCCTTTTTCGTTTTCATAAGGAATGACTTTCAAATCCATCCCTGATGCATAAAGTACAGCTTCCTTAAAAGACATAACAGGCAGTACTTTCGGTATAATGCCTCTTTGGGACTGTTTTGCGGCATTTTCAGAAATTGCCTGCCACCGGGATATCTTTTTGTCTTCTTTTTTGGCGTCGGAATATTTGACCACACATCTCGCAGTCATAACAGGAACTATTTCGTAAACCCCAAGTTCCACGGCTTTTTGTATAATCAGTTCCATTTTGTCGGACTTGGGAATTCCCTGAAACAAGGTTATCTTAACAGGTAATTCGGTTTCAGTTTCCTGTATAGATTTTATATGAGTTTCTATTTCCCGGTCGGACACCTTATTAATTATACAATAACAATCTTTTCCTTGTCCATTACAAATTATAAGCTCGTCACCGGGTTTCATGCGAAGTACGTTTTTAATGTGATTAACATCAGGGCCGGTTATAATTATTTTATCATCCAGGATTTTTTCATTATCTACGTAAAAGCGATGCATATGGTCTCCTTTACTAAAATTACTTTACAACAATGAATATTATACCATATTGTTTAAAATAAGACAAACATCTGTTCTGAAATATTAATACAATGTTAACATATTTGACTTATATAAAACAAAATACCTATATATCATAAACATAACGCTTGTAGACAGACTGCAAAAATATGATTTGAAAGGAAGACATATGATGAAATTTGCTAAGATACTTTTTATAACTCTTATTGCTGCAGTCATTTTTTATGGCTGTAAAAAAGATGAAGGAAAAACCGTAATACCTGATAAAGTAAATAAAGATATAATATCTGAAGAAGCAGCTAATAATGAATTAGGTAATAATACCGGGCTTAATGATAATATAACTGAAAATGCAGATAATCCCGAAGATGATAATACTTTAAACAATGAGGACAAAAAACCGAATATATCGGAGACGGCAGATGAAATATCTTCTGCCGATAAAAACGGTAACAAGACCAAAAAAGAGGATTACGGCAAAAACGAATCTTTTGAATTGGAGCCAGCAAAATTAACCGTTGAAATTGAAGGAACCACTGAGGAAATTGATGCCGTATCTTATACCAGCCCCTTAGGATACCGGATTATATTTGATTCTGAGCGGTTTAATTTAAGCAGAGAAAAAGACGGTTCCGACAAGTTTACGGCCAATAATCAGGACTCTGACGGATATCCCGATGTATATATAAATATTAATATATTGCCTGAAATGCCAAACAGCGACACCATTACCACCGATGGGAAAGATGCCGCTGAGTATGTTGGCGAAGTTTCAATAGGATCATATACAGCCGGTCATTATAAGTATAAATCCGGCAATAACTGGAATTCGATTATTAAAGATTATTATATAATTAATCAAGACGATAAAAATTTCATAATCGAATGCGGGTATTTTCTTGAGGCTCAGGAAGGTTACGGGGCAAGAATTGAAGCCATGCTAAAAACAATAAAGGTGTCAGGCACTGTAAACTAGGCCGACAAAGCCATTATTGTTAAATTTATTTGCTTACAGTACCTGCCACCATTACCCAATCTCCCATCCTATTAACTTCAATTATTTTATAATTATTTTTTTCCAAAGCGGCTTTTACTTCATCTTCTTTTGTATTAATTATGCCCGAACATATAAATAAACCGCCGTCTTTTATGTTATCTTTTATTATTCCGGAAAGTGGAATAATGACATCGGCCAGAATATTGGCTACTACCAGATCGAATTTATCTTTACCGATACGGGTTCTGATTTCTTGATCTTCGATTAAATTTGCCGTAGCAAAAGCTACCGGGGTATTGGGCATATCATTTTCATGCACGTTCCATTCCGATGCATTAATATTATTCACCTGGGCATTTTCCAAAGCGGATTTTGTGGCTATAGGATCTATATCAACACCCAGCACATAACCTGCGCCAAGCTTACTTGCTATAATGGATAATATTCCGCTTCCGCTGCCAGCATCCAAAACTGTGTCATTTTGCTTCAGATACTTTTTAAGAGCCAGGATACATAGTTTTGTTGTTTCATGAGAACCTGTACCGAAAGAAATACCGGGGTCTATTTCAATAACCAAATCATCCGGTTTCTTTTCGGTCAGTGTCTCCCAGGTAGGTTTAATGACAATAGAGTCGTCTATACGGAAAGGTTTGAAAAATTCCTTCCAGTTATTTATCCAGTCTTTGTCTTCGGTATCGGATATTGAAATATTACCGCTGCCTACGGAAACAAATTCGGAAATTTCTTTTAAACCTTCTTTTACTCTCATAAGCAATGAAACCAAATCATCGGCAGGATCGACATAAAAGCTGACTTTGGCGGTATTGTCGCCTTCATTGACAATAGGAAGTATATCTACAAACATCTGTTTTTTTTCTTCCTCGGTAAGCGGTACATTATCTTCTATTTCAATTCCTTCAATGCCTAAATCATACAGCATTCCGCTGATAAAATCCACCGCTTCGCTGGTGGTTTCCAAAGTAATCTTAGTCCATTTCATATTTGCTTCCCTTTTTCCTTACTTCCAAAATTTTCGTTTGCTTTTTCCGTTTTCTTCCTTGTCGGTATTAACGCTCTTACCGTTTAAGGAATCTTCAAATTTTCTTAGAAGTTCTTTCTGTTCTGCGGTAAGATTGGTAGGTACCTGAACTACCAGGGTTACGTAGTGGTCTCCCCGAATATTTTTATTCCTTAATGAAGGAACGCCTTTTTCTCTGAGTCTTATTTTTGTATCGGTCTGAGTTCCGGGTTTTACTGTATATATGACGTCTCCGTCAACGGTACTTATACGGATATCTCCTCCTAAAGCTGCAGTAACAAAGGATATAGGAGCCGTAGAATAAATGTCATAATCTTTTCTTTGGAAAATGGGATGTCTTGCCACTTCCACATCCACCAGCAAATCTCCTCTGGGTCCTCCGTTAAGGCCTGGTTCACCTTTCCCTCGTATTCTGATACTTTGACCGTTATCAATACCTGCAGGTATAATTACTTTTATTTTTTTTCTTCCCGAAACATATCCGGTACCGTAGCAGTCGGGGCATTTTTCTCTGATTATTTTACCCGTTCCTCTGCAGTCCGGACAGGTCTGCTCGCTTCTTATCATACCAAACAGGGATTGCTGAGTATATATAACCCGACCTCTGCCGCCACATTTAGGACAGGTTTCGGGACTGGTTCCGCGTTTGGCACCGGTTCCGTGACAGGATTCACATTCGTCTTTGAGATTTAATTCCAATTCTTTTTCCGTACCGAATACGGCTTCTTCAAAAGTTATTCTTACAGAAGTTCTTATATTTGCACCCGGTACCGGCCCGGTATTGGCTCTCCTTGAGCGGCTTCCGAAAAGATCTCCGAATAAATCTCCGAAAATATCTCCCATATCAAAACCGGAGAAGTCAAATCCACCGGCTCCTCCGCCTACGTTTTCAAAGGCGGCATGGCCGAACTGATCGTATTGCCTTCTTTTTTCCGGATCACTTAGTACGGCATAGGCTTCGGATGCTTCTTTAAATTTGGCTTCGGCAGTTTTATCTCCGGGGTTGGCATCGGGATGATACTGTTTTGCCAGTTTCCTGTATGCCTTTTTTATTTCTTCTTCCGTCGCATTTCTGCTGACACCCAAAACCTCATAATAATCTCTTTTTTCAGCCATCTTATCCTTCACCTTTCATAGTTGCGCAATTTTAATTATGCCTTTATTGAATGTCCCAAAAAGCCTTTTTTGTAAGGCCTTTTGGGACAATTAAGGCAATTATTAAACCTCTTTATAATCGCCGTCTACAACGTCGTCTTCATAGGTCTGAGAAGCGTTTGAACTGTTTGAGTTGCTACCTGAGGAAGCCTGATTGTGCTCATAAAGTTTAGCAAACAGATTTTGAGCACTGTTTAGAAGCTTATCTTTTGCAGATCTGATATTCTGGATATCGGAATCGGTCATAGATTCCGGACTGGTCTTTTCAAGAAGATCTTTTAATTCTTTCAGGTCTGCCTCAACAACACTTCTGTCGGCAGCATCCAATTTATCTCCAACATCTTTTAGGGCTTTTTCTGTCTGGAATACCACTGAATCAGCGTCGTTTCTTAAATCAACGGCTTCTTTGCGCTTTCTGTCCTGTGCCTCAAACTCCTGAGCTTCTTTTATTGCTCTTTGAATTTCATCTTCGGACATATTGGATGATGCTGTAATGGTAATGTGCTGCTCTCTTCCGGTTCCCAGATCCTTAGCGGATACATTTACGATACCGTTGGCATCAATATCAAATGTAACTTCGATCTGAGGAACTCCTCTGGGAGCAGGCGGAATTCCGTCCAGGCGGAATCGGCCTAAGGTCTTATTGTCTTTGGCAAATTGTCTTTCACCTTGGACAACGTGTATATCAACTGCGGTCTGATTATCGGCTGCAGTTGAGAATATCTGACTCTTTCTGGTAGGAATTGTTGTGTTTCTCTCAATGATTTTTGTAGCTATTCCGCCGAGAGTTTCTATAGCCAGTGACAGCGGAGTTACGTCAAGAAGCAGAATATCACTTACACCGGCATCTCCGGCCAGTTTTGCAGCCTGAATTGAAGCACCGATAGCAACACATTCATCAGGATTTAAGTTCTTGGAAGGTTCTTTACCGGTAAGCTGCTTAACTTTTTCCTGAACTGCAGGAATTCTTGTTGAACCGCCGACTAACAGTACCTTAGAAAGATCGGCAGGAGTAAGTCCTGCATCTTTAAGCGCATTCTGAACGGGTATTACGGTTCTTTCTACCAAATCAGCGGTAAGTTCGTTAAACTTAGCACGGGTTAAAGTTAAATCAAAATGCTTAGGACCGTCAGCGGTTGCTGTAATAAACGGCAGATTAATATTGGTGGTAGTTGAAGAAGAAAGCTCTATTTTTGCTTTTTCTGCGGCTTCTTTTAATCTCTGCATAGCCATTTTATCGGTGGAAAGATCCACTCCTTCGGCTTTCTTAAACTCTTCTACCATATAATTTATAATTCTTTCATCAAAATCGTCACCGCCGAGCCTGTTGTCACCGGAGGTAGCAAGTACTTCTATAACACCGTCACCTATTTCAATAATTGATACGTCGAATGTACCGCCGCCCAGGTCGTAAACCATGATTTTCTGTTCTTTTTCGTTGTCAAGACCGTAAGCAAGGGCTGCGGCAGTAGGCTCGTTAATGATTCTTTTTACTTCTAAACCTGCGATTTTGCCGGCATCTTTTGTAGCCTGTCTTTGAGCGTCATTGAAATATGCCGGTACGGTAATAACCGCTTCTGTTACTTTCTCACCCAGGTAAGCCTCGGCATCAGCTTTAAGCTTTTGCAGTATCATAGCTGATATTTCCTGAGGAGAATATTTTTTATCATCTATCGTAACACGATAATCTGATCCCATATGTCTCTTTATTGACATGATGGTTCTATCGGCATTGGTAACTGCCTGACGCTTGGCAGGATGACCTACTAAACGTTCTCCGTTTTTGGTAAAAGCTACAACCGACGGTGTGGTTCTTGCACCTTCGGAGTTAGCAATGACAACAGGTTTTCCACCTTCCATTACGGCAACGCATGAGTTTGTGGTACCTAAGTCAATACCAATAATTTTTCCCATATTGATTCCTCCTATATGATTAAGAATAAATAGCTGCTAAGTCAAAGTTTATTAATTAACTACCCTAACCATACTGTGTCTTACGACCATGTCGTTATACATATATCCTTTTTGGAACTCTTCGGCTACAATATTTTCGCCGTAATTTTCATCTTCACTATGCATAACGGCATTATGGAAATTAGGGTCAAAGGGCTTTCCAACAGCTTCAATAGGCTTAACACCTATATCATCAAGCATTGTCATCAGTTGCTTGTAAATCATATTAAAGCCCTGAACTATGGCATTGTCTTTATTTGCTTCATCAACCGCACCGAGTCCCCGTTCAAAATTATCTACTACGGGAAGCAGTTTTTCTATTACGCTTTTTACTCCCATATCAAACATTTGGGCTTTTTCTTTTTCGGTACGCTTTCTGTAATTATCAAATTCAGCCATAATTCTTAAGATTTTATCTGTAAGTTCCTGTATTTTTTGATCTTTAGCTTCCAATTCTTTATTTTTAGCTCCTTTAAATAATGATTTTTTGGTTTTGGCTTCCTTTTCTCCTTCGGAATCAGAATCATCTTCCTCGGAGATTTCCTGCTCATCTTCTGCCGCCTTATTTTTAAAGCTTCCTTCTGCGGCAGTTTCATTTGCAGTTTCTTCTTGGGAAGGAGCTTCATTAGTTTGGTCTGTATTGTCTGCCTGATTTTTTAAATCATCATTTTTAGCTTCATTATCCATTGCTTCTTTATTCTGAAGGATTTCTTCATTGTCGTAAGTGTTATTTTCCGTCACGTTATCTATTTTTTCATCCATAATATCACTGGCCTGTTTGCCTTTTTGCTCTTTTTCCATGGCGGCTTTTACCACTTCAACTGTTTTGTCCATATCCTCCAAGCCTGCTTACCACCTTTCTAATATTATTTTTTCTTTTTAAATATCTCATCAAGCTGCGCCATCAAATTCTTTAGCGTAGCAACCACTTTTTCATAGTCCATTCGCTTAGGACCGATAATTCCCACCTTGCCATATACCCCTTCTTCAATTTCGTAGGTGGCAGTAACAACTGCACAGTCTTTAAGAGATTCAACAGGTGTTTCTTCTCCGATAAAGACCTGGATTCCTCTGCTGTCCTCACTGTCCATACGATGCTGAATTAGTCCTGACAGGAGCTTCTTTTCTTCCAGTGTATATAACAGCTCAGATGCTTTTTCAACATCGCTTAATTCAGGATATTTTAATATATTGGTAGTTCCTGAGGTATATATTTCAAAATCTTCTTCTTCATTTACAGCCTGCATGATTGCATCCAATATATCATTGACTATATCCCTGTAATCTCCTGCCTGTTCCTTCATCTTTGATATGACAGGAAGGTTTATATCGGTCAAATCCAGGCCTTGTAAAAAGGTATTAAGTACTATATTCAGTTTTAAAATTGTTTCTTTACTTAAGGAAACTGAAATATTTATAATTTTATTTTTAACTATATTTCCTTCAAAGACTAAGACAGCAAGCAACTGTCTTTCGTCTATATCGGTCAATTGTATAAACTTAACTTTCTTTTTGTATTTGGGTGTCGTTACCATCGTAGTATAATTCGTGTTCTCAGCCAACAGCTTAGCCACTTTTTGCAGCATACTTTCCAGGCGGTCAGCTTTTTCGATTAGAATCTCCTTCATATTTTCAATTTCTTTATTTTTTTCTTTAAGAAGCATATCTACATAAAGGCGATATCCCTTATCTGTCGGAATCCTGCCGGCTGAGGTATGGGGCTGAAAAATATATCCCATATCTTCAAGATCAGACATTTCATTGCGGATTGTTGCCGAGCTTAAATTCAGATTAGTTCCCTTTGAAATTGTTCTGGAACCGACAGGTTCACCCGTTTCTAAATAATTTTGGATAATTGCCTGTAAAATTGTTAATTTCCTATCATCAAGCTCGTGCATTCAATCACCTTTCTTAAATTTAAAATTGATTATCTTTATTTTTACATTGATGCATCAGCTGGTATTGTTACTAAATTCATAAAGATAAATGTTTTTTGAATATCAAGTCAGTTATGTATCGCTTCTTGTAAATCGTTTTGTTACTTATCGTATAATAAGTAATCGTCTTATATTATCTTAAATGTAACATCGTAAAATATAGCGTATTTTTAAGGCCTTTATTATGTATTTTCTTTATTGATTAGCACTCACTTGATTTGAGTGCTAACACCTAGTAATAAAATATCACTATCATATCTATTTGTCAAGGATAAATTTACATTATTTAATTAAATAAAAATTCGGCCAAAACCCTGTTACTTACATCAACCCCAAAGTCTGTAAGCCATATTCTTTCATTGTCTGATTCGATTAAACCCTGGTTTTTTAAATTATTAACGGTACTTCCGTATATTTCATCAATAGTAACCCCGAATTTTTCGTAAAAACCTTGAATGCTTACTCCTTTAGTCTTTCTTAAACCGAGAAACATGAATTCTTCCATCTGTTGTGCTTTTGAAAGAACTTCGGTATCTTCTCTAATTCCAAAGTAATCCAGTAAAAGCAGATTTTTATTTTGGTTGTCGGCGTTTAAGGACAAAACACTTGAATTAGCATTCCTGCCAATTTTATAAATATATTCATGCAGGCTAAAAGTGTTATGAAACCTGGTATTTTCTATCAAAGATGCCGAACCAAGACCTAATCCCAGATAGTCTGCCGGTTCCCAATATGCAAGGTTATGTCTGCACTCAAAACCCGGCTGTGCATAATTGGATATTTCGTATCTTTCATAACCGTATGAAAAAAGAAGCTCTTTGGTACGCTTATACATTTCACGGTCCAGATCTTCCGAAGGAAGCCTGTGACTATCCGGTCCGTCAGGCCCGTAAATTTCATAAAAAGGTGTTCCTTCTTCGATAATAAGGCTGTAGGCTGATATATGTTCCGGTTTCAGCAAAGCTGTTTTAATAATGCTTTCTTCCCAGGTCTTAAGGGTTTGCCCCGGCATGCCTGACATAAGGTCGATATTTATATTTTTAAATCCTGTTTCCCTGGCAAGATAGTAATTTTCTTCGAATTGGAAATAAGTATGGATTCTGCCCAATAGTTTAAGCTCATGATCATGGGTTGACTGAAGGCCGAAACTTAAACGGTTTATTCCGGCATTTTTATAATCTGAAAGTTTTTTTCTGTTTATTCCGGTTGCACTTATAGTTCCCGGATTTATTTCTATGCTTATTTCAGCTTCCTTGTTAATTTCATTACAACTTCTTTGGCATATAACATTATTGTTATTTTCTTTGAACCTAAATACTTTTTTTAGTTCTTCCATGACTCGGACTATTTTTTCCGAATTAACACAAGAGGGAGTTCCCCCTCCTATATAAACTGAGGAAATCACATAATTATCCGTCCTGCCCTTGTAGCTTTCAATTTCCTTATACAAGGCTTCAAAATAAGCATTAATCTGCTCTTCTTTTGACGGAGCGGATAAAAAATCGCAGTAATTGCATTTTTTAACACAAAAAGGAACATGGACATAAAGTCTCAAATCCTTCTTCCATGTTCCCAAATTTATTTTGTTATCGTAATCCATTATTTCAGCTCCTTAGGAAGCGGAATTAGTTATCATCCAGCTTCAATACACTCATGAAAGCTTTTTGAGGTATTTCTACGTTGCCGATCTGGCGCATTCTCTTTTTGCCTTCTTTTTGCTTTTCAAGCAGTTTTTTCTTTCTGGTTATGTCACCACCGTAACATTTGGCAAGTACGTCTTTACGGACGGCCTTAACGGTTTCTCTGGCAATTATTTTGCTTCCTATGGCTGCCTGAATAGGAATTTCAAACAGGTGGCGGGGAATCTCTTCTTTTAGTTTCTCGCACATCCTTCTTCCTTTTTCGTAGGCACTGTCGGCGTGTACGATAAATGACAGAGCATCTACTTCTTCCTTATTAACCAGAATATCCAGTTTCACCAGATTGGATTGGACATAACCCTTAAACTCATAATCCAGTGAAGCATATCCTCTGGATCTTGATTTTAAGGCATCAAAGAAATCATAGATAATCTCGTTTAATGGAAGATCGTATCTTAATACTACCCTTTTTTCTTCCATGTATTCCATGCCAAGATATATGCCCCGTCTTTCCTGACACAGGGTCATTATAGGCCCTACGTAATCCGTAGTAACCATGATGCTTGCCGAAACAAAAGGTTCTTCCATATAGTCTATCTGGGAAGGATCGGGCATGTTTGTAGGATTGGTTATATCGATAACCTGACCGTTTTTTAAATAGGCCTTATATATAACACTGGGTGCCGTGGTTATAAGGTCAAGATTATATTCCCTCTCCAGCCTTTCCTGGACAATCTCAAGATGCAAAAGCCCCAAAAAGCCGCATCTGAATCCAAAGCCCAAAGCGACGGATGTTTCAGGTTCAAACTGCAAAGCCGCATCGTTTAGCTGAAGTTTTTCCAGTGCATCCCTCAAATCAGGATACTTGGCTCCGTCTGTCGGGTAAACGCCGCAGTAAACCATAGGCAGCACCTTTTTATATCCGGGAAGGGGTTCGTCACAAGGGTTTTTTGCGTCGGTTATAGTATCTCCCACTCGGGTTTCTCTTACGTTCTTAAGTCCGGTAACAATATATCCGACCATACCGGCAGAAAGTTCTTCGCTGGGGATAAACTGGCCCGGTCCGAAAGTTCCTAGTTCCACAATTTCTGAAGTGGCACCGGTCGCCATCATTTTTATCTGGTCTCCTTTTTTTACCGTGCCGTCCATAATCCTGCAAAATACTATAACACCTTTGTAAGAATCATAAATAGAATCAAATATCAGGGCTTTTAAAGGCTTTTGAGGATCGCCTTTCGGAGGGGGGATTTTGGTTATGATTTGCTCCAAAACTTCATCGATGTTAATACCCTGTTTTGCGGAAATTAAGGGTGCGTCATGGGCTTCAAGCCCAATAACATCTTCTATTTCTTTTATAACCCTCTCCGGCTCGGCACTGGGTAAATCAATCTTATTTATAACCGGCATTATCTCCAGATTATGATCAATAGCCAGATAAACGTTGGCAAGGGTCTGGGCTTCAATTCCCTGGGCTGCATCCACAACAAGAATTGCCCCTTCACAGGCGGCAAGGCTTCTTGATACCTCATAATTGAAATCCACATGTCCGGGTGTATCTATCAGGTTAAATATATATTCTTCGCCGGATTTTGAACGATATACGGTTCGTACCGTCTGAGCCTTAATCGTAATTCCTCTTTCTCTTTCCAGATCCATGTTGTCCAAAACCTGATCCTGCATTTCCCGGTCGGTAAGCAAACCGGTCATTTCAATAATTCTGTCCGCTAAAGTGGATTTTCCGTGGTCTATATGTGCTATGATGCAAAAATTTCTGATTTTACTCTGGTCAATTCCCATGCATATCCTCCTGTGTATATTTAATCTCACCAAAGTGAAGGGAAAATCATTAACGAAAATCTACGCGATAAATGAAAATTTGAATAAAGTGAATGTACGCGATAAACGAAGCTCAGTGCCTTCGGCATTTTACTCGCGTTACTCGCTTTATATTAAGTAAAAGTACGCGATAAACGAAGCTCGATGCCTTCGGCATCTCGCTCGCGTTACTCGTTTCATTTTAAGTAAAAGTACGCGATAAACGAAGCTCAGTGCCTTCGGCACTTCGCTCGCGTTACTCGCTCCGATGTTCAGAAGTCCACAAATGAAACTTAAAATATAAGTTTCATTTGTGAACCTCTAAACATCTGAGCTTCGTTTATCGCGTACATTATATCATATGAAAATTTTAGTTACAAGGATTTATTCGCCTTTTAGGACGGCGTTTAGGATTTCGGCGAAGGGTTCCATGGCATTTTTGGCTGATTTTAAGGTGTTTTTATGGGTGCCTAGTTCCACCAGTATGCTCTTTGGCCTTAGATCAAGGTTATAACGATAGTCCTGCAGATAGTTTTTATAGAATAATCCGGGATACAGCTCCAGTGATTTAAGGTGCAGTTGAAGGCTGAAAGCCAGATTATCCTGCAAATTGGGATTGTCAAGTCTCGCTATAGGCCCGTACTGATTTCTGCTAAGGCCGTTAAGAAGCATTATCTGGGCTGTTTCCTGCCCGTTTATGTATGTAGACCTTTTTTCGGCCCCGTCCCTGTGCAAGTCTATAAGTACTTCGATACTCGGGTTTTCCTCCAAAATTTTTAATATGGATTGCCGCGCCAGATTGTACGCCTTATTCCGGTCAAGTTTTCCGTCAACTAGGTCGTATACGCTCTTGTCATGTATTACATTATATCCATACTTTTCTTTTAATATTTTAGCCAACAGCGCCCCGACACCGACAACCGTATCATCTTTTTCTCCTTCTCTACTGTCTATAAATGCTTCCTGTGAGTGGGTATGATATATAAGTATCTGAGGTTTGTCATTGGGAGTTTTTATAGTCATATCTTTTCCAAGAAGGACCTCGGCATTGAACATGTCTTCCGTTACCCTTGTAGCAGAATCGATAATATAAAAATGCCGAAGCAGGAAATTTACGTCATTAAGCATATCAAGGGTAAATGGAGTCCCGTTAAAAGTCCTCATAGTTTCAACGGTTTTTCCGTCCCCTTTGGAATTATTAGTTAATTCGTTAATATCAATTGCTCCGTCCATTATTTTTACGGGCAGCTCCTGAGTTCTGATATTCAATTTACCGGCATTAATATACTCAATGTAATCATCTGTATTGAATATTGCTCCGTTTGTTAATATATATTCTTTTGACAGTATTCCTTTTAGCCTATCATTAAAATTTATTTTACCTGTTTTATTATCATTTTTAATTGTTTCAATAGCATTATTTTCAGTATCTTCCAATAGGTACGGCTGTGGTCCGGATGTTACGTATTTGTGAATATCATAATAATCCGAAGCAATATTTAATGGGAAAGGATAGCTTTCTTTAGCTTTTATGGACTGATAGCCTACAAGGGCCGAACCGGAATCCATTATTTTTGAATATATCATGGTTATTACCGAAGTTTTTACTTTATTTTTTGCCTGGTTAAATTCATCGGATATGACCAGGAAAAAAATACGCAATATAAAAAATACGGATAATGTAAGTAATATTATCCGTATTGTTTTAATGTATTTTCTCCTGTTCCTGATTATAAATTGTTTCATTGTTGCCTCCAAACCGTAAAATAAAAATATGAAAAAATAACAAGCCTATTTCATTATATTCATACGGTTGGAATTTATAACTTAAGATACTGCCGGTTGAGAAAAACAGGAATTTAAAGCTTCGGATATGGTATAGCTTATCCGTTTTACGGCTTCATCAATATTTTTTGGGGTAACAAACATATTATACATCTGTGTGCCGTTTACTTCGGAAATAAACTTAAAAATATCTTCTTCTCCAAAACCCGTCGATTCCATGTATTTTGTCAAAGTATCGGCAACGATAGTGGATGCGTCTACCACTGTCGGTACACCTATTGCAATCACTTTTACTCCGAGGCTTTCCTCGTTAAGTGCCTTGCGGTCATTGCCTACACCGGAGCCCGGACAGATACCTGTATCGGCTATCTGAACGGTCGTATTTAATCTGCTTATGCTTCTTGCAGCCAAAGCATCTATAGCAATAATCAGCTTGGGATTGGTTTCTTTAATAACACCTTTTATGATTTCGACTGTTTCCATACCGGTCTGAGCCATTACTCCCGGTGAAATGGCACTGACACTGCCCAAACGGTTTTTCTTTTTAAATTCTTCGCCGTATTCACGGATTAAGTGCCTTGTTACAAACAGATTATCTATAACCTGAGGCCCTAAAGCATCCGGTGTAACTTCGCGGTTTCCAAGGCCTACCACCAGAATTTCCTCATTTTTCAAATCTCCGGCAAGTTTTTTTAAATATTTGGCTATCAAATCTGATACGGGTTTGCAGTAATCTTCGGAATCTTTATCAAGGTCCGGAGCTTCGATAGTAATATAAGTTCCGACAGGCTTTTGCATAAGTTTTGCCCCATGTTCGTCCTTTATCGCAACGGTTGTAATACGAATCTTTTTTTCTTGAGCAAACTCTTCTGTAAGAACGACACCCTTTATTTCTACATCGTCTTCAGGAAAGCTTTCTCTTACTTCCAGCGCAAGGTCTGTCCTAATCTTGTGTTCCATATTTATACCTCCGATAATTTGGTATATCATGGTTTATTTTTTCCAATTGACTAAATTTTATGTATTGATATAATTAAAGTATTGACATTATTAAAGTGATATACTACTATATAATAGTATGTTTTCATTAGAACGTCCGTGTCCGATTTAATGAAACAAAAGTTATCTACCTGTCCAAGTTTCGCATTTCACTCTCTCAATGTTGTCCTTGGAACTATGATTGTAGAAATAAAATTATTTTGGAGGTGTAATCTTGGCTAACATTAAATCTGCAAAAAAGAGGATTTTGGTTAATGCTAAAAAAGCAGCTAGAAATAAGGCTATCAGGTCCAAGGTTAAGACAATGATTAAGAAGGTCGAAGCTGCTGTTGCCGCAGGCGATAAAGAAAAAGCTCAGGCTCAACTTCCTTTGGCTGTTAAAGAGATTTATATGGCTTGCTCAAAGGGCGTTATTCATAAGAACACAGCGGCAAGAAAAGTTTCCCGTATTTCTAAGCTTGTAAATAATTTAGGCTAAATGAAGTCACTAAATATATCAAAAGCTGTCTGACGATATGGCAATAGAATCATATCAAAGCGGACAGCTTTTTTATTGTATTTATGTAGCGAATAATACTGTTTATACTGCTATTTAATAATTATGCCTTTTGCAAAGAAGGCTTTTAATGAATAAACATTGAGTTTTAGAAAAAATGTTTTTTATAGCAATAAAAAAGACGGATCGGAAACCAATCCATCTTTTTTTATTTAAGGTTACCTTTAAATTTAATAGTCTATACTGTTAGCCGAATTGATAAAGTTAAATATCAGGCTGACAATTTCTCTTCTGCTTATGTTTTCTTTGGGTTTGAATAAATTGTCGGTGTTTTTTGGAAAGATTTCCAACCCCTTTGCCAGTGCAACAGCACCAAGATATTCTCTATTGATTAAACTTTCATCATAATATCCTGTAGTATATATGTCGGATAACTTTGCAACTTTCTCAAGTCCAAGTCTTTTGATAAAGATATAAGCCAATTCTTCCCGGGTTATTAATTTTGTAGATTTAGCCGTATTGTCCTTGTAATTATAATAACCCAGTTTCTCCATCAACATATTAACTTCTTCTACCGTTACTTCTTTTTCGGGATTAAAATATTCTCCTTCAAAGCCTATATTCATATCGGAAAGAAGAAGAATCTTGCGGTTCTCTTTGGTATCGTCAATATCGGCATAAGCATACGGCTTTGTTTCTTTGTAGACTTCTCCGTTATAATTTAGCTGCTCTCCCGTAAAAGGCGAAATATATACCGGGTATATATCGGGCCGGTATACAAGGCGTACTTCATAATCTACCAAGTAGCTTTCAGAATTTTCAATGTAGCCTTTAGATTTATTATTGGGATTATACCGGTTGATGACATTTATTTCATATATAAGATTAAATCCGTCTTTGTTTATAAAATGTTCAAACGCTTCCTTAGGAGACATGGCATTTTTGGGTGATTCAAATATTATATCATCATCCCAGGTACTGTAATAGGAATATATCTTGCCCGTCACTCCGTCTACGGCCCCGTATATACCGTTGTATGGGAATTCCACATCTTCGTTAAATCTGTTATAAGTATAATAATAACCTCCGTATACAGGCTCATTGTTATCTTTATAATAAGCGATATAATCGTATCTTTGATCTACCAGTTTTGTTTTGCTGAAACGGTCTTTAATCTGGCTTGTTAGGAATTTCTCAAAAATATTCTTTCCGTACTCCCTGTCATATTTTACGTTAACTTTACGCCATGTACCTGTTTTAGGATCATAATTGTCTTTTACACTGGCATTAAAACTTAATATTTTTCCGGTCTTGGCATCTACGGTTGCATAAGCATAGGCCCTGTAATAATCCTGATCTTTATTGTAATCTATAGGCCTTTCATCTTTAAGTTCTATGTTCCATACATAGGAAGCTTTCTTGCCATTATTGGCATAAGATTTACTTAAGGTTGCCGTATATGTAAGAAGGTTTTTATCAATATAAAGATAAGGGTTTTTCGTTACAGTTTCAATTGCCTTTTCCTTTGAAATAAGACTTTCCAGTTCACGGATTTTAGCGATTTCATCTTCTGTCAAGGTAACATTTTCTTCGGCAGCGCCCTGGTCCAGTTTTTCTTTTGCGTCAGTTGCTTTTCCTGCATATTCGGAGTCTAGGACTACCCATTCATTTCTTGTTAAATATACTTCTTTTGTAACCGCATCAACAGAAATATAGGATAAATCAGGCTCATAAACCAGGAATGCTTTTTTTACTGTTTCGTCTTTTCCGTTTTCAAATATACGGTAATAATTTGTTTTGTAGCTGAGTTTCATATTTAGATTTTCGCCGATAATCTTAGCAGCTTCTTCTTTTGTTAGTTTTGTAACGGATGACGGTATCTTAGCCTGATATAACCAGTTTATTGATGCGGACTTTATTTCGCCTGTGGCAGCATCTACGCTTACTGTTACGCTATTGTCGGGGAAAAAGATACCGTTTTCTTTTCTTTGAAACCTGTAAGTATATGTGTTGCTGTATATTCCGCTATAATCTGAACTTACAAATTCGATTTTTGATGAAATTTCAGGGGCAATCAACCGGATAAAGTCCTTGGCCTTATAATCAAGCTCATTTTTTAAATAAGCCGGAATATTCTTGCCGGATCTTGAACTGTCATATTTGTAATAATAAATAATATTATTATCATGATCCAAATTTATCTCTATGTAACTGTAATTCTTAGGATTTGTCCAGTTTAAATTCCAGTATATGTTTGTTCCTGTATTGGAACCGTAGTAATAGAAGTTAAACTCAGAATATTCGCTTGGTATTTTAATTTTTGCTTTTGCTGCTTTAATAGCGGCTTCAAGTAAACTGTTGGACGGCTCGCTTTTTTTGCTCTCTGTGGCAGTTAATTGAAAAACCGTATCTTTTGTCAATACCGGCATAACTGCCTTAGTAGTTAGAGTTTCTGCCGCAAAAATTGTGGACGGCAAAAAACCCGTAAATAATACCCCGCATAAGATTAAGGATATAAATTTTTTTCCCATACGCTTCTCCTTTCTTAACTGAAAGTTGCTCTCATTGTTCACATGATTTAGACGATACAAATACTTCCTTGGTTTCATATTATTAACATAATTATAACATATAATTGATAAAGGCTATCAATGATTGAAGTAAAATCATTGATAGCCTTATCCTGTTTGTTAATATAGTGAAATAGTATTAAGCCTTTTTAATAATATATTATAATTACAGAGAGCTGATTGTCTTAAGCACAATATAAAATAATTTTTATCTATGCATCAGCACCAAAATTTTCAACTTCAAAATATTCACCCTGCCAATTCCTGAAAGAAGCCTTATCCTTGCCAAGGCATAATAAATAATTCGGCATTATAGGCGTTTTACCTAATCCTTTAGGCCCGTTTATGATATATGTAGGAATAGCAAGACCGGAAGTCCTGCCCCGAAGACTTTCCATTATTTCTAATCCTTCTTCTATCTTTACCCAAAAATGACTTGTACCTTTTACAGTTTTAGGATGAAAAATATAATACGGTTTTACCCGTATGGTAAGAAGCTTTAGATTTAACTTTCTTACAACATATTTATCATTGTTTACTCCGTTTAAGAGTACCATCTGGTTTCCAAGAGGTATTCCCGCATCAGCAAGCATTTCGCATGCGATTTTGGATTCGGGTGTTATTTCTCTTGGATGATTAAAGTGGGTATTTACAAATATGGGATGATATTTTTTTAATATATCTACAAGATTTTTGGTTATTCTCTGAGGCAAAGTTACGGGAGTTCTTGTACCAAAGCGGATTATTTCAACATGAGGTATAGCCCTCAGTTCTTTTAACATCCACTCTATCATCTCATCGGATACCAAAAAGGCGTCTCCTCCTGTTATAAGAACATCACGAATTTCACGATTTTCCCGCACATATTCAATCGCTGTCTGTATCTTAGCCCTCGGAACAACTTTATCGGTTTCTCCGATATGTCTTCTCCTTTGACAGAACCTGCAAAACATTCCGCATACATTGGTTATTTTTATAATCAAACGGTCAGGATACCTTCTTGTAATTATATCATGAATTGCCGTTCCCTTCTCATCCATTGGGTCCAATTCACCCAAATCATTGAGTTCTTCTACAGCCGGAATTGCCTGTTTTTTTATGGCACAATCGGAATTTTGGGGATCTATCAGAGATAAATAATAAGGGGATACGGCAAATCGGTACTTGGATGCAACTTCGTTTATATATTTTAAGTCGGTTTCGGACAGATCTATAATTTTAGATATGCCTTCTGCAGATGTAAAACGGTTTTTTATCTGCCAATGATAATTGTTGTAGTCTTCTTCGGTAGCATTCAGATACTTAAGAATTTTCTTTTTTTGATATAGTATTTTCTCATAATCCTCAATACCCGTAAAAATCCTGTCCTTAATATTCTCATAATCCGAAATTTCATTTCTCAGTTTATCAAACCTTTCTTCGGGTATATTTGACAATGTCATTCTATACATCACCTTCCTTTAAAGCAAGTAACAAACAATCTTATTTTCGGTGTTTAAAACAGCTTAATTACATGAGAATAAGCCAACCAGGAAAATATATTAAATGTTATTGCCTAAAAAAGACAATAATTAACCAAATCCAGTTAATGCTGGATTTTTTAAATCATCTTAAGTACCTTCCTGCAGATAGAAAGAAGCTTTATTTAAGCTAAGACGAAATTGCACTGCAATTTCAATACAGACATAACCGGGTGTAAGAGTTATTCTTGACTGTAATAAACAGTAAGAAGTGCAGGTATTATTCGGTTCTGTTTAGTAAACTTGGAGTACATATAAAATCATTACAAAATGATTATAGCAAAAATTAAGCTATACTTCAAATAACGGCATAAGATAACTATAGCCACATTATTGTATAATTTGCATATGTATTTTAAACTATATACAGCAATATATATAAATTCGTAATTATAGAAAATCAATTAATAATGGGGAGCTTTGACTAAAGAAAATATATAAAAATTGAAGATGATTTTTTTTGCTAAACCGATAAAAATTTAAGATTATACGAAACGAACAAGTACCGTTTTATCAATATAATCTGATACTTATTCGACTTTTATATTAGATACCGACGATACATTTCATTGTATATTTTATATAAAATAAATAAGTCAAATTTAGTAGTGATTAACAAAATAATTAACGGTTTCTATTTTCTGATGAGCCATAGAATTTGTATCTGTTTTTAAAGAATTTGACCTTCTCTTAAATCAGGAGCAAGTTTTTGTTATCTGCAACATAATATACGCACCATAAATCCTTATTTTTTCCTGGCATTTGATATCAACAAGTTGAGGATTATAATTGTACTTTTTTTCTAAGTATGATAATATATCTTTTTCATTTTTGATATTAATAGATGTTCTTAAATTTAAATAATTAATGTCAATTATAAAAAAAAGTGAAAATAATAGAAATATATATTATTCTTTTTTTATTAATATCAAACATGTATATCATCTATTATAGTATTATATGGCAAAAAAGCATTGATTACCGTTTACCCGATAATATCAATGCTTTTATTTAACGGAGACGGTGGGATTCGAACCCACGTGCCGGTTTTGCCGACAACTCGATTTCGAGTCGAGCTCGTTATGACCACTTCGATACGTCTCCAAATTATTATTTAATTGCTGCTGAATTGAATAATCAGTAATTCTGTTCCGATTTGCTCCTGCAACCGGCCGGTTTTTATTTGCTCTTCGGTATCGGCTGCCAGTTTTAAAGCACCGATAAGCTGCTCTTTTGTAAAGTTTCTTGCCTGGCTGATATACTTGCTTACCGTAAAAGCCGGTACCGCTACTTTGTCGGTAATGGCTGCCGGTGCATAACCGTTTTCAATTAAATCCTTTATCTGAAGCAGTATATTAAAATGTCTTGTAATCAGATACAGGATATGGGACGGCCTTTCCCTTACTGATAATAAATCGTAATACAGAGTCAAAGCTTTATTTTGCTGTTTAAGCCCGATAGCATCCATCATCTGAAAAATTTTTCCCGTAATCTGCCCTGTGACAATCTCATCCACATCCTTATTCGTTATCGTATCTTTGTCCCAGGTATAGGAAATCAGTTTTTCAACTTCATTGCTGATACTTTCCATTTCAGTACCGATCTTTTCAAGAAGATAACTTGCGGTACTTTCGGTTATTTTCTTTCCTGACGATTTTAATAAAGATGCAATAAAAAGTTTCAGATTTTTTTCATCAAGGGTATTCATTTCGGAAACGATACCCTTATCTTTTATAAATTTATAAGATTTATTTCTTTTATCTACTTCTTTTTCAACAAAAATAAATATGGAGCTTTCGGGAGCTTCCGACAGAATTTCAGCCAAATCACTTTGTGATTTAAACAGTTCACTGTTTTCGATAAGTATAAGCCTTCTGTCACTAAAAAAGGGCAAAGTCTGGGCTATAGCATTTACTTCTTTCAGATCTATATCCTTTCCTTCAAAACGGGAAAAATTCATCCGATCGGCATTACCCAAAATGGCATCCCTTAATTTGTCCCGGTAAAGCTTTATCAAATAAGGCTCATTTCCGTAAATCAGGTAGAATTGCTTAAAGTCTCCTGACTTTATATGCTCTCTTAAAACAATCATCGGTTAACCGGCCATCCTTTCGGAACATTCTCTATTCTACCTAATTAATGCATAAAATGCAAGCGTAAAAATTTATAATTTGCTGTTTATTTTATGTAAACAAGAAATTTTATCAATAAAGTATATAAACGTAAACAGAAAATGAAAGAACATAAATTATATCGTCTATTGCCGATTAATCAATCGGACCGAATTTATTTAAAGGGCTTACCCTGAAAAAAGCTTTACCGCCGATATTTTCCTTTTTGACATTTCCTACATTGGGATATCTGCTATCCTTGCTGATATTACGGTTATCTCCCAATACGAAATACTCATCATCTGCCAAAGTAATCGGCTGTACAGCCCGGCCGGGGTCCAAAATAGGCTCTTTGCCATAGTTTTCTTCAAGAACCTCTCCGTTTATATATATTTTACCGTCTATAATTTGAACGGTCTCTCCGGGAAGGCCTATAATTCGTTTTACATAATAATCTTCATGATCCCGTCCGTATGGATAGAAAACGATAATATCGAAACGTTTAAGTAATCCAAGCCTGTATGAAATTTTTTCGACGTATAGGTGATCTCCGTCCGACAGGGTATTTTCCATGGACTTTCCTTCAACAATAGTACGTTGCAGAACAAAGTTAGGGATAATATAAACACAGGAAAATATTATAACGGCATAAAAAATTAAATCTAACAGAAAACGTTTTAAACGGTTGGGCTTTTTTACACCATTATTTATTTCAAATGATTCATATGTTTTTTCAGACTCATTAAATTCGGAATGATTATCTATTTCACTTATATCTGAGGTATAATTTATATCATCATCAAATTCAATCTCTTTATAATCTTCACTTTTTAAGTCCATATTTATTCCTTTCTAGTCCGGAGTCATATCAAAATTTAATCAAGAAAGAGTTTCGCATACGAAACTCTTTCTTGTACAAGAAGACTATTTATTTTTTCTCATTATCTGCAATAATTTTTACTTTGCCCTGGTTCATTTCCTCTATAGCAATAGACAGGGGTTTGCGGCTGTCTGTTTCGATTAAAGGTTTGGATCCGTTAATAAGTTGTTTTGCACGCTTTGCTGTTGCAATAACGATAGAATATCTGCTGGTTACAATGGGGTCTTCTCCCGGTTCCACCTCACTGTTAACAGCCTTAATTAAATCTGAATATGACGGACGCAACATTTTATGATTCCTCCTTTGATGTAATAAGATTATATCGAATAAAATAATTTAATTGCTGTCCTGATAATGATCCTCGTAAAATTGATTAACCCTGCCTGCTATAGTTTCCGGAAGCAGGGAAGATAAAATTATATGGCCGCTGTCTGTTACAATTACAGCCTTAGTCCGCCTTCCGCAGGTTGCATCAATAGCCATACCTGTGTCTTTTGCTGTCTGCACCATTCTTTTTACAGGTGCCGCATCCGGACTGATTATACTTACAATTTTACCGGAATTAACTACATTTCCAAATCCGATATTAATTAACCTGTTCAAAGTTATTCCTCTTTTCGGTATATTTATTCTATATTTTGAATTTGCTCTCTTACTTTTTCAATATCGGTTTTCAGGTCAATTGCTTTGTTGGTAACTTCTATATCACTTACCTTTGACAATATGGTATTGGCCTCTCTATTCATTTCCTGCGCGATGAAGTCCAGTTTTCGGCCTACATTGTCACTTTCGTTCATTAATATATTTAACATATTGTTAATGTGACTTTTCAGGCGTACGGTTTCTTCGTCCACACAAATTTTATCCGCATATACGGTTACTTCGGTAAGAAGTATGCTTTCATCTACCTTTGTATCCTGCAATATTTCTCTTACCTTATTAAGCAGCTTGTTTCTGTATTCAGTAATTATCTGCGGATATCTTTCTTCTATAAAATCAACTATTTCCCTCATACCGTTAAGCTTTTGTATTAAATCGGCTTTAAGGTTTTCGCCTTCAATTATTCTTGTCTCTACAAACTTTTCTGCGGCAATTCTAACCGCTTCTTCTACCATCTCCCAAAGTTTTTCTTCGTCTACTGACTGTTCTTCCAAGGTAAAAACTTCGGGATATCTGGATAAAACCGATGTACGGACATCATTTTCGATGCCAAAATCTTCGCTCATTTTAACCAGATACTCATAATATTCTTTTGCCAGATTTGCATTATATTTCAGGCATACATTGCTTTCCGTATAATCTTCGTAGGTAATAAAGACATCAACTTTACCTCTACCGATATAACTTTTAAGTAAATTCCTGATGCCTGCTTCAAAAAAACTGAGTTTTTTCGGGAGTTTAATAGTAATATCACAGTATCTGTGATTTACGGATTTCATTTCTACCGTGATTTTTCTATCCTGGCTGCTTACTTCGCTTCTCCCAAAGCCTGTCATACTTTTTATCATAAAACACACACTTTCTTATAAATAATTATAAAACGTGGTTATTTTGTAAAATTTTTTAAGTAAATATTTAATTGATTATATATCTAATTAATTATAATTTAAATTAAAATGTAAGTCAAGCACCGTACGACCATTTATTAAATATGATAAGTTAATAATAACAGACTTTTATTCATGGGAAAAGCTCATGTTACAGTTCTACGATAAGGGTGTCATAACCTTCTAAATTCAAGCGGAATTCCAGTTGTGCAACAGCATCCAAATCATTACAAGCCCCAACAATCACCCTATAATAAGGTTCCTTGTAATCAACATAAGCTTCATATCCTTTCATAAGCAATTCCTCATATAAAGCTACGGCATTCCTATATTCCGAAAAAAGGCCTATCTGTACCCCATAAAAAACGGTATAATTGCTTGTGTTACCGTTATAATCGGTACTTGTAAATATGTTATCCTGAGTACTGAAATTATTAGAATTTCCGACCGGTATTGTGTTATATATACCTAAAGCTATAGCTGCCGCTATATCATTAAGTCTGGTATCAAAAAACAGGTTATCGGCTTCAGAATTCATATTGCCTATTCCCATCATAAGAGTCGGCATGTTTGTTCTGGTTAGTATAGGAAGTTCGCTTCTGACTTCAATACTGTAATTGCAAAATCCCAACGGAAATAATGCATCTGCTATATTTACCGCAGCTTCTTCCGCTATACCTCCACGTTCATTTACGTAAAACCCAAGCCCGCCTTCGGATAAGGGCAGTTCTCCTACTACCCTATGTATAGTAAGAAGAAAATCTCCACCTATATTATTAGCTATATCTACTCTGTCAAATTGCGAAAGATACATATCCGTAATTCTTGTATATTCGACCTGGTAGCCGTATTTTTCCAGTTCCGCACCTACCGCTAGGGTCAGCTTTAAATTATCATTCTTTTCAAATCTGTGGCCGTAAGCGTCACCGAGGTCATTGCCACCGTGGCCGGCATCCAATATTATTGTTGCCATAAAATGCTTATCACCTAATATAATTTATCCCTATATTATATGTTTAATCGGATTATCATTAGTACATACGAACTAAACTCTTCTCCTTAAACTAAAACGTAATTAAGAAAAATATTCTTTAATGCTGATTAAAAATAATGCTCAGTATTATTACTCATAAAAATAGAGTTAAAGGTATGGATGAATACCTTTAACTCTTTACATAAAGATTATATAATTACTCGGAGAACAAAGGAGTGGACAGATATCTTTCACCGGTATCAGGCAGAATAACTACTATGTTCTTTCCTTTGCTTTCGTCTCTTAATGCGACCTGTGTTGCTGCCCATAAAGCTGCTCCGGAAGATATACCGACCAGGACACCGTCGGATTTTGCCAGTTTTCTTGATGTTTCAAATGCGTCTTCGTTCTTTACGGTAATAATTTCGTCATAAATGCTTGTATTTAAAATTTTAGGTACAAAACCTGCACCGATACCCTGAATCTTATGGGAACCAGCCCTGCCTTCGGACAATACCGGAGAATCCGCAGGCTCAACAGCCACTATCTTAATATTGGGATTCTTGGATTTTAAGTAAGCTCCGGCTCCGGTTATGGTACCTCCGGTTCCGATACCGGCAACAAAGATGTCTACCTGGCCGTCCGTATCATTCCAAATTTCAACACCGGTTGTCTCTTCATGTACTTTAGGATTATTGGGATTTTCAAATTGGGAAGGTATAAAGCTGTTAGGGGTGTTTTCGTGAAGTTCTTTGGCTTTTTCAATGGCTCCTTTCATTCCCTTTGCACCTTCGGTAAGTACAAGTTCAGCACCGTATGCTTTCATAAGGTTTCGTCTTTCAATACTCATGGTATCGGGCATTGTAATAATAAGTCTGAGACCTAAACTTGCGCAAATGCTGGCTAACCCTATACCGGTATTACCGCTGGTAGGCTCGATAATAACGGTATCTTTATTTATCTGACCGGATTTTAAAGCTTCCTCCAGCATCTTCTTCGCAATACGGTCCTTTACGCTTCCTGCCGGATTATAGTACTCCAGTTTTCCTATTATTCTGCCTTTTACTCCGTGATTTTTGTTATAATTGGTTAATTCTAAAAGCGGTGTGTTTCCGACCAACTGGGTGATTTGAGTTTTAATGTTTGCCATACGCACTGTTCCTTTCTTTTTTATTTTAGATTAAATTATATTCTCTTTCTATTATTTACAATAGATATTTAATAAAATACATATAATATTATATGCTATAACTATCACATAGTAAACATATTAAATTACTATGTTTTAGTATAATAATAAACCCACTTGATAATTTTGTCAAGTGGATTTTTTACATTTATTAAACTTATTAGTATTTGCATATACGATATAATTTATTTATTTTTTTTTAAAAAATCCCATTTTGATTCTGACGTAATGACCGAAATGAAAATAAGTAAAAATCCGATCATTAATTTAAATGTTACTTCTTCCTCATAAAATATTACAGAAAACAGGACTCCAAATACCGCTTCCAGACTTAATATTATGGATGCCGGAGCAGGTTTTGTATATTTTTGACCTATGGTCTGAAGCAATAAAGCCACTGCAGTGGCAAACACAGACAAATATAAAACTTCAAAAATGACGTTTTGTTTCCATGATCTTGGGATATCCTCAAACAGCAAGGCTATAATCCAGGAAAAAATCGCCGTATAACCGAACTGAACTATAGTTAACAGTACAGGGTCTTTATCTTTGGTCAATTTACTCAATGCTACCATATGAGCCGCATAAAAAAAACCGCTTATTAAGGTGAATGTATCACCGAACCGGATTTTGAAATCATTGTTTAAGGATACAAAACCTATTCCGGTAAGACAAAGTATCCCTGCAAAAATATTATAAATGTCAGGCTTATTTTTCTCAATAATCCAATAAAGGTACGGAACAATAACGCAATAAATAGCCGTCAAAAATGCGTTTTTACCCGGAGTTGTATCGGTAATTCCTATGGTCTGCAGACTATATGCTATAAATAAAAATACACCGATTATACCGCCCTTTAAAAAGTATTCTTTATTGAGATTTTTAAGCCGATTCATAAATATTATGCAAAGAAGTATACTGCCTATGGTAAAACGTAAAGCAAGCAAGGTATGGGGCTGCATACTGTCCATTGATTTTTTGACCACAAGGAAAGAGCTTCCCCAAATTACGGAAGCTCCGAACAATGCCAGTTTGGATGCTATATTTTTTCCGGATTGCTTTTCCATAGTTGTCTCCGTTTCCTCGTATGTAATTAGTAATAATCAATACCGAAAACTCAAGAAATATTATATCCGTATTAAAGGAAACTGTCAACTGTTACTATTTTAGAAATCTATTGTCTTACAATGCAATTAATTAGTATCTTCCAATATCTGTCCGTCTGTAGAGATAATTACAATTCTCCAAGGTATTAATTTTCCACTGTTTAATATTGCTGTTTTTACCGCATGAACAATTCCGCCGCAGCAAGGCACTTCCATACGGATTACCGTAATACTTTTTATATTGTTGTATTTTATTATTTGAGTTAGTTTTTCAGAATAATCCACATCATCCAGTTTAGGGCATCCTATTAGGGTTATCTTATTCTTCATAAATGAATGGAAATTTCTGTAAGCATATGCTGTACAGTCTGCGGCAACCAAAACTTCCGCTTCATCAAAATATGGCGCATTATATGGAACCAGTTGAATCTGAACCGGCCATTGCGAAAGCATGCTTTTAGGATAAATATTGTCCGTATTTTTGCCATCACTTACGTTGTTTTCATGAGCATCATCAGTATTTTCTTTATGAAGCTGCATCATTCTTGAGCCCGGACAACCGGCATGTTCATGACGGATATGTGCCATTTTTTGCCTTTCCATATTCATTTTAACGGCTTCTTCATTAAACTCAGCCGCTTCTCTCATCTCAAAACTTATGGCACCCGTCGGACATACCGGAAGGCAGTTGCCTAGCCCGTCACAATAATCGTCCCTTAGAAGTTTAGCTTTCCCGTTAATTATGCCTATAGCCCCTTCGTGGCAGGTACTTACACATAATCCACATCCGTTACATAAATCTTCATCAATTTTTATTATTTGCCTTATCATACATTATCCTCCCAGATATCTTAAGTTAAATTTTCGTAGATAATAATTTTCTTACTGTATGTATTATATAATGATTTTAATTATATAAATGTTGCTTTAGCTACATTTATGAGATATTAATATCACAAGTAAAAATACTTATAAATTGTAAATAACTATATTTTAACGACCGACAATAATAAAATAAATTACATGTATAATATAATACAACCGTTAACTAAACGTTTACTATAAATAATTTTCCTAAAAATTCTATAGGAAAAAGTTAAAAAAAGTAAATTTCGGTTAAGTAAAAACATAATTTAATTTTGTTAATATATTTGAAGTATTACAGTATAAGTAAAATATAAATGTAAAAAATAACCGAATGGTTTTT
>NZ_CVTD020000014.1 GCF_002904165.1 Herbinix hemicellulosilytica | reverse complement strand
CAAAGAGCCTGGTTTTTAAAGGCTGTTTCCTTTATGAAACCATTCGGTACAATAATATCCCAACTTTTTTATTTTATCTAATAAAAATTATAATCTTTAAACTTATCTCATTCCCTTATCATAAGGTATACCTTCTGCCTTAGGTGCACGGGACCGTTTTGAGGTAAAGGCCAAAACTATCATTGTGGCTATATACGGAAGCATCTTATAATAATCCTGGCTTATGTTTAAGGATTTCAGGAAAGGAATCAGTGCGACCGAATATGCCAGAGTTCTTAAGAATGCAAAAAACAGGGCTGCAAACATTATTTGAATCGGTTTCCACTGTCCGAATATCAATACCGCCAGAGCCAGGAAACCGAAACCTGCCACTCCGGTATGGCCGTTGGTATTTCCGTCCGTAACACCGACAGCGTAGAAGAAACCTCCCATACCGCCAAGGATACCTGAAATTGCCACACCGGCATAACGCATACGATGTACATTAATGCCCACAGAATCGGCAGCTTGAGGATGTTCTCCGCAGGCTCTAAGTCTAAGCCCAAACCTGGTCTTATAAAATACAATGGTAGCTATTATAAGAATTAGGCCTCCGATATATATACTCAAATAAGTATTTTGGAAGAAAAGTTTTCCTATTACGGGAATATTACTGAGTCCTTTTACTTCCCTGATATAAAATCTGGTTTTGGTCGTAACACCGTCAGACATAAAGAACATTTTTGAAAACAGCAGGATTACTGCAGGAACCAGCATATTTAAAGCCGTACCGACAATAGTCTGGTCCGCTTTCATATTGATGGCCGCCCAGGATAAAAGCAGGGAATATATTAATCCTGCCAAAGCCGCAATAAGCATTGCCAAAAGGAATATAACCTGTGCAGGAATGGGATTTTTCTCAATAAAGTATACAAATAAACAACCTATATATGCTCCGAATAACATAATACCTTCCAGGGCTATGTTAATTACGCCGCTTCGCTCGGAAAACATACCGCCTAGAGCCACTAAAAGCAAAGCAACCGCTACAGGAAGGGTGTTTTGAACCAGATAATATACAATATCCATACCTACACCTCCTTTTCCTTTACTTTATTATCGGTATCTTTATTTGTATCATCGTATGTTTCGTTATTTATATTTTTTTCTTGATTATTATTATTGTTATTATCAGAAGCAACCTCATTATTATTAGGCATATCCACCGATTCTTTTAAATCCGATTTTATTTCATCAGCCGGATCTACGAAGGAACTGTGAGGTTTTTCTCCTGCTTGTTCGGATTCCAGTTTTTTATGATGCAATTTGGTAAAGATGCGGCCGATAGCATTCTTCATGATAAGCGAAAATGCCGAGAAATAAATTATAATCGAAATAACAACGTCTATAATTTCCGGCTTAAAACCGAGAATGCTTGTCTGACTTCCGCCCCTTTGAATATGGGAAATAAAGATTGATGAGAATATAACACCTATAGGACTGGAATTACCTAGCAAAGCAACCGCAATACCGTTAAAACCGTTGGCGGCTATAACGTTAATAGGTTCATATGTCTGGCTGCTTCCGGCAATAGTGGAAGGAGCAAGGATAGCAAATGCTCCGCCAAGGCCTGCCAAACCTCCTGCAATAATCATAGTAAGAATAATATTTTTTGTACCGTTCATCCCGGCATATTTGCTGGCATGTTTGTTGTACCCGGATGCTTTCAGCTCATAACCGAAAATGGTCATGTGTAATATCACAAACAGCAATATTGCAAGGCATATTGCGATAATAATTGATATGTTAACGCTTGAATTTTTTACTCCCAAGGACGGAAGCTGGGCTGATGCGGGAAGATACGCTGTTCTTGTTGTAGTAGGAACATACATTTTTGCACTGCTTTTTATAAGCATATCTACCAGATAGGTTCCTATATAGTTAAACATAATTGAGGTTATAACTTCGTTTACGTTAAGTAATGCTTTAAATACACCCGGTATCATACCCCAGAGCATACCACCTATAAGGCCAGCAAGAACACATACCAACCAATGGATACCTTTCGGAAGATCCAAATAGAAACCTGCAAGCAGGGCAAAAAACATTCCCATAGTATACTGGCCGGATGCACCTATATTAAAAAGTCCCATTTTAAAGGCAAAACCTACGGCAAGACCGGTCATCATTATAGGAGTTGCAAAGTATAAAACATTACCGAGATCCGTAAATCCATAGAACAGAATTTTTTCAAATGCCGCAGAAGCTTTTTCCGGTCTGGCACAAAGCATAACTATATATCCTATTATTAATCCGAGAAATATAGCAAGAAGCGCAGAGGTAAAAGCCGAAAAAGATTTACTTTTAATAACTGAATTCAATCTTTTAAGCATAGTCCTTCTCCTTTACTGTATCCCGTTTTGCACCTGACATATACAGGCCCAGTTCTTCAACCGTAGTTTTCTTTGGATCAAGTTCACCGACAATTTCACCTTCATACATAACCAGGATTCTGTCGCTTACATTCATTACTTCATCCAATTCGAACGATACCAGTAATACGGCCTTTCCCGCATCCCGGGATGCTATTAGTTGCTTATGAATATATTCAATGGCACCGACATCCAAACCTCTGGTAGGCTGAACTGCAACCAAAAGCTTATGCTCTTTGTCAATTTCACGGGCTATAATTGCTTTTTGCTGGTTGCCGCCCGACATGCTTCTTACAACAGTTATAGGACCCTGACCGCTTCTTACGTCATACTGTTCTATTAAACGGTTGGCGTAATCTCTTACTTCTTTTTTCTTTATAAATCCGAGTCTTTGGAACTTGGGCTGCCAATATCTTTGCAGCACAATATTTTCTTCCAGTGTATAATCCAGTATCAGACCATGTTTATGTCTGTCTTCCGGAATATGGCTCATTCCTGCCTTTGACCGTTCCCTTATTGATGCCTTTGTAATGTCTTTGCCGCAAAGAGTGATTTGGCCGGAATGCATTTTTTGCAAACCGGTTAAGGCATATATAAGTTCTGTCTGGCCGTTTCCGTCAATACCTGCCAGGCATACTATTTCACCGGCACGTACATCAAAGGAAACATTTTTAACTGCAAGGGTTTTTTTGTGAATTTCGGACATAACTGAAACATTTCTTACTGATAATACCGTTTCTTTTGCTTTTACATCCGCTTTTTTAAGGTTAAATTCAAGTTCACGGCCTACCATCATCTTTGACAATTCTTCTTTTGTGGTATTTTTTACATCTACAGTACCGACATATTTACCTTTTCTAAGAACTGTGCAACGGTCTGCAACCGCCAAAATCTCATTCAATTTATGCGTAATGAAAAGAATGGATTTACCCTCTTTTGCAAATCCTCTCATTATTTCCATCAGTTCGTCGATTTCTTGCGGTGTAAGAACCGCGGTAGGCTCATCGAAAATAAGTATTTCATTATCACGATAAAGCATTTTTAGTATTTCTACTCTCTGCTGCATTCCTACGGATATATTTTCAATTATGGCATCAGGATCGACTTTAAGTCCGTATTGCTCACTAAGTTTTAAAATTTTCTCTCGGGCTTCTTTTCTATTGATAAAGCCCATTTTATTAGGCTCAACACCTAAAATTATGTTTTCCAAAACCGTAAAAATTTCCACCAGCTTAAAATGCTGATGAACCATGCCAATACCTAAAGCATTGGCATCATTGGGGTTGTTGATTTTTACTACTTGGCCGTTTTTGCGGATTTCACCTTTATCCGGCTGGTACAAACCGAACAGAATACTCATAAGAGTAGATTTTCCGGCACCGTTTTCTCCAAGCAGGGCATGGATTTCGCCTTTACGCAGCCTAAGAGTAATGTTATCGTTGGCCACAATGCCGGGAAAAACCTTTGTGATATTCAGCATTTCAATAATGTAATTTTCCATAAAAACCTCCACGGTAAACGTATTTGATTAACATACGCGTCAATCCGCACTTTTTGACTATTATTTATTAATTTAGTATTGGAAGCTTTTAAACACTATATGTAATTTTTAAA
>NZ_CVTD020000013.1 GCF_002904165.1 Herbinix hemicellulosilytica | reverse complement strand
CAAAGAGCCTTTTTAAAAAAGGGAAAGGCAACCGCCTTTCCCAATTCATGGCTGCTTATTAAAGGCTAAGCCGATATATCAGGAATTTTCAAAAATAATTATAGCTTAAATTTAATTATCTTACTTCAACCTGAACTTTAACCAGGTTAAGACCGCTTACCAGCTCTTCGGCTGTAGCAACACCGTTAGGATCTTCTACTGTGATGGTACGGATAGGATCTACAGTACCGTCAACCAGTTTCTGGAATACTGCATTGTACTGATCCATTGTGAATTTTTCAAAACGATCAAATGCATTACCGTTAGGATCATCCAAAACTGTAGTAGGAAGGCCTACACCGTCATTCTTTGCATCAAAATAAGTTGTCTTTCCGCCATATTTGCTATCGAAGTCATTTGTCTTATAAATTGACTCAAGAACCTGAATAACGGATGCGCCTAAACCTTTGGTAGCTGATGTGATAACGGTTTCACTGTCATATCTCTGGTCAACGTCAACACCAATAACTTTTGCTCCGGCTTCTGAAGCTGCAGCCATAACGCTCTTACCAACAGAACCGCCGCAGGCAAAGATAACTTCTACACCTTCCTGGTACATGGTTTTTGCGGTTGCTTTATTGGTGTCGTTTTCATCAAAGTTACCGGTGTAGTGATAAATTACTTTGATTTCACCGTCACCCAAGCCTAATTCCTTGGCGGCATCTTCGGCACCCTGCAGATAACCGTAACCGAAAGCCTGAACCGCAGGTACGGCCATACCGCCCATGAAGCCGAGATTCTTCATACCGTCCATAACAGCGGCATATCCCGCAAGATATCCGGACTCTTCTTCTGCGTACATGATACTTGCAACATTCTTTTCGGTCTTAAAGTCGCTGTAATCTGCGGTACGAGGAGCACCGTCAAGAAGTATGAATTTTACATCCGGATATTTGGTCTGAGCTTCATATACGGCTACTTCGAACAAGAAACCGGGAGTTACAACAACTTTTGCACCGCCGGATACGGCAAGATCGATTGCTGCCAGATAACCGGCATCGGATGCTTCTTCGGGTTTATAATACTGATGTGAAATATTGTTTGCAGTAGCGAACTCTACAACACCCTCCCAGGCGCCCTGGTTAAAGGATTTGTCATCAATATTACCCTTGTCCGTAATCAAAGCAATCTCGTATGTGTCACCGGTTTTACCTGTGTCACCGTTTTTGCCGGCATTGTTATCGTCTTTTTTACCGCATGCGGTTAAAGCACCGATTGCCAGCACAAAAACCATAAAAAAGGCAATAATTTTCTTCATAAAACATCCCTCCGTATAGTATATCGGTAACTTGTACCGTCATTAATATTATACTAAATCAATAAAAGTTTTCAACTAAATTCGTTTTAAAGTTTAAAACTTGTTTAACTGTTTTGTTTTTTTAAATTTTCCATATAACATTGATAGCACATGGCAGTATATGTTTCATTACCGCCAATCAGTATTTGCTCCCCCTCGGTCAAAATTTTTCCGTCCTCTCCTTTTCTGACATTAACGGTAGCTTTTTTGCCGCAGGAACATATAGTTTTAATTTCCGTTATCGAATCTGCGATTTCCATTAGCCGTTTGCTTCCCGGAAACATTTTGGTACGAAAATCTGTTCTTAAGCCAAAACAAAGCACAGGGATATCGTGTTCTATGACTATCATAGAAAGCTGATCTACCTGGCTTTCCGAAAGAAATTGGCATTCGTCCACTATTATAACGTCTACCTTTTCTTTCAGCTTTAAAAAGCTTTTATAAACATCTTCATCATGGGAAAGCACATAAGCTTTTTGACATAAGCCAATTCTTGATTTTACCAATCCGTCCCCGTCCCTGTTGTCAATCTGCGGCTTTATAAGCCAAACCTTCATTCCCCGTTCTTCATAATTAAACTTGGTAATAAGTGCCTGAGCGGTTTTTGAACTGCCCATTACACCGTATTTAAAATACAGCTTTGCCATTGTACTCATCCTTTGTTTATAGTATTTGTCCGAAATTATAATATCATAACTTTTGATCTGGACAAAGATATGTTTTTATAATATTTTTTTTAATCTGTTTATTGTAAGGGCACCCAATAAGCCTATAAGGGCTCCGCTGACAACACCGGATATAAGAAGAAAAGGCAAATAGTATATAAGACTGGGATTATTCACATAAATTATAGCAACTATAATCTGGCCGATATTATGGGTTATCCCGCCTATTATACTTACTGCAATCATACTAAACATTTTCAGCTTCATTAATAAAGTCATACACAGCCAGCTAAGAAGTCCACCGGCAAAGCTGAATAAAAGGGTGGAAGGATCACGGAAGGTAAATCCGACCAAAAGAATCCGCACCATGGACAGGACGAATGCTTCCTTGACTCCGATACCGTACATGGCTATTATAACGACAAGATTGGCAAGGCCAAGTTTTATGCCCGGTAAGGCAAAAGGCATGGGAATTAAACTTTCGATATAACTGAAAATAAAAGCCAGCGCTATCAATAAACCGTATAAAGATATTTTTTTTGAATTCATCGTAACTCCTTAAATATAACTTTTGTATTTAATTTGCAATAGCATCAATGTCATTTTCTTCACCGCCGACAATTCGAAGCACCACCCTGTTCGGAAGACATGTAATTGTTTCGTCATTGTAATGTATTTTATTAAACTTAACGCACAGTTTATCCGGGCAGCTGGCTTCAAGCATCTTAACATACCCGTCTTTAATTTCAAAGGTATTCCATTGCCCGTCTTCCTGCCTTATAGTAAATACGGTGTCTTCATTCAGCAAAAAGGTTTTATATTCTTTTCCGTCAATTGTTACAACTACCCTGCTTCCCTCTGATTTAAATACATGAAGCAGCAAATATAAAATTAAAATAAATAATAAGATTCCTGCGATTAAGTATAAATCATTTTTCTTCATAAAATCAACCTTACATAATAAGGAGCAAGCGCGAATCTTGCTCCTTTAATTTTAATATTAATATTTAATTAATTGAAATTGAACTTTTACAATACTTAAAACATCGACAAAATCATATAAACCATGCCGGCAGAAACCAGCTCGGCCGGAAGATTTTTTATTTCTTTGCTAAGTTTAGAAAATACAAGATGTTTGTTTATGGAATAAACCATAAACATTACTGCCAGGATGGCTATAACCATACCGACTGACGATTCAATACTATCAATAGTAAAAGGCTGTACAAGAAGCGCAACAGGCAGTATTACATATATTCCTTCAGATTTAACATCTTTATATTTAAATATTTTATTAAGTACAGCCAGACCTAAGCCGGCCAGAATAAAACCTGCCACAACATGTGTAAATCCGTTGGATCTGAAATTAATTTCTGCCAGTTTAAATCCGTATACAGTTCCCTCGGCCATGAACTCCCTGATTATAGATATTATCAGCAGGGTGGCAAAAGCGCCTGCCCCTTCAAGCAATAAAAGGTTATAATTTCTGTCCTCCTCACCATATAATATATGATTTGCAATAAGCAGTCCCAAAAAGATATGGAATATGGATGTTGATGTGTCAATATTATAGCCTAAAATTGCTCTTAATACTATCTGAAACAGGGAATAAGTAAGGGATACCATAAGGATTATAGAACATGAAATCCTGCTCCATTTAGGAAGCCTGATACCGACTGATCCGTCAAGTACTAATCCCAAGGTAGCAATTAATAAGATTAAAATACCTGTAATCAGGGCATCCCTCATATTTTGTGAAAATATAACCATTGCCAATGCAAAGGCTTCCATCGGATATCTTGCTTTCATATAACCCTATATGATGTATTAATAATACACCATATTCTCCTTTCTCTGATTATGCTTTATTTTCCCAAATCGAATCAGTATGATTATTTTCCGGCGTAATTTTTAATGAATTCATATGCATTGTTAACCAGTTCAAGTATCGCATTTGTAGTAAATGTAGCTCCGGATATGGCATCAATCTCACCGAATTCTCCGTCTGCGGATACAGGAGCATTATCGCCTCCGGCATTTTGTGCACCTTCACCGGTTGCAGCCATCTCTAAAGCTTTTTCAGCAAGTTCAAGGAAGTTGTTGATGCTTATACTTACTCCGGCAACCGCATCTGTCTTGCCGTTTTCATCTACAGCAAGCCCTTTGACGGACTGATGTTCGATTACGTATTGAGCCAAAGCGTCAGCCTGCTCTTTCCAGGTAAGGCCGTCCTCGGTCATAACGTATTTGCCTACAGATGATAAGTAGCTCTTATATTCACCCAATTCATTCATACCGTCAAAAACAACGTTTGTTATAGCTCCGTTTTCAACTTTCAATGTGAGCATATAATAATAACCGTTATCCATTTCTTCGCTTTCTACACGGTAAATTCCGTCTTTAAAGCCTTCGGTTGTGTCAGATGCACCAGATTCGCTTCCGGCATCGGATGCGGGAGCCTGTCCCTTAAGATATATAGGAGCCTTTATACCTTTAAATTGATTAAGGTAGCTTTCCTCTTCCATATTGGCACCGTATCCCGGGGTTTCGGCATGGCTTACTACCTTAACTTCCCTAATAGTCTTAGCATCATTTTCAAAAATTATTTCCCAAGTAACAGGCTTAGCAAAACCTTTTGCCTCAGATACAACGGAATATCCTGTTACGTTTCCGCTGTCGTCGGTAAGCTCTCTGGCAGAAACAATACCTTCGGCACCGGATACATCTATAGCACCGGGAAGGTCTTGCTGATTTTGATTATTGTCAGTAGTATTACCGTTTGTGGTATTATCTTTAACCAATATTTTGCTTCCATATATAACGCCGAATGATATTACTGTTACAACAGCTAATGCTATAATGCCTTTTAATCTATTATCTTTCATAGTATTACCTCTCTCTTTTTAATTTACAATCTTATTTTATAAAAGTACTAATTATCATTTGCTTTTCTTTACATTTACACCATAGATATGCGGCTTTATTAAATTATCAACCAAACCAGACAGGCAGTTAGCCGCTAAAATTCCGTAGCTTACACCCTCGGGAAGCATGCCCCATAATCTTATACCTGCGGTGATAAGGCCGGCTATAACGGCCAAAGTTACTTTAACTCTCGGAGCCACCGAAGCGTAATCGGTCATCATATAGCAGGCTCCAAGAATCAGGCCGCCTGACAACAGGTTTACAAGAATGTCTCCCTTAAATAAGCCTTCACCGGAAAAAATAAATGTAACAAGCAAAACCGTAAGGATATATGCTGCTGTTGTACTTATATTTACTACTCTGCGGTAGCAAAGATAAGCAAATCCTATTAAGAGCAGCAGTTTGCTGGTTTCTCCGATACATCCGGGTATATTTCCTATAAACATATCCCATTTTGAAAACTGGGAAATTTGCGACCCGCTTTTATATAAGCCCAATACTGTTGCGGAACTTACGGCATCCGCTCCGGCATGATACGTGGAAACATATCCCGATATGGAAGCCGGCCATAGAAAAAGCAGTAAAGCCCTTCCCATTAAAGCGGGATTCGCAAAATTGCTTCCGATTCCGCCGAAGAACTGCTTAGCAACAATGATTGCAAAAACGGATGCTACCATCACAGCCCAAACGGGTGTGGTCGCAGGTACGTTAAAAGCCAGTAATATACCCGTAACAACTGCACTCCAGTCACTTACGGTAAGCGGCTCCTTTCTTAATTTCTGCCATATATATTCGGATATAACACAGGTTGTTACGGCAGTCATAACAAGAATAAGAGCCTTAATTCCAAAAAAGTATATAGAACCCAAAAAGGCAGGAATTAATGCAATCACCACATCCTGCATTATCTCCTTTGTGGTTCTGTTCATTCTGATATGGGGCCCCACATCATGTAATTGGTCTGCAACCTTTAGTTTCATACTATTTTCCACCTCTCTCCCGTCTTATCCTGATAATCTCATTCTTTGCCTCCGTTATACGGTATGCCAGTTCCCTTTTAGCAGGACAGACATAGGAGCAGCAGCCGCAACTGATACATTCGGTTGCATAAAGTTTTTCGCAAAGATTGATATTGCCTTCAATTGCCGCAAAATCAATCTTAAAGGGAGCAAGCCCTGCAGGACATACTCTTTCGCATTCACCGCAGCGAATGCAGGGAGATTCCGATTTTGGAAGATCCTCGAGTACCAAAAGTCCTGAAGTATTTTTGGCTACACTGCCTTTTAAATCTTTGGGATTATTCCCTATAAATAAGCAATTGCCTGTCATAGGACCGCCTTCTACTACCCTGCAAATTTCGGCGGTAAAGCCGCCGGATTGCTCGATTAATTCCGAATACCTGGTACCAATGGGAACCAAATAATTGCAGGGAGTATTTACTTTACCGGTTACGGTAACCAAACGGGAAATAACCGGAACTCCTCCCAATACGATATCTGCCATGGCTTTTGCGGTACCAACATTGTTAATTATCGTGCCGACGGACGAAGGCAATTCGCCTGCCGGTACTTCCGTACGAAGTACAGCTTCAACCAGCTGGCGTTCCCCTCCCTGAGGATATCTGGTAGGAAGGATGACAATTTCTATGGGCAGATTTTTACCTGATATAATGTTTTCCAGCTCATGGGCTACATCCTGTTTGTTATCTTCAATGCATATATAGGCTTTTTTTGCATTGGCAGCTTTAACAAACAAAAGAACCCCATTGATAATTGCATAACCATGTTCTTTCATAAGTATATGGTCACAAGTCAGATAGGGTTCACACTCAGCCCCGTTAATAAGAATATAATTGATAACTTCTTTTGTCTCATATTTAATATGAGTAGGAAATCCGGCCCCGCCCATTCCTATCAGGCCGCCTTCTTTCATCTTCCCGATAATTTCTTCTTTTGAATAAGAAGATAAGTCAACCAGCTTTTTTTCATATTCTCTTTCGGGAATATTTGAAATCATATCTTCTTCCTTATCGGATTCGATTACTACAATTTCATATTCCCTGTTAAAATTATCTTTGGCCAGTATTATATCCTTTACTGTACCACTGACGCTGGCATGAACATTTGCGGCACTGAAATTAGCCGGTACACCTATTAAATCACCTTTCGAAACCTTGTCACCGGGTTTTACTATAGCTTTGGAAAAACCGTTCGGCGACTGTTTCATTGATATTTCTACCGATTTGGGTGTATACACGCGGATCGGTACCTGATTACTTAATAACTTGTCCGAACCGTCTGCCGGATGTATGCCACCATGGAAATACTTCTTCAAAATAAGTCCTCCTGTTTTTGGTGTTATAATGGTTAAATTTTTGACAATTCTTTGCAAAAATTACTGGCAGATATTTTTACAAACGCCTTGTAGCTCAACGTTTGTATACATATCCGATAATAATACTTGCATGGTTAATTGTCAAGCTAATAAAAGCAGTATCATAAGCATAGGTGAAAAATATTGTTATATGTTAGGTAATTTATGGTTTATTTGCAAATAAATACATATTTATTTCGTTTTTATTTTACAATTATATCTTTGCACTGATAAAGGAAATAATTCCGAATTTTATATTTTTCACATAAAAAATTTTTTTAATTTTTGCAAAATGCTTTCGTCATATTTCTTCATAAATTTATATTTTTTACTCCTTTCTTTTAACATATGTCTTGTTTCACGAATATGATGGTATAAAAAAGAAAGGAGTTACAGGATGTTTTTTCAAATAATGGCAAGCTCTCCTGCAGATACTGCCTGTATTTTTCTTCTATGGAATTTCTATGTTAAGAATAAAATTTTGACTCTTGCCTTTATAGGTATTGCTTTACTTGCGGTATCGTTAATATTCAGATTCCGGATACGAAAGAAAAAAAAGAAAGAGGGGGAAGAAGCATCTTATATCCCTCCTATTACAGACATTATAGGGACAGACAAAGAAAAGCTTGACGAACTGAACAGGGATTTAAAACCTTTCGGTTTTGCATACGACCCGTCTCAGGATTTGTTCTATTCTCTAATGGACTGCTGGCAAAGGAATTTCGGTTATTGCAGACTTTATGATGAAGCCAGCGCTCTTTTCAGTATGATAATTGACTGTGAACCTATTTATTTCAATTATGCAGACAAAAGATGGATGATTGAATTTTGGAAAGGCCAATACGGAATGACTACCGGCGCAGAGATAGGTGTCTATTACACAAGCGATCCCGATATAAATATACCTGGTTTATTTAGCGGGACTTTCTATCACTGCGCAAAAGATGAAGACAGAATAAATATGTCTTTTATACTCAGAAAAAACGGTAATATATTGTTTACCAGAACCGGCTATCACTGGTGGCTAACAGGCTTTAAACTTGGAGAATTTTCTCAGCCTTCGGAACTTAGCATGGATATAATGCTGGATTTACATGACCGCCAGATGACCGAAGCCTTTGTTAGAGGCTTGAAAGAAGCCGGGTACACCGAAGAGGAATATGGGGTAAGAGGAAGAAGAGTTTTTATCCGCTATGATAAACCCCATACCCCTCAGCCCCTTACCAGAAATCCCTTAACGGTAAATATTATGCAGAGAAACAACAGATCATTCTGCGAAGCTTATCAATATCTTACTCAGGCTTATACAAATACGCTTGATAAACTTATTGCTATCAAGCAGAGATCTCCTCAAATGTACAGTCAGATTATGAATATGGGTAAATCCCATCAGGTATTTGAAGCATATAATAGATTAAAAGGTTTTATAAACAAACAGGATCTTGAAGAGGAGGGGTAATATAATGAATATATCTAAAAGATTAACACAAGTGCTCTCCTCTTCTCCAAAAATACCTTTTAATGATTATTCCAGATTTATTATTATGAGTGACTGCCACAGGGGAGACGGAGGATGGGCCGATAATTTTTCCGACAATCAAAATCTTTTCTGTGCGGCATTGCAATATTATTATGAAAGAGGCTTCACATATATAGAACTTGGGGACGGGGACGAATTATGGGAAAACCGTGATATAGGAAGGATAATCAGTACCCATAGCGATGCCTATTGGATTATGTCCCAGTTTTATAAGGCCGGAAGATTTTATATGATATACGGCAATCATGATATAGTAAAAAGGGATCCCAAATATTCCAGAACCAAATGCAATTCCTTTTACTGCGCCAGTACAAACTCCATAATGCCGCTTTTTCCGGGCATAAGAATCTACGAAGGATTGGTTTTGGAATACAGTATCGCCCCTTGTCAGATTTTTTTAACACACGGACATCAGGCTGATATACTGAACGATACCTTTTGGCGCCTGTCACGCTTTATGGTCCGTTATATCTGGAAGCCTCTGGAACTTATAGGAATTCGAGATCCTACCAGTGCAGCCAAAAACAGCGATAAGAAAAATAAGGTTGAAAAGAGACTGGCAGATTGGTCGAAAAAAAACAATCAAATGATTATTACAGGGCATACCCACAGACCGGTCTTTCCCAAGCCCGGAGAAGATTTATACTTCAACGACGGCTGTTGTGTTCATCCAAGGCAGATAACGGGAATAGAAATAATAAACGGTTCCATATCCCTGGTAAAATGGGCTATTATGACAAAGCCGGACCGTACTTTGTATGTAGGCCGAGAAATTCTAAACGGACCGGAAAAAATACTGGATTACTTATCGGAAATTGCAAAAGCCGCGGTATAAAGGAGGCTTGCGTTATTATAAAAATAAAGTGTATACTGAAATACCCAAAATTACACACAGAAACACCGATGAGAATTGTACTGCCTCATATATGAAATCCCTCTTGTTTTAATTTCTTTTGACAGGGCAAATCTCATCGGTGTTTTGTAATTTTTTACTAAATTAAATTTTTTATTCTTTAATGTCTATAACACTTACCGGACAACCGTCCCTGGCTTCCTTGGCCCTTTCTATGCAATCTTCGGGTATATCCTCATCTATAGCCTGGGATTTACTGTCTTCGTTATAGCTGAATACTTCGGGACAAATATCAATGCATAAACCGCAGCTTATGCAACCGTCCTGATCTACGTATGCTTTCATAATATAAATATACTCCTTTCATACCGGCAAATTTAAGCCGTTATTAATTAATCAGACCGTTATCTATATTTTTCCTGAAATAATAAAATTTATGCATTAATAAATTAATCTTATATCATTAGGATTAAAGCCGATATTTTTTCGGTAAAAATAACTAACATCCATATAAAAACATAAACCATATAAACTTTATATTTATGATAAGATAGCCTCTTTAATATATTTGCCATATTTGCATAAAACTATATTTGTCGTATTTATTTGGTCAGTTATGCTTTAAATATAAATATTAATCTCAGGAGGATAGTTATGCAAATAGGCAAAGTATTACTTTCATCTTCCGTGTCTTTAGCCGCATTATTTTTACTGACAAAAATTTTAGGTAACAGGGAAATGTCTCAGCTTAGCATGTTTGATTATATCAGCAGCATAGCAATAGGTGCAATTGCCGGAGAAATGGCTGCTTTGTCAACCGATAATTTGATAGAACCTTTGTTTTCCATGGTTTTTTTGTCCTTATGTACTTTATGTATAAATTATTTAACATGCAAATCCATTAAACTTCGAAGATTTATTGAGGGACAGGCTTTAATTTTATATCAGAACGGTCAAATATACGAAAAAAACTTGCTTCATGCCAAGATAGACATAGGTGAACTTTTAGCGGTTTGTAGGCTCCAGGGATATTTTGATCTGGAAGAAATATATTCGATATATTTAGAAAGCAACGGACAAATAAGCATATTGCCAAAGTCGGCAAAACGGCCTTTAACCCCGTCGGACATTAATTTAAACCCGGTTCAGTCAAAACCCATGGCCAATGTTATTATAGACGGACATATATTGAAAGGGAACCTTCAAAGTACGGGCAAAGATGAAACCTGGCTTATCAAAAGAATTCAGCAAAAGGGTGTTTTAGACATTAAAGAAATAATTCTTGCAACATATGACAGTACAAAAGACGATATAAACATATACTTAAAATCTCATAAAAAAATGAAAAATGACATATTCGAATAGGGGAATGAATGACCGGAAAAAATCATAAGATATTACGAGTTGTATTATGAGGAAGTTTTTCATATGTTGCCTAAAGCAAAAGCAAGACATATTATAATGTGTGAACTTATCGTTTTGCTTATCCTGTCTTCTTTCATGATAAAAAAAGGCCTAAAATATGAAGCGGCCATGTATGCATCTTTATATGATTCCGAAAAGAAATTTATAAAATGGGTTAATTTCGATGTCACAAAGGAAGCTTTGGACATGGCTTACCGATACGATATTGAAACTTACAAAAGCGACGTTCACTTAAACTGGATCGAGCTTTTAGCTTATCTGGGAGCAAAGTACGGCGGCGATTTTTCAAGATATAAAGAAAAACATATGACTGACCTTGCAAATAAGCTTTTAAGCAAAGAAGAAACTATGGAATCCCTTACAAAAAATATGAAATATTACGATTATTATCTGGAAGCCTATACGGCAGTTCTCGGCGGCATGGTAGGCGAATATAAAATTGAAGTTTCCGATGAAACAGCTCCCGGCGGTAAACGGTGGGAAGAAAAATATGGGCTTAAAGCATTCTTTCCGCTTGCAAAGAACTATCCTTTCAGCCATTTTGATGATTTCGGAACGTCCAGAAGCTACGGTTTTAAAAGGAAACATCTTGGACATGACCTGATGGGCCAGGTAGGTACTCCTGTTATAGCTGTAGAATCCGGGTATGTGGAAGCATTGGGCTGGAACAGGTACGGGGGCTGGCGAATTGGAATTCGCAGTTTTGATAAAAAAAGATATTATTACTATGCCCATCTAAGGCAAAATTTTCCTTATAATAAATCATTACAAATCGGCAGTGTCGTCCAGGCCGGGGATGTAATAGGTTACCTGGGCAGGACCGGATACAGTACTAAGGAGAATACCAACAATATCCGCACACCCCATCTGCATTTCGGTATTCAACTGATATTTGACGAATCACAAAAAGACAGTATTCATGAAATTTGGATTGACTGTTATGAATTAGTCAAATTTTTATACAAAAACCGCAGTGCAACGGTTAAGGACCCTGAAACCAAAGAATATCACAGGGTATATCAAATTGAAGATCCTGCTGCAGAAGATTTTATAAAACATCAAATTTACAAATATGATGACGAAGACATAGATATCCATATTTATGAATAATATTTGGCTTTGATATAAAAATCCTAATATTGCTTTCGGATATATTTTCTTTTTAATAAGCAAAGAAAACATATAAACAAAGGAAGAATATACAGGAATATCAGATTAAGGTTAACAATCACATGTTTATAGAAAAAGTCATACTCAAATTGTGTACGGCTTACTAAAAATGTCAAATAATAAACAACCATAGCTACCGGTATAATAAGAAACTCCTTCTCTTCTATTCCAAATAGCCATCTTATTATATGCAGAACAATAATAAACATAATGCATACGGAAACATAATCGGACAATATACATACAAGGGTTACAAGGACCTCAAACCTTTCAAAAATATTAAAGAATGTAATACTTTTTACTGTTATATAAAAAGGGAAAGGAAGGTAGGCCGTCAAAGGAGCCCCGGTTATTCCATAAGTAAATATAGTTATAACCAGGTTTAAGAGTATAAAAATCAAGGCTCCCGTCCAAAACTTTCTAAGATGCTTTTTGGTTACCGATAAACCGAAACGGTCGGCAAAAAACAAGATTAAAAATATATTACCTCCTACGGCAGTAACATTAATAGAAGCTTTTAAGGTATTTGGTAGATTAATTGCCGATACAGGTATCAAATAGTCTGTTCTAAGCCTGTTTAAGGCACAAATAAAGAGTATACCGATAAAAGCAAATACCGGTCCCAGGGCAAATTCCGAAAAGCGGAATATGGTCTTGGCTGTTTTGTAAAGGGCATATATAGCAAGAATAATCATTACCTGAATAAAAAAATCGGAACCGGTCTTTGGCATAAGAGTAAACTGTAATGATAAAGCATAAGCATTTAATATCCCAGTAAGATACAATATAGCCCATATCAGGTAAAATATCATGATGAATTTTGCAAAAACTTTTCCGGTCAATTGAACAGTTATTTCATATAAATTCAGTCCCGGATAGGAATTAATAAGCAATATTATTATGGCAGTCAGAATAAGTACCGGAAAAGTGGCCCATATTGGGCTAATATATCCGCTTCTTCCCGCTTCTTTTGCCAAAGCCGAAGGTATTTGCCTTAATACAGGAGATATGGAAATAAACAAATACATTAATACAGCCTGTCGTATGGATAATGGCTTATTCATATAGCTACCCCATTTCATGTATATTTCCGGCATCATTTAATGGATGTTTTATTTTATATATTTTTCCAAAACACTTGCCATGCTTGGAACATACGGATAGATTTGATGAATAATTCCAAGCATTATTCCGATAAAGGATAAAAATAAAAATACAAGAAAATTGACTTTTTTATTAAGTATCTTGTCCTTTTCCCTCATAAAAGAAATTACTAACAGTACACCAAATACGAAAATCATTTTTAGCCTCCATATAAATTCTTTTAAACGATTTTAACATATAACTGATTTTAAGATGGATTTTTGGTATTATTTCCTTAAGACACTTTAATGCTATAAGAACAGCGACTTTTTCTATTAAAAATTAATTGTTCATTTATGGCTTGTTAATTGCTAAGAATGAATGATTTCGTAATTTTGGAATTAACCTCATAATAGTATTGTATTTCAGGCAAAGTATCATTCCATTTTTCTTCAAACTCTTTCCAGTTTTTTGAATGGCGGTTTTGAATGATTCTTGATATCTGCAATATGTCTCTTTTATTTTTCACAGAATAATTGACTGCTTTTTTTAATATTTCAATTATATATTCATTTTGCATACCTGTAAGCCTATTTAATTCTTCCCGTGTAAATATATTTTTATCCGTATTCACCTCTTTAACTGCGGTTTCAAAATCCAAATCAATTTTGATTTTTATAACTTTTCCCTCACAAGCTGATTTTAAATTGCATTTTGAATAGGTTATAGATAAACCTACGTTGTTATCAAGGTATATAGGAAATGCCTTGATAATATTTTTTATAAAATTTACTCCGGATGACGTATCCATATCAAGATAATCAACCAGAGTTGTCTTATCGAAAACCGCATATCCCTGAAGTAAAAAAGAATTATTTTCGGATATCAGATAAGGAATAAGTACACAGGTCATATTGTTTTCCAATTCATTTAAAATATTGACCAAAGTATTGTCATTTCTTTTAACAAGTTCCCCCTGCTTTTGCTCTATTGCCTCAAGATCTTCATGGATAACCTGTTTATTGTCCAGACTTTCTCTTATAAAATCTTCTGCCTGCACACCCTTGGTTACGAATATCAGAGATTCCATCTTTACGGTTTCATCTCTTGACAGAAAGTCAATACAATAGTCAATACCCTTTTTTGCCGCCCGGTCTCCGATTAAAAAATAACCGGTATTTGCAATTGAAACCGTTTTTTTATTTTTCAGCCTTAAATTCTGAAAAGCCTCAAATGGTGTGGCCCCTCTTCCTTGACCGATTTCCTCTTTTCCCGTATCCGTACTTTCGGCATCAGCCCCCTGACCTGTATTGTAAACTGCTGTCAGGATATATTCGTCAGACATATAATCTATGCCCATTACATGGATAAAATTAATCTCGTCAATCTCTTTTCTGTTCATATCATTGCTGCATCCGGTTAACAGGCATAAAAATATAAATAAAATTAAAACTCTTACTCTATTCATCTTTTATGTCCCCTTGTTTAATTTTATTTTTATATGCTACATCTTCCGGGCGATTTATAAAATATTTAACAGGGAACCGGAATATAGTATCTTTTATATTTCTTTCTTCCACATCAACAAAAGGTGACAGGTAGGCAGTCCCGTAATTGCTCAGGCTGCATAAATGAGTAAGTAAAATTATAAGACCAATAACCAGCCCGAAAAATCCTCCCACTGCCGCAAGAAGAGCAAGAATAAATCTGATAAGCCTTACTGCACTGCTAAGGTCCTGATTTGGCATTATAAATCCGCCTATTCCTGCCAAAGCAACTATTACTACAACCGCCGGTGATATCAAATTGGCTTCAACAGCCGATTGGCCGACTACCAGCCCGCCAAGGATTGACATGGCGGTACCGACGGCTTGAGGAAGCCTAAGCCCCGCTTCTATAAGAATTTCAAAGGAAATCAAAAGGCCTAAGACTTCTGTTGCCGAAGAAAAAGGTACGTTTTGCTTTGCTTCCTGGATTGATAAGGATAACTGAACAGGAAGCATCTGGCTTTGATAAGTGGTGGCCGCTATATAAAAAGCAGGTAAGAACAAGGTTATTATAAGAGCCATATATCGTATAAAGCGCAAAGCTGAGCCTATCAAAAAATGGTTGGCATAATCGTCCGGAGACTGCATAAGCATGGGAAGCTGACAGGGAAGAATGTAAACAAAGGGTATTCCGTCCACCACCAATGCTATCCTGCCGTCAGTTAAATTTGAAGAGACTCTGTCCGGTCTTTGGGTATACATAACCTGCGGGAAAATGCTTGCTTTATTTTCAATTAAATATTCTTCGATAAATGCCGGAGTCGGTATATTGTCTATGTCTATCTTGCTTATAATCTCTCTGATTTTATTTACCGTGTCAGGATTTGCGATGTCTTTTATATATACTAGTGACATATCGGTTTTTGACAATTTTCCAGCAGTCAGTTTTTCAACCACCAGTTTTTCGGATCTTATTTTTCTCCGGATTAAAGCGGTATTTACCCGCATAGTTTCGACAAAGGATTCTTTAGACCCTTTAATTACATTTTCTTCCGTCGGTTCTTGTATGGAACGCTTTTCAAATTTTCTGATATCATAAACTACTGCTTTTTCTTCAAGGTCAAATATCAGGGCCACCATGCCGCTTAGCACAGATTTTATTAATTTGTTATAATCCGTTTCTTCAGATGTAAATACATGATAGGCCCCTCCCATAAGAAGATAATCCATAAGCTGGCGTTCGGTCTTACATTCAGCAAGATATGGGTCAATTTTTAAATTTTGCAGTACCGCCTGATCAAACAAGTCATCATTAATAAGTCCGTCCACAGCAAACAAATGGATAATTAAATTATTTTGATTTATTTTTATAGGTCTTACAACTATGTCGCTGCTTTTTGAAAATAACTCTTTAATATAAGTGGAATTAATCCGGTTTTCCATATAAAACCTTCTTTCCGATTCTAATATAAATTTCCATATATCTATAATTTCCTGACTTATTAATAAGTATTCATTATTGATTTATAATGAAACAAACGATATAACTTAAAAATCTGTTTATTGATTAAAGGTTAGAAACTCTTATTTTTAAAAATTGAATCTGATATTTCAAATATTATCCATTAAATTATACTGATTTAACTTTATGAAATTGGGAAATCCAAAGAATTTATAGAAAAATAAAAATTGAATAGAATATAAGATTTAGAAGTTGTCCGATACGCTTAGTTTTGAAGGTCCTAAATCAGAGGTTTTTATTTTGTCATCGGAAATAAAAATTAAATTTTTACTATGAAAAAACCGTATCTTAGGCTGACCCTGATACGGTTTGATTACAATTATTTAAAATAATCTTCAATTACATCTTTAATATGTACCGGAAATACTTTTCCTTTGGCAACGGTTTGCAGGCAATTTTCAGCTTCTGTTTCATCTTCGGTAATATTTTCTATGAAACAATAATTATTAAGCTCATTATTATTTTCGCTCACCCTTATACATTCCAAACTGTATAAAGCATTTTGAAAAACAAGGTTATAGATAATTTCAACTTCTTTATTCCTGTCACAAATAGTTTTGGTCGTAATTGACTGCATCATATGCAAAAATGACACCCCTTTGTCGTATTTAGTTAAAGTAAAGCAGAATTTCATAAAATAATTATATCAGCTTATTTTATAGATTCATATAACGAATATTCAATTTCTCCATGTAATTTATAGTATGTAAACCATATTGAGCCATGCCATACAGCTTATGCCAGCGGCCGTGTAATTTTTTTCTTTACTTTTATAAAAAAAGTCAGGAAGCGTTTATAATCTTCCTGACTTTTATATTTTTTAATTAATTTCGATTGCTTCCTGCTGTGCCATCTGTTTGTAAATTGCATACTTTTCTTTAGCATACTTTTCAGCTTGATCAAACAGTTCTTCCGCCTGATCCGGGAATGCTTTCATAAGTGAACTGTAACGAACCTGTCCCATTAAGAATTCACGGAAGTTGCCTGTAGGTTCTTTTGAATCCAGTATAAACGGATTCTTACCTTCTTTTTTAAGCATGGGATTGTATCTAAACAAGTGCCAGTAACCGCACTCTACCGCTTTTTTGATATTTGCCATACTCTTTCCCATACCCTCTTTTATACCGTGGTTGATACAAGGAGAATAACATATTATCAGGGACGGTCCATTGTAACTTTCCGCTTCTCTAAGGGCTTTAATAAGCTGGTTATTATCTGCGTTAATACCGACCTGGGCCACATAAACATTGCCGTAAGTCATCATCATCCGGCCCAGGTCCTTTTTACCCTGTTTTTTACCTGACGCCGCAAATTTGGCGATAGCTGCGGTTGGCGTTGCTTTGGATGCCTGGCCGCCTGTGTTGGAATATACTTCTGTATCAAATACCAGCACATTTATATCTTCACCGGATGAAAGTACATGATCAAGGCCTCCGTAACCGATATCATAAGCCCAGCCGTCACCGCCTATCAGCCAGATTGACCGCTTAACCAAATAGTCCTTGTTTTGTTTGATTTCATTTACCAGGTTAACTGCTTCTACGTCGGTATGAGTAAAATCTTCCAATACTTCCAGCACTTTTCTGCTGGCTTCTTTGGATGCTTCACCGTCGTTTTTATAATGAATCCAGTCATTGAAGGCTTCTTTTATTTTTTCTTCTATATTCATTCCGATAAGCTTTTTCATATTTTCTTCAAGCTTATTGCGGATCTGCTTGACTGCCAGATACATACCAAATCCGTACTCTGCGTTATCTTCAAACAAAGAGTTTGCCCAGGAAGGACCTTTTCCTTCTCTGTTTATAGTATAAGCCATACTGGGAGCCGACGAAGCCCAAATAGTTGAGCAACCGGTGGCATTGGCAATCATCATTCTCTCACCAAACAGCTGAGTTACCAGTTTTATATAAGGAGTTTCTCCGCATCCTGCACATGCTCCCGAAAATTCAATTAAAGGAGCTTTAAACTGGCTGTCTTTAAAGCTCTGGCCGTAAGCGAGATTTTCTTTAAATTTGACTTTTTCCATAACAAATTTCCAGTTTTGAACTTCTTTTTCAACCTGGGTTTCAAGGGGTTTCATTATAAGTGCCTTACCCTTTGCCGGGCATACATCGGCACAGTTACCGCAACCGGTACAATCCATAGGACTTATTTGTATTTTGTAATACAGACCCTCAAACGCCTTACCGGTAGCTTTTTTGGCTTCAAAGGTTTCGGGTGCTTCTTTTAATTCGTCTTCTGTAATCAAAAACGGCCTGATAACGGCATGAGGGCAAACCAGAGAACATTGGTTACACTGGATACAGCGTTCCAAAATCCATTCAGGTACGTTAACTGCAATTCCCCGCTTTTCATAGGCTGTTGTACCTGAAGGGAAGGTTCCGTCTTCTATACCCTTAAAGGCACTGACAGGAAGTTCTCCGCCTTTAAGTCTTGACATAGGCCGCATAATTTTTTCGATAAACTCAGGCTCTTTTACTTTTTCTTCTTCTTCATCGACCGCATTCTTCCAGCTGTCTGGTATTTTTATTTCTTTTACAGCTTCAATACCTCTGTCAACCGCTTCATAATTCATTTTAACGACATTTTCGCCTTTTTTGCCGTATAATTTATTGATAGCTTGCTTAAGTTCCTTCACATAAACTTCCTCAGGTATAAGGTTTATAAGTTTGAAGAAGGCCCCTTGCATTACCATGTTTATTCTGTTACCCAGTCCGATTTCCTGTGCTATTTTTATAGCATTTATAATATAAAAGCGGGCATTCTTTTGTGCCAGTTTGCGCTTCATATCAGCAGGAAGCTGATTTTGTAGTTCTTCTTCCGACCAGGTTGTATTTAATACAAATATACCGCCAGCTTTAAGGCTTTCAAGCATATCATACTTATATACATATGAAGGGTTATGGCAAGCTATATAATCGGCATGATTGACAAGATAGGTTGAGCGTATAGGCTCCTTTGAAAATCTTAAGTGAGATACGGTAAGACCGCCGGATTTCTTGGAGTCATAGTCAAAATAAGCCTGGACAAATAAATCAGTGTTGTTACCTATAATCTCAATAGCCTGATGGTTGGCACCGACCGTACCGTCAGAACCTAAACCCCAGATTTGGCAAGCCATCATATCTGCCTGTTCTGCGTTTATAATTTCTGCAGGCTCTAAAGAAGTCATAGTTACATCGTCGATAATACCGATTGTAAACGAATTCTTAGGATTAGCCTGTTTAAGGTTTTCATAAACAGCGGAAATATGTGAGGGAGTCGTATCCTTTGATGCCAGCCCGTATCTTCCGCCTACAATTACAGGAGGATTTGCTACGTCTTTAAAGGCCGTACAAACATCAACATACAAAGGTTCACCGACTGAACCAGGTTCTTTGGTTCGATCAAGTACTGCAATGGCTTTTACTGACTTCGGTATAACATCCAGGAAATGCTTAATAGAGAAAGGCCTGTATAAACGCACTTTAACAAGGCCATATTTTTCGCCTTTAGCGTTGTAATAATCTATGGTCTGTTCAATAGCACAGTTTACAGAGCCCATGGCTACTATAATATATTCGGCATCGGGCGCACCGTAATAATCAAAAAGATGATAACTCCTTCCCGTTCTTTGCGATATTTTATCCATATATTCTTCTACTATCGGTATAATATTTTGATAAAAAGGATTGGCAGCCTCTCTGTTCTGGAAGTAGATATCCGAGTTTTGCGCCGTACCCCTAAAACAAGGATTATTTGGCGAAAGGGCCCGGTCTTTAAAATCCCTTACGGCATCCATATCAAGCATCTCGGCATAATCTTTATATTCCAGCAATTCTATCTTTTGCATCTCATGGGAAGTTCTGAAACCGTCAAAGAAATGAATAAAAGGAAGCCTTCCCTTTATCGCTGCAAGATGGGCCACCGGAGCTAAATCCGCTACTTCCTGGACTGATCCTGAAGCCAGCATGGCACATCCTGTCTGTCTTACGGCCATCACATCCTGATGGTCTCCGAAAATACTTAAAGCATGGGTTGCAATAGCTCTGGCACTTACATGGATAACACCGGGAAGCAGTTCACCCGCACATTTATAAAGATTTGGTATCATTAAAAGAAGCCCCTGGGAAGCAGTAAAGGTAGTCGTAAGCGCACCGGCCTGCAATGAACCGTGAAATGCTCCGGCTGCTCCCGCTTCTGACTGCATTTCCACGACATTTACACTCTGACCGAAAATGTTTTTTCTGCCGTTTGCTGACCATTGGTCTGTTATTTCTGCCATACCTGAAGATGGGGTTATAGGATAAATAGCCGCAACTTCCGTAAATGCATATGCTGCATAAGCGGCTGCCGTATTTCCGTCAACCGTCATCTGAATTTTTCCCATATTGTTCTCTCCTTTTATAATTTACTTCCGTTATCTACCCAGTCTTTGGCTTCGATAACATCTTCTTCGGATGGTTTGCCGACCTGATCTACCTTATAAAAGCCTTCAAAATTCTGCCATGCCGCAGTTCCTTCTCTGTTTGTCGGATGTATTTTTCCTAACCTTTCATTATCTTTTCCCTGAAATTTAAAATCGTTTTTGTTTTTCATAAAAACCTCCTTAATTACATATTTTCATGTATAAAAAATCAGTTCCGGATACATTACATTGTTTCCTTTTTTCCGCTTATCTATTACAGATTTGCTCATTTGTTTATCAATCAATATAATCATGTGATTTTAAAACATATTTAATTTGACCTATTTGAGACTTTCTTTAATTTTTTTATCATTCGATTTAAATTTTGGCATAAAAAAACTCCCGATGTCAGGCCAAAGGCCATTCAAAGGGAGAAATATGTTTATTTATGAATTTATATCATATGCTTAGTATTGTTTAGTTTAACAGGTATTTATTATCGGATCTTTTGGCAAAATCAAAATAATTTATCTTAATTTTCTTACATTTCAATTATTAGAAATATAATAAAAAAATGCCTGATTTTGCTTTTTATAACAAAAATAATTTAATTACTGATATACAGAACACCCAAGGTATTAGGTCCGCAGTGGCTGGATATTACTCCCCCGGCTCTGGTTATCAGGATTTCTTTAAACCTATTCAATCCTTCAATAAAATCTTTAATCTCTTTAATTACAGACTCATCACATCCCGAATGGGTAATAAATACTCTCTGCGGATCGGCAGCAAGAAGCTGTTCTTTTCGGTCCTGAACATACTTTAGCAATACGGATTTTATATTGCCTCTGTATTTCTTGCCAACGTCCATTTTACCGTCTACTACAACTATTTCCGGTTTAAGTTTTAAGGTATTGGCAAGTAAAGTCGTAAGCCCCGAACATCTTCCGCCACGATGCAGAAATGTTAAAGTATCTACGACAAAACTTGCTCTTATCTTATCCTTAATTTCCTCATTGTCTTTTATAATTTCCTCTGCGGTATGGCCTTTTTTTGCCATTTCGGCTGCCCTTATAACCTGCAATCCTATTCCGGTTGAAAGATTTTTTGAATCTACCACAAAGAGCCTGTCATAATCAAGATTCTGCGCTGCCAATCTTAATACATTGCAGGTAGCAGACATAGCTTCTGATATTCCGAAAAAGATAATATCCAATCCCTCTTTTACAAACGGTTCTATGAATGCTACCGCATCTCCTATGGTTGGTGCTGCGGTTTTCGGAGTTTGGCCTGTTTCGTCGGACCAACGGTATATTTCATCAGTGGTTACATCAATACCGTCTTTTTTGGTTATATCACCCATAGAAATCATCAGAGGTATTATGTTTATATCATAAGTCTCCAATAATTCAGGGGATAAGTCACAGGTACTGTCCGCAATAATTTTAACATTACTCATTACATTCTCTCCTTTGTCCTCCGATGAAGGATTATTAAAACCTTAATATTTAAATAATATATGTCCATCATAGAGGTAAAACAGAGGCTTGTCAACAAAATAAAATTAATAATAAATATTATAAAACCCTAATTCTAATCCGACATTAGCCTTTTTTCACCCTCTATAGCCTTAAGGGGAGCTATATTCTGGGTAAACTCCAAAACACCTAAGAATTTGCCTTCTTTGTCCCTGACAGCCAAATACCTTATCATAATATATTTATCTTTCATTTTGATCCAAAAATCTTCATAATCTTTCACACCGGATTTCAAATCCTCTACAATTTTTTGCACTATATGGACACTGGCAGGCGGATGGCAATTTTCCACCTTTCTTCCGATAACCGTTTTGGGTCTCGGGAAAATACGTTCCGCCCCTTGCGAGAAATATTTTACTATTCCGTCCTTATCTACAAAAGTGACATCTACGGGCATGGTATTTAGCATTGCTTCAAGTTCCTCTTTTGTAAGAAGTCCGGTTTCAAAATTGATATAACCTCCAGAAGCCTGCTCTTGCCCTTTATACTTTTCTTTTTCATCGATGTTTACCCTTTTGGGTTTCCACTGTGCCTTGGGCTCGTAGATACAGTACCCTAATTCGCCGCTTTCTTTTGCTATCTTTAACCATTCATCTTCATTTAAAGTGTCCAGTGCCATGGGGAAAAGAATGTTTTCCTCTTTAAAAATCATTTCGTTAACCCTGTCGACAGCGGCTCTTGCCTTTTTAATCAACTCATTTACATCGGATTTTGAATCAGTTAATAAAGACACTACCTCTTTTATCTCATCCCGGATTTCATCGTCAACTCCCCACATGACCTTAGGCGGAGCGGTTATGCCGTATTTTTCAAGGTAAGGGAACAGCAGGTTTTCCTTTCTAAGATAATGCTTGTCAACTTCGTATAGTTTTAAAAATTCATCCGATAATTTTTTTCTGGTTTCGGTTGAATCGTCTTTTTGAAGTTCATCTATCAGGGGATTTATGGATTTATTTATAAGCCTTTCAAGTGCCCTGTTTTCCATTTTAAAAGTATGGACGGGATGGCCTGGAATCTCGGCAGGATTTTCCGGCATATGAATTTCCTCAATGGATCCTTTAAAGACTGCCGCATGCACATCACAGAGTCTTTGGACTTCCGATACAGGCAGACCTTCTTTAATCAGTTCGTTTTCCATCAGGGATATTTCTGTGGCAGATATCCCTTCTATTAATTTGGCAAATCTTTCTTTTACTTCATCTACCGACTTGCCGTTATGAAGCTCCATTATCAGTTCCTTCAGAACCTTTTGCCGATATTCCCTGTTATTGATATATTCGCTCATTTTTCCTCCTTTTATCGTATATTACCGCAAAGTGCCGTTAATAAATGTACTATAAAATTTCATTACATTTAGGTGCATATAAACATTTAAATATTCCTTTAATATCTTAATACTTTTAATATCTTAAAATCTTTACATTATAAAATAAAATCAATTTAAATATTCCGCTTATAAGTAAGGCTGATAAACTTAGGTCTTTACTTTTTTACTTTTATATTGCTTAGATAATGTTTTATTAATCGGGTAAACCATGCGGATATTAACCTTATATAAAATTATTACCGGTTTAACCCATTTAAATCACACGGATAACGGATAAATTTTTTTCATCTAAAAATACACTAATTACTTAGACTAGTTAAACTACATTTGATTAATTACGGTTTTATCAGATAAGCCCTAGCCGGGGCTGCTTCAGCTCCCGGTATAAGTACCGGCGCAGCAGAAAGCAGATACTCGCCCTCTTCTATATCTTTAAGCCTTAAGCCTTCAAGAATTACAACATCCGATTCGAATAAACTTATGTGACTTTCATGGCCGGGCTGGTCCCGTTCAATTCCCAGGGCATCTATGCCGACTCCTTTTATTCTTTTCTCTGCCAGGAACTTTGCTCCGCTTTTGTCCAAATAAACAAAATCGGTTTCCAAAATATCCTCAAATGAATTTCTTGTCTTTAATAAAATAAAATCCCCTTCTTTGAATGTAAATTTTTGCAAATCAACATCCGTAATCTTATCCCTGACAAAGGTTAAATCTATAACCCTGCAAGCGGTAACTACTTTAGATAATTCCAGTTTTTCAAGAGTATATCCGTCCGGTATCATATGAAGGGGTGTATCCAGATGGGTTCCGGTATGAAGGTTCATCTCCAGCCTTGTTTCATAGGCTGAAGATGAAGAAAAATCGCTGTCTATGCTTAATTTCGGCCTTTTATGTTCTTTCCCCTTATAAACCGGCATTAAACGGGTAATCGGCATGGAGATATCAAGAATCGTAAGTGCATCAGTATTTATATTCATTCTAATCCTCCTTTATATGTTCCACCATTTTCTTCCGTCCTTTGCCAACAGTTCAAATGATCTGATCGGCCCCATAGAACCGGCATCGTAATTGGGGAAATTGAGTTTGCTCTGACTGCGGTAAGAAATTATTTTATCCGCTACTTTCCAGGCGGCTTCAACTTCGTCCCATCTGGAGAACAGGGTGGAATCGCCTCTTAAAATATCGTATATCAACCTTTCGTATGCTTCAGGGGTATTGCCCTGGCCGGGAATTGCATAGCTGGTATCCATCTTGGTGGCAACAATATCATGATGAGTGGAAAAATCCTTGGTATTGAACTGGAAAAATACACCTACATTCGGCTGAATACGGATTACCAAAAGATTTGGCTCTTGTATATTGCTGTCTTTAAAATACAAAATATTCGGCAGATTCTTAAACTGGATTACGATTTCCGCACTGTATATGCCCAGCCTTTTGCCGGTTCTGATATAGAAAGGAGTTCCTGCCCACCTGAAATTATTGATGTGCAGCTTTAAAGCAACAAATGTTTCGGTATTTGAATCTTTGGGCACTTTTTCTTCTTCCCTGTATCCTACTACCGGGACTCCATCTATAACCCCTCTGCCGTATTGACCAAACACCACATTATCCCTTAAAAATTCCGGTGTAATATCTTCAATGGCTTCGATAACTTTGAGTTTTTCAGTTCTTATGGAGTCGGTATTTAAGTTTACTGGTGGCTCCATAGCTACCAGGGATAATATCTGCATAATATGATTCTGTACCATGTCCCGCATGGCACCGGATTTTTCATAGTATTCTCCCCGGGTGCCGACACCCAGTTTTTCTGTCAGGGAAATCTGTATATTATCAATAAATTTATTATTCCAAATCGATTCAAAAATCAGGTTGCAAAATCTTAATACCATTATGTTCTGTATCATCTCTTTGCCAAGATAATGGTCTATCCTGTAGATGTTGCTTTCGTCAAAAACTTCAAGAAGCTTTTGATTTAGATGCCTTGCCGTAGCCAGGTCTTTGCCGAAAGGCTTTTCTATTACAAGCCTGCTCCATCCTTCCTTTGACTTTGTCATTCCGCTTAGATGAATGCCCTGCACAATCGTTTCAAAATATTCCGGAGCTACAGCAAGATAATATATCCTGTTTCCTTTAGTTTTCGATGCCGCATCCAAATCATCCAAATAAGCCTTAAGGCCGGCATAACCGTCGTGGTCTCTGAAATCAAACCTGTAATATTTTATCATTTCTCTTAAAACAGCCCATTTGCTTTCATCTATCTTATTCCGTGAATATTTTTCGATTGAACTTTTAATATCTTCCCTGTACTGGTCTTCGGTCTTGTCTCTCCTTCCTATGGAAACAACCCGAAAATGTTTGGGAAGAAGGCCGTCCAAAAGCATATTGTATAAGGCCGGCATAAGTTTTCTGTGAGTCAAGTCTCCTGTACCGCCAAAGATTACCAATATTGCTGCCAAGTTATCCCCACCTGTTAAATTTTTATTATCCATCATTGGTACCTACCCCCTTCCTCAGCATTTTTACATTTAATCTATAGTTTACTTTCCCGGTATCAGTATAAAACCGAGTCAGGTACCCTTTTTCGGCAGGTAAATTTAAAAGATTAATATGATATTGTTAAGTACTTTTTCTAAACTACGTTATTTTATAATATCATCGTCAGTCCAAATCGTATGGAAGATCCCTTCTTTGTCCCTGCGCATATATGTGTGGGCCCCAAAATAATCTCTCTGGGCCTGCAGAAGATTCATCGGAAGTTCCGCGCTTCTGTAACTGTCATAATATGCCAAGGCACTGGATAATGCAGGCGCAGGAATACCACTTAAAACTGCGGTACTTACTACTTTTCTGAAATCATCCTGATATTCGTTTAATATTTCTTTAAAATAATCTGCCAAAAGCAAATTGACCAGATCTTTCTTCTTATCATAAGCTTCCATTATATGATTTAAAAACTGGGCCCTTATTATACAGCCGCCGCGAAATATTTTTGCTATATTTCCCAGATTTAAATTCCAGTCATACTGCATGGAAGCGGCCCTCATCAAGCCAAACCCCTGGGCATAGGCACATATTTTCCCGGCGTATAATGCCCTTCTTGCCGATTCAATAAACTCTGTCCTGTCTTCAACCGTTATATTTGCTTTTTTATCCGGCCCTTTAAGTACCTTGTCGGCAATAACCCTTTCTTCCTTCATGGATGATAAATATCTTTCATAAACCGCCGCAGTAATGGTCGGGGTAGGGACACCCAGTTCAAGGGAAATTTGGCCGGTCCACTTGCCGGTCCCCTTTTGACCGGCTACATCCAATATCATATCAACCAGGTAATTACCAGTTTCGGGATCTTTTTTTAAGAATATGTCTGAAGTAATATCAATTAAATAGCTGCTAAGCTCTCCTTTGCTCCACTCAGAAAATATCTCATGAAACTCAGGCGGTTCTATATTTAGGACATTTTTCAATATTGAGTAGATTTCGCATATAAGCTGCATATCGGCATATTCAATTCCGTTATGGACCATTTTAACAAAATGGCCTGCCCCGTCTTTTCCAATATAGGTACAACAGGAGTCACTGCCGACTTTTGCAGAAATATCGTTTAATATATTCTCCAAAAGTTCATATGCTTTAAGGTTTCCGCCAGGCATGATGGCAGGCCCTTTTCTTGCACCTTCTTCCCCGCCGGATATGCCGGTTCCGAGATAAAGTATATTCTTCTCTTCCAGCATCCTGCACCTAGCTATGGTATCAAGGTAATTTGAATTACCTCCGTCCATTATCACATCTCCTGGCTCCAGCAAAGGTATCAGTTGCGAAATCATATCGTCTACAGCCCTGCCTGCCTTGACCATCAAAATTATTTTTCTCGGTTTTTCAAGTGATGAAACCAATTCCTCCAATGAATATGTTCCTATTATATTTTTGTCTTTTGCTTCGTTAAGTAAGCTGTCCGTTTTTTCTCTTGAGCGGTTATAGACTGCCACCGAATAACCGTGGTCTGCAATATTAAGCGCCAGATTTTTTCCCATAACCGCAAGGCCTATTAAGCCGACCGTTTGTTTTGCCATTTAATCCCCTCCTGTTATAAGAAACCTTGATATGCAGCAAGGTTTCAATGCTCATAGGTGTTTTATATAATTTTTCTTATTATATGTCAGTATATTACATCATATCCGTTTTTTGATAAGGTATCTTTTATGGTTTCCATACTGATTTTTTTCATGACAGCACCTTTTTTTATAGTCATAAATCTGCCAACTGTAGAAAGCATACCGGGCTTTGCTATATCTACAAACCCTAAATCATGGAGGATTTCGGGCAATTCGGGATATTCCTTGCAAAGATCATAAACGCTTTTATTTAAATCCAATATCTTTTTTTCCATAATATCCTCCCAAAATATAAATTTTCATTTTAAGTATGCACAAGGGAAGATATTTTTTCTGTGACTCAAATCACATATAATTCATATATGTTATATATATTTATATTATTATATTAAATTAGTTATTTAAAAGCAACCAATTGTGTATTTTCCTGTTAATAAACAAGTTCATTAATAAGTTCTTTTACCGTTGTCATTTTATTCAAACGGTACACATTTTCGCCGCAAAAAACCAGCCCCTCATCAATATTGCCCTTAACAGCTTCTATCAAAGCTTTCGTTATGCAATAAGGAATTTCTTTCGGATTGCAGTGTTCGAGGCAATTATAGCATTTTCCAATAGGGATTTTCCCGGCGGCAAGTTTTTTAATAAAAGGTGTAATTATAGCCCTTCCAGGCATTCCTACGGGGCTGTTTATTATAGCAATATCTTCGTGGGAGGCTTTTAAATATGCTTTTTTAAATTCCTCCCCGGCGTCGCATTCTTTTGTTACCACAAATCTTGTTGATATCTGTACTCCGTCTGCACCCAAATCCAAAGCATGTCTGATATCATCCCGGTCATAAATACCTCCGGCCACAATCACAGGTATTTTAACCTGATATTTTTCTTCGTATACTTTTACATGGTTTATTATGTCTTTTATAATAGTATCAAAATCAAACTGTCTGTCGGCAAGCTGTTCTTTGGTAAATGCCAGATGGCCTCCTGCTTTGGGGCCTTCCACAACAATAAAGTCGGCCGTCCTATTGTATTTTCTGTCCCACATTTTTAAAATAACCGATGCTGCCCTTAAACTGGATACTATAGGAGCTATTTTTATGTCATAACCTTGGACCAGTTCCGGAAGTTTTATGGGAAGACCGGCTCCGGATATAATAATATCTGTCCCTGCTTCACAGGCGGCTTTTATATATTTTTCATATTGTCTTGTGGCAACCATAACATTAACACCTACAATACCTCCATCTGCTATGGTTCTTGCCATATCTATATGCTTTTTTATGGCTTTTAAATTTGCTTTTAACTGATCGGTTTCAAATTCCGGTTCATCATATCCTATCTGGGCTGTAGATATTATACCGATTCCTCCTTCTTTTGCGACTGATCCTGCCAGCCGCCATCTGCTTACTCCTACCCCCATACCTCCCTGAATTATCGGAATTTGGGCCTTTAAATTTCCTATAATAAGTTGTTTCATATTAAGCAGTAACCTCCGAGTTTGTTTTAGAAAATTTATTTTGATAATCAAAATATTCGATTAAAAATTATCCGGTTTCAAAACCGGTCAAATCTAAAATATATTTAATTATATATAATATAAAGTATAAATGTCAATGTCGTATAGTATTATAACCTCTTTTATATAGTATTTATTACTATATAATATAAAATATAAAAGCATATTACTTAACCTTATAAAAAAA
>NZ_CVTD020000012.1 GCF_002904165.1 Herbinix hemicellulosilytica | reverse complement strand
CAAAGAGCCTAAAAAAAGAAAGGTTAAATAATATGCCCATAAAGTTTTTACTTATTAACTGTTTCCTGCTATTTCGGCTATTTTGCCTAGGTCAGGTATCAGGATTTCTTTATTGTTAAGGGATTTAATAAGGCCTTCATTTTCAAGCTGGCTAAACTTTCTGCTTAAGGTTTCCCTGGCTATACCCAGGTAGTTTGCTATTCCTTCACGGCTAAACGGCAAATGAATTATTATTCCTGCTTCATCAGCGGTACCGTATTTATCGGCAAACTCTAAAAGAATCCAACCTATTCGATTGTCTACATTTCGTACGCCGATACTTAGGGCATTCTCCAGTCTTGATATACGGTTTCCCAATTCATCTATTATTTTTACCGATATCTCCGGATATGTATATAAAAGTTTCTGAAACATTTCCCTTGACAGATTACATGTTTTTACCTTTTCAAGGGCTTCTACAGAGTATGTAGATACCTGATTGCCGAATAAATTTTGCTCTCCAAAAAAATCCCCTTCAGAAAACACATAAAGTATCTGTTCCCGTCCGTCAGAAGTATTTTTATAAGCTTTAACGCTGCCTTCGTTTATAATAACAATACTGTCTATAATATCCCCTTCAAAAATAATGGTATCTCCTTTTTTGTACTCACGATGATGTATCATGGGTCTTATTTTTACAAGTTCATCATGGTCTAGGGATGAAAATATAGGTACCTTATGAAGGCATAATTTATCATTGCACCCCGGACAATTGCATTTAACAGCCATTTATGTAAGCCCTCCTTTGGGTAAAACTACAGGTAACAAGCATAATTTAAATTACACCGACATACTATATGCGGATTATAACATATTATAAATAATTTATATAGTTAAACTTCATAGTTTTTATTTCAAATTTTACATATCCATGCCAAAATATTCATTTATGTAAATATTTACTATTACATAAACATCCCGTCCGGTTTGTTTCCTTTAAAATTAAGGCTTTATAGTATATATTGGGCTATATGATACATATAAATCACAATCTGCTAATTTAGTCTAAGACTAAAAAGGCCGCCCGGTGCATGTTAAAAACACCGGGAGGTAAGTATCATGCCTAATAATATTATCACAGATTTATCAAATTTGGAAGGCATTATAAGGCATTATAAAAAAGCTCATTGTACTTTTAAAAATATTTATAATATACAAAAAAACTGCAGTAGAATTAATTATAATTTCATACTGCAGTTTTATAAGCCACATATCTGCAATTTTACTCAGAAAATTTAATCACTGTAATGATGAGCTTTTTCAAGCATCATATCTTTAACTTTCATAAGCCTTACCTGAGTGCTTCGCTCGTTCTCATCCAGCTTCATTACTATATATTTTATTTTTTGTTGCATCTGCGGGATCATAACATGTTCAAGGGCATTTACCCTTCTTCTTGTCTTTTCGATTTCGGCCGCCAAAAGCTGGCAGGCTTTTTCAACTTCAGCCAACTTTAACATATCCGGCAAAATATCCTGAAGGCTTTTAACGGCCCCGTCCAAATCGCTGGATGTAAACGCATATCCGTAAGGATATATATCGTTTTCATCGGGAGTTTTGGTTCTATATTCAAACTGCGGGATATTAACACTCATGACATTTTTGGTATGGCATTCCAGAAATACTTCCTGCCTGGGTGCCATTAAGGATACGTTTAATACTTCGTCATCCATTACCGATCTTGCGAGTACGAAATTTTTATTGGCTGAATGGATGCCCGCTTCTACTTTTTCCCGTAATGCTTTATTTTCCCTAACCAAATCGAGAAACTGACGCATAAGCTCGTCCCGCTTATCCTTAAGCAGCTTATGGCCACGGATGGCTGTAGTTAATTTTTTCTTTAACTTGGTCAGTTCCATACGGGTAGGATTTACCTGAATATTAGCCATAAAATCCTCCCTCCTTAAAACTTACCGTAGAATTCGTCAAGCAGCTCATCCTTAATTCTCTTAAGTTCTGCTCTGGGCAGCTTCTGTAATAACTTCCAGCCCAGATTTAATGTATCTTCAATTTCACGGTTAGTATTATATCCCTGGGATACATATTCTCTTTCAAAAGCATCGGCAAACTCGGCATACAAAAGATCTATTTCGGTAAGAGCCGCTTCACCAAGAACAACCATAAGTTCTTTTGCTTCCTTACCTCTTGCATAAGCCGCAAAAATCTGGTTCATGGTATTGGCATGATCTTTTCTGGTTTTTCCTTCACCGATACCTTTATCTTTAAGACGGGACAGGGACGGAAGAACGTCTATAGGCGGTTCTATACCCTGACGATAAAGCTCACGGCTTAAGATAATTTGTCCTTCCGTAATATATCCGGTAAGGTCAGGTATAGGATGAGTCTTGTCATCTTCGGGCATAGTAAGAATAGGTATCATAGTAATGCTTCCCGGTTTTCCTTTCTTTCTTCCCGCTCTTTCATATAATGAAGCCAAGTCTGTATACATATATCCGGGATATCCGCGACGGCCTGGTACTTCTTTTCTTGCCGCGGAAACTTCTCTCAATGAGTCCGCATAGTTTGTAATATCTGTAAGAATTACAAGTACATGCATATCTTTTTCATAAGCCAGATACTCGGCTGCCGTCAGGGCCATACGGGGTGTTGCTATACGCTCAATGGCAGGGTCATTGGCAAGATTTATAAACATAACAGCCCTGTCAATAGCTCCCGTTTCCCTGAATGATTCTATAAAGAAATTAGCTTCTTCGAATGTAATACCCATAGCCGCAAATACAACCGCAAAGGGCTCGGATGTACCCCTAACCTTTGCCTGACGGGCTATTTGCGCTGCTAACTGAGCATGAGGAAGACCGCTGGCAGAAAATATAGGAAGCTTTTGTCCTCTAACCAGAGTATTTAACCCGTCTATGGCGGATACTCCTGTCTGAATAAACTCCTGCGGATAATTTCTTGCTGCAGGATTAATAGGACGACCGTTTATATCAAGTCTCATTTCAGGAAGTATTTCTGGACCTCCGTCTATGGGGCGACCCAGTCCGTCAAATACACGGCTAAGCATATCTTCGGAAACACCCAGCTCCATGCTGCGGCCTAAAAAGCGAACTTTGCTTGTTGCCGGATTTATACCCGTTGAGCTTTCAAAAAGCTGAACCAAAGCGTTGCCGCCGTCTATTTCAAGAACCTTGCAGCGCCTGATTTCGCCGTTTTCCAGCTCAATTTCACCCAGCTCATCATATGCCACATTTTCTACACCCTGTACCAGCATGAGAGGACCCGCTACCTCTCGAATTGATCTATATTCTTTTGGCATTAGGCTCCCTCCCTCTGTACAAGTTCTTTAATTTCTTTGTTTAACTGCTCCAATATATTCTCGTATTCTTTCTTTATCATGTCTTTCTTTACGTATTTGAAACGGCCGATTCTTTCCCTCACGGGCAGTTTGACCAAATCATCTATTGAAATCTTATTAAGATTTTCAGATGAAATATCATAAAACTTTAAGACCAGATCCATAAGCAAAAATTGCTTTTCAAGGCTTGTATAGGTATCGTCTTCATGGAAAGCATCCTGGTGAAGGAAGTCTTCACGAATTGACCTGGCTGCTTCAAGTTTTAGCCGGTCCGGTGCCGATAAGGCATCCATACCTACAAGTTTTACTATCTCTTCCAGTTCCGCCTCGTCATTTAACAGTTTCATCAAGCGTCCTTTATTTTCTGTCCACTTGCCGTTAACATTGGCATTGAACCATTTGCCAAGATCATAGAGGGAGTAACTGGTAAGCCAGTTAATGGCCGGGAAATGTCTTCTGTAAGCCAGGTTAGAATCAAGTCCCCAGAATACCTTAACAATACGCAAAGTAGCCTGAGTTACCGGCTCGGACAGGTCACCACCGGGAGGAGATACCGCACCAATAACGGACAGGGCCCCTTCCCTTCCTTCTTTTCCGAGAGATATAACTCTTCCGGCTCTTTCGTAGAACTGTGCCAAACGGCTGGCAAGGTATGCGGGATAACCTTCTTCACCGGGCATTTCTTCAAGTCGGCCCGACATTTCTCTTAAGGCTTCAGCCCAACGGGATGTGGAATCCGCCATCAAGGCAACCGAATATCCCATATCACGGAAGTATTCGGCTATCGTAATACCTACATAAATGGATGCTTCACGGGCCGCAACAGGCATATCCGACGTATTGGCTATCAAAACCGTTCTTTCCATCAATGACTTTCCGGTCTTGGGGTCTTTAAGCTCCGGAAATTCATTTAATACGTCTGTCATCTCATTTCCGCGTTCTCCGCATCCTATATATACTACTATATCCGCATCAGCCCATTTTGCCAGCTGGTGCTGTACTACGGTTTTTCCGCTTCCGAAAGGACCCGGAACAGCCGCTACACCGCCTTTGGCAATCGGAAACAGGGTATCTATAACCCTTTGTCCTGTAACCAGGGGCTTATCGGGAGAAAGTTTCTGTTTATAAGGTCTTCCTCTTCTAACAGGCCATTTCTGCATCAGTGTAATATTCTTTTTCTCTTTTGCTTCTGTTTCCAAAACAGCTATAGTATCAAGAACAGTATAATCTCCTTCTTTTATGGACTTAATTTTTCCCTTAAGCCCATAAGGAACCATTATTTTATGGACAACTAAATCCGTTTCTTTTACGGTACCGATGATATCCCCTGCCTCAACTTCTGCCCCTTCGTCAATGCATGGAACAAAATGCCACTTTTTCTCCCTGTTCAGGGCAGGAATTTCAATACCACGCTGAAGATTGGTACCGATAGCTTCCATAATATCTACCAGGGGACGTTGAATTCCGTCAAAAATACTGCTTATAAGCCCCGGTCCCAATTCCACGCTTAAGGGTTCACCGGTTGATTCCACGGGGGCTCCGGGACCAAGTCCAGATGTTTCCTCATATACCTGAATGGAAGCCAGATCACCGTGGATTTCTATGATTTCGCCGATTAATCTCTGTTCGCCTACACGGACTACGTCAAACATATTGGCGTTGTGCATTCCTTCCGCAACTACCAGAGGTCCGGCTACTTTTTTTACGGTGCCTTTACTCATATTTTTCACCTGCTTTAATATCAATTTTCTTATTTTTCTGTATTTTAGTTATTATTAAAGATTATATCGGAGCCAACCGCCCGCTCCACCGATTTTTTGACATTTCTCAATCCCATTCCTGTATTTCCGGATACACCCGGTATAGGAATTATGGCAGGCAGGCGTTCGGAATTATATTTATTAATCTCAGACTCCAACACTGACTGAAGGCTTTCAGTAATAAATATCACTGCATATTGCGAATCAGCCAGTTCTTTTAACAGTTTTGCCGCTTCGTCGGTTTTCGAAACGGGATAAGTATCCAGACCGATTGCCGCAAAACCATATATGCTGTCACGGTCTCCCATAACTGCTACTTTATACATACATATCCCTCAATCTTTCCCGGATTACATTATCCGCTATATCGTTTCTTTTACCGGATAGCAGAATTCGAACCGTTTTTATTTCATTCTCCCTTGCCAAAAGATATGCGGCAATAGGCGACAGGGTAAAGGGATTATATTTCTGAGGTCTGATATATTCTATTATCCGATTGTCGCACCAGCGCTCAAAGGCCTGAGCCGATTCTTTTAAAGCCGGTACTGCATCGGAATAAACTGTTTTATTCAAATAATCATATATAGCTTCCATGCCCATAGCTGCACTTTCAATCAGCTTTTCTATATCAAGACTCTTGCAGGGAACTAGAGCCCTACGCAAAAAATCTTTGTCTTTACCCGTTTTTACGCTTCGAATCGCTATATTTATATCAGCCTGAGCAACTTTTAATTCAACATATTGCTCTATCAGTTCATTTCCTGAGGCATTTCCTTCGGCATAAAGAGTTTCTAAAGCAGCTTTATCAATAATAATATCACAAAGCTGACTGTCGCCGGTATGAAGCTGTATCTCATAAGCTTCTTTTGCAGCTTCCCTCATGTGTTCGGGAAGAAGAGAAAAATCCTGTTCAATTATTGCTTTTTTTACTGTCTCGGGATCAAGGGTACAATCTGTATAATACATATTAGGGATTTTCGTACCCTTGTAAGCCTGCTTTATAGCGGCTTTTACATTATGAAAATCATTAACACACAAAAATACATTAAAGACAGACATATCGTCTACCAGTTCGCGAAGCAGATCCCAGGTTTTTTCTCTTTCTGCCATAAGTACTTCCTCGGCAGTTTCAGCTCCATCCCTGCCCCAGCCTTTATCTTTCAAAAATTGCAATGCGTCTTTTTCGCTTTTGCAATTCATCAGCTGGTCAATATCGGCTTTATTTAGCAAGGACAATTCCCTGGAACGAATCCGTGCTACAGCATATAAATAAAGATTATCTGTCATTTCATTTTTGCTTTTATTTTTTAATTTTAAGCCGGTCAAACTATCACCTTCCTTCCGGTCCCTTTATCCGAATAAAAACGTATTTACTTTATCCTGTAGTTCTTCTTTAGCATATCCAAATAATGCTTCAAAGGAACAGTTTTCTTCTATATCCCCATATACAAGGATAAAACCGCTGTCAATAGGGGCACTTTCCTTTGATATCGAAAGGGAAGCATTTTCAATTTCTTTAACAGCCTCATTCAAGATTTTATCAAAATTTTCAGGCAGCCTTTTTAAATCTTTCCCTGAAAATTTTATTGTTCCGGCCTGATTATGGGCATGCTTTTTTACTAATTTAATTATTATATCAAAATAATCTTTATCCGGAAGACCGGTTAGTTTAAGTTTGGCTTTTTCTATGACATCGTTTATCGCCTGTTGCTTCGCATTCAAAATCGTCTGCCTTTTTATGAGTGCAGCCCCTGAATTGGCTCTGTCAAGAATGGCTTTGACTTCGTATGCTGGTTTTTCGGCAATTTCGGAGCATTTTTTTTCAGCTTCTTCTTTGGCCGAAGCAATTATTTTTTCCGCTTCTTCTTTTGCTTCTGAAATAATTTGATCAGCTTTTAACTTAGCTTCCCCCTCTATTGCCTTGATTATTTTTTCAAATCCGGTCATTATTTAACTCTCCCAACTTTAAATATTTAATCCGCTTACACCGTTTACTGCCAATATGGATATAAGCAGAGCCAAGATCGCATAGGTCTCAACCATTGCAGGGAAAATCATAGCTTTACCGAATTGATCAGGTCTTTTTGCGACAACATTAATACTTGCAACTGCAGCTTTAGCCTGTTTTATAGCTGAGGAATATCCTACTATAACAATAGGAAGACATGCAGCAAAATAAAGCAAACCTTTAACAAATGAAATATCACTGCTTCCGCCAAGAACACCTATCTGTGACAAGGTAATGAAAGCAATAAGTAATCCGTAAATTCCCTGTGTACCGGGAAGTAACTGTAATATAAGAACTTTACCGAATTGTGCAGGATCTTCTGTTATTACGCCTGCTCCTGCTACACCTCCCATACTTACAGCCTTAGCTGATGCTATTCCAGGTACTAATGCTGCAAGTACGGCTCCCAATAAAGCAAATGCTATACCATATTCATTCAATAATTTCATATTTTGCACTCTCCTTTAACAGTTTAATTTTATTCCTTTATCTTATAATATTTTGTATGCATTCCAAAGGGCTTGAATAATGTACCTCCGCCCTCATAAAACTTACCGAAAAACTCCACATACTGGAGACGATTGGTGTGGACATATGCTCCCAGAGCGTTTATTCCTATATTTAAAGCATGTCCTATTATTACAATAACCGTGAATATAACAGGACCGAAAATTCCGCCTGCTGTCATAGCAGCCATCTTATTAATAACCGATCCGATAACACCTGTGGCCAATCCTAAGGCCAGTAGTCTTGAATAGGACAAAACATCGCTCAGATAACCTGAAATTCCATAAAGAGCATATAATCCTTTTAAGATACGTTTAAACGGATTTTTTGACTCTCTGCCGTTGGTAAGAATAATACCTGCTGCAGAAATTATTGCCAGAATACCTGCTGCTTTTACCGCATAAGCAGGGAGTTCAATATTAATGCCTAATATATTTTTAATCATTTCCATAGACAATAACAAAAGGACACAGCTTATTAGAAGTGTAATCCAAAAAACAGCATCATAAACTAAACTTTTGTAGTCCTTATGCTTAATTGCCTGGTAACCTTTCATAGCAAGTCCTATCAGCAAATGCAAAATGCCGACAGCCATGCAGAACGTAAGCATTAACATAGGTTTTTCTACAGGGAAAAACCACAAAGGCGGTATTACAGGAACCTTTTCAACACCAAAAAACGTAGTTCCGACAACATCGAAAATATCACCAAAATAGCTGCCGAACATTATACCCCAGAATATCGTGGAAATACCGCAATAAAGGTACATCTTCAAAGTATTTTTCATGGGGCGTTCCATGGTGTTTCTGAATTTATAAAGAGCAAAAGCACATCCTACCGCCATTAAAAAACCGTATCCGGCGTCAGAAAGCATCAGCCCAAACAACATATAATAGAATAAAGACATCACCATAGTAGGGTCTATCTCACCTTTGCCGGGAGGGCTAAACGAATTAACTATCCCTTCCAAAGGTTCGCAAAAACCGTTATTCTTATAAAGAACCGGTACCTGATCTTTATTTTTGGGTTCGGTTACTTCCACCGCCAGATCAAATTTTGAAGTTAATTCTTCTTCGATATGCTTTGCATCTTTCTCCGGTATAAAACCGGTAATTATAAATACATTTTTGGATTGAAGAAGATTACCTATAACATCATATTTTTCTATCCTTATGGTTTCATAATCCAAAAGGAAATACAAATCCTCCCGACTTTTATCGTAGGACTTCATCTCCTCCAAGTAAGTATTTATTCTTCCCTTTATTTCTTCAGCCTGTTTTTCAAAATCTTTTAACTGCTCGGCAGGAGCCTTGTCTAAAGAAATAGACGGGAGAATAAAATCCATTGCCCTTAATGTTTCAAAAACATTATCTTTAAAAGTATTGGTGCAAAGCACAAATATGCAAGTCTGTTCTTTTGTGGCACTTATGATCTCAACATCAAGCGGCATATAGGCTGCCAGTTTCTCATAAATTTCTTCCAATGTCCATTCCTTTGGCAGGGTTCCTATAAAACCGGCGGTATGCTTAGTGCCTTTAAAATTTAGCGGAATATCCAGATTGACCCAAGGTTTTAAAATTTCTATCTGGTTTTGCAGCCTTATTAACTCAGCTTTTTCTTCCGCTATTTTTTTAGAAAGCGTAATTATACGCTTTGCAATCTCCACAACGGATTCAAGTTTTTCACCAAAAGAAGCATATACTTCTTCTGGTAGTTCCTTTCTCCCTTTCAAAGAAGACAATAAGGATTTATTTTCCTTTACATAAGAATTAAGTATTTCCAGCGCCTGAGATACAGCAGCAACATTCTTTTCAGAACTTTCTTTTGCATGACCGATATCTTCTCTACGGAAGATTTTGTCTTCTTTAAGCATATTTCTTACTTCTATAATTCCCCGGCGCTGCAGCAATTCCAGTATTCTGTCTTTGTCCTTTTTTAGGGCATAAATATAAATCCGCTGCATCTTCTGCAATGCCATTTCAATCCACCTCCTTTGCCTTTAATAATAGTCTTTAATTTTAGCTAAACGACATTGGAGATAACCAGGTCGATTGCAGCTTCTTCCTTGGTTTTCGCCATTTCAACCAGAAGCTGAGCCTCTTTTTCAGCTTCCTTTTTTGCTTCCTCCAATATTAAACTGCTTTTTCGTAATGCTTTCTCTATATCGGCTTCTGCTTTTTTCAGGGCTTCCTGTATCATGGAATCGGATAATTCTTCAGCCTTTTTATAGGCTTCCGATATTATTTCTTCTTTCTTTTTTAATGCTTCCTTTTCCATTTTCTCTGCAGCCGCTTCAGCATCACGTACAGCCTTTACGGTTTCTTTTGCCATTATCTCACCTCGCTACATTCATTTGGCAAAAATCAACGTCCTTCTAATTATATAACATTCGGTAATTTAATTCAATGATTTATTGTTACTTAAATCAATTTTATTCGTCATTTTGCTGTATATTAAGTTGATAAAGCACGCTTATTTAATCATATATGACAAAAAAATAACAAACCGTAATTTATTGGCTGCTGCAAGATTAATAAAATCCATATTATAGTAATTGCATTGCTTACACAATTTAATGCATATCTGCCTGATTATTATTAAATTAATTTTTAAATAACAAAAAAATATAGTGTTCAAGCATTCTAATGACGCTCAAACACTATATTTTCAATACAATTACCTGATTTTTTGCCCTGTTAAATATTTCATATTAAACGGGGCAAAGTATCCGCCGCTTTCTGCCATACTCTCCCCTGTATGTGAAAGCAGCGGATTTGGTAGGAGGAAAAATATAAGATACCTGCCATTTTATGCTCGCATAACCTATATGTATAAACTCCCCTTCATCGATTTACATATGATTTACACCATAAAATGACGGTAGAACTCTAATTTAATTTTTTTACCGACTCTCCCGGTATCAGTTGTCCCTCAACCACAACTCTTTCAATAATACTGGCTTTTGGGTTTTCTATCGCTTCAATAAGTTTTATTGCCGCATTTTTCCCCAATGCAACCGTATCCTGTTTTAAAGTGGTAAGCCTTGGATTCAAAACCTGTGACAGCAATACTCCGTCATAACCGGCTATTGAAATATCATCAGGTATCGATAATCCCATATCCTTTATGGCATTTATTCCTCCGATGCAGGAAAAGTCATCGGGAAAAATTATGCAGGTTGGCCTGTCTTTCAAGGCTAACAGTTCTTTTGTTAGACTATATGTGGTTTCGGCATCGTGATATATCCCACTTTTTACATAATCGTCAGGTATTTTAATATTTAATTCGTTGAGTGTTTTATAAAAACTTCCCACACGATTTCGTGTAACGGAAGAATCGGCACCGTGAATAAAGGCAATTTTTCTGTGACCCATTTTATAAATGTATGTAATTAAATCCCTCATGCCCTTTACGTTGTCGGAAATAATAGCGGTTCTGTTGTCGAAAACATGGTCTATAGTAACAACAGGCAAATCACCGTTTATTAATTCCAAAACATCAGGATCATTAAAGTCAATACATGCAATTACTACACCGTCAACCCCTCTGTATTTGCTGTGCTCATAGTATGACATTTTTTTAAGTCCCATATGTTTATTAATAAAGGTAATGTCATACCCGTGGCTTTCAGCTTCAACTTTGAAACTGTCAAGGACATTTGCAAAATATTCGTGGGTTAATCCGCTTTGAGCCTCATCTACAAAAAGAACTCCCAAATTATATGTACGATTGGTCTTTAATGCTCTGGCAAAAGAATTGGGATAATACCCCATCTCTTTTGCTACTTTTAATATCTTTTCTTTCGTGGCTTCAGAAATATCGTTATGATTATTCAAAGCTTTACTTACCGTAGCAATTGATACGCCACATTTAACCGATATATCTTTTAGAGAAACCATCTTCGCTCCCATATTTACTTCACTGCTTATTAACTTAAACGTTTTCTAAGAATTATTTTTAAACATATTAAATAATTAAATTACTTATTTGATATTAATTTTTTATAATTTGACCAATTTATTAGACTATATCTTGAAACTATATTCCAATTTTTATGGCTATCTGTTTGTTTTATCCTTTTTTATTTATCTATATCTTAAACCTTTTCTGAAAATATTGCAAGTATTTTTTTCAAAATTTTGCTTAATCGTTTTCGAAAAAAATTTTTATTCTTATGTATAATTTATTTTATATGAAACATAATAATTAACAGATACGGAGAAAAGCTTAAACACAACAGGTGTAGACTGGAGTACAGGAGCTGATCCGTATCTGGATATAGATTTTGAAGGTTTGTAATTTCAGTCTCAGAATTACAAACAGAGGTGTAACTGTCATGGTTATACCGGACAACTGAATATTGAGACAAACGGCAGAAGCAGGAATTTAAATAATTCCTGCTTCTGTCTTTTTCGTCTATGGTTTATCCTATAGATATTTTCTTAGTAAATTTTAAAACTACTAACAAATTCATTTTTCTAATTTTTATTTAAATTTAAATTCCTTATATCATTACCGGACGGACTCTGGAATATTTTAAGCCCGAACTCTCCCGCTACCGCAAATATATGGTCAAATATGTCTGACTGGACTTTCTCATAGTTTTCCCAGATAGTATCCTTTGTAAATGCGTATATTTCCATAGGAATTCCGTGTTCATCCGGAGCTAACAGCCTTACTATCAGGGTTTTGTCTTTATCAATTCCCGGATGATTATATATATAATTATTAAGATATGCCCTAAAGGTCCCGATGTTGGTCATCCTGCGCCCGTTAATAACCAGGCTGGTATCTATGTTATTATCCTTATTATATTGCTCAATTTCTTTTTCTTTCTCTTCTATATACTTTCTAAGATGATGTACTTTTTTAAATTTCTCTATCATTTCAGGAGTGCAAAAGCAAATACTGTTTACATCTATATAAAAACATCTTTTTATTCTTCTTCCCCCAAATTGCTGCATTCCTCTCCAGTTTTTAAAAGAATCGGAAATCAGCGAATAAGCCGGTATAGTAACTATGGTCTTATCAAAATTTTGAACTTTTACCGTATTTAAAGTGATTTCAATTACATTTCCGTCTGCCCCATATTTGGGCATTTCTATCCAGTCCCCTATTCGTAACATGTCATTGGAAGTAAGCTGAATACCTGCTATAAAGCCAAGGATCGAATCTTTAAATACAAATGAAAATACAGCAGCCAAAGCACCTATGCTGCTTAGCAGTATCACCGGGCTTTGCCCTATTAAGGTTGCGATTATTAAAATTGTAATTATAATATAGGAAACTATTTTTACTATCTGCAAAAAACCTTTTATAGGCCTTACTTTTGAAACCGGTTTTGAATTGTAAATTTCATCGATTGTATCCAATAAAGAACTGATCACAAAAACTAGAATTATCATAACATATATGGAAGAAATACGGCGTATTATCTCAATAAGACCGGGATTTTCATAAACGGATGCCACACTGTAGAAAATAATTCCCGGTATAATAAGTACCGCCCTGTGCAAAAGCTTATGGTCCAAAAGGGCATCATCCCAGCTTAATTTATTGCTTCTTATAATTTTTGCGACCATTCTTAGTACTACTTTTTTCATAATTATATGGATAATTACGCAAACCAGAATAAGAACAAAAGTTAAGGCAAGGGCTGATAAAATGCCTGCTGTTTTTTCATTTGCCCCGTTATTTTCAAAAAACGTGCCGAAAAGATCCAACATATCTTTAGAATCCTCCCAAAAAAGAATTTTCATATGCTTCATCCTTTATAACATCAATTATATTCTCTATTTTATTAGGTAATTTTGCAAGTATTTCATATATATTTCTTATTAAATTTTAATGTTTCAGCTATTTTACTCTGATATAATAGAATCCGTCAAATCAATTCTAAAGGGGAGTTTGACGGATGTAAAGAATAATGTCTCTTATTTTAAGGCAATATAATGAAAAGCAAGTTAAAAAGAGGTGTATTTATGATGTGGTTTTTGAAATCACAGGACGAAGTTTTTAAGGAATTTAATGTTAATCCCGATTTTGGCCTGTCAAACGAAGAGGCAGCTAAAAGACTTAATCAGTATGGGATGAATAAATTAAAAGGCAAGCCCCAAAAGAGCATACTTAGCCTTTTTTTGTCCCAGTTAAATGATATGCTTATTTATGTACTTCTTGGTGCAGCCGCAATAACCTTTTTTATCGGTGAATATTCCGACGCAGTTATAATACTTCTCGTGGTAATATTAAATGCTGTCATAGGCGTTGTTCAGGAATATAAGGCAGAAAAGGCCGTTGAAGCCCTGCAAAAAATGTCAACCCCGAAATCCCTGGTGCGCCGTAACGGTGAAGTTATTGAAATTAATTCAGAAGAAGTGGTACCCGGCGATATAATTATACTTGATGCAGGAAGGTTTATTCCTGCAGACATTAGGCTCACAGAAAGCGCCAATCTTCAGATTGAAGAATCAGCACTTACGGGAGAATCGGTCCCTAGTAACAAAGATGCCAATGCAAATATAACCGATCCCAAAACCCCTATAGGTGACAGAAGCAACATGGCTTTTATGTCCACCCTGGTAACTTACGGCCGGGGAGAAGGGGTGGTCGTTGCAACCGCTATGGATACCGAAATCGGTAAAATAGCAAAGATACTCGATGACGATTCAAGTGATATGACTCCCTTGCAAAAAAGACTGGATGAACTGGGCCGAATTTTAGGCTTTATGGCAATAGGTATTTGTGTTTTGATATTTATTATCGCCCTAATTCAAAAAAGAGACATTATGGAAATGTTCCTTACAGCCATAAGCCTTGCTGTGGCAGCCATACCGGAAGGCCTTGCTGCCATAGTTGCTATCGTACTGGCCCTTGGAGTTACAAGAATGTCTAAGATCAATGCCATAGTAAAAAAACTTCCGGCCGTTGAAACACTGGGTTCTGTCAATATAGTCTGTTCCGATAAAACCGGTACTCTTACCCAAAATAAAATGACCGTAACCAAACATTATACTTACGGCCTTCTTTCGGATGTTCCCCCGACATCAAATAATTTGTCGGCATCAGAAGCGACAAATGAATTAATTAAAACCCTGGTCCTCTGCTCCGATGCTACTTTCGATAACGGTCAAGGAACCGGTGACCCGACCGAAGTTGCCCTGGTTGTTCTCGGATACAAATATAATATTAAAAAAGAGGACTTAAACAAAGAACACAAAAGGGTTTCAGAATTCCCCTTTGATTCCGACCGGAAGCTGATGTCTACCTTAAATATTGAAGGAAACGGTTACAGGGTCAATACCAAAGGTGCCATTGATAATCTGCTTAAAATATGCAGCCACGTTCTTGCTGACGGTAAAATCGTTCCTCTTACAGATGATATAAAGAGGGAATTTCTTAAAGTTGCCGAAGAAATGTCCGATTCCGCCCTGCGGGTCCTTGGCGCGGCATTTAAGAATACCCAAAGTATAATTAAACCCGAAGAAATGGAAAAAGATCTGATTTTAATCGGTATGGTAGGTATGATAGATCCTCCCAGGCTTGAGGTAAAAGACTCTATCCGTGAGGCTAAAAACGCAGGTATTATTCCGATTATGATAACCGGTGACCATAAAAATACAGCCGTTGCCATAGCAAAAGAACTGGATATTGCCGAAAGTATCGAGCAAAGCATAACCGGTGCGGAAATCGACGAGATGTCCGACGAGGAGTTTGCTAATAACATTAATAAATATAGGGTATTTGCCAGGGTTTCCCCGGAACATAAGGTCAAAATAGTAAGAGCCTTTAAGGCTCAGGGCAATATAGTATCAATGACCGGTGACGGGGTAAATGATGCCCCATCTCTAAAATATGCAGATATCGGTGTTGCCATGGGTATTACCGGTACGGACGTAGCCAAAGGGGCCAGCGACATGATACTTACGGACGATAATTTCACAACAATTGTCCATGCAATTGAAGAAGGAAGAAATATCTATAACAATATCAAAAAGGCCGTTATTTATCTTCTATCCTGCAATCTGGGCGAAGTAATATCCATATTCTTATCGATCCTTTTAAAATGGCCCGTACCTTTGCTTGCAACCCACCTTTTATGGATCAACCTTATTACCGATTCTTTGCCAGCCATATCCCTGGGTGTTGATCCCGGCGATCATGACGTAATGAAGCAAAAACCCAGAGACCCTAAAGAAAGTTTCTTTGCAAAAGGCGCAGGAATAAGGGCGGTTATCGGCGGCCTTCTTATAGGCCTGCTTACCCTTACTGTATTTTTCTACGGTATGTCAAAAAGCAACTATCCTATCGGATCTGTAATTTCAGATTACGAAAATGCCGACTACCAAAATGCCCTTACCCATGCAAGAACTATGGCATTTGTAGTTCTTGCCGCATCCCAGCTCTTCTACTCACTGGCCATGAGAAGCAGCACAAAATCTATTTTTCAGGTGGGTCTCTTTAAAAATAAATACCTTATAGGTTCAATTTGCGCAGGTCTTCTGCTTCAATTTATAATAATATCGGTTCCTTTTCTTGCAAAACCGTTTAAGGTACAGAGTTTGACCCTGGGAGATTGGGGCTTAGTGATTTTATTTGCTTTGATACCGCTTGTTTTTAATGAAATAATAAAGTTATTCAGCAGATTGGCAGGAAATAATAAAAGATAAGGTTAATATAGATAAATAATAAGCCGGAGAAAATCATATTTCTCCGGCTTATTTATAACTGTTATCTTCTATTACTTATATATTAAATTAATTAACTGGTTGAAAGCTCGTTTATATTTCCAACGCAGTTTGAAAATTTTTTCTGTAAATACGATATTCCGATAATTTGCCCTGATATATTATCTCCAGATGAGGATTAATTCTTATATCTCTTGGCTTAATCAGAGCATAGTTCTTATCAAAAATATGTATCCCACTTTTTTCAAGTATATAGGCTACAAACTGCGAACAAAAATATCTGTTTTTTGAACGTACCGGTATATTAAAGGCAGCCCCAATAAGCCCCAGATAATTATATGAGTAGGAATCCTTATTTTTGTTAAAAATTTCGATTTCTTCCCGTAACCTTTTATATTGATCCTCGGTTATGCGAAGCTGAAATATGCTGCAGGTAGTTGACCTGAAACGTCCGAATACGCCTCTGTCTATATATTCCCTTATAAAACCTGCATTAAAAGGATTATATAATCCTCTCCTCGCAAAGCTGTACATCTCGTCCAGGTTTTCGTCAAAAGCAATTGAAGCATGGGCATAGGGCTCATTGGTATATAAACGTATGGCTCTGGCAGGATAGGTCTTTGTCTGTGTCAAAACTATATATATTTTTCTTCGCTTATCTCCTTCAGTTAACTTGTTTATATTTAAGTTCATAGTACTCACCTAATAAAACCATTTTAGTTTTTATAAATAATTAGTTTATAAATTTTTTATAATTTTAATTATCGGGTTTTATTATATTATATTCTGTTAATATTTTCAACCATAAGATAAAACAGGTTATCTGACAAGTAAATTCAGAGATTTACGTATTAAAAAGCAATCGACAAAAACCCCGAAAGTTTTTTATAAAAAGTTCCATATGCCTATATTCCGCTTAATTAAGAATACAGGTAATTTATTACCAGAATTTATTTAACAGTCCTGCCATTACATATCCATGCCGGTATATATAAATATGGCATCTCTTAAAAATTTAGCCATGCCCGGTTTCCTTTTATCATAATACTCGGAAAAACGTTCGTCATCCACATACATCTGGGCTAAACCCGCATGGGCTTCGGGTGAATATTTGTCCCAGGTAAAGGACAGCCACTTTTTGTGCATTTCACAAGCTTTCTGGGCCAGTTCTCCTGCCGGGTCCCCGGTTTCCATGGCTTCTTCCAACGTATCAAGTATCATCTGATTTAATTTTTTAAATTCCTGATACTGTTCTTTTGTCATATTCATCATTTTTTCATTGCTTGCATCCACTGCATCATCGCCGTATTTTTCCCTGATTTCTTTTCCGTACTTCTTCTCATTTTCTATTATAAGGTCCTCTTTGAAACCTTCAAATTTTTCCTTGTCTGTCATATAAACTCCCCTTTCTTTATGCTTTATTGTTTTTTCAACATTTTGAATTAACATATCCAATTGATTTCTTTTAATCAGAAGCTGCTCTCTGTGTTGTAATAGAGCTTTAATTTCATCATAATCAGGCGAATCAATAATTTCCTTTATTTTTTCAATGGGAAATTCCAGTTCCCTGAAAAAAAGAATTTGCTGCAAACGGTCGACTTCTTTGCTGCCATAGATACGATAGCCGGATGAATTAATTCTGGCAGGCTTTAATAGCCCGATTTCATCATAATACCTTATGGCCCGGGTGCTGATTCCGGCAAGCTTTGCCAGTTTTTGTACCGTATATTCCATCCTCTCACCTCCTGACAGGTCAATGATAAACCTTTACGTAACGTCAAAGTCAACCCTATTTTAAAAGAAATTTATAAATAAAATTAATTTGACAATATGATTATAATAAGATAATTTTAACATTATCATTTATGTTTATCTTTTGCATTGGGGAGGTTATTATGAAAAAGAAAGTAGCAGTTTTAATGGGAAGCGATTCCGATTTACCAGTTGTAAAAAGCGCCATTAATACTTTAAAGGAATTCGGAGTCGAAACGGAAGTTCATATAATGAGCGCTCACAGGACTCCAAAGCAGGCATGTGATTTTGCCTCATCTGCCATAGATAAGGGATTCGGAGTGATAATATGCGCTGCCGGTAAGGCTGCCCACCTTGCAGGCGTTATAGCTGCCCATACCACTCTGCCGGTTATAGGAATACCGATGAAATCATCTACCTTAGACGGCCTTGATGCCCTTTTATCAACAGTACAAATGCCGAAAGGAATTCCGGTTGCAACCGTTGCCATTGACGGAGCTGAAAACGCAGCCTTGCTTGCCGTTCAGATACTGGCAGTTTATGACAAAGATTTGGAAGTTAAACTTAAAGCTATGAAACTAAAAATGACCGAGGAAGTTTTGGAAAAAGACAGGAAACTTAACTCGGAGCTTTAAAAATTTTAAGTAATTAAATTTTTCAGAATAAGAATACAAGCGCTTTGGTTTATACACAAAAATTAAATAAAAAATACATGCTGTGATTTACGGCATTATTTTAGTTATAGCATTTTATAATGCCAAAATCACAGCATGTATAAAAGCTATCATTGCTTTTCCACCATACCAAGCAGTTCTTCCACCGTCGTATAATCCTTTTCAAAATCCTTACGCAATATCTTTAAAGCAATTTTTTCATTATTAATTTCATTTTCCGTTCTGATGCCCTTTTTTCTTAAAAACGGAAGTATCGGGCACCACCCCTGCAAGGAATGAACAAGCAAACATATGCCTACAGCTGCAGTCAGATTAAACCAGCTTCTGCCGGTCTTGATGCCCAGATACGAAAAAAGAACGGTTAATATTGCTGCATTGGCTTCTATAATCCTCTCCGTGTCCCATTCCAGATTTAAATCTCTGATCCGTTCCGTAATTTCGTCAATGTCACAATTCTTATAAATCTTAAGATTTCTTATGGTTTTGCTTCTTATATCCATATTGCATAAAGGATCGGTGCGAAGAAAAACTCTCTGCCCGGTAGGCGGCAATATATTTTTTAATCTCGCTTTTATCACCCTCCTTTTTTCGGTTGATTTTAGTATGTCCATTTATTTCAAAAATATTATTTATACACATTTATTTACCATTATGGAATCACAATACGGTTACCGGACTTTACACAACATATATGAATGTCAGAATATGGCTTGGATGCGGAATTTGCACTGATATTATCACAGAAATTTTTCCGGTAATTTCATAGGGGCAATAGATAATATTTCATTTTCAGGAACAGTAAACCTTAATATTTGACCCGTAGTTTTGGGATCAGGCAAATCCCCGTTGGGATATGGGATTTTTGCATCGTTTATCATTAAAATCTTTGTCCCTGTCGGTATTCTTGAAAAGTCTATAAGTACATCGGCTCTTTCACCCGGTGCCAACAAGATTTCTTTAGATTTTACGGGTGAGGCTAATAGTCCTTTTTCTCTTCCTACTAAAATAAAATCCATACCGTTAGATAACTTTAAATTGTAAACCCTAGAATGTGATGCATTTAAAATATAAAACCTGTACTGCCTGCGTTCCACATTCAGATTTGGCCATACTTTTCCGTTAACTATAATAGCATCTCCGAAAAACTTTTCATCCCGGTCCGGTAAAACAAAAGAACCGTCAGTATAAAACGAACAATCCTGTATAATAAGCGGATATATATATTTATCTGCGGGAAAATCCACATGCCTTATGTTATAAAGCTGATTTTTATTTGCTTTTATAAGATAGAAACCTAACGGTCCGTTATATACCTTATTTTTACCTTCTGTATCTTTTGCGTGATACCAATAAATTGCCGGTATTAAATTATTTTTGCATCTATCTATTTTTCTTTCATATTTTTTTCCTTCAGGTATTTCAGTTTTATTAAAGCCGGGCAAATACATTTTTATGATATTTGAATAACTTTTTCCCCACCTTATGCTAACCGGTGAATTTCTTAATACTTCAAAAGTTCCTCCCGGAAACATTTTTGCATATCTTATTTTTCCGGTCTTTGATTCTTTTATCAGGCTTGTGCAGCCGATAACGGGTGTTTTAGGAAACCCTTCCGGAAGAATCTGATGATCAAATTCGGTTATATTTATAAAATAAAGGTACTCTCTTATTATTTTTTTGCTGCCTGTCTTGCTTTTGAATTGCTTTTTTACCGGTATGGCATGATAAATATAAGGCTTATCCAGGCGGTTTATAAATTTAGGTATGGTGGAAGAATCCAATATTTCCTTTTTCTTTTTTTTGATTTTATCAATTTTAAAATAAGCAGGATAAATAAAATTTTTAATGCCCCTATTGAAATAAAATGTTATTATTTTTGAACTTTCTGCCAGAATAAAACACCCCCGTTCTTTCATAAGTAATTAACTGTATTATTTTATGTGTAATAATACAAAAAAGTTCATAATTCGACATTTAAACATCCGAACAAATTTTTAAAATAATTGATTAAATTAAAAACAAGTGTCAATACTTCAGTCATGGAGGTGTTTTATGATAGATTTTATAAAGGAATATAATTTAGAAAATATACGAAAGAAATTAACTATATTGTATTTTCTTAATGTAACAGATATTATTTTTACGCTGGCTCTATTAAGGACAGGCCTTTTCAAAGAAATGAATATATTTATGGTTAATGTAGTAAAAGACCCGTTTATAAGTATCATTATAAAAATAATTTTTCCCGCTGTGCTTTTGTATCTTATTTTCAAAAAAATAAGAACCATGGATTATGAAGAACTAAGGGCAGCAAATATCGGTCTGTTAATATCTCTTACAGCATATTCACTGGTTAATCTCTCTCACATAATTTGGGTAGCCATGCTTCCGGTTTTACTTCATAAGTTTTAAAATTCTATATACATCAAACAAATGATATTTGTAAACATATTACTATAAGTTTATTTATCTTCCCGCATTTACCCGCTCTATTTGCTTTTAATTTACTTTCACTTATATAATAAT
>NZ_CVTD020000011.1 GCF_002904165.1 Herbinix hemicellulosilytica | reverse complement strand
CAAAGAGCCAATAATAAAAACCTTATTCGCTAAAAAGCGGAATATGAAAAACGAATCGGTCCGTTTTCATATTCCGCTAAGGTCTCCACTCGGTTATCAATCGGAAAATTCAAGATAAGTTATTTCGTATCCCTTAGTTTATTTATTTATAATGTATAAGCTATTTTAATTTTAATTTAATAATGTCATCGAATATTCATAATATTTAATTAAAATGGCAAATTTAAATTTATTTATCCAATACTTGGCAGGTCTTTTATAAAATCAAGTAAATCTTCCAATGTTCCCTTCTTATAATGGCTTATATCTTTATTTTGTGTATTGATAAGGCAATCCGTTACCAGATATGTATCCATCCCTATAAGTTCTGCACTCATATCGTCTGATACATCGTTGCCGATCATAATGCATTGCCCGGGAACAAGATTTAGATTATGAAGGATTTCTTCGTAGTATTTAACATTAGGTTTACAATAGGAAGAATTCTCATAGGTAGTAATCCATTCAAAGTCATCCGGTTTCAATCCCGCCCAGTTTATACGGCTGTATGTAGCAATCTTAGGGAACAAAGGATTTGTTGCAAGTACAATTTTGTATCCCTTATCTTTAAGAACGCGAATGCATTCTTTTACTGTCGGGCTTGGATATGTAACTTCTTTTAGCATCTGGAACTCATTTTCATAATAATCGTTAAATATTTTTTCATATTCATCAATACTTCCTCCAAAAATTTTGCCGGCAGTATCCCAGAAGCGATTGCAGTTACTCATTGCGCCGTCATTGTTTATCATTGCTTTTGTTCCTTCCCACACTGTCGCAATCAACTTTTTTGGATCAATCCCATAGGGAGCAATTTTTTTTGCTAAACCATTAAAATAAACATCTACAAATTTATCCTGATCCATTGGAAGCAGCGTACCATCCAAATCAAAAAGAAAAGTATCCATTAAGACCTCCTGAAATTAAGACTGATTTAATATATAATAACAAATTCCCCCAACGGATACAAGCAATAATTATACACAATATTTCATATATTTTAACTCATTTCACATATATTGTTATAAAAGCAAATAGGAGCAAATATATGTTTTTAAACAACAATGACGGACAAATAAACGGAAACTCCATAATAGTTACAGGAAGAGGCCGAATAACTGCCGTTCCTGATCTGGCAATAATAAGATTGGGTGTTATTACAAGCGGAGAAGTCTTAAGTGATATTCAGGAATATAATGCCAGAATCAGTCAGTCGGTTTTAAACGGTTTAAGAAATATGGGAATAGAAGACATAAGGACATACAGGTATCTAATTGACAAAATTTATGAATTTGAAAATAACTTAAGAATTGACCGGGGTTATTCTGTGCAAAATATGTTTGAAATACAGACCGGAATGCTTGACACTGTCGGTACCGTAATAGATGTGGCCGTATCCCTGGGGGCAAACCTTGTTGAATCAATTTCATTTGAAGTATCAACCATAGACCAATATTATCTCGAAGCCCTTCGTCAAGCTTTATTAAACGGGATTGAAAAGGCCTCTGTCATGGCTGAAGTATTTAATACACGACCCGATCCGGTACCAAAAAGAATTGTTGAAAACAGTTTACCTGTGCCTTTGTCAAGAACATTTTTCAGAGATGAACTAGCTGCTACTCCTATAGAACCGGGAACTACCAATATCGAAGCTGTTGTAACTATGGAATTCGGATACAGTTAATAAAATGTTTATTAAAAAATTTAAAAAATTATCCTTTAGTGGTCATTTAAACATAATGAGAAATTATCCTGTACCGAAAATTAATCCGGGGTACCGTTTTTAATAGTTAAAGGATTATTTATGAAAAACGAAACCCCGGACATATTTATATTTAAATACACCAAAACTTAACTTTTACTTATAAGTATAATTTCATAAAAATTTATATAAAAACTTAACTTATATTAACTTCGCTTTTTACAGTTTCATTTTCCTCTTCAGAATCGGATGCTACTTCCTCAGCTTTTGCTACACTTATAGATGCAACCATACGCTCCGAATCTTCTTCAACTGTTAACCCTTTTGCCAATACCAGATCTTTTACATAGATAATATCACCGTCATTTTTATCTGCAACATCTACTTCTATAAAATCAGGAATATCCTGAGGTAAAGCAGATACAGGAATAGTATCCATAAATCTGTTTAAAACCAGACGTTTTGAAGTTAACAAATCGGTTCCGATAAATTTTAAAGCAACATCCACTTTTATTTCTTCGTTAAGGGAAACTTTTTGAAAATCAACATGAAGATATTCGTAGTTCAGATTAGCCGTATCAATAGTTTTTACAATTACATCATAACTGTTATTGTCAGAATCATATAGCTTCAATATGGCATTTCTTCCGTTTTGCTTTATTATTCTTCTAAATTCATCCATTTTTACGGCTATGGGTATCGATTCTTCTCCTTTACGGTTTATTACACCGATTATGTACCCGTTTTTACGATATCTTCTTTTTTCACCTTTCGTCAGTTCTTTTCTGACTTCAAATTTTAAAGCAGCTGTTTCTGACATAATAAATACCTCCTTTTTTTGTAGAGATATATTATTAATCATTTTCCAGCCCAAATAAAATTGTTTACACAAAATAAAATATATCTCTCAATAGTTATTTTCTATATATTATTATTTTATATTAATGTACACAAAAGTCAAGATGCGTAAATACTGTATGTAATTTGCATTTAAACACTTAAATTGTAATAAAAAAGATGGTATTTTACTACCATCTTCTTTTTTTACTAATTATTTTATTCTTTAACACTACCTAAAGCAACACCGGCAATAATATACTTGGACAATAAGAAGTAAATTATAAACAGCGGTAATACAGTAAGTGTAAGACCAAGATATATAGAACCATACTCTGTCTTATAAAAGTCTCCTCTAAGCAAACTTACCATGATAGGTAAAGTATATTTGTCGGAATCAGTCAGAAGAACCATTGGCATAAACAGATTGTTCCAGCTTCCTACAAAGGAGAATATAGCTTGTGTTGCAATAGCCGGCTTCATTATTGGTAAGATAATACGGTTAAATATATGAAATTCACCTGCACCGTCTATTCTGCCTGAATTAATAATATCAATATTTAAAGTTCCGAGCAAATATTGTCGCATAAAGAACACGGTTGTCGGAGCCGCTACTGCAGGAAGTATCAAAGGAAGGAAGTTATTGGTCATATTTATACGATACATAAACTGATAAAATCCTATACTGGTTACCTGCGCAGGTATCATCATAATTGCCATAATAAACGAGAAAAACGGCTGACGCAATCTCCAGTCATATGCCACCAATCCGTATGCTGTCAATGAAGAGAAATACACGGTCAGTATGGTAGAGCAAGTGGAAATAATCATTGAGTTAATAAATCCTTTCAGAGGATTAAAGCTTTTTCCCACCAGGACCTTCCAGTTATTTGCCAGATAAGATGACGGTATCAGGGAAACAGCATTGGCCTGAATTTGATAGGTATTACGGGTAGCATTTACCACCATAACCCAAAAAGGAAATATACTCAATAATGCTAAAATTATACAAACGACATAAATTAAAACTTTATATAATTTTTGAGGTACAGTAGTTGCATGTCTCATACTGTCGCCCTCCTTGCCTCTTTTTCTGCTTTCCTTAAGGCTTTTTTATGCTTCTTTTCAAGCTTTCTTTGAAGCACTGCATCTTTATCCCTTAAGATAAAGAATATAGTAGCAGAACATATAAGAATAATTATGAACATTATCATGCTGGCGGCAGCAGCACGGTTATACAGGTAACTACCTGCAAAAGCCTGGTTATATATGAAGACAGCTGCTGTAAGGGTCGAATTGTCCGGTCCACCGTTCTGGAACAGTTTCGGGATATCGAACATATTCAAACCACCGACTAAACTTGTAACCAGAGTAAACAACATAATTGTCCTAATATTGGGTAAAGTAACACGGAAAAATGTCTGCCTGCTTGAAGCCCCGTCTATTTCGGCTGCCTCAAATAATTCGGGATTAATGCCTAAAACCCCGGCTATAAATACTATCATTGTGTAGCCATACCACATCCAGAATTGAATAAATGCCACAATACCTCTGGCAACACTCTTATTCATCAGGAAGTATATAGGTTCTTTTGATAATCCTAATTTTTGAAAGAGTGAATTTATTGGACCTATAGGATAACCAAACAGTGAGCTGAAAAGTATAGCTATTGTTGCAGCAGTTATAATATTTGGCATATAAAACAATACCTTAAATATTCCCTGCCCTCTAATTTTGCGGCGATTACTGGTAAACCAGGCCGTTAACAATAAAGCCAGTAAAATCTGCGGTATAAAGTTCAGGGTCCAAATCAGAACCGTATTTCCAAGGGATTTCTGGAATGAAGGATTTTTTAAAATCAATATAAAATTTTGGAACGGATTATCAAGGAAATTAAAATCCGTTCTGCCTATACCTTTAAAGTCCGTAAAGCCTATTACAGCTGTAAAAAGTGTAGGATACAAGGAAAATATAAGATACACAAGAATAAACGGAATAGAAAATATATATCCGTACTTTGCGTAACTGATACCTTTACGACGTCGCATTAAATGCACCTCCGGTATACTTAAAGTCTTCTGGGTAGATCCCACTATAACCATGCATGTCTAATTTATAATTATGTATATAAAATAATTAAAACATGCTTAATATATCTATCTTTACCGTAAATTAAGGGCGGTCGAAAGGCTTCGCCGCCCCTAATATCAGTCTAGTTATTCAACGATAACATCAAGGTTATCCGCTACTTGTTGTTTGAAATCAGCTATAGCCTGTTCACGAGACTTGTTACCGGCTGTGTATTCACGAACTTGCTCACGCCAATAGCCATTGATTGTTTCATCATATTGTGTTAAGTTCTTACCGTTTGCAAACTCACCGGCAGGAACAAATACATCAAACATATTTTGTCCGCCCAAGAAATCAAGAGTACCGTCGGATTTCTTCATAACTGCACCGGAAGCAACGGCATCCTTTGTTCCGCCAGGGCCATTCAAAGTTCCGTTAGCCCAGAAATACTGAAGACCTGTTTCGGAGCTGTCAAGTGTAATCCATTCGATAATCTTACCTACAGTCTTAGGTATCTTTGTATTTTTATTGGCAAGAACCCATGTACCGCCCCAGAAGAATCCTATAGGAGGCTCACATACTGCCCAGTCACCGTATGTTCCTTCACCGGGTGCTTTTCCGCCGCAATGCTCAGCCATAACGTAGTTAATCAACCAAGCAGGACCGAAGAAACCGAATACAGGTTTGTCACCTACGCCTTTCATATCTGCATACCAAGCGTCGGTCCAGTCCTGAGTATCATTGTGATAGTTGTTGTCTTTAAGTTTCTTTGAAAGATCCAAGAACTCTTCACGCTTAGGATCGATTGTCAGCTTACCGTCAACAACCCATCCCTTATCGGAGCTGTTTTCAACGGCGTGCCAAATATCACCGTCACCGGATACTATAGCATACCCCTTAGCCTTAAGTTCCTCAGCTGCTTCAAAGAATTTATCCCAGCCGGGACCAATCTTGGTCTTGATAACTGCAGGATCATCAGTACCCCACGTATCAATTGCCAGAGAACGACGATAAATGAAAGCTCCTCCTGTAGCCTGATAGCCAAGTCCTACTACCTGTCCGTTAGGATTTGTTCCGATTTCTACTGTATAAGGAGCAATTTCAGCTTCTTCAATCAATCTGTCAACATCTATGCCCAGATCTTTGTATGCTGCAGCGTATTGATGGGCATCGCCCTGTGTATATTTCAGAACAAATGCGGCCTCAACACAGTAGATATCAGGAGCATCGGAACCTCCTCCTGCAAGTGCCTGGTCAAGTGCCGGCTGATAAGCACCCTCAGTAGTAGCAATAATTGTTTCCTTAATTTCGTAATTAAAATCAGGATTTAAATCTTTGTACTTTTTCAGCATATTGGGAACTTCATCAGTAAAGGACCAAATATTAAGTACCTTTACGTTAGGATCATCCTCAACTTCTTTTACCGGTTCCTGAGTTTCAGTTTTAGTTCCGCTATCAGACTTGTCAGAAGAATTAGAGCCTTCCTTGCTGTCGTCTTTCTTGCCGCAGCCTGTTAATGCCAGTGACATTATCATCAGGCATGCAAGAAATAAAGCAATAATACGTTTCATATTATACCCTCCTCTTATTTTTTGTATTCAAAAAAATACAAATGTATTATAACAAAATACTCAAAAACAAGCTTCTCAAATATTGCTGTTTTAATTTCAGATATTGCTATTTTTGTGCAAAATTTATATATAATATACATTTATATTAGAATTAATTAACACTTTTATCTATGTAAAGGCCTCTTTATAAATATAGTTCCCTGATTGTTATTCCAATTTATTAACGTCATTTTTCAGTATATAGGCAGATTTATGCAGTCTTTCTTAAGCTTCTGACTGTATTTTTTATACTAAAAGTCATATATTTTCGTTCCTTTAAAGTTATCCGCCACATGCCCATTGCAGCTTTTTATATAGTTTTATTGATATTAAAATAGTTCCAAAGTGCAAATATTTTATTGTCATGTATATACTTGTATTTTCATATTCATGTTTTCGGATATATAACAACGTTCATTAGTCCTGTTAATATGCTAAATCTAAAATACTTGACAATATTTTCTTGTTAATTTATTATAAATCTAATTAGAAATCTAATTAGTAATTAAAGGAGTGATGCCATACTTGTCAAATGATCATTCCGAAAACCAAAGATTACACACTGTTCTTATAGGCTGCTATCATACTCATAAAAAACATTGCTTTGCAGAATTTCAAAAATTAAATCTTTCAACCGGACAACCGAAGGTTCTATCTATACTATTACAGAATGAAGGTTTTCTGCAAAAAGATTTGGCTGAACGTTGTCATGTGGAGCCGGCTACCATGACTTCTCTTCTAGGGAAATTGGAAAAAGACGGCCTTATTTATAAAAAACCTGTTTATGTTTCGGGAAACAAGCGGGCAAACTCAATCTACCTGACAGAAAAAGGCCGCAAACTGGCAACAAAAATCAATCAGATTGTTGATGAGATTGAAAAAAAGAGTTTTAAAAATTTTACTGAAACCGAAAAACAGTTACTTATAAGTTTTTTTAACCGTATCCGGTATAATCTTGAAAATTATTAAAGGCAGGTTAATTACAATGAAAAAGATTTTGATATTTTTAATTTCCATTATTATGCTGCTTTCGGTTTCTTGTTCAGTCAGGAACGAATCAACAGAAACCCGTTCTGATAATGACCTTTTAGCAACCGATCAAAATACTTCTAAAGAAACAGCTTCAGAAACTGCCGATACATCCGGTAGCGAAAATACAATAAATGATAACGAAGTAAATAAAGAGATTATAAATAATAATATTAATATTAATGAGGAAGAGATTATGGAAGAACTAGTAAATGAAGAAAATTACAATACGGACCTTACGACATTTACGGTAGTTGACAGTATCCCTCTTCAAATGTTTGAAAAACGAACCGACCATGGCGGTACGATCGAAAAAATAACATACCAGACAAAAGATTATTTTGGCGATGAATCTGAAATAACTAAACAGGCATATGTTTATTTGCCTTATAATTACGATGAAACCAAGCTGTATAATGTCTTATACCTTATGCACGGTATCGGAGGAAGCGAAAGTGAATGGGGAATGACCGGTGAAGATTCACTTATCAAAAAGATGATGGATAATTTGATTTATAGCGGTCTTATAGAACCATTTATAATTGTTACCCCTAACGGCCGGTCCGCCGCCGATCACAGTCCTACGTCCAATTTTAATTCCTTTTACGTATTCGGTAAAGAATTGCGTAACGATTTAATACCTTATATTGACAAACATTACGCAACATATGCAGACTATGATGATAACGGCTATGACCTTACTAAATCCCGGGACCACAGGGCTATGGCCGGTCTTTCCATGGGTGGAATGCAGACTATAAATATCGGTTTATGTGAATGTCTTGATATAATCAGTTATTTCGGTGCTTTTTCCGCAGCTCCTACTACATATACGGCCTCTGTTATATCGGATAAACTCAAAGATTTTCCTGACTATAATATAAATTTCTTTTATAATATCTGCGGAACCGAAGATCAGATTGCCATAGCCAGCGCTTCTGCTGCCGTTAATTCCTTAACTCAATTAACAGATAAACTTTCGGAAGGAAAGAACTTTATCTGGCAAAAGGTCAGCGGAGGCCATACTTTCGATATCTGGTATCTGGGTTTTTATAATTTTGCTAACTTGGTTTTTAAAAATAGCCAATAATCTACTTTAATATAATAAATTAATAATTTATTTCATCATTAATTTTATTTTCTTAATTTTTTTACTATATTTAAACCTCCTCCATTATGAATAGGGCGATGACTTTATAAAGTCATCGCCCTATTCATTTAAATTTTTTAACTCAGTATTACTTTAATTAATATTATTATAAACTTTTATTATTTTAAACAATACTTGCTTTACTGAATTACAGACCAAAAAATATTTCATGAAATTTTCATATACTTTCTTGCTATTTTTAAAGCCGTATTGGTAATGAAATCTTCCATCTCTTTTTTAATTTTTCCAAGTTCTTTTCGTATCTCGATATGCTGAGGGCATTTGCTTTCGCATTTACCGCATCCTTTACATACGGAAGCATATGCCGGCTGCTTTGATAAACCCCCCAGGGTCCTATAATAAATGATTTTACTACTTTTCTCATTTAACAGGTATTTATCATTATAAACTGAAAAACAGGCCGGAATATTTACTCCGAAAGGACAAGGCATACAGTAGCTGCAACCGGTACAAGGGACTTTTGTCTTCCTGTGCATTATATCCATAACTCTGTCAAAAACTTTTAGTTCTTCTTCACTTAGTGAATTGGGTATAGCATCTGAAGCAGTTTTTACATTTTCTTCAAGTTGCTTTTCATCGCTCATTCCAGAAAGGACTACGGTAACTTCAGGGTGATTCCAAACCCATCTTAAAGCCCATTCGGCCGGGCTTCTTTTTTCACTGTAGGATTTAAATTCACTTATCACTTCTTTCGGTAATTTGTCCGCCAGTCTTCCGCCTCTTAAGGGTTCCATTACGATAACCGGTATACCCATAGAATGAGCAAGTTGCAGCCCGTATTTCCCTGCCTGGTTATTTACATCCATATAATTATATTGTATTTGGCAAAAATCCCATGAGTAAGATTTTAAAATTTCTTCAAAGTCGTTTCTTGAACCATGAAATGAAAAACCTATATTGCGGATAATACCTTCTTTTTTCAGTTCTTCCAGCCACTCTATAATTCCAAGATTATTAAGCCTTTCAAATCCAGCTTTGTCCTGCAACATGTGTAAAAGATAATAATCGATATAATCCGTCTGAAGTTTTTTTAGCTGTGTTGCAAAGATGCTTTTTGCCCCGTCAAGTTTTTTTACCATAAAAGGAGGAAGTTTGGTGGCAATTTTAACCTTTTCTCTATAACCGCCTTGTAAGGCTTTCCCGAGAATTGATTCGCTCTTTCCTCCGTTATAAAAATAAGCGGTATCAAAATAATTTATCCCTTTATGTATGCATTCCCTGATCAGTGCAATGGATCTTTCTTCATCGATACTTCCGTTCTTTGTAGGAAACCGCATACAGCCAAAACCAAGTATGGACAGTTCGTCTCCGTTTTTAATATTTAATCTTTTAAGCATATTCTTTCCCCTTATTTCTTTCTTATTGACGATAATCCAAACAGACTTCCCATTAGTCCCAGTATAAAACTTAGTGAAGGAATTAAAATTATCATTTTATCAATCAAATCATTCTTTGACGGTAAAGGCAGAAATAAAACAGTACTTCCGATGCCTTCATATGCAGTATTAATCAGAAGCACCACAGATAAGGCTGCCAAAATTCCGCCAAGTAAAGTAAGCAAAATTCCTGTAAGCACATAGGGAAATCCGATAAATGCACCGGGAGAACCAAGCAGCCTTAACGTATTTATCTGTTCCCTGTTATTATAAATACCCTGACGTATCATATGGGACAAAATAATTAAAGTAGTAATTCCTACCGCCGCTATTAAAAGATAGCCCAATACTTTAAATGCATATGTAATATCTTTAATCTTTTCCAGGACCTCTCTGTTATCCCTGACATATTCTATTCCTTTCATGTTTTTAACGTTATCTAGGATGTTTTCCATCTCATCTACGTTAATCCTAATCTCCACAAAAGCTTCAAAGGGATTTTCTTTAAAAAGTTCAAGTATCTTTGCTTCTTCTCCCAGTATATCTTCCATCTTTTTTTTGGCTTCATCTTCATTTACAAGCCTGGCACTGCGGACCCCGTAAATTTTTCCGATTTTTTCTACAAGTTCATTTCTGTCAGAATCCGATATGTCCTTTGTAAAATAACCGTTAATTTCGGCTTCTTCATTTAACATATTTACCAGATGGTTTCCGATATCGGACCCGGTTATAACCAGTCCTAAAAGAAACAAAATCAAGCCTGTACCTATAATCGAAAAAATATTGGATAGAATATTTAATCTGATAATCCTACCCGTTTCTTTAAAAAAATAACCTATGTTATACAAAAAAGTTTTCATACAGCCAACCCCTTACGCTCCGCAGTGATTCTGCCCTTATATACATTAATAAACATGGCATCTTTTTCATTATTTATCAAATGAGTAGCATGAGTGGTTATAATAACCGTTATATCCTCTTCCCTGAAAGATTTCAGTAATTTAAGAATATTTATGGCATTGTCGTAGTCCAAATTGCCGGTAGGCTCGTCAGCCAGTATAAGCAAAGGTTTTCTTGCCACCGCCCTTGCTATAGCTACTCTTTGAGATTCTCCCCATGACAGATTTTCTACTTTTGAATATTTCTTATGCCCGAGTCCCACTTTTTCCAGAGCCTCATGGGCCTGCTCTTTCATTAGTTTTGGCTTAATACCTAAAAACCGCATACCCATCATTACATTCTCCAGAGCCGTTCTTCCTTGTATCAGTTTAAATTCCTGAAAAACCGGCCCGATTTTTCTTCTTAATTTTTGAATATTGCCGTAATTACTTTTATTTATCGTTTCCCCCAATACGCTTAAGCTCCCTGACGTCGGAAATTCCATACCCATAAGCAGCTTCAGAAAACTTGTCTTGCCGGAGCCGCTGGGCCCTGTTATGTATACCAGTTCACCGGGTTTTATTTCAAGATTTACATCAAATAAAGCCTGAGTCTTGTCCGGATATATTAACGAAACATTTTCCGATATAATCAAGTAAATTCCTCCTTTTATGAAAATACGGGCATATATATTAATACAGGCATCTTTAATATTTTATAAATGGTTTTATGCTGCAATGTTTTAAAACATAAAGCCGGAATTTATCGTAAAATTCAAATAACCGCCCCCGGTGCTTATTTCTTTCAGTTCAATATCCAGAGTAATCATATCTCCTGCTATTTTTTCAAAATCAATTATCATAGGCCCATTTTTAAATAATTCGTCTATAGATTCCTTTTCCAGTACCATGTTATAAAAAGTGCCGCTTTCGGGTACAAATTCCAGGGCAGTTTTGCTCCTTATAGCAAAATATCCTTCGAGTATAAAATGATTATCCGGAATCTCAATTCTTACCGCCTCATTTTCAAAACGAAATATCATTTCCGAATAATTTGAATTCTCGTTTAAAATGCGGTTTATGGTGTCCTCATGTATAGAACCTTTCAAAGAGAAAAGGCTGAATTTTAAATTTAAATCTTCAACAGTAAAATACCCTTCACTTATTATCCGTGAGAATTCATCAACTATATTGGAAAACAGTTCATTCAGATTTTCCCACATCAGTTTCAGATTGTTAAGATGCTCCTCATATCGTTCTTTCTCTTCCGCCAGTGAATCCAAAAAGCTTTCCAGGTCTTTTACAAGCTTTTGCCTTGCGGCTATTGAATCTTTAAGCTCTTCATTTTTTTCTTCAAGCAAAGCCAAATAGTCCGAAAGCTCTTGTTTCTTTTCTTCAAGTCTTTGCCTGCTTTCCTCAATGGAAGCCAGCAGTTCTCCGGTATTTCTTGAGATATCTTTAATCAGATTAAGGCTCTTAATCAGTGAAGTAAGATCTTCAGCTTTCAAAATAATGTCTATATATGACGCCGGCCCCCACCTTTGATAGCTTCTCAGTACCTGTTCAAAAAGTCCCAGATAATTATCATAATTTTCCTCTTCTTCTATTATGGATAAATCAATTTTTTCTATTTCCAAACCAAGTTCGGCTATTTCTTTTAATATTTTTGCTTCTTCTCTTTCCAACCCCTCTATTTCCTGAGTTATAAGAAAAAGTTTTTCTAAAGTTTCTTTCTCCTGCTCACTTATATCCTTAAGCTTTTCATTTGCTTCTGTAATTGGTTTTACTTCACCGCTTACTTTAAAAGGCCTGACCACAATACTTACTGCAAACACAAGAAGAAGCAAAACACAAATTTTACAGCTTCTTTTAATCATATCATCTTTTCCCCCTTTCTGTAACATAAACCCTTATCCTTCGTTTATATTACTTGATTTAATCAATTATGACTTATGAATTTTTATGCCTGATTGCCCATAAAGCTCTATGATAATTAGTTTTTAACATATTACAGTAAAATCCTATGCTCTTTACATAGATACAGCCCTATCATTTACCAGTTGTAATATGTTAATGATTATAACATGAATCTGTGCTATGTTTAATTTCTTTTGTATTAGCCCTGACAAAAATAAAGTTTTATTTTTGATATAGATCCAGTCTGGGTTTCATATTCGTACGAATTTATTTTATTTAATTATATCATGGTTACAATATTTAATCGATTACAGATTTTAATTTCAGCATATTGTTTAATGATTGTCAAATATGTCAAAATACGGGTTTATATTTAATGAATAATTGTTATTGATAGTTTTTCTTTCCTTGGTATAATAGAAATATGAATAATTTACTATCATTACTATCATTTTACAAGGAGAGTATAAATGAGCAAACAAGCAAAGCAAAATGAACCTTTAGTAACTCACATTTATACGGCAGATCCTTCTGCTCACGTATTTGAAGACAAAATTTACATCTATCCGTCCCATGACCTGGAGCACGACGGCCAGTCCGATGACGACGGCACTCAATATCGCATGGAAGATTATCATGTATTTTCTATGGACGATGTTGATGCTCCGGTTGTTGACCATGGTGAAGTTCTTCATATGAAGAACGTTCCTTGGGTCAGCCAGCAAATGTGGGCACCCGATGCAGCTTATAAAAACGGAAAATATTATTTATTCTTCCCTGCAAAGGATAAAGAGGGTATCTTTCGTATCGGAGTAGCTATATCAGATAATCCTGCCGGACCCTTTACTCCGGAACCGAATTATATACCGGGAAGTTACAGTATTGATCCGGCTATCTTTGTAGACGATGACGGCAAGGCATATTTATATTTCGGAGGAATTTGGGGCGGACAACTGGAAAAATGGCAGACCGGAACCTTTAATCCGAATGCCGGCCCTCAAGACCCTAAAGAAGTTGCAATCGGACCCAGGGTCGCCGTTATGAACGACGATATGCTGTCCTTTGCAGAGCCTCCCCAGGAAATTCAGATCCTTGACGAAAACGGCAAGCCTTTATTAGCCGGAGATGAAGACAAACGTTACTTTGAAGGTCCCTGGATGCATAAATATAACGGAACTTATTATCTGTCCTATTCAACCGGAACTACTCATTATATAGTTTATGCTACCAGTGACAATCCAAAAGGCCCGTTTGTTTACAGAGGCAGGATTTTGGAACCTGTTATCGGTTGGACTACTCATCATTCAATAGTTGAATTCAAAGGTAAATGGTATCTGTTCTATCATGACGCTTCATTGTCAGGCGGCATCGACCACAGACGCTGCATTAAATTTACCGAATTGAAATATAATGAGGACGGTACTATTCAAACAATTCATCCGTATAAAAATTAATATCAGGATGCAGTAATTCCTTTATTTGAAGTATGTTATGATGAGGTTGTATTAAAATGAAATTTTAGAAAATCATTTTAATACAACCTTTTTTTACACCATTTCGGTATTCATAATTTATTTTTATTTCATTTTACATATATTCTCTTATTTAAACCGCCTGAATTCTCATTTGTCAAATATATTCTAAATTACAAGCAAATACGGCGTATCATAAAATATAAATTATTAAATCAATTATTAAGAATATCATCATTATGGTATAAGTGTATCTTATGCCAGATATAAAAACTATTAGTTTTACTAACATTATAATTAGTGATATACTTATTGTGGATTAAGGATTGCTCTTTTCAGGGCAAAATTATATTAGGGAGTGAAGTTTATGGACAGATTAGTCGGAACCGTATCCAGAGGAATTCGTGCTCCTATCATCCGTGAGGGAGACGATATTGTTGAAATTGTGGTTAAATGCGTCCTTGATGCCGTAAAACAAGAGAATTTTCAATTAAACGACAAAGATGTAATCGGTATAACTGAAGCCGTAGTAGCCCGTGCTCAGGGAAATTATGCTACTGTGGATCAAATTGCGGCTGACATTAAAGCAAAATTTGCAGACAAAACTATTGGTCTAATTTTCCCTATCTTAAGCAGAAACAGATTTTCAATATGTCTTAAAGGAATTGCAAGAGGCGCAAAAAAAATAGTACTTATGCTCAGCTATCCTTCGGATGAAGTAGGAAACCATCTGATAGACATAGATTCATTGGATGAAAAAGGTATAAATCCCTGGTCAGACGTACTGACTGAGGATAAATATCGGGACTTATTCGGATATGTCAGACATCCGTTTACAGGAATAGATTATATAGAGTATTATAAAAACGTAATTCAGGCTGAAGGCTGTGAGGTTGAAATTATTCTGGCTAACGACTGCCGTACTATCCTAAACTATACCAAACATATCCTCTGCTGTGATATACATTCCAGAGCCCGTACAAAAAGGCTGTTGAGAAATGCAGGGGCCGAAACAGTATACGGCCTGGATGATATACTTTCAACCAGTGTTGACGGCAGCGGCTACAACGAAACTTACGGATTATTGGGAAGTAACAAAGCAACCGAAGACACTGTTAAGCTTTTCCCCCGTGACTGTCAACCTGTAGTGGATAAAATAAACAAAAGAATTAAAGAACTTACGGGAAAAAATGTTGAGGTTATGATTTACGGCGACGGGGCATTTAAAGATCCTATGGGAAAGATTTGGGAACTGGCCGACCCTGTCGTATCCCCTGCTTACACCGCCGGTTTGGAAGGCCGTCCTAAAGAAATCAAACTTAAATATATAGCAGACAATTACTTCCCTCATCTTAAAGGAAAAGAACTGGAAGACGCCATATCAGAATATATAAAAAATAAAAGTGATGATCTGTTAGGCAAAGAAATTTCTCAAGGCACTACTCCAAGAAGGCTGACAGACCTGATTGGCTCATTATGTGATCTGACTTCAGGCAGCGGCGATAAGGGCACTCCGATAATACTGATTCAGGGCTATTTTGATAATTATACAGATTAAGCAGTTAATACTTTAAATATAAAAGCTACTTTTAAACTTAAGAATATAACAAATAATGCAAATGGCGGGACTTAAAGTACCTGTTTTAAATAAAATCAGGTTTATAAGTCCCGCTACATTATGCTTATATTAAATTTTTGAGAGTTTATTTAAAATCTCTTTGATCTGTTCTGTCTGTTCTTTTGTAGGCTTTTTTAACGGAGGCATACAGATATCTTCCATAGGTAGTCCCCTTAATACCATGGCTTTTTTAACAAGAGGAACAAAAGGAACGCCGAAATCAAACAAACGGGCCAGGATATCCATTTGCTTCTGATAAAAAGATATTTTTTCAATATCATTTTCCTTAAATGCCTTTACCCAGCCTGACCCTATCTCAGGTGCTATATTGGTTAATCCTCCTATTGCCCCGCATCCGCCGCTAAGAACATTTCGGGCAAAATAATCGTCATAACCCGAATAAATTTCAAAATCCGGAAACTCAGGAAGTATGGCATCTATTAGTTTGCGGGTATGAGCAAAGTTTACGACAGTATCTTTGCAACCTGCTATATTCTTATGCTTTCTGCGAAGCCTTAACATCAGGTCCGGAGTTATGTCATAGCCTGTCCTTTCCGGATAGTTATATATATATATTTTAGTATCTACCGCCTCTGCAATCTTATCAAAATAAGTTTCTATGCTGTCACTGGACAGTGAAAAATAGTACGGCGGAACTATAATAACACCATCGGCCTTACATTTAGCTGCATATTGAGAGAGTTCAATAGTTTCATTAAGTTGCATTGAACCGGTCCCCACAATTAAAGAAACCCTATTTCTTATATGCTCTGCGGCAGCCTGGATAAGTTCCTTCTTCTGATCAACTGACAAAGCAAAAAACTCTCCGGTACTGCCAAAAAGAATAATACCGTCAATACCGCCTTCAATTACATAGTCCCAAATTTTTTGATTGGCCTTAAAATCCGGATTATAGTTTTTATTAAACGCCGTAACTACCGGAGTAATAAATTTCGCTTTCAAAATATGTATCTCCTTTCGGTAATCCGGCCGGAATTATTTTCAATGGAATCCGGCCAATGTTTTATTTAAATGCTGATATTAATAAATAGCATTAAATTCCATACTTTACTCAAAGCCTGCCCCCTGCATGGCAGATAAGGCCATCGATGTATAGCGTTTCAGTATTCCTTTTCTTTCGGGCCTTTTTTTAATTCCTTCTTTTTCCCGTTCTTTAAATACCTTTTCTATTTCTTCCGGCTTCATAAGCTTTCCTTCTATGCCTATACAATTTATTTTTCTTGCCGGGATATCGTATTCTATTATATCGCCTTCTCTTATAAATGCCAAAGGCCCGCCTACCGCAGCTTCCGGTGATACATGGCCTATTGCTGCACCCCTTGTTGCTCCCGAAAATCTGCCGTCGGTTATTAAGGATACCTTCCCGTTTAAGTTAGGGTCGCATACAATTGCTTCGGTGGTCATAAACATTTCCGGCATTCCGGACCCTCTCGGTCCCTCATAACGGATTACTATGATATCACCGGGATTAATTCTTCCTTCTACCACCGCCCTGTGAGCTTCTTCTTCCGAATCAAAAACCCTTGCCGGGCCCCTGTGAACATAAAGCTCTTTATTGCATGCGGAATATTTTACTACAGATCCTTCCGGTGCTATATTCCCTTTCAATACCGCAATTGATCCGATTTCGTCAGCCTTGTCAGGTGTAAAAATAACCTGATCCCTGGTAAGGCCGTAATTGGAAAGATAACCGAGATTTCTCTCAAAGAAATGATCTTTTTTAAGATCTTCCAGGTTTTCACCCAAAGTTTTACCTGTAACCGTAAGTACATCCAAGTACAGGTAGTCTTTCAGGTACAACTGAACAAGAGGAATGCCTCCGGCAAACCAGAAAGCTTCGGTTATATGCAGGCCGCTTGGCGTAACGTTTGCAATATGGGGAATTTTATGATTTATTTCGTCCACTTCTTCCGGATCTATAATTATGCCAAGTTCTCTGGCAATCGAAGGAAGATGAAGCATGGCATTGGTAGATCCGCCTATGGCACTGTGAACAACGAAAGCATTATAAAAAGCTTCCTTGGTCATAATCATACTTGGCGTTATGTTCCTATCAACCAGTTCCATGATTTTTCTTCCCGCATTTCGGGCATATTGCAGAATATCCCTCATTGTAGCGGGAGCCAAAGCACTGCCGGGAAGGGCCATGCCTAAAGCTTCAGCCATGCACTGCATGGTGCTGGCCGTACCCAAAAAAGCGCAGGCTCCGCAGGAAGGACATCCGGTCAATTTATAGTCTCTGACTTCCGTATCGGATATCTGGCCTTCCCTCTTTTCCCTTAATGATATATCTCCTGCCAGCATAGAAGTGGTCATATAAGGGCCGGGCCTCATGCTTCCTCCTGGAATAAATATAGCCGGAATATCAAGCCTTGCCGCAGCTTTCAGGTGGGCAGGCACAGATTTGTCGCAGGATGAAGTAAGAATCAACCCGTCCCAGGGAGTTACAGAGCCGTGAATTTCAACCAAATCACAGATTGCTTCTCTGGATGCAAGAATATAATTCATACCGTCATGTCCCTGGGCGCAGCCGTCACATATGTCTGTGGCATGAAAATGGGCAGGATATCCGCCACACTCAAAAACCCCATATTTTGCCTGTTCGGTAAGTTTGTTCAAATGGACGCTTCCGGGGTGGCTGTCCCCGTATACGTCTTCGATTAAAATCTGCGGTTTTGATATATCCTTTTCGTCCCAGCCGGACCCTAACTGAAGGGCATCAAACTGCGCCCAAAGTTTCCGTTCGGCAATACTTCTTTGAATTTTCATAGTATCCTCCAGACTTTTGTATAATTGCATAATATTTGATAATTCATATACAAATCAATCAATATGAATCATATGGCTTTAAATTTAATTTTGATTTTCGTCATCTACAATTTCAAGATATGATGTTACCGCATATAAAGTCTGGCCTTCATATTCTACTCTTGACCAGCCGTTGCTTCCTATGCCTGTTCTTGTCACAATTACTCCATGTTCTAATACCGCTACTATCGTATCGTCACTTTCAGTACTGGGAACCAATCTTAAATTTGTTCTAATCTTAGCAGTAACTTTATCATTAACTTCAGTAAACGTAATTCCCGCTTCAGGATTTTTAACTGTAGGCTTGGAATTTTCCCTGTAATTAAAATCAGTGGTAAGATAACTGGATATGGCATAAAGAATTTTTCCCTTGTATTCCACTCTGGACCAGCCGTTATCGGCGATACCGGTTCTTGTTGCTTTATCTCCATAATAAAGAATCTCAATTACCTCGCTGTCTTGAAGGCTTGGTATATTACGCAGGTTTGTAACTTCTTTGGCAGTTACAAGCTCATTTACTTCGGTAAAATTAATTAAAGCTGCCGGATCAGGCTTAACTTCTTCAAGAGGCTTTTCTTCTTTTGCCTTTGCTTCTTTTTTATAACCGAAGTAAGCCACATTCAAATCTACATGCCCTTTTATTCCGGGAACACTTCCGTTGCTTGTATATTGCCACATATCATATGAGCCGGAGTAAGTAGATTTTGGATTTGAAATATCAATATAATCGGTGTACTGGGCCACCCAAATTTTATATTTTTTTGTTAAAAGTGTCGTATCCCAATCCTTACTGTTTTCCAATTCCCCTTTAGCGGCGTAAAACATGGGTGTATATCCGTTTTCTTTAATATAGTCAAGAAATACGGTTACAAGTTTTGTTCTTTCTTCTTTAGTCATTTTGTATTGCCTGTTTTCAGGGTCTGTAAATCCTTCACAATTATATACTACGGGATAAGTAATTTTATATGGGGCAAGGAAATCGACCACCCATTTTGCTTCTTCTAAGGCTTCTTTTTCGTTTATGGCAGTAGAAAAGAAATAAGCCCCAAGCTTTATACCATATTTTTGCGCCTGTTGAAGATTATATTCGGCATAAGGGTCTTCGATTATTTTGCCGTCAACCTGGGTCCTGTAACCAATACGGATTATAGCAAACTCCACTCCTGCATCCTTTACCTTTTTCCAGTCAATAATACCCTGCCATTTTGACACATCAATACCGAAAGTGATCTCATCCGTTTCGTTCTTTGATTTTTCAATATCCCTGACATCTAAATCAATTCCTTCGAAACTTTCATGCTGCGGATCATCTTTGTCCTCATTTTGGGTCATTCTATCAATATCTTTAATACTTTTATCTTCATTTGCATCATTATTTAAACCGTTATTTATTTCAGTATCAATATTATTATCAGAATTGGTGTCATTAACTGTATTTTGAGTATCGTCAGTGTTTATGTTATCGCTGTATAAATCGGTATTCGGTTTGTCTATTTTATAATTTTCGTCTTTGATAATAAATGCATTATCATCCTGCAAATCTGCCAAGGCTTCATCAGTATCATTTAAAAGATTCGTTTCTGACGATTTTAAAAATTCTTTTCCGTATCTAATAAGCTTAACCGTAAATACCGACAAAATAACAAGTATGACAACGGCTAAAAAAGTTACCACACCGTACAAAATCGGTTTTTTTGAATTTTTATTATTTAGAACATTATTTTTTCTGAACATTATACCACCTATAATCTTAGGCAAGTTTTGTCCTGAAATTTTCTTAAAAAAATATTTATTTTGTCAAATAATATTAAGACAAAACAAGTGCCGGTATGTAATGACAATATTTATGTATTTTTACTATAGACTTATTACATTTTATTAAGATCCAATTACAATAAGGATTTTACAGCAAAATATCCAAGGACAATTAAACCAAGGCCAATCCTGTACCATCCGAAAGCTTTAAAATTGTTTCTTTTAATATAAGTTAATAGGAACCTAATGGCTAAAATTGAAACGATAAAGGCTACTGCCATACCGGTAAATAATATTGCAACTTCCATCCCCGTAAAATTAAAGCCGAACTTAAGCAGTTTTAAGGCACTGGCACCAAACATTACGGGAATAGATAAAAAGAATGAATATTCCGCTGCAATATACCTGGAAGTCCCTAGCAAAATGGCACCAAGAATAGTTACACCTGACCGGGATGTTCCGGGAATCAAGGACAATACCTGAAACAAACCGATCAGAAAAGCAGTCTTATAGGACAGTTCATTAAAGCTTACTATTTTCGGTTCTTTATCTTTATTGTTGTTTTCAACCAATATAAACAATACACCGTATACAATCAGCATTACGGCTACCATAAGGTAATTATAGAAATGTTCATCAAACCAGTCGTCAAAAAGAACTCCCGCAATACCGGCAGGCAGGACTCCTATAATTACATTAAACCATATATTCATGATTTCTTTTTTCTCATTAATGCTTTTCCTAGGCGATAAAGGATTTAGTTTATTAAAGTACAAAATTACCACCGCCAGAATCGCTCCCAGTTGAATAACTACGCGAAACATTTCCATGAATTCATCCGACAAATTCAGATGTATAAATTCCTCGACCAAAATCATATGTCCGGTACTGCTTATAGGCAGCCACTCGGTTATTCCTTCTACAATACCAAGCAGAATGGCTTTTAATATTTCCAGCATAACAGTCCTCCAATTAATAAAAAATAATAAATCTTGTATGAGCATATCATTTTTTATATTGGTTTGCAACAACCGCATAATCAATTATTTGCACATGATATAAAAACAACTTAAAATCCGATAAAGAATAAAAAATTTAACATTCACAAATTATAATAGTATTACTTTTTTCCTCTCATTTCATATTTTGTATTGACAGCCTATATTTTTTATTATAGCCTGTGTGAATAAATAATAGCTATGAGGTGAGATTTATGCCGGATAAAACTAATATCCGCTTCTTTCTTGGAAGCAATACAAAACGGGGTTTTGTTTCTTTATTTGATGAACTGAAAAATCCTTTAGAAGGCAATAAATTGTATATAATTAAAGGTGGGCCCGGCAGCGGTAAAAGTTCCCTTATGAAAAAAATAATCCATATTCTTGAAAGTAAAAATCACAATATAGAATACTTTCACTGTGCCAGTGACCCCAATTCTTTGGATGCCTTTATAGACCATGACTTAAATATTGCCATGGTGGACGGAACTGCTCCCCATGTAATGGACCCGGATTATCCCGGTGCATATGATAATATAATAAATATGGCCGAATGTTGGGACACCGGTAAGTTAACCCAAAACAAGTCTGAAATCATAAATTTAAGCAAATCCATTTCCTCATGTCACCGTATGGCAACTGCATGTATCTCAGCCGCAAGCGCGCTCCTTGACAGTAATATTCAGACGGCCAAAGCCTATGTAAATAATGATGCTATAGACAGCTTTACTGACAATTTTATAAAATTATTGGACGGATGTAAAAAAGGTAAAGAAAAAAAGAGGCTGCTTAGTGCCGCATCAGTAGGTAAAGTTGTATTTTTTAAAGATACTATAACTAAACTAGCCTCAACCGTATATGTATTAACAGACGAATGGGGAGCAGCTTCTGATTTGATAATGTCTAAAATTAATCAGGCCGCAACTTATATGAAACTTGAAAGGATAACCTGCTATTGTTCAATCAGAACTCCGGATAAAATAGACCATATTATCTTTCCGTCAATAGGTATAGCTGTAACTACTTCAAATGCTTTTCATGAATCAAAGGACCAGGGCACGCAGAATGTATCAAGTCTAATGCTTGAAATTCCAAAATCCGTTCAGGAGCAAATGACTCTTCATCACAAAAAAGCTGCAGAACTTACAGACCTGGCTTGTGAACATATAAAACGAGCCAAAATACTGCATGATGAACTGGAAAGTTTTTATATAGGGGCTATGGACTTTTCAAAATCTGATAAAATATATGAGACAATTAAAAATGAAATCTTTTAAATTAACTTTCTGTCGTTCTTCGGATTTGCATTAATTACTTTATAATAAATATTGTAAAAATAAATTTACCTTATTGATCAAAATTACATTTAGTTAATCATGCCGCAGCCGTCATAAGTCTTAAAATAATGATGACTGTTTTGCGGCATGAATTTTTATTGTTGGGTTCTTATGACTTCTTTTTTTTCTTTCTGTATAGTTGCCACTGCCTGAGAACGTCCGGATTTTCGTAAAAAAAATCTACCAAATCATTTAAACCCGAAAGTATATCGTTACTTATTGTGTGTTCCATCTTTTCAGTCTCCGATAATATTCCATCCGTAATGCTTAAAAGCCTCAAAAATTCTTCGATCAGATTATGCCTGTAAAGAAGGGCCTTGCCAAGCTTAATCCCGTCTTCTTTCAGCATAATTACCCCATATCTTTCATATTTAATAAGGTTCATTTCAGACAACTTTTGAATCATTTTTGTGACCGAAGAAGGCTGCACGTTCAAAGCCTGAGCAAGATCATTCACCCTTGTAAAGCCCAAATTTTGCGAAAGTCTATATATCATCTCCATATAATCCTGCGCGGAAGGTGACAGTTGCTCCTGATCCTTTCGCAAATATTCGCTAAAAGTGAAAAAATCACTGTCTGGCATAATGCTCTTCCTAAAATTTTCTTAATTAATTATATGAGTATGCCAGACCAAAAAATTATGGCTTAATAAATTATTTATCAAGGAAATTTCCCTCTTCTTTATTTTTCCCTAATTGCTCCATCAAACCTAAAAAGTATTAAAAAACTTTGTTGTAATCTTTACCATATCTAGGCTTAACTTGATCCAACTATTCTTTTAAACCTAAAGATAATTTCTAAATGCCATATAATTTATTTAGGTATTATACTTTTACTAATATAAAACAAATATTTATATAAAATATTTAAGCAAAAAAATAATAGATAGGACATACATTGATCATGCAGCCTATCTATTATTGTTAAGTTAATATAATCCGGCGCTGTTTTATAATATTTATATGGCAAGATACAGTTTAACCTTCAGCAATCAGTTTATCCTGTTTATATATATGTTCAACCAGCCATGTTGTCAAAAATTCGCAAAGTTCGAGAAGTGATTCCCTTTGCCTTTCGTCCACAATTTCAGAATCGTATTGATTAATCTTCTCAATAAAATCATCGTGAGCAACTTTCTGAGACAAAAACCTCTTATATTTTATGCTGCTCATATAGGTTTCCTCGTGCTCAAAATGATATTTAGCATAACTTTTCAGCTCATTAATAAGTTCCATTATATAATCATACTTGTCAGGTATAAACTCGTTTGTCAGCAACTCGTACGCTTTGTTGGCAATGTCAAATAACTTTTTATGCTCCTGATCAATGAATTCTATACCGGTGTAATATTCCGGTTTCATTTCGTACATGGCCATAATATATTCTCCTTTTGTTTATAATATATATTAATTTAAATTAAAACCGCTTATGATATTTAAATCATATTATCAATTATTTTTATTTTCTGCAATAATATTCGTATAAGTATTCAGAATTTAATTTTTCTCATTTATTTTTCTTATGCCAAATATTTAAAACTACTTTTGCTCAGCAATTAATTTATCCTGCATTAAAATATGGTCTACCAGCCATGACGTAAGAAAATCCAGCAATTCAAGCAAAATTTCCTTTTGGTTTTCATCGATAACATCAGGATCATATTCATTGATTTTTTCTATAAAACCGTCATGTTCGACTTTATGAGACAAAAATTTTCTATACTTTATACTGCTCATATAGTCTTCTTCGTGTTGAAAATGTGTTTTAGCATAATCTTTAAGTTCATTTACAACGTCCAAGATGTAATCGTATTTGTCGGGAATAAACTCATTCATCAGAAGCTCATATACATTGTTGGCAATTTCGAACAATTTCTTATGCTCGTTGTCAATAAACTCAATTCCGGTATAATATTCCGGTTTCATTTCATACATTGCCATAGCGTCCCTCCTTAATTTGCATTTTGTGTAATATTTTATCATAATGCGTCATACCGCGCAATGATGATAATTATATTATTTACATAAAATACTTTATATAGTAATACTATTGCATATTTTTCAAATCCGTTGTAAGATTTTTATAATTGACAACTTATAAAGAAAGAGAAGGTACAAATTATGAAAAGATTGTATTTTGGACTTTTATTTTTTTTCGTGGTGTTGTTTATTGTTTCCTGTAATAAGAAAAACCGTCATGTAAATATAGGAAACTTATCTTTTGATTATGATCCAAATGTATGGGAACTTGTAGAAAAAACTGATAACAGCGGCCCCTTAGAATTAAAAGATAAGGATAATAATATAATAAGCATAAATGTTACCAAAGAAAGTACATACCAGCATCCTATGACTATGATATCTTTTATAGACAACCTGCTGTCTGAAAATGATGGTTTTGAAGTTTATAAAGAACCTTCTGAAATAACGGTAAACAATACCCAATGGTATGAATATGGATATCTGTTCAAAGTCGATTCAACCACCTATAAAATCTATCAAAGATATTACGGGAAATATTATAATGCTGCTTCCGTGTCATTTACGTCAACTATAGAAAAATTTGATGCCGGTTTTGAAGAAGCCTTGAAATTGTTTTCCGGTATTAAAGTTGAGGAAATCGATAATAAGGAAAATGAAGATAAAGCGAAAAAATTTCTTGTCGGAGAATGGGACCTTAACGGAAAAGGATATTTGATATTAAACGATGACGGAACTTATGAGTGGTACAGCGACAACAGTAAAGACAAAAACAATATGCATTACGGAACATATGGATGTGACGTCGAAAATGTAGATATGAACATGTATGAAGGCGACGGCATTTACCTTGTTCTTTTCCCTGAAGCTTTGATTGTTGACGGGGAAGAAAGTGCTTCTTTGCAATATAAAAACGATTACTTTATTTCATTTGAAAAGGACGAAAACGACAGCTATCCCATGGTTAATATAGGCACATACACCCTATACACATTGACAAAGCAATAATATATGCAAGTTTTATAGATGTTTATTTTAACTTATTAATTTTTTTAATAAACATTTTATCGAAGAAAATAATAATTGATTTTACTGCCATTTTTATATTCTGTAATTCTAAGTAATATTATATAAAATTTTTCATTATCTTTAAATATTATTTTATAAGCCAGTACGTATATCATTTTTGATATAAGTGTGGTAATTTAAAACTGTTTTATAATAAAAAACCTGCTGTGATTTATAAGCCATTTAGATCACGGCAGGTTTTATTTTGTATTACGGTTATATCAAAAATTTTCGGATATATCTTCTTTACTGCTGTATCCTATCAATTTCACATACGGTAAGAATATTTTCCCGTACTTTAAATCTTATATTATAACCTGCAAAGTAAAAACCGTAGATTCTTTCGGGGTCATTGTGATATGACGGCCTCGGGTCCTGCTCTAATACACCGATTAAGGCCTTATGATGTTTTTCGGGGATCTGGGCCAGCAGTTCATCGCTGATATTAACTAAAAGTTTATTTTCTTCGATATTTTCTATAAATCCCGATGTAGCAAAAGGCCGGCTGTCACAATAAGGCAGATAGGGTTTTATATCATATATAGGAGTTTGATCCATAAGATCTATTCCCGAAACATGTAAAATAACTCCATAATCCTTATGATTTTCAATTTTATCAAGTTTTACACAAGACAACCCCAGACTGTTAGGCCTGTTGGGGGAGCGGGTTGCAAATACTCCCATCTTCATATTCCCGCCTAGTCTTGGCGGTTTTACCATTGGTGACCAGACATCCCGCCTGCTTTTATGAAAGCCCCAGATAAGCCAAATATGAGAAAAACCTTCCAGTCCCCTTAAAGCATCCGGATTGCGGTATTTGGATTCAAATACTATTACTCCTTTAAGTTCGTCAATCAATCCGCTCTGTCTTGGCAAGCCGAACTTTTCAGGAAAATCCGTATAAATTTTTGCTAAACATTCAAGAGTTAATCCGTTTTGATTTACTTCCTTGTTTTTATTTTCTGTTTGCATTAAAATCTCCTGTTGCTCTCTTATTTATATGCTGATACTCCAGCTTTGCCCCTGCTTTTTGACATCCATTATGACAGCTGTGGTAGGTTTACTTTCTCTTTCCTTTTTATACATTGTAACCACTTCAGGTTTACTCCAGAAATGCATGGGAAAGACATATTTTATATTTACATTGTCAAGCAGGGCATCCAGTCCCAAACCGTACCACTCTTCCTGTCTGGGGTCCAACGGAGCAAAAGCTACGTCTATATTTAGGCCTTTTATTTTTAGCAATTCCTTTTCAAATCTGGCTTTCATGTTATTGTTATATTGCTTGTCTTCTTCTTTCCAAACCCAGAGATTTAAATCTCCCGCATGATAAATAATTTTATCCATATATTCAATAAGAAAAGCCACACCTTCGTCCGTCGATTTTAACGTACTGACTGTCATACTGCATTTACCGTCTGATATTTCGTATTTACTGTCAGCATTAACAATAGTAATCTTATTATATAAATCAGTAATACCGTATTTATCCATATTCCTGTCATCAATTTTAATATCCGAAGATATCAAATACATGATTCTGGGATGTTTTTCATAGAGCCCGAAAATCTCAGGATTAAAATGATCAGGATGACCGTGGCTTACAAAAACTATAAGCATTTTGTCCGGGTCCAGGTTAGGTATGGTACCCTTATAATAGTCGAATAAGAAATAACAAGTGTTAAGTTCCGCTAAAAAACCGCTGTGACCAATATATGTTATATTTATGTTCATAAAATCCCAGCTTTCTATAAATATATTTATTTTTTAGTGCCAAAGATATTGTAAATATAACAGAATATATTTTTTGTGTCAATAAATTGAATTCGCCATAAATTTTTTCAACACTTAGTCATTCTTATTCGTTATATATGTAGAAACGGGACTAAGGAAGGAGAGTACAAATGATTGACAAACTGTATTCAAAATACCATAAAGAAATTTTATGGTATTGCATCAATCTCTCCGGCAATAATCGTGCCTTTGCAGAAGATATAGTGCAGGACACCTTTATGAGGGGATTGGAAAACGCCCATATATTAAACGAAATGACACAGGCCCAGTGCCGGGCATGGCTTTATAAAACGGCAAAAAATATATTTATAGACAAAATCAGGCGAATAAATAAAGAACCCCAGCCGGAAATTGATGCTGTTACAGAGGATGATTTAAGTGAGATTATGGTAAGGCAACTGTGCGCCCAGCTTCCCGATGAGGAAAGAGATCTGTTTTGGTTAAGATTTATGGAGGGCTATAACTCTACGGAACTTGGCGAACTATTTTCTCTATCTCCTTCCACTGTACGGTCAAGACTTTCATCTGCCAGAAAAAAAATAAGAAAATTATATTTGGAACAGAAAGGAAAAGGTGAATATTATGGAAAAAAAGAAATTGGTAATTGATGCGGCAGTAGTTGATGCCAGTGCGGTCACACAGGAATATCTTAATTCTTATGAAAGTATTGCAATAAATGCTACAGCTTTGTTGGTATCCAAAAGATCTAAGGAACTGCTCTCCCGCTGTAATGCAAAAATTAATGTATCTCACGTAATTGATATTCCGGAAGATTCCGAAATTATGATTCAAAACGGAACTTTCGAGATTACCGAAGGAACTAAAATGGCAAAACCAACATTTTTACTGGTAAACGGTCATCTTAATATCGGAAATAATGCCCAGGAAGCACTTAAGACATTTTCCGGATTTATAGTAAACGGATTAATATCTTATCCTTCAGACCTAAGTAACAGCTTACCTCTCATGAATATAAACGGCACCATTGATGCATACCCTTCAGATGCCATTCGGCTAAAAAATAAGCTGATAGTTGATAAAGCATTTATAATAAGGGCTAAAGACGCAAAATATTATGTTAAAAGCAAAGTTGTAATAGCCGACGAAAACCTTGATATACCTGTACTTATTAATAAAGGTACTTCTTTTATCACCAAAAAAGCTTTCATAGCAGAAAATTTAATTGAAAGTGCTGTCAAGCTTTTTGAAGATGATACGGAAATAATTTTGATTCCTGCCGGTTACAAGTATGTAGCGGAAGAAAATTTGAATGATATGATGGTAAAAAAATACGGTAACAAATTATATGTTGACGGGGATCTTATAATCACTTCCGAAGGAGAAAATGCTTTAAACAAGCTGACCGGCATAATAGTGAACGGTACCGTAATGGTTCTTGAAAAACTGGCAGACAGGCTTATGGACTTAGACATAGAATATGAAGAATTAAAAATTATAAAAGGCAATATAATTAAGGACAGCGGTATGCTTCAGTTAAGCAGTAAAAGCCTTTCCAGATATAAAGACGGAGTTACGGTTATAGATTGCGGAATGGTTAAGCTTGATCCTGATATAAGCGATCAGGAAATTGAAGAAAAATTGCAATTTATAGGCTGCGGAATGATTAGCTGCACTCCAGAGCAAAAATTAGCCGTTGAGCTTGTCAGTGAAGATGTCGGTATGGTAAAAGGAAACATAACGGACGCTACTAAATATACTGATTTTGAATCCGAAGATTCTTATTTATATGATGAAAATACTCAGGTCATCAATTCTACCTATTATAAAATGTAATAATCGGGAGAAACATATATGTCGTATATTGATAGGTGGTCCTACCAAATTAATCGTTTCGTATCTGATAAAGAAACCCTGTTTCTGACAGACACATACTGTAACCGTAAATTACATCAAAAGTCCTATAAACTTATTCATGCAAAAAGAAAGCATAAGTTAAAAGCCGTAGGCCTAAAAGTTTAGGCCTGCGGCTTTTTATGGTGTCAGGCACCGTAAATATTCCGTTAACAAATTATGAATTTTTTGTAAATAAACCCTATTATTGTTCATATTTTCTTAACCGTACCTGACACAAAAGTTGAGTCATTGATCCCATCGGGCAATAAACACACCACGATCTGGGTTTAAATAATATCATAGTTATTAATCCGAGTATCGTTGAAGTAAGCATCACACTGTAAAATCCAAAGGCAAACTGGGATACCCAGGCAGGGACCCATGTTATCCTGTATGCCCAACTCCAGGGTACTCTAAAAACCCATAATAACTTTACGGTTTCCGACAGCCCTCTTGCACCTTTAAAAACCAAAACGGTAACTATAATCATCTGGATAAACATTATCATAAAAAATGTTAAAAAACCGTATCTGAACCATTTTGTAGTCATCCATCTAGGCATAGGTTTGTTGCGGGATAAACGAAACTTTTTCCCAAGCAGGGAAAATAGCTGCCCTCTTCCGCAATACTTATTGCAATATGCTTTCGTTCCTTTTGCTGCCGATATTATAAGAGGAATAAAAAAACATAACAAGCCAAGCCATGCAAACAGTATATTAAAAAATCCCAGTATTAGATACAAAGCCGACACTGTCCACATATACTCATACCATGGCTTTTTCATGCCCCCACCTCCAATCTTTCAATTGATATAATGGAAGCGGGACATTCTTTGGCACATATACCGCAGCCGATACATCTGTTTTCATCTACAATGGCATATAATCCTTGCCAAATGCTTATTGCTTTTCTTGGGCATACTTTAACGCAAGAGCCGCAAGCCACACATACAGCCTTATCAATCTGTGCTAATTTCTTTGCCATATCACCTTAACCACCTTTTTAGTTGTGATATAGCAAAGATATCATTTTGAATTAAGTTTTTCAGTGATTAAGTTACATTAATGATAATCTTCCGTCCTGCATCTGAAAGACTACATCTGCTTTTTGAGCTATGGATAAATCGTGAGTTACTATAACAACGGCTAAATTATCTTTGTGTGCCAAATTGGTAAGAAGTTTTACTACAATATCTCCGTTTGCCACATCCAGACTTCCGGTTGGCTCATCGCCAAGCAAAAGTTTGGAACCGGTTGCCAGGGCTCTTGCTATAGCTACTCTTTGCCTTTCACCGCCGGATAGCATATTGGGAAATCTTTTGCAGTGGTCTTTGCTTAAACCAACACTTTCAATATGCTTTATGGCTATCTCCTTTGCTTCGGAATGTTTCATACCCTTTAACTCCAAAGGAAAAATAACATTTTCAAGCACTGTCATTAAAGGGAATAAGTTAAAGGTCTGATAAATGACGGAAGCCTTATCTCTTCTGTATTCCTCAAGGCGTATTTTTTTAATGGACTCCCCTTCATATAAAATATCGCCTGACTTGGGCAGTGTCAGTCCTGCCATTAAAGACAGCAAAGTGGATTTGCCGGAACCTGATTTTCCGATTATGGCATGCACTTTTCCCTGTTCTATTTCTAAGTTTACATTTTTAACAGCATGTACCGTCTGATACTGGTTTTGATAACTGTACGAAACATCGATTAATTTCAAAATACCCATTTTATCCTCCATTTACTACTGTTTTATACGACGGATAATTAATCTTTGGTAAACAGAATATCAAGTAAATCAGCCTTACCAAGTATAGTTAAAGCAAGCCCTGTTCCCAAAAGATAACTTACGATAAAGAAGCCTAAAGACACTCTGTAATACTCAAAATACTGCGGAATTATCAGGCCGAATATAATAACCGGTATAAGACCGATTAAAAACAGGATAAGCTGTTCCATAAAGAACGAAAGGAATACATATACCTTTTTTGCTCCCATACTTCTCATGATAGCAAGTTCACTTACCCTGTTGCGGATAAGAAGGTATGATACAATAAATCCGATTATTCCGAACAATATATACATAACCGGAATTAAGGTATCCATCAACTTTATATAATTGTCCAGAGTTTTTTTGGTTTCCTCCAAATTTTTATCCTGTATAACTACGGCTGTACGGATGAATTTAATTATCCCTGCTTCACTATACCCTTGATTTGCAAGATATTCTCTGAAATAATCCAATTTTTCGGTATTTTTCAGAGTAAATGTGGCTGATCTTACGCTTCTTGGAATTATTTCGTTCCAGACCGTATCCCAGGTATAGTCTACTTCCATATCAGGATCAAGCGGATAAGCACATTCTGCTTATTGCGTTAAGGAACCAGTCAAAACCGAAGGCATCTTTATGCATTCGAATATTGGGAATTGAAGGAATTTCCTTGTTTTCAACACCATTATTTGTTCTTGTAATTCCCATATATTCATAATGTGCTGCCGTATACAGATACATTTCCTTGAAAAACTCGGATTCATCCAGCAGTTTTTTTCTCTCTTGCGTCGCCTTTAAGGAAGTATATTCACCTTCGTTAATCAGTTCTTCATATATCTTATCCCATGACATTCTGTATGAATACTCAGGATCTATAAGACGGTATATGTCATATTGGAGGTCCAATCCGCCGATATCTCTGGTTTCATTTTTATATGTTGTCATATAAGCATTTACAGGTATAGTATCGTACACGTTCGCCCTTTTAACTTTCTGCATATTTGATATAAACCCGAGCAATACAAGAAAAACTGACAGAACAAGGGAAATAACCGGTACGATAAAACTTCTGCCGGAATTTCTTATAAGGGATACCAGGGCAAACTTCAAAGGAACAGGTCGTATAAAGCCAAGCAAAACATTTTGCTCTTTTTTTACCTTGAAAACAGTTGCGGTTTGTACAGTCTTTACTTTCTTTTTTCTGACTTTTTTTGTCACACCGCGAGCTTTATAGAGGTCCTGATTGATTATGCTGAACGTAAATGACAACAATACAGTTAAGCTGATTAAAATTACTGCAAGAATTATAATAAGCGGAAGCCAGCTATTTGTTCTGACTGTTGCATCAAATTCAAGCCGTAGTCCTATTGCTCTTTCACTGTAACGCATATCCGTGCTGTATAATGAGCTCATCCTGCTGTATATTTTTTGGGTCAAGTCATATAAGAATCCTGATGTTACCATGGCACCTATTGCTGATGCAAGAAGTACGAGTGTTATGGAGCCCCATAATATGTAAGCAATAGTCCTCTTTTTTCCTGCTCCTAAGGAAAGCATATTAATAATAGTATCTTTCTGCTTAATCACATACAAATATGAGAATAAAAGAATTATAGCAATTCCTGAAAGGCCGCTTAATACAAGAATCAATACTGAAATATTTTTTAATTCCACAATCGGTTTTGTAGCTGCTTGATACCCTTGGTCATATACTATAAATTCCATTTCCGGAAGCAGATATTTTCTTACTGCTTCCATATACTTATCGCTTTTTCCGTTTTTTATATGATATCTCGCCAGAACCGGGGAACTAAAATCCTGTTCGATCCAGCTTGCCTTTGGCATATAAATTTTATATCTTTCCGCTTCATTGTTCTCAAATATGCCGACAATTTTATATTCGGCCTCATTAGCAAAAGTATACTCCCTTATAAAATCCGACAAGCCTGTACCTTTTTTGGCATAATGAAGTTTTAAATTTATATTATCTCCTATACCCAGTTCGTAAAAATCTGCAATTGTTTTGCTAACTATAATAACATTATTATTGCCTTCCTCATATTCTTCGGGAAGAAATTCCCGTCCTTCTCTTATAATCATTTGACGGTTAAAATAAGTTTCACTGGCCTTAAGACTTGAAACCATTGTAACCGGAAGCGAACGGTCAACCACATTAAATGCTTCAATTAATTTAAGCATCTTGATTCCTTCTTCATTTGTAAAAAATTCCGGCTCCGTAGTCAAATCAACCACATACCTGAATCCTTCTAATCCACTCGGCAAACCGGGTGAAACAATAGGTGTAGGATTTTTACCGTTTGAAAGACTGCCTATTATAAGATAAGTATGACCGCCTAAAAAGTCATATCCTATATTGTTTCCGAACAAATCAATATCATTTAAATACACATATGTATTTTCTCTCATTGTCCGCCCAAAATGAGCTTTGCTTATGACTCCCTGATAAAACTTCTCATCAAACCGCCTTATACTCGATACTTCTATAATTACATAATTATCAAGCGGCGTAACATTTTGATTGATTTGCTTATCTTCTATATATGCATAAGCTGTATTTTGAACATTTATTGAAAGAATATCAGGATGAGTAGACAGTCTTTGAAAATCAAAATCGGCCAGTTTTTCATTCATCTGCTCGTAAAATGCCTCTGAATTATTTTCGCCAAGAAAATTTATTTCTACTACTGTAGTAAATGTTTCGTCCGCATCCCGAAGCATATTATAAGCAGCATAGTACATTCCCGCACCGATACTTAAGAACATGGCCAAAAGGCCAATCAGAATAAAAAACAGGATAGATTTTTTGGGAGTCCTAATAATGCTTTTTAAACTGTGTTTTACCATAGATATGCTCCTTTTATATGGTGTCAGGTACAGTAAATAAAGTGTAAATAAAAAATGAACATCGTTAAATTTTTGTTCATAGTTTATTTACAGTGTCAGGTACCAAAATACCTTACCGATTTATAACTTTAATGTGCTAATGTGAAATATTATATATATACTATTATTTTTTTACAAACTGTCAATCAAAATTATATCAATTATTACTAAAACAATACCTTATATGACATGCTTACTAAATCAATCATCCCCATTAATATTTTCAGGCATTTTTTCTCCAAGATAAGCTTTTCCTTTTGAATACTTACCAAGATAATCCTGCCGGATAATATTTTCTACCCTCATTATTTCTTCTTTAAATTCTTTTGCCGAAAGCCTTGTAGCTCCTTTACCCAATATTATTAATTGTTCTATCGCATCTGAAGTGGCAACTACCACACGATTTTCCTTAGCCACTTCATGGGTTACTTTTTCGATATATTGGTCTGCCGTTTCGGCCTCTTTTGTATACACGACGTGGATATTATGATACTCCTGCACGGATCCCAGTCCGCCTTTTACTTTATAGGCATCAAAAACCAGAATTACGGTGCATTTTTTAAATCCCTGATAATTACACAAAATATCCATCAGCCTGTATCTTGCAGCATCCATATTATCTTTGGCCAGTTCGCTAAGTTCGTCCCATGAATATATTATGTTATAGCCGTCAACCAGAATATATTCATTGACCGGTTTATTAAAATTCTTGTTTCCGGAATTATTACCGTAATCTTTTTTATAATCCAAATTACTTTTTTTGTACGGATTTTTCTCATACCCAAGTTTGCTTTGGGTATATACGGCGCTTTGCTTTATTGGGCCGTAAGTCCGTGTAAATATTTCCTCAAGTTCTTTTTCTTCTTCCCAAAAATCTTTTTTATTGTCGGAAGCCTTATCTGGTTTTATATCTATTTCTGAATCTTGCAAAACATCATTACTGCTTTGAACAAATAGCTCTTTCATATTATTTTCAATATGCATAAATTTTTCGACCTGATCCCAGCTTACTATAAAGCTTTCACCGTGGGAACAGAAAACCGATCCGGTTGGATTGTCGGGATCAAGCTCACTGTCATATCCGATTTTAGCTATTATTTCTTCCTGATTATGACAAGGCCTGTATCCGTCCGGAGTACAAAACAGATTGCCTTTCCCGTGGGTATAGGCGTTGACTTCCACCTGATATCCGTTCATGGTAGCAACAGGGGCAAAGCCGCAAAGGACAGCCATATCGCCGCTTACTTGCGGCGGATCAAAACTTCCGTTCATTCTTTGAATATCCGTCATAGCCCTTCCTACACATTCGGCAGGAATTTCCATCCGAAACGAATAATATGGTTCAAGAAGGACGCTTTTAGCTTTTTTTAACCCTTGGCGGACCGCCCGATAGGTAGCCTGTCTGAAATCACCGCCCTCGGTATGTTTTAAATGAGCCCGGCCGGCAACCAGGGTTATTTTCATATCGGTTATAGGTGATCCTGTTAATACCCCTAAATGTTCCTTTTCCTGTAAATGGGTAAGTATAAGCCTTTGCCAGCTGCGTTCCAGATTATCTTCACTGCAGATACTGTCAAAAACCAGCCCCGAACCCGGCTTAAGAGGCTCTAAAAGAAGATGTACTTCCGCATAATGTCTGAGAGGTTCAAAATGACCTACTCCGACTACCGGCTCGAGTATGGTTTCTTTATACAAAATATTTCCAGGTCCAAATTCCACTTCGACGTTAAAACGTTCCTGTATAAGCGTTTTTAGAATCTCTGTCTGTACTTCGCCCATTAACTGAATATGAATCTCCTGCAGTTTTTCATGCCAAACAATATGTAAGGTCGGGTCTTCTTCTTCCAGCTGCTTTAGCTTTGATAGCATATTAAATGCGTTACAGGCAGGCGGAAGAATCAGCTGATAAGTAAGAACAGGTTTTAAATACGGCATATCCAAATCTTTTTCAATACCAAGTCCTTCTCCTGGATAGGTTTTGCCTAAACCGGTAACCGCACAAACCTCACCGGCTTGTATTTCTTCTACCGTTTCATATTTGGCTCCGGAATATATACGTATTTGGTCTATTTTTTCTTCCCATATATCCTCAGGCTTATAAGAAGCGCTTATATTAACTTTGTCAATACCATTTTCTTTACGGTTAGTTAAAGGCATTTTAACCTTCAAACTGCCCCCTGTAACTTTTATATGGGTAAGTCTGGTTCCCTGTTCGTCTCTGGTTATTTTATACACCTTAGCTCCAAATGCTTGAGGATATTTCTTGGAACTGGTATAACGGTTTAGTCCATTAAGGAATTCTTCTACCCCCTCTATTTTTAATGCTGAGCCGAAATAACACGGAAATACTTTTCTTTGACAGATCAGTTCAATAATATCACTGTATTCTATTCTTCCGGATTCAATATATTTATTAAGAAGCTTTTCGTCACACATGGCCACATTTTCCAAAAATATTTCATCATTATCGTCCGAAAAATCTAAACAAGCTTCGTTTAGCTTCTTTTTTATCTCATTCATCAGTGTATGGCGGTCTGCTACTTCCAGATCCATTTTGTTTATAAATAAAAAAGTCGGGATTTTATAGCGGTCAAGCAGTTTCCATAATGTTTCCGTATGCCCCTGCACACCGTCACTGCCGCTTATAACTAAGATGGCATAATCCAAAACCTGAAGAGTTCTCTCCATTTCTGCCGAAAAATCCACGTGGCCGGGGGTATCAAGCAAATTTACTTCCATATCATTATAGGTAAACCTCGCCTGTTTTGAAAAAATTGTAATTCCTCTGGCCCGTTCAAGTTCGTAATTATCCAAAAACGCATTTTTATGATCAACTCTGCCCAATTTTCGTATGCTGCCCGAAAGATATAAGATACTTTCCGCAAGAGTAGTTTTACCTGCATCCACATGCGCTAATATGCCAATTACAAGTTTCTTCATAAAAATCTCCAGTCTAATTGACAAAATTTTATAAATTATTTTTTACATATTCTGTATTTTTTTGATAATATCGAAAAAATAAATACTATTTAGATAATAAAATAGAAAATCACGGAATGCAAGTATGTTAAAACAGGTATTTATACATAACTTTTAACTGCCCAAGTCTTCCCAATGATAAAAAGCTTCGTAAAGTTCCATTAGAGCATTTGTTTTATCTTTTGCCATAATAGCTCCTTTAATTCTTGCTATGCAAATATTTATTTTATTAATTTCATCTCTTTCGGAACTAAATTGTACCCGATTTAAAACCTTTTTCCAGGCTTTTGTCAAACTTTCAACTTTTTGGTCTGCCACATCCCAATACTCTTTACCTACAGCTTCTATTAAATCGTTTATTGCCTGAGGAAAGTTGTCATTATCTCCAAAAGGTTTTTTTAGAATATTTCCGCTTTGCATTATCAAAATAAATATAATTAATGATGTTATAGGGATTGCGTAAATCAGGAATTTTCTCATAAACGACCTCCTAGTGCGGACCTTTATAGTCACCTATATCTTTTACCTTTTTAATATTATCCTTATATTTATCTACATATAGGCTTCCTGCATCATTTAATGTAACCAAAAATGCTTCTGAAATATCATTTATTCCATATTTCTTAAGCTGGCTCAAAAGCCATTTCTTATCCTTATTCATTTGTCTTAAGTTTTCTTCAATAAGTACTCCGTCATAAACCAGTTCCGTACTGATACCGGTAGGTTTAACCGGTATATTCATATCTTTAGGGGTTAAGGGAAGATATTCCGCTTTTTTTAGAACAGATAAACTGCCGTTAGGTTCCAGTATCGCATAATCAACTTCATTCAAATCAAATATGCCCTGGTTGCGAAGAAGGGTTAATATATCAGAAATTCTAAATTTCATTTTTCTTAGAACATTTTCCATAATCTTTCCGTTCATTATAACTATAGTCGGTTCCCCTTCTATTACTTTTGCCGCATATCTCCATTTTAATGTAATAAATTGCATTAAAAAAGCCAGGCCGGCCCATGAAACCAGGCCTATAAAATGAGGCCATGCCCTGCTTGATAAATCTACAGTTGCTTCCGAAGCAATCGATCCTATCGTAATACCAAGAATATAATCAAAAAATGTTAATTGACTTATTTGCTCCTTTCCTAAAAACTTTGTAAGTATAAGCAAAGTAAAAAAACTTATTATTGCCCTTACAACAACTACAAGTCCCTCATTCACGGCAAATTCCTCCAAATATACTTTCTGCATTTTCCATAGGAATATATTATCTGTTTATAATGGAATTTATTCAAAAGTTCGGCTTACTCGTTTATTGACAGTAAGCCGCCCCAATATAATACCTTTTAAAAAATTCCAAAAAAAATCTGCTGTGATTATAAGCATAAGCAAATCTATTAGACCGCATATGCATCAGTATCACAGCAGATTTATTTTTGTAATAGCTTATTATAAAAGAGAACAGATAATTAACAAGTTAAATTTCATAGACCACTTAATGTTTAATTAAATCCTGCATGATCATAATCCTGTACAACTCCGAAGTAAGCATATTTCGGTTTGAATTCCAAATCAAAAAGCAGAGGACTGCGGTCTTTTCTCCAGGACACTCCGTCTGAAATACCCCAGAAAGTAATACCGCTTACATTGATTGTTCCCAGAGCTTTGCCGTCGATTATCCTTTTAATAAGGTCATAATAATATCGTCCCTGTTCTTTCAGATTTTCCTCGGTAGGCTGTAAAATTTCTTGCCATGTTCCAAGGCTTACATCAATTTCTGTAATCTGAACATCCAATCCTGTGGCACTGAATGCCTCCAGTGTTTTTATGTAATCATCAATTGAATCCTTTGTATATAAATGTGCCTGACAACCGATACCATCAATTAAATACCTGCCGTTCTCATCAACTAAAGTATTTACCAGATCAATTATATAAGAAGTCTTAAACTGCTCATTGTAGTCATTGTAATAAAGTTTTATATGTTCCGGAGCGTATTTATCGGCATAGTAAAATGCATACCAGATATAATCATCGCCAATAACCTGTTTCCAAAGGCAGTCTCTTAAAGAACCGTCATCTAGTACTGCTTCATTTACAATATCATAAGCATAAAACATATCTGAGTAACCCAGTTCTTCCAGCAGCTCAAAATTCTGCTTTATATAGCTTTCCATTCTGGCAAGCATGGTTTCTCTGTCAACAAGTTCCTTACTTGTATTAAAATCTTCGTAAAAAATCCAGTTGGGAGTCTGGCTGTACCAAACCAGTACATGGCCTCTTGCTTTCATATTATTATTTTTAGCCCAATCCAATTGCTTGATTGTACTTTGGGAATACTCTACTACAATATCTCCGGCTTCTATACTTTTTTGATGGTTTAATATAGCTTCCGGTTTCATGTCATTCTCCAGCGTGATGCTGTTGTAATTTTCCAGAATATGATCGGAATAAACTGTAATAGCTAATGTATTGATACATGTGCCGGCATACAAATCATGAAGTCCAAATACTCCCTTTATTCCGCCTTCAACTAACGGTAAGTCACTTACAGTCCCCTCTTCTTTTTCGCCTTCTGCATTTTCATTATCTTTATTTTGCTCACTTGTATCACTATTATCGTCTTTTTCAGTTTCATTGTTGTCTGTCAGCTTATCTTCTTCCGAAGCTTCATTTGAATCATTTATGCCGGTGTTTAAGTCTGAAATATTTTTTCCTTTTTGGGAGCATCCTCCGACTATTATAAAAGCCGTAAGGATTGTAAAAAGAAATAACATTTTCCCTAATTTCACCATCACATTTTCCTCCTACATTTAGAAAATATATCCTCCTTTATCTAAAAATTCTATCATGAAACGATTCCTTGGTCAACTTTCATAAAAATATCCTATAATTATACCTATAAATTCTATAATTTATACGTTTTTCTTATATAGAAACTAAAAACCACCGGTTCCTCCTCCGCCTATACCGCCTCCGCCTCCGTCTGAGAAGCTTCCGACATAAGAAGAGTTGTCTGCAAATGAATTATTTATACTCTCACTAAATGTATTGCTCGATGTATCCGCAAAAAGGACATACCAAAACAACCATCCGTCTTCTGTATAGAAATCATGGCCTAAAGAAAGAATATCCTTCTTTAATATTCCAAACCCAAGAGCATATATCAAAGATTTATCTAATGGATCTGCTACATCTTCTGCCGATAAGTTAGGTTTAAGCTGTTTCATGTATCTAGTAAAGCCTTTCCATTTTCTGCATAGTATATATCCTTTATAGGATAATCTGTAAAAAAGGCATAAGCCATATATCAGCAAAACTATACCTGCAGCCAAATCGAAAAGTCCTATTATGTTTTTATTTATTACTGTAATAAATCCTAAAATTATACAAGCAACTGAAAGTGTAATTAAAACTAAACCATGAACACTCTTGCTGTTGTCAAAATATCCTCTCCTAAAAGCTTCTTCTTTTATTTTATTCTTCCAGGTCATCATAGCTTTATTGAATTTTTGAGGACTTTGCCTGCTGTAGTTTTCTATATCCTTTAAGCATACGGAATTTCCGTCTCCTAAATCGTTAAACAGCCAGGTCATAAAATATCTTTCATGATGCAGCAAAGTATTGTCCGCATCCTTTGTTTTATAAATGATAAAGTTATCATTTATTGATGCTTCTTTATTATCTTTACTGCGTTTTATTTTTAAATATCCTTTGCAGAACAAGTCAAGGACTGTTGCGAAGAATATATTAGCATTAATTGATAAACCTGTTATATAAGCGGCCAATGCGGGCGTACAATCTTCGGGAATATCTTTATATACTCTGTTTACAGTATCTTGCTCGACTTTTCTTCTGCAAATGACCCATATAACAATGAAAACAAAAATACTGATGCTACTTATAATTAAAGAAATCCTGCCTAACAGCACTTTTTTAAATTCTTTTTTTATTCTTTGCTGTTCTGATATTTTTTGCAATGCCGTTTCTTCAGCCAATATTTCCTGATAACGGTCCTTGTTTACAATATTTGTGGATTCTCTAATATATTCGGGAGGAAACAGAAGTCTTGTTTCAATGTGGGTATTAGATTCTACATTTGTAGTCTTAAGTTGATAACGCAAGGTATTATAAGTGCCGTCAATCTTATTTATTGTTCCGTTAGACGGTCCGTGGGCAAATATTTTTACCCGGTCACTGCCGTCATCAAAAGGCAAATCAATATAAACTGTAAAGTTTTCGATAAATGTTTCGTTGTCTTTATCAAGAAATTTATAGTAAAGTTCACCGGTATCGTTATATTTTGTTGCAGCATTATTTATGATATAACTGATTCTGAATGTTTTTACTTCGTCGTTTGAGGGAGAAAAAATTTTAATAATAGTTTTATCCTTTTTCTTTTCAACCGTATATACTCCTTCATCTCCGTTTTTTGCTTTTTCTTTTAAAGCAAAATTTTTTAATTTTCCGCTTTCAATTTCCTTGACTACGATATCGGTTATAGAGTAAGTTTCGTTAAGGTCTATATACCGATATATTCCGTTAAATTTTTCATTAAATTCATAGGAAATATCCTCGGTAATTTTAAGATCCCCGTTTTCTTTCAGGGCAGCATAAATTGTCCAGTCCCTGACATACAAATCCTCTTTGGCAAAAGCTTTCTTGGGATTAAAATTCACAGATACAAACACTGAAAATAACAATGCCACAGAAATTATCAGAATTCTAATATATTTTCTCATAATGCCTCCTGTAAAATGAATAAGGGATTTATTAATTTATGCCACTTTTTTCCTTTATATTTTATCTTTATTCATTAAAATATACCACTATTATAAATTTAAAATTTAATTAGATTTTAACACTATACATACACATTTTAATTAATTTTTTATAAGACGATAATATAAATTAACCGACAACAACCAATAACAATCATTGCTTAGAGTATTATTAATGTGTTTTTATCTGTATTTTAAAACACAACTGTATTACCGGTAAAATAGCATATAAGCTAAAACAAGCAGGTTATTACATACAGAAAGTAAATTAAGAAACAATATCAAAATAAAATTGCTCTTACAGTCCTTGATAACGATAACCAAATACTGTATATAAACTTGTATAAAGATAAGAATTTAAATACCGTTCCGTTTCCTGAAAAAATGGGTTTTTAAAATAGCTAGGTTATAATATTGTGCTTTTATTTTTAAAACTAATTATGATACAGTCAGCACTAAGCCTTCGAAATAAAATCTGTAAAAAAATAGTACTAAAAAAAACAAACCGTCTCCAAAAGTTATACCTAAATTATTACTCTTGGAGACCGGTTCATTTTAACCGTACGAGTACTATTTTCCATATAAACTATTTAAATATTAGAAATTATTACATATTAGAAATTATTACAACAGCAAAAGACTTAATGCCATTAATACCATTCCTGCTACAAGACCTAGCATAGACTGATGATGTTCCCCAAATTCTCTTGCTGAAGGAAGCAGTTCGTCCAGGCTTATATAGACCATAATTCCCGCTACCGCCGCAAATATCAATCCAAACATTATATCATTGAAAAAGCGGAACAGGAATATATATCCTATCAAAGCACCTATAGGTTCTGACAAACCGGATAGAAAAGATAGCCTGAAAGCCTTTTTTCTGTCTCCGGTAGCATAAAATATAGGAACTGCAACTGCTATACCTTCAGGAATATTGTGTAAGGCTATGGCTACAGTTATCGGTATACCCAAACTGGGATCTTTTAAAGCAGACGTAAATGTAGCAAGGCCTTCCGGAAAGTTATGAATACCCAGAGCCAGAGCCGTTAAAATACCCATTCTCATAAGATTTTTTTTATGATGTTCGCTGGTTCCGTCCATTTCCTCTACCGTATGTATCTCATGAGGATTCTCCGCTGAGGGAACAAACTTATCAATTAATCCGATTAGAAGCATCCCAAAGAAAAATCCTCCCACAGTAACCCAAGACCCGACGGTTTCTCCCAATTCCGAAACCAAAGAATCTTTTGCCTGTACAAATATTTCAACAAAAGAAACATAAATCATAACACCGGCAGAAAATCCCAAGGATATGGACAAAAATTTTGTGTTTGTCCGTTTGGTAAGCAGGGATAAAGCACTGCCTATTCCGGTTGAAAGGCCGGCTATTAAAGTAAGGGCAAAAGCCAAAAGTACACTAGAAGTTTCCATAAAAACTCCTCCTTCCGTATTCATATTTATAAGGTCTTTTTTACTATCTCTTTTTCTAATTTGTTATTCAGCATTTCTGTCATAAGTGCCATAAGGAGGGTAAAGACAAGCAAATATATAGGATATAATCCGATACTTATATTATCTGCTATAAATCCGAACAGCATAGGCATAAAAGTAGTTCCTATATATGCCCCCGCCATCTGAACACCTATTATTGACTGAGAGTGTTCTTTTCCAAAGTTTGAAGGTGTGGCATGAATAACAGCAGGAAATATGGGGGCACAACCAAGCCCAGTGATTACAATTCCGCCTAAAGCCACCATATTGCCATTTAAGGGTAAAAGTACCATAATTAACCCTGCTGTTATAATCCCAATTCCATATCTTATCAGCAGCTTGTCTCCTAATTTTTCGTAAATAAAACCGGTAAGAAAACGGCCGACAGTTATTCCGATATAAAATAAAGAAGCAAAAGTGGCGGCAATTTCAGGGTCTACTCCCCGATAATTCGCCAAATAACTGCTCGCCCACAATCCTGCTGTAGATTCAAGGGAACAGTAAGCGAAAAATGCAGCCAATATTAATTTGACCCCTCTGATATTGAGAATCTCTATTAAACTTAAGGATTTTGAATTTGATTCATCTTCTTTATCACCGTTATTATTTCTTTTCCAGAGAGGAAGGCTTGTAAATAGTATGGCAGTCAGTATCAGCTGCAAGATTCCTACAAAACGATAGCCGTTGTTCCAACCGTAACCTTTTGTAAGGCTATACCCCATAATATAGGGACTTATAGTTGCCCCTACACCCCAAAAACAATGCAGCCAGCTCATATGCCTTGCTGCATAGTGTAAAGCCACATAATTGTTTAATGCCGCATCGACCCCACCGGCACCAAAGCCATAGGGTAAAGCCCATAGGCATAATAAAATATAAGAATCAGAAAACGAAAATCCCATAAGAGCGACTGCAGTCATCATAACGCTGGTGACAGTGACTACTCCAGCACCGAATTTTTTCGTTAATCTGTTGGATAAAATTCCAGAGATAACAGAGCCTCCGGCAATAATCATTGTCACAATTCCCGCATAAGAAATCGGCACTTCCAGCTGCTCATACATGACCGGCCATGCCGAGCCAAGCAAGGAGTCCGGAAGTCCCAGACTGATAAAAGCAATATAAATAAGAGCCAATAATAGAGAGTACACTACATTCCCGCCTTCACATTTGTAAGTCTTTTGATAAGTAATCCAGATAAAACTGTTCTTCTCACATGTACATTATATAAATACGGTCTGATAAATTCAAGCATACTAGATAATAATTTTTATTTAGATCAGTAAAATTGTAAGCAATAAAATATAATATATATATAATATAAAAATATAATATTTAACATAATTATTTAATAAAAAATAACGACATAAGAAGGATAGTGTAAAATAAGTTGTGTAAATAAAAATAGAGAAACTCCGAGGCTTATGGTAAAATGTTTAACGACCAAATCAAACAAACACCATTTAACGAAGGAGTTTCTCTATGACGAATGATAACACAAATACCACAAAGAATCTAGACCTTAATCAAACATTAAATGATTTTCTGATTGGTCTTTTAAAACAGACTATGGAACGCCTCATGCAAGAAGAACTCACAAATGTTCTTCAGTATGAAAAATATAGTTATGACGGTCGTGGAACAGGTAATTCCAGAAACGGTTTCTATTATAGAGATTATGAAACCAGGTATGGAACAATCCATGATTTAAAAATCCCACGCGATCGTAACAATGAATTCAACCAACAGCTTATACCTCCTTATGCCAGACGAGATGATTGGCTAGAAAGTCTCATTATACGCATGTATGCCAATGGTGTTTCCACCAGAGAAATCGCTAACATTATAGAAAAACTATACGGTAATTCATATAGTGCTACAACTATTAGCAACATTACCGATGTTGCGATTGATGAGGTAGAAAAGTGGCATAAACGCGATTTAAAGAAGCGTTATAGTATTATTTATATAGATGCTCTACATGTAAAACTTAGACGCACTACAGTTGATTCTGATGCTGTTTACTTCATACTTGGCATTGATGAAGATGGCTACCGAGAAGTAATTGACTTCTTTATAGGTACTAATGAAAGTGCCTATGTTTGGGAAGAAAACCTACATGCAATCAAAAGTCGTGGTGTAGAGCAGGTACTTCTTTTTGTCATGGATGGTCTGGCTGGCTTAGATGAGGCAGTCCACAGGGTATACCCAAAAGCTGAAATTCAGCGCTGCATAGTTCATAAAATCCGCTCTTCCATAAAAAATATCCGTAAGAAAGATATAAGTGCATTTACTACCGATTTAAAGGCCGTATATGAATCACCTAACATGGAATTAGCAAAAAATGCTTTGGACGAACTTAACCAGAAATGGGGAAAATCCTATCGCAAAGTAGTTGATTCCTGGTGTTACGATGATCAACTATTTACTTATTTTCTATTTCCAGAATCTATTCGTAAATGCATTTATACAACCAATTGGATAGAGCGCTTTAATAAGGAAGTTCGTCGTCTAACCAAGACGAAAGACAGCCTACCTAACGAAGATGCATGCAGCAAACTGGTGTACTTTAAAGTCATTCAATACAATGAAATATGGTCTACCAAGAAGCTAAGGGGTTTTGCTATGGCTTATGATGACCTTCAGGAAATGTTTAGTCTAAAGTATTCATAAATTTATTTACACAAAATTCTTGACACTATCATAAGAAGGTTAATAAAATAAATTAATTTTATATAGTATTAGTTTAAGAGGCTGTTTCATAATATTACAGGACCATAAACGTATCCTGATTATATTATAAAACAGCCTCTTTTTATTTAATGTACTATTTGTAATATGAACAGCCTATTAAGTCTTCTTCATCTACTCTTCCGTTGGGGTGAAAAACCAACATTCTGGCATAGTTTCCGAAATGAGACAAATCAATCGGTACTTTCATCTCTTTATCGGTCTTGTCTGCCTGCTTTTTCATCTTCTTGCAGCGTTTACATTTACATACCGTAACATTTGCCGCAAAAGATATAAAAACAGCCACAGAACTTCCCGAAGGAAGAGTCGCTAAGAACTCAAATGCAAATCTGTCGGTTTGGGATCCTGTATCTGCCAAAATCAGAGTATATAGCCCTTCAATTTCTTTGCCGTGAAAATTTAAAAGCCCGGTTCCTCCGGTAGTCAGGTAGTCGACATTTCCTATGCTATAACAATTCGGCTTTTCTACCGTAAGAGATCTGAAAATCTCATGAAATGTCACAAAGCTGTGTTTTAACTTGCCTTTAGGGCATATATCCGCATAGGTATTCCCTTTGTAATTTTTCACGATCCCACTGCACGAACACCTCTTAATACACATATCCATACCCTCCTTTACTTTATTTCTAGTAATATAATATGACAAAATTCCCCATATGTGTTTATAATATGACATAATACTCAACTGTGACACACCTGTTTAATGCTGATTAATATTTTTCATAAAAAAGGGGCAATCCTGCTATTTCCATTTTGAAATAATACAGGATTGCCTGTAAACATTCGATCTTAAAATGTTTATTATTTTTCAGTCCGGATTTACATGAACCATACAGTGTTTTACATTTTCAAATTTTGCTTCTATTATATCATGTACTCTGTGGGCTATCTCATGGGTCGTTGCAAGACTTTCACTACCGTCAGCCCTTATTTCAACATCAACATATATTTTATTGCCAAAAAGCCTGGTAGTTATTTTATCAACACCGATAACCCCTTCCTGTTGCAATATTATATCTACCATTTCTTCTAAAATTTTTTTATCACAGGATTTATCGGTCATCTTGCCAATAGCATCAAGAAATATAGAAACAGAAGATATAATTATCATAATGCAAATAACTACTCCGGCCAAAGGGTCCATAAAATATAATCCAAACCTTGCTCCTATTATACCAACTAAACTTCCGAAAGACGATAATGCATCGGATCGATGATGCCAGGCATCGGCAAGTAAGGCCCCGCTGTTAATCTTTTTAGCCGCAATTTTTGCATACCGATACAAACCTTCCTTAACAATTATTGAAATTACCGAAGCAATTAAAGCAAGATAGCCCGGCATTTCAGGCTTTGTAAAAAGGCCTTTATATGCTTTTTTTATTCCGCTATAGCCTATAGCGCCTCCTATTAAAAAAAGGAAAATTGACAATATTAATGCTGCGACACATTCAAATCGTTCGTGGCCATACGGATGTTTACTGTCTGCTTCCTTACATGACATTTTAACTCCTATTATAACAACAAATGTACTTATTACATCCGATATTGTATGAACAGCATCGGAAATCATAGCTGCCGAGTTTGCCATAAGGCCTGCTGTAAGTTTAAAAATACTTAATAAAACATTTATGGCTATGCTGATCCATGAAACCTTCATGGCAATTTTGTCATACGATATTTTTCTAATATATACCCACCCCCCAAAGCTTCTATAAATCAAAATTTCAGTATATACTTTTTGTTTAATACAGGTCATTTGTGATTTTTAATTGGTCCGGCTTGAAAAAAATTACCTTTTATCACAAAATTAAAGTGCTTGGAATACATAAACATAAAGTATAAATTAATAGGCAGTTTTTATATAAATCACCAAACTTTTCTTTAGAAAAAAACACACCCATGGAACAAATCACTGTCCCACAGATGTGTCGGCTTGCTTATGCACACACTTTCTGCTGCCGAATAACGGCCCGGCTCCCTAAACTTTAAAAGTTTATGGCCTGTTCAGATTTTTCAATATTAAATTATAAAATATAATCTTGCTTCTACTTTGTATTTTTATCATATGCATAACTGCAAGTCCATGAAACAATATTAATTGGAAAAATGCCTTAGATTATTTTTATAAATTCAGTTTCTAAAAAATAAGGCCGGATATAACCGACCTTTTTTAGCTTATATTTAATCTGTTCTCAATAAACTTTACCATTATATCGTTAAATTCATCCTTCTGGTCATAGAAAGATCCGTGGCCTGAGAATTCAAACGGTATCAATACGGAATTTTTTATCATTCTTTTTTGGATCTCTCCTAGCTCAAACGGAACTATTTTATCATGAATACCGTGAATTATCAGGGTAGGTACCCTAATTGATTCCAGGTCCATAAACAAGACTTCTTTTATCCATGTCTCCGCTACGGCAGCCGTAGCCCATCCCGCAGCCTGCAAGCCCAGCTGAAAGAACCAATCTGAAAAGGCTTTCGATGTATGCTTAAAGAAAAACTTATCTCCGAAATTCCTCAGCATCTGAGGGCGGTCATTATAGGTATCCTCTATGGTTTGCAATATACTTTCTTTGCTTACACCGTAAGGAAAATTAGGCCGTTTTATTAAACTGGGTGCTGCCGCTGCTATCAAGACCAGCTTGGATACCCCATAACCGTTATGCCGTCCCATATACCTGACTGCTATGGCACCGCCGGTAGAATGGCCCGCCAGAATAAAGTCATGCAAGTCCAGAGCTTCTACAACTCCTCTTACATCATCCGCCAAGGTATTGTAATCATAACCATGGAATGGCTTATCCGATTGTCCGAAACCTCTTTGGTCAATACCGATACATCTGTAACCTAATTTAGGAAGCTTATCTAACTGGTATTCAAACAGGTTGTGATTTCCAGGCCATCCGTGTAAAAATACTATGGTTTTTTTTCCCTGAGGGTTTAAGACCTGGACAAATATATTTACACCGTCTTTCATTCTGATGAAATAACCCATAATGCACTCCCAATGGAATTACTATAGATTATAATATTCACCAGAATGCCCATATGTGTACTTAATAATATACCAATTCTTTAAAACGGTTTCCTATCCGGTATATATTTTCAGATATAAACAAGGGCGAGTGCCTGTATAAAAACGTATATGCCTTTAAGCTTAATCTTCTGCTGTCGGGTAAAAGCGGCTCATCTTTCCAGGGCGATTTATCTAAAGCATTTAAAAATGCTGCCTTCATAGGATGGGTACAGTTTTCTTCCCAGGGCCTTCCCACAAGTCCTGTGGTAAAATGAAGTATGGCAGGATTTTCTCTGGCATCATCAAGATCTTTTTGCAGATAATAATTCTTTATGGAATATATCCGTTTTATAGTATTAGCCGTAAATGAATACATATTGGAAGTTACGTTATATCTGGGAGGCAAGATTAGCAGCCTTTTATTGCACACTCCGTTAATTATTCCCTGATCATGGAAAGGTACATTTCCCTTAAACTTATCTATAAAATCAATAAATTGTTCTTCTATATTTTCTTTTCTCCAATATGCCAGATTAGCAAGCAATACTCCCGCATTGACATATAAATCTGATTGTGATAATCCGATTTTTACTACGGCAGACCTTTCCACCGTATCCTGAACTCCGGCTGCCAAAAAGCCGGTCAGATTTGTCTCCCATAGTTTGTGCAAATTGTCCGTAATAATTGTATCGCAGTCCAGATAAAGAACTTTATCGTATGTATCCGGAATAACCGACGAAAGAAACAGTCTGGCATAGGCTGCTATGGCAATTTTTTTATGACCCATATTAAGTTTTAGGCCGGAGATTAATTCTTTCATGGATATAAAGAAAATATTCCTCTTATATTCTTCACAAATTTTTGATAGCTTCTTTTTATTTTCATCAGATATGCCGCAATCCATTATGTAAACGTCTATTCCTTTAAAGCTTTTATTTGCTTCAAATAAAGACAGCATTGATATACCAAGGTATTTGGCATAATTATTGTCGGCATTGAATGATACACACAGTATTTCTTTCTTATCGTTTTTAATTTTTTTATTGATTACACTGTTAATTAATACTTTTTCACCTTTATTCTTTTTAGATTCATTTTTATAGTCAGTCACATCTTTTTCATTTTCTTTATTTTTTATATTTTCAATTTTTTTTATATCCTTCATAATATCATGCCCTTTTTAATTTAAGATTTCTTTTCTTACATTCCTTTGCTATCATGCAGATTTAAATTATCGGTGTATGTCATTTTTCTTAAGTCTTCCAGATAATCGATCTGCAAATCATATGGATAATAGGTGTTTTGCTCCAGGAGATATACTACAAAAATGTCATTTTCAAAATAAACTTTAAAATTCTTCGGATACATCTCCTTAAATTTTTTTGCCCAATAGTATGCCTTGGATTCTATAACCGCCCGCTGATAATAGTAGTCCTGAACATCTTCCATAAATACAAAATCTTTCAAAGCAAATTCAGGGGACACCTCAACTCTTCCGTAATTGTAATCCTGTAATACCAGCTTTTCTATAAAGAAAAATACATAATCCGTAGTAAACATAAACTTGTCCTCATTTTTACTGATCATATTTACAAACTGGGACAACTCCGTATGTCTGCCGTGGTCAATTACATCGTAGTACTCTTCCGTCGGGGAAACTATGGTATACGAAAATTTTTTAAAAGATTTTTTAATATTTCGAAGGACATATTCCGCTTCGTTATAATATGCCTGATTAACGTCAAAATAGTTATGATACCAGCCGGCCTTTATAATTACGAATGCTGCCATGACACACACAGCAAGGGAAATTCCTTTTAATAAAGTCTGAAAATATCTGTTTTCCCATATACTTAAGATTCTAAATATAAAATCAACCGGCATTAAGTAAATCATACCTATAAATGGCTGAGCAAAAGTTGAAGCCCTGGCTGCTGCGATAACTTCAGGAATCCCGAGGGCCTGTGATGCACCGACAGTAAAAAATATAAGCATCACAATATTCAAAGCCAGATAATCACAACCAAAATACCTGTATTTACCCCACAAAAGCATTATAAGCGCACACCCAACTCCTGACATCATACACGCAAACAGCAGCTTGGTTGCCGTTGGTCCGAACATTACTGTGGAGCCAAAGTCATATAATGAATTTTTGTAATAATTTATCATCCGAACAGGGGATATTTTTGAATTAGTACTCACAGTTATATCAAGTTCATCATTTTCAGCATCTAAATTATCCTTGGCACCATCATCAAATGTATTTTCATTTCCCAAAGCTTTTGCCAGAGTACTTTTATACTCAGGAGTTGAGCCTAACCATACATCTCCTGCCATAACGGTCTTTGCCCAATCAATGGATGCCTCAAAAGGAATTCCTTTAAGCAGGCAAATTCCTATCGGTACAACAGCAATTAAAGCTCCCATAAGTCCGGAAAAAAAGATCGGAACGAAATTATGCTTTTTTAAAATTCTAGGAAAATAGGCTATTCCCAAAGAACATATTACAAATACAGCCGCTATGGCCGTATAATAATGATAAGATATAACCAGGTAAACACTTATCATTAACAGAAGTAATTCAGAATTGATATATTTTTTGTTTATGTATAAGTTTATGCGTAATAATCTTTTTAGCCTTGAATCTCCGGGGATAAGCAATTTTTCCCTTTCTTTGTGAAGATATCTGACCATAAAATATGCTATGGCTACTACCGCATACATGCCGGCTTCCTGAGGAAGCGATGCACCGTAACGGCCCTGATTTACCATCAGGCTTACTATTAATATGGCTGCTGTCGGAATATATTTGCCGACGAATATTTCCTTAGCCAACAGATAAACGCTTATAATCAGAATAACAAACTGATATGCCCCGGCATAAAGTAAAATTTCCCGTAAGTTTAAGCCAAAGACCATACGGACAAAATATATCATTATATGCATTCCGAAAGGATATATACCGTCAGAAAACAAGTTTCCCTGTTCCAACTCATAAATCCAGGACTGATGGACGGGTATATCGGAAAATTGGTAACAATGATAATTAAAAACATTATATGTTAAAAACCATAAATTATAAGCTATGATACCGGATAAAAGCAGGCCTTCCAGCCAGTGTTTTTTAACCTTATCTCTTAATTTTTGGCTTTTTAAATTCCTGAAAATTATTTTGCCTCGTTTACCAACCAAACTGATGATATATCTTGTAAACCATTCTTCCTTATAGGAATTCCACAGGGCATAAAAGCCATTCCTGCATTTTTCAAAAAACTTCTTGTCCGAAAAATTCCACAAAATCAAAGAATATATTGCAATATTAAAACCTATAAATGTATATCTGTTAAGAATATTTAATATACCAAGTGTTAAAACCAAATTAATCTGTATAAATGCCTGGGTTAAAATACAAAACCAGAACCGGTAAGTTAAGCTTTTGCCTTTTAAATGTTTTCTCCACACAAAAAGCGGAATAAAAAAATCACGGAAAAGGCAGCCTATTAATACCGATATCATCGATAATACATATGCTCCGGTATCTACAATCATTTTTTTCTCTCCTCTTTAATTGTTCCTGTGAATATGGCATGTTTTTGTATTATCCGGTATTTCAAAAATTAATACATTAATTTAAACATTTATTTTTCATGAAGCTAACAAAAAATTATATTTATATTCTATCAATAATTTCTTTCAGATTACGGTATTCTTTTTTTATATATATGGCGAAAATTAAGTTACTTGAAACATATATGCAGCCTCCTGCGATAACCTGAATAATAAGAAGCAAAAAAGCAGGGATTTTTAAGTTTAGGAGTATATATACCACAATAAATTCCAGCACTCCACACAGTAAATATGGGCAAAGAGCAGAAAAAAGCTCTTTAAATCCCATAATATTTTTTATGCGTGTAAACAGATATATGCATACGGCAGTTTCTGCCGCCAAGGTTCCTATAACCGCACCGGCAGCCCCATACAGGGGAATTAATACCGCATTAAGGATAAAATTAATTAAGGCTCCCAGGGATACCGATTTTATATATGTCTTTTCTTTTTTAAATGGTATCAGGTATTGAGTCTGTATTACGTTTGTTATACTCATCGGTATTATGGCTGCCGATAGCTGCATGGTTAAAATTATTGAAGGCCTATATTCTTGTCCCAAAAACCAGGGTATAAAATTCGGTGCAAGGCCTGCTATTCCAAAAGCAAGGGCACAGGCTATAAAACTGTTTACCCTGACTGAGTTTAACATTTTCCGTATACCTTCTTCCTTATGACTTTTAGCAGCCAGACTGGATATTCTGGGAAGCATAACTGTATCCAACGCCGTAAGTATCCCTTTCGGAAGATTGATTATATTTTCCGCATATGTATAAAAGGCAACAACTGCCGTGCTTTTTAGCATGGCTCCAAGCATAATTTTATCCATCCAATTATATATGCTTAATGCAAGCAAAGGGACAAACAGTTTCAAATTTGGAGCTATATGGCATATAATATCTTCTTTTCTTAATCTTACCCTGTCAACCTTACCAATTAAAAAAGGCAGAAGAAACAACTGCTCCAGCAAAAAACAAGCAGCCATTATGCCTGTATATACAGGCAGGTCGTCTTTTGACTTTACAAAAGCAAACACACCGATTATTATCAGCAGTCTTGAAATAAGGCTTCGTATTGTCGTAATCTTAAACTTCTCCAGACCGTAAAAAAACCAACTGTAGTCAAACAGGATTGCACCGACATATATTAATTGCAGCCAATAAATAATCTGATTGTTCTTAAATACCGTTACCGTAAGCAAAATATATACTGAAATCGATAATATTGAAGTAATCATCTGCATTACGAAGATGCCAAAAAAGGCAAGACTCAAATTTTGGGCATCATCTTTGCAGGAAGCTATGGTTCTGCTGCCATAGTTATCAAGACCCAACTTACCGAACATTATAAAATAACAGGCAACTGTACTGGAAAATGCATATAATCCTGTGTTTTCCGCTCCAAGTACCCTGGCAATATAAGACGTCACAACAAGCGGAAGTACACAGATTGACATCCTGTAAATTACACTGTATAAATAATTCATTCTTTCATCTTTGTTCATTTTTATCTATCCTGTTCTTTTTTGCATTTTATTTGAAATCTGCCCATTATTTTATTTTATGCCAATAATTATTTCCCTTAAGTTTTACTTATCATATTTGATTACTATAAATTAATTTTCATTATGTTTTACTTAATGATTTCTTAATTATCATCTACTAATTTTAATCACCCTGATTTCAAGCTCTATATATCTGATTCGTATTAAGACTATCTTTTATTTGAATCTTTGTATGCTTTTCAAATGCTTTAGCCGATATCATAACATCTCCGGATAGAATAACCGCACTTTTCAGCATGGGACATTTGCCGAAAGCCTGATAATTTATTGAAAGTATTTTCTTTGGTATTTTTACTGATTTTAATCTCAAACACCCATAAAAAGTCCTGTGTCGTATTCTTTTTATGCCGCTGGGAAACTGAAAGTAAGGCAGTTTTTTACAGTGCATAAAAGCCCCTTTTCCGATGGTTTCTATTGTATCTATATTAAGAATTGCAACCGATTCAAGCTCAGAGCAATATGCAAAAGCATAATTTCCTATTTTTTTTACTCTGCCGGTTATAAGAATTTTCTTAAGGCTACTGCATCCAAAAAATGCTTTATCCTCAATAACTTCAAGTAAACTGTTATTTTCAAACTCCACGGAAGATAAATTAGTGCATCCGGCAAAGACGTACCGGGACAGTTTTTCAATACCTGACGAAAAGTAACGGCTTTTTGCAAAGCTTAATGTTTTTAATGAACAGCATCTGGCAAAAGCAAAGGAGCCAATCTCTGTAACCGGAGCAATATTGATTTCTTCCAGAGAGCTACATCCTGCAAATGCGTAATTTCCGATTTTGCTTAACCTGCTGTTATCTCCGAATTTAACATAGCGAAGATTAATGCAGTTATGAAAGGCATGATCTTCAATCCTGGTAACTGACGCAGGTATTTCTACCGAAACCAAATTTTCGCATCCATAGAACATGCCTTTTTTGATAGTTTTTACATGCTCAGGAATTATAACCTTTCTTATTTTCTTATTGAAAGCATAATCAAATGAGCTTCGTTCGTTGTAATCTCTTGCCGATATAAAAGATATATCATTTTTATCGCCTATCATTCCGGATATATCTGAAGTATGTATCTTTTTATTCAATGTTTTATGATTTATTATTCTGTATCTAATGCTTATTCTTTCTTTTACTATTGAAATTTCCCTGCGTATCCACAAAACCACAAAACGTAAAAATCTGCCGATCTTAGAAAGAGTCTTGCAAAATGTTTTATAAGGCGCATTAACAAAGCACAGAGCATTAAATAAAGCAAAATCAAGCCACAAATAGTTTTTCCCTGCCAGTTCTGTCATTTTCTCATAAAACTTCTGAGTCAGTATCCTATCATGCACATACAAATCTATATATTTAATTCTGATTTTCTTTAACTCATAAAAAAGTTTCAGGTCATAATCCGCATAACTGTCGCCAATACGGCACTCACACATAAAATCGGCTTTTATAAGTACTGTGTTATTTTTGCTTAATCGAAGCAGCATATCTGCATCGCACAGTAAGTCAAATCCTTCATCAAAACCACCGGCTTCCAGAATTCCTGCTGTTCTGTAAATTACCTGGGAAGATATTTTAGCCGGATTATAAAATACCCATTTTGTACGGTCATATACTAAAGATTCTATCAGAGGTTCTTCACTGATATCTGCCTGTCTTTCATCTGTTAATTTGCCGTTTATACATACTGCATTTATATCAGGATTTTCTTCAAATTCTTTAATAACAGCCTGGGCTGTCCGTATATCCCAGGTGTCGTTGCCGGTTAAAAAGGCAATATAATCCCCTTCCAGGCGCTTAAGCATAATATTTCGGATTTTGGCAGTTGATACCGAAGAATCCACTTTTAAATATTCTATATTTTTATATGCGGACAAATCTTCCTGCAGCCCCAGACTGTAATCACTGTCCTGTTCATTTGTATCTACAACAATAACATTAACCGGTTTATATTCCTGATTTATGATACTCTCCAACGTATTTTTAAATCTAAGAGATGTATTCTTTTTTGCTATTATCACAACATTCAATAACGGTTCTGACATATGCCTTCCCTTGCTTATCATAAAATTTACATATCAATTGATTCAACTATAGCATTAAAGCCATTTCTACCGATATATTATGCGATTATTTATGCTTTGATTTTTATGTAACCCAGCCGGTAATAACCTTTATGGTCTTCTGTTTTATATTTGTTGGCAATTTTTATATATTGCCCTGTACGACTATCATATATGGAAAAACACAGTATATATTTGTCTCCTTTTAATTTTTCTCCGGGTATGATCGATTCCAATGTGACAATTTCATCGGGAAACCAAAAACGGGTATCCGTATCCGGTTTACATTCATAAATTTCGTTGCTTCCTACACCGGCTAAAGAAATCTTAACGTCAAATTTATGATAACAGGGTGCAAAACCGGTATTGCATATTTTTATTGCTACTTTAATATTTCTGTCATGACCTGCAGAAACTTTTATATCTTTTATTAAAAAACGGTAACCGAGATGAGCCCATATGTAGTCATAGGCGGATTTATTCTTCCACAGAGGGGCTTTTAATCCCGATTTGGTTTGCTTCCACTTATTAAGTACCTGCATATCATAGGCGCAATGCAGGTAGGATACTTTCATTTTTCTTAAATCTTCAATCGCATTTTCCGCATCATTATAACTGCAGTTATTGATTACCTCACCGCCGTTTGAAACAAACCTGCATAATTTATTCTGAAAATCGATTTCATCCTTCCTGATCCACTTATCACTGTAATTTTTTGCTTCTTTTGAATATATATTGCCGTATGTTCCGTAATCGGTATCGGAAGCCAGCATACCGTCATTAAACAATGAAAATCTGGCTTTAAAAGTTTCCGAATAAGCCGCTTTCTCATCAAGAGGCTGATATGACCGGGCAATCATTCTCCAGAAACTGGGGCATCTTAAAGCAATCTGGGTGCTTTTGCCCGAGCAGTCATATAATTTTTTTGCCAATGTAATTATATGGCGCTCGCTTAAGTATCTTGAATTGTGCATTTCTCCCCAGCTGCCGATAAACAAGCCCTGAATAATATAAATATGCCTTTCCAGGTCTTTTAAGATTCCTGAAAGCTGTTCCATATGATTTAATATAATGCCGATATCTTTCGGTTCACTTAATACACCTTTTCCTTCCCAGTCATATACAAACCTTACTATCAGCTGCTTTTTATGAATTATAAAATATTGAAATATGTTTTCTATATTTTTTAGGGCGTCAACAGATAAAGACCTGTCATTATAATCAATCAGATTAATTTCTATAAGGCAAATCTGATGATTTGAAATAATAACCGTATCTTCCAATATTATGTTTTCTTCAATGTTTTTATGCGGATTCGCATAAAACCTATATATTAAGTAAAATCCGCAATACGGATTTGATATTGCTTTGTCTATTTCAGTTGACGAAAAAGAATCCCATTTGATTATCTTATCCCGACCTTTTAGAAACATATCGTATGTACCTTCCGTTAAATTGATTTTTGCATTTTCTTTTTAACCCTAACAACAATAGTCCATATACTAAGGGGCATAATCATCATATATGAAAGCTGCTTTAAGATTCCCTTATGCATACTTACACCGTTTTTTCTTTCATACATTATTGAAGTAGTTTCTTTTACGCGGAAACCTAAAAGAATCATCTGGATAATCATATTGGCATCAGGATAAAAGTAATCAAAATTACCAAATTCAGAATAATATTTAAAAGCTCTTCGGCTTAAGCCCTGCAGTCCCGAAGTAGGATCGGTAATAACCTCGCCTGTTATCAGTTTTATAAGCCAGGAAAAATATGCTATGGAAACCCTTTTTATCGGAGATATTTTATAGGCTTTGCTTCCTTTTAAAAATCTTGATCCGATAACTATATCCGGTGTATTTCCGTTTTCATCCTTGCTAGTAAGGCATTTGTATATATGAGCTATATTATCGACACTGTGCTGTCCGTCGGCATCCAGTTGTATTACATAATTGTAATTGTTCCTTACTGCATACTTATAGCCGACCTGCAGGGCAGATCCGTAACCAAGATTAAAAACATGAGTTATAATCGAAACATCATAAGATCTTGCTATGTTTTCCGTACTGTCGCTTGACCCGTCGTTTATAACCAATATATCCGCAAAGCTTCTGATTTTAGGTACACACAATTTTTCAAACAACTTAACTATGTTCTTTTCTTCATTAAATGCCGGGATAATGATTAATACTTCATTCATATAACATCAACTCCGTATCAAGTATTTATCAGTGCCAGCATGTCATCGATATCTTCAGGATATTCAAGTTTTTTCCCCTTGGTATTTTTTTCGTATTTGGCCCGAATTGCCGGATTATCTATAAGCCATTTTATTTCATTTGCAATGTTTTCCGCATTAAGAGGGAATAAAACGCCATCATGGCCTGAAACGATTTGCTCGCTGTTTCCGGTACAGTCGGAGGCCACTATGGCTTTTCCCAAAATTTGTGCTTCTTCAATTGCTATGCTTTTCCCTTCGTATCTGCTAGCATGGACATATATGTCAGCCTGTTTGACATAGGGGTATGGATTGTCCTTTCTGCCCATAAGGATAAATGAGCTTTCTAAGCCATACTTTTTTATAAGTTTTTCGAGTCTTGCCCTTTCCGGCCCTTCTCCGATAACATACCAGCGGACATTGTAACCGTCTTTTGTAATTTTTGCCAGAGCCTCAACGGCAACATCATAACCTTTCTGATAATGTAATCGTCCTACCGTCACCAGCCGTATCCCGTCAAAATCATCGGTAAAGCCTGTTCCGATATTGGCCATTTCTATTATTTCATCCTTATTAAGCAGATTTCTGAACAGCCTTACTTTCTTTCTGTATTCGGGATATGTATTACAAAACTTCTCTTCTACTCCTTTGGATACCACATAAATCCTGTCCATTTTCCCGTAACAGTCCCGGTCCATAAAAGGTGTATATCCAGCCCGTTCATAATCTATATGTACAAATGCAGCTTTCTTGCCTGCCTTAACCTTGTCAGCCAGAAAATAGGTGGAAGCCCCTTCAATATAAGCCACCGCCAGATCATAAGTATCTGAAAGTCCTGCCCTTCCTTCGGCTAACAATCTCCAAAAAAGCTTATCATACTGAAGTTTTCTTCCCGAAGCTTTTTGTTCTTTAATGTTTCCAAGCAAATATCTTATCTGCCTGAAACCTGTCAGCTTATAGAAAAAGGCCTGTACAATTTTGCAAATTATAATCAGGCGACCCCGGACTGAAGTTACAGAACATTCATATGTACGTTTATTTAGTATTTGTACCTTTTCCGGAACTGACTTAAATAACTCACCGCATGGAATTATAGAATATAGAAATAACTCGTATTTTTCCATGGAACTTAACTTTCTTAGCAATTCAACCAATGCTTTTTCAGCCCCGGCCCGGCCCATAGTATTTATGACAAACAGCAGTTTTTTCATGCAATTAAATTCTCCGAATTTTTGGCTGTTTCATTTTGTTTCATGTCATTTAAAATCCCTTTAAGCTGCTGGTTTTCATCATTCAGCAAAGAAATTTGCATGGCAAGTTCCTGTACCCGGACGGTTAGCTCGGCATTGGTTTTGTAGCAGTTAAATATCCCAAAGAAAACAAGTATAATTGATATGGCAAATATTATTGACGGCGGATATTCTACGGAAAAAATGTCTGAAACAAAATATACCAATTTTGGTATTAACCCGAAAGTGAAGATAATCATTCCGCCGATAATCCAGAACAGACTTTGCTTTTCTGTCATTTTTCTGGCTATATTTGCCTTCCTGGCCATATAAATAAATATTATTCCGGCCAGACAAACAAGTAATCTTAATGATATAGACATATTCTCCTCCTTTAAAATTAAAATTAATAATTGTCACCCTGCCCTAGTGTCGATTTTACCGGTGTCATATATATTGTAAACATCCTGTCTTGGCATCTTTTGATTTACTCTTTCTACAATCGTACCCCTGCAAAAGACATGGATATCGATATTTTTTTCAATCCACCTGAGCCTGAAATAGGAATATGTAAAAGATATAAATCCCGCCACCGTAAAACCTGCTCCATACCACAAAGGGTTAAAATTGGCGGAAAATAAGGACCCTATTACGGAAAATACGGTAAATAACAGGCCGTTTATCATTCCGCCTGTAAGGTCGTTAAAATAATACAGGAACAAAAGCTCGGAATACATAATAAATGTTATATAATAGCCCACCGTAAGAAGCGGATAAATCTCCATAACCAGACCTGAAAAGCCTATTGTCGGAAGCACAGTAACGGCAATTAAATAAATTATAACTGTTATAATAAACTGAAAATGAGCCAGGGTTATCAACTGCGAGGAAAGTACCTGAAACATTCTCTTTTTAGTCTTTTCAATGGTGTCCAGTTTTCCTCCGATGATAGCCTCCATATAATTTTTGTATTTTTCATGAAAATGCATTTCCACTCTTGATATAAAGAAAACTCCTGCCGATATATTCGTAAACATGGCCAGGAAAGAAGCCATATCATAAGGTTGATTGCACACATATGTATCAAAAACCACAAGCCTCCACGGCTGCATCCAAAATACAAAGTTATGGGAAAACAAACCTAAAGTATATAAGAAATTTGCCGCAATAAGTTTCCAGTATATGCGGTAATAATGCAAAATATCCCTGTAATTATTACTGTTTGTAGTAAAAAACCTAAGTACATTGGCTAGTTCCAGGGAAGCTATCAGCAAAAATCCGACGGTTAAAGCAAGCAGCATACTGTAGGTAATACTGAAGTTGAAAATATGTTTGAATATTAAAGACAGTACAAATGTCAATCCCATAGATATAACAAAATATGCGCACATTTTTTTATACTGTTTAAGTATTGAATTATAAACCATAGTTGAAAGGGTCAGGCAAAAACCCAAATATCCCATATAGACCGTAAACATATAGTAAATCGGTATTCCTTTAAGAACGGCCCTAATACAAAATGGAATTGCAATCAATGATGAAAAAGTCAGGTTTGTAATTGTTCCCACAATAATACAGGGCCTGATATCCTCATATTTCTGCTCATAAATTTTATCTGTCTGATATTTTGATAATACCGAGTTAAATGGTGACGAAGTCAGCATAGAAAAAATAAATATATAAAGCACACTGCAGGAAAACAACTCTCTTTCTGCAAAACCGACTGAGTCAAATCCCAATACCTTGTACATGGCAAGCAAGCAGCCGATTATAGAAAGCATGGGTGCGATTGTGTAAGTAAAACTAAACCCTATTCCGTATATTGATGTTGTAACGGTATTTTTATTGAATATTCTGTTTAGCTGTACGCCTATACCGGCCATATTTATCACCTTTTAGGTATAATAGTTATGATACGGATTTTTCCTCCGGAAACTCTACATTGCTCATATTCGCCAAAGTCTTGTAAATTCTTCGGTAAGTTTCTTCCATATGTTCATTTCTGTAACGATACATAAGCCTCTTATAACCGTTTTCTCCCATTTTTTTAACCAGATCGGGGTTATTTGCAAGTTTTAGAATTGCTTCCGATATTTCCGATATATTCATTACGGGTACAACAATTCCCGCATCGCCAAAATTGTCATTTTCACCGTAGATAAGGCCGTAGCAGTTTCCTACATTAGTTGTTATACACGGTTTTTTGGCTGCAAAACCTTCAAGGATCGATAAAGGCTGGCCTTCACTTATACTGGTAAGAATCATAAAATCCATTTTCCCTATATAATCCTGAGTGTGGATTTTTCCGGTAAAAACAATATTGTCAGCCTTCAACATCCTTACCAGTTCAAAACATTCTTCTACATATTCCGGATTTTCATCCAATGGCCCCATAATCCACAGCTTAAGTCTTGGCTGCTTCTTATAGGCAAAATAAAATGCATTTATCATGGTCTTTACGTCTTTTATAGGTGTTACCCGTATTATAGCCCCAATATTTATATAAGGATCATCGGGATCTTTTACGGGAATATTCTTAAATGCCTCGGCATCTATACCGTTGGGAGTGATAACTGTTTTACTTATGGGGCAGCCCAAATCAATTTGCAGGGATCTTGCTTCCTCAAAAAGGGATGTTACCAGATCAGCAAAATAATAAGCACCCTTAGACAGCTTTCTAAACTGTTCTATCCATATATTTTTATAAATATTTTGGACCCATTTGGCCTTTATGATTTCTTCCTCCCGTTCTCTTGTGTATATACCGTGTTCGCTGATTAAAAGCCTGGCATCCGGATAAAGCGATAAAGCTTTACATCCTACTATTCCTGCATAACCGGTTGATACGCTGTGGTATATGTCTGCTTTAGGGGGGACCGCTTTTAACACCAAAAATAAAGGAAGATAAATAGATCTTAAGGTCCACAAAAAATCCGAAAAAGTAATATCCACATATTTCATATTATAAAATTCCTTTGTAATTTCCAAAAACTGAGGGCTCATAAGCAAATTATTGACGGATATGTCCTGCCGGTTAAACATACGAAAGACCGTTACCCAGTCTACGTCTTCACCGATTATTAAGCTTCTTAAAGCCAAAGTTTCCCTTTTACTTAAATTTACCCTGTTCTTTTTTGCCTTTGAATTTCCGGTCCATTCCACATCCTGAAGATAAATCTCAAAAACTTTTGTAAGATTTTTAGGTAGCTTATATGTGAACTTCCCTCTGAAACTTCTGTCGGCAACGATTGTTACCAGGTAAAATTCAATGTCGGGAAACAGGTTAATCATGTTATGTACCCAGCCGGATACCCCGCCTATTACATAAGGGTAGCAGCCTTCTGCAATTATACAAATCTTCACGGTTGCTCCTCCCCGGCGTACGGATCATGATGTATACTTCTGTTATTCTTCGGCTTACCAAGAATTTTTTCTTCTTTAAGCTTTATATGCAAATTATCATCCGTAGCCTTTATTAAATATTTATTTTCTCTGATTTTTTTAAAGGTGCCGTTTTCTACCGAATCAATATTCTTATCATACACAGAAAGTATAAAGTATGCTTCTTTATCAAAATTACTGATATTTACATCAATTTTATTGTTATCGTATTCATAGGTATAATCCAAAGCCAGAAAACGTCTTATCCTCTTTTCCATTTCGGACACGGATACCATGTCAAATACGGAAAATTCATTAAAGTAAGTATCCCCTTTGGACCATATAAGGCTTAAATTATTCCATTCGTCAAACTTATCATTAGGGAAAATAACTCGGCCTATATCCACTTTCATATTGCATAAGCCCAAAGCATTTTCTATGAAAATCATCAAAATATCATCCATAGTTTCATGCCGATAACCGTATAAATTAAATTTTACTGACAGTACATCTTCATTAATTAAATCCAAAAGCCTGTCACCTTCATTGTAATCGGACATAACCAAAGTGATATCTTTAAGCAATTCATGATCAGAATTGCTCAAAAAATCATTTTCATTAAAAGAGCCCAAATATAATGAAGTAAACTTTTTGTCAGTCAGATTTTGACTGTAATATGAAAGATTTATATCCAAGACATCTTTTATATCCAAATCTGATACCTGGCTTAAGGATAATCCTAAATTTCCCGCAAGCTTCTGAATTTCTTTTATGTAAAATTTTAAGTTTTCGGTTTTAGGTTCCACAATGTCCAAATAATCAAGCTGGGATGCGGCGAAAAAATTATATGAACCTCCGTAATTTTTCAATATCTGTACTATGTTTGGCCATAAAATATCCCTGGCCAAATCTTTTGAACTTCTTGTATAAAGTGACATTAAAGTCTTATTGTTTTCATCGGAAAGATACGGAAAATCTACCAGGGATATGGTCTGTGCATTAATAACCGGGTATAAGTAAACATCGCTTTCATTAGCCATAAACCCCGTCAGTATCCCAATTAGCGGCGTTCTTCTGAAAACATCGCTTCCTACCACAAACACAAATGAATTTCTTGTTTTAGTTCTCCATAAAAGCGGTGGCAAATCAATATGGTCCATTCCCAGTTCATCATAATCATCAATAAGGCCTACCGCATATACTTCATAACCCGGAGACAATTTAAAATGAGGCACATAAATCCTTGTATCGTCTTCGCTTCCAAAATAGTCTCCTTTTTCATATATTCTTTCTCCGTTTATCATAAATTGAGAAAATATCTTAATCCCGTCTGCCTTTACCTCATTTGCAAGAACCTTATCAATACCAAAAAAGCCTGCAAGATCTTTGTCAAGTCTTATAGCTTGATAATCCGGAAGCTTGGTAACTATCATGGACTTTCCCAAATCGGCAAACTCATATAAAATTTTTTTGTCGCTTTTGGTAAAATCAAAATCCCCGAAGATAATCAGGCTATAATCGTCAATTTCATCTTTTGCAGGCAGATTTGTATATATTTTATATAAATATTTGTTATAAACACACCATTCTGTAATTAAACCTGTCAGAGTATCTCTTTCGTTTTCGGATATTATGGCTGCTCGTTTTTTATTTTTCATTAGAATGTTAACATTATCATTTATAATATTTTCAATATTCAGCTTTTTAGCTGTCAATAATGCACTGTTGTCGAGGTTAAACTTATCCGAAGCCTTAATCTTTATAAAATTATTTATGATAAAATCATTTGACCTTCCAACAATCATACACATTATAAAAATTGTTATAATTAACATAACAATTGCCAAATAATTTCTTCGTGATATCATTTTAAATCTCGTCCTTTATTAAAAAATCAGCATGTATATACTCTGAACAAGTCCATAATCTCATCATCAACTAAAATATCTGATTGTTTTAATAAATTTAAACAGTTAAGAAACTCCTTATAATTTTGCCGGCTAAATAAAAGATGGAGCTTAGCCTTATATGTGTCCAACATATCAGGCCGGTATTTTTCTGCCCTTTTGCACCATTTATCCGCCATTTTGAAGTCCTTTAATGATATAAATAAGTCTGTCATCTTTAAATAATGAGTTGCTGTCATATACCAAAGATTATAATTAAAAAGATTTTCAGCCACCTCATCCAAGGTGTATATGTATGCTTCCTGTTCAATAGCTGACATAATATTTAAGCCTATAAATTCGTATATAAAGTCAAAAGTAAGAAGATTTAATTCCACATCTTCCGGAAACCTTCTCATTCTTTCAACCATATCCTGGGCTGCGGGGCGAAGTTCGGCCAAAGCATCCATAATCATGGTTGCTGCGTAATGGGAAGATTCTGTATCTGTGCTGTTCATTGCTATCGCCACACTTGACAGCTTTCTTTTGGCATTGCTTAGCATGGTATCCAAAAGGAGCTTCCTTAAGCTTGCCGGATCTGAAACGGCAATAGCATCATGTATCGGAACATAATTCATTTCAGCTTCATGATTCGGAGGCAGTATCAGCTTTTCCCTTTCCTGGCTGAAACTGACATCACTCATATCTACATTTCTTTTGCGAAGAAGATAGTTTATAAGAACTCCGGTAGTTAAATATATAATTCCCGCCAAAGGAACGATAATAATAAACCAGGACAGCATCATCATTTCCTTGCGTTTTCTGTCATAGAAATTTGACAGCACCAATAAAGTAAATGCAAGTAAAGTATTTAAAATCAATATTATTAAAATAGGCCAAAACCCTTGTGTATCCATTTTATTTCCCTCTAATTTAAGTACTTTTTAAGTTTTTATAAAAAATCTAAATTATCACTTCAAAATTCCCCTAAATAGATTTAGAATAAAAATTTTTTTCTTTATTTCATATAAATAATTTACATTTATAAACATTTTTTATAAATTGTAAATTTACATAAGGATAATGACTTAAATTTTATAATTTTTACTCAAGTCAGATATTGTAACTAAGTCAGATATTATAACTTAAGTCAGATATTGTAACTTAAGTAAGTCTTTATATTGGCTTTATGTAAACGCTCTCTTACATATACCGACTCATTTTCACCGGTATTGGTAAGAAGCACTGCCAAATTTCCGTCCGCCCTTAAGCCTATATAGTCTGTTTCACGAAGCATCGGCCGAATTTTTTCATTAACTTCTTTTAAAGTCAAATCTTCTTTTTGAATATATAATATGCATGATTCCGTATAGCCCTTTTCTTTAGCCCTCTTATATACGTCAACCATTTCATTGAAAGCATCTTCACGTAAAATAGTAGTGCCGGGCATAAACCTTTTGTATGCCAAAGCATCCATATAATTGGCTCCCTGGACGAAAGCTGAATAAACCAAAGCACCGACTACTGTCAGCAAATTTGCATTGTATAAGGTCATCCTCTCATAAGGCAGATCCCATAAGAATATAACTATTCTCATATTTTGCTTATCATCAAACAAAGCACTGGCCATCATTGGCAGGTTACTGTCCAGGGTCCTGTTTATATATACCTGCCTCATCTTCAAAATATCAAAAATCATGGGATAATCTTTTATACGTATTGATTTTCCAAGAGAGCATGCTTTTGCCCCTGAAGATGATGCCAGGCGGCAATAATCTTTATTTGTTACCAAGTAAATAGAAACTTCTTCTGTTTCCATAATCTCTTTCAAAATATCAAGAGCAGCAAATAAAATCTCACCTTTTTCAGCTTTATGTATTTTTGACGTTATGTCATATATTCTTCCGATACTTTCTTTGCTGCCAATTAACTTGTCGGTATAATAATCTTTTATTTTTTTATTGCTTGAATTGATAATTTTAATATCATTTAGTTTTTCTTTAAGGAAATCTATTTCATCATTAAGTTTTTTATTAAGATCACCGTACCGGTCTTTTAAATAGCCAACCGTCAAGCCTACTATAAAAATCTGAACAATCTGGATATATAAATCCGTATCTGTATAAAGAAAAGCACTTTCCGGGTTTAAAAACCTATTTAAAACCTGACCGATAACACTTAGCAAAGATGCAAATATAGCCTGCTGCGAACCGTATACAACGGCAAACAGCAGTACATACAGCAAATAAAAGTTAATGCTTGAAAAATTACGGTTTCCGATTATAACATTGCTTAATAAAAATACCGGAATAAAAATTACGAAACATTCAATAAAAGGAACTGCCTTTCTAAAGAGCCGGGTCAGACTATTCTTGTCCTGTTCTTTCTGATAAATTTCATCTTTATATAAAAAGTGTTTCTTATGTTTATCTATATAAGTAATAATCTTTGGTACAGTTTCGGTAAAGCTGTTTCTTGCCTCAAATGAAAATTCTGTATGAAACCTTTCATCCGAAAGATAATTCCGTTTTTTTAAGCCAATTGTTTTATCAACAATATCAACCGGATGAGGATAGTTTTCCTTAATTAAACCTGCTATTTTGTCTTCCGTTATTTCTTCCCGTGAAGATATATGATATAGGTTATGTTTTCTTACCTCAGCATTTATAAGCAAGTATAAGGCTTCGACAGCGTCCTTTACATAAAGGCATGAAAATTCCTTCTTGGCATTTACCTGCAAACGGCCTTTTATCAGAGCTTCCAGACACATTTTTGATATGGGGTCGCTGCATTCTTCCCTGTTGGAAGGAATTTTATACATATATGCCAGCCGTGCCACAGTTGTCTCTGTCTGAGAGGCTTGTCCGAAGTATAAAGTAATGTTTTCTCCCAGGGCGATTGCCATACCTTTATAGCCTTTGGGAGTTGCAGGCATATCTTCTTTAATGTCAATTAAATAATCGTCTTCAAAAACCGCTTCAGAGGATAGGTAAACAAAATGCTTTATTCCTAAAGCAGCCGCAGAAACAAGAACATTGCTTAAATCTGCAATAAAACTTAATGCCGTGTCGTTTACGTTTTTTAAATTCCAATTGTAAGATGAATCGTAAGCACCGGTAAAAAGAATAACATCAGGCCGACAGCTTTCTATAACCTCTTTAACCGTATCGCTTTTATAATCAAATACATATTGTTCAAATACCTGTATGGGCTTAATTAGTTTCTTATTGTTAACCAGTGTATATATGCGCCATTTTTCCGTATGGAATTTTTTATACAATAAATTAGTAAAAGTATTATAATTTCCTATAATAAGGATGGTGTTCATACACCCATCCCTCCTGTCCGCCGTTTCTTTTTTATATTATAGTACAATATGTTATTTATTTCAATAATTTCCCAGTTACAAAATATACAGTAAAATCATCTTGCAATTGTTAAATATTGACACTCATATCGTTATATCATATTATTATTGTATAAATTTACATATAGGGGAATGATAATATGAAAAGGGTTTTGCTTGGTTATAAAATAACTGAAGTTGATAAAATAATAGGCTCACTGAAAGATGAGAATGAAAGCCTTCATGCAGAGATAGCAAGATTAAAAATACAGATTAAAAATAACATTGACAGTGCCAAATCTATTTTGCTGGAAGAAAATCTTAAGACCTATGAAAAAGAACTTTTAAAACTTAAAACAGAAAACAATGAACTGAAAATTCAAAACGAAGATTTAACAAAAGAAAATTTAGTTCTTAAACAACAGCTTGCCGAGCTTCAGGCAATAATAAATGAAGCTGCCGTAACCAATGAGTAAAACTATTTAACTGTGTATAAATATTTTCAGTAATGATAAATAAAAAATATTGATCCCCCTTGTAAGATATAAACATATGTCAGGAAACTCCTGGTTTAGGAGTATTCCTGACATATTTATAATCACTGTTTTACTATAATGACTGTTATCTTTCTTTTAAAATTTTTATGAAATTTGACATATCATTTCATAAACTTCTTTGACTTTTTCATTCTATGCAGTATCTTAAACAATCTCACCAGTGACCAAATAAATTTTCGTTTTGCTTTTACTATATCAGAAATTGCTGCCGTTCCAGCCCCAATTTGAAACTTCTTCATATTTTACATAGATGCAGTCCGGCGGTATGTTAAGTTCATCATTCAATATATTGGTAATTTCTATTGTCAGGTTATTGTAGGCATCTCTTGATGCTTTGCCAAAAAGCTTTACTTCCACAAAAGCTAAAGGTCTATCATCTTTACCCTTAAAATACATTTTGCTGCCATCTTCAAATGAAAGCATAATCCAGTTTTCGCTTTTACCCGGTATCAGCTCTATTGCCTTACCGAGCTTTTTCTTAATAGAATCATATTTTTCATCTGTTAATTTTACATTTGTTTTTGTACTGATAAAAGGCATATTTTATCTACCTCCTATATAATGGCTAATATTGATTTACGATATTTAATAGCTAATTTTTATGCCGGTTTAAATATAATACACTATCATATTTATAATAAATCCGTATTGATTCCAATGGTTGATAATAAGTATTGTAAATAATATAATTGAAACTTTACATTCATTGTTTCAATTCGTCCGGTATTTCGGTTACGGTATCTGCTTTGTATAAATTATAAACTGACATAATTACATCATAATATTCTATAATCCATTCATCGGACGAAAAGCCTTTTACTTCAAACACTTTATGTTTTTTATCGCCATCAATTATTCCTATTTGTTTACCTCTTAGAGAATCCTTAGGCAGCGCACTGTAAAAAGTATAAATTATGTTACCCCTCTGCAACTTTGACCCGCTATTAAGTTCCTGGAAATTTTCATACTCTTTATTGGAACATGAAGAAAATAGCGACATTAACAAAATGACACCCAATAATAATGATATTTTTTTCGTAACCGGTCACCCCTTTACATTTAACAAATAACAATTACCCTTCATGTCAAAATATATGCATGCATAAGCCAATACCTTATACAGCATAAGCTATAATTATATATTCCATAAAATTTAAACTCAAGTAATTATATCACATTTAAAAAAACGTATAAATAATTATTTATTATAGTTTAATAATATAAAGCTAGGCTTAAAATCTCTCAGATAATGAAAAAATTTTATATCTGTTGCATGATATTAAAATTTCTTAATGTACCCAAATATTATTTTTGCTGCTTCTTTAGCAGAAACCTTGCTTACATCAATTTTCTCTGTATCCATTTCAAAATAATTTTTTAGTTAATACTAGAAAAGGGAACCAACTTCTCGTAGAATTTAAAGTGCCCACAATAAATACCACATAAGAAAGAAGGTCCCCTTATGTCTAATCTTAACACACAATTATTGTCAGCACTAACTCTCAATCCCTTTAAAATCAATACTTTCAGTCTTATTCCTTATACCTTAACCCTTTCAGTCCCTTTTCCTTGCAAAAACAAACCACGCAGCAAATGAAGATTTCTCTTTCATCTGCTGCGGGATTTTGGAATGAACTTATTTTTGTAGAGCGAACTTTATTATCATGGAGTCAACTTTATTTGTATTATACACTACTGTATATTTAAAATAAACTCCGCTCCAAACGACTTTCCCTCAAACCCTTATCCCTTCTCGCCTTATGCCCATTTTCCTAATTCTTTCCATATAATAAAGTCGGTTCAAAAATTCCATATTTTCATTCCATTTAATAACATTTATTCCTTAATTCTTGTAGTAATTTTTAAAATAAAGTCGGTTCCAAATAGGGATATGTTGAAAGGAAAATAGGAATAAGTTTCATGGGTTAAGGGTTAAGGTTTTATTTCACCCTTTCAGTTGCTATATCAATATTATCTTCAATACAGTAGTCAATACTTCTCTCAATCCCTTTAAAATCAATAGTTTTAAGGCTGTAACCAACAAATAATTCTAATCAAAATTCTAATGAAAAATCTAATAACTTAGTCCTTATACCTTAGCCCTTTCCCCTGTAAAAAAAGCAAACCCCGCAGCAAAACAGGGGTTATCCTGCATTTACTACGGGATTATGGAATGAACTTTATTTTTATGGAGCGAACTTTATTTTAATGGAGTCAACTTTATTTAAATTATACAACTACTGTATATTTAAAATAAACTCCGCTCCAGCCCTCACACCCTCAACCCCTTATTCCTTCTCGCCTTATGCCCATTTTCCTAATTCTTTCCATATAATAAAGTCGGTTCAAAAATTCCATATTTTCATTCCATTTATTAACACTTTTACCTTATTTCTTGTAACATTTTTTAAAATAAAGTCGGTTCTAAATGGGGTAAGGTGCAAGATGAACAGGGTAAAGTTTCAAGGGTTAAGGGATAAGAGTTCATTTCACTTTTCCATTGCTTTATCAATATTATCTTCAATATAGTCTTCAATCCCTTTAAAATCAATACTTCTAACCTTATCTAATACTTCTTAACCATAATAACCTTATTCCTTACACCTTAACCCTTTCACCTGTTAAAATGC